>NZ_JBMPPA010000005.1:0-398277 GCF_049340215.1 Undibacterium sp. MH2W | reverse complement strand
GGTACCACCCCTTCCCATCCCGAACAGGACCGTGAAACGACTCTGCGCCAATGATAGTGCTGCAACCAGTGTGAAAGTAGGTTATCGTCAGGCTCCCTATTGCTACCCCTCTCTGCTATCGCAGTGAGGGGTTTTGCTTTTGTGCGCTCCGATTGGGGTGTTCAAATAAAGGCTAAAGGCTAAAGGCTAGAGGCTAGAGGCGTTCAGATTGGGGCGTACAGATCAGGTATCAGACTGAAGCGCTCAGGCTTAGATGCTCACCATCAGTCGCTTGTAAGTCCCGCATCGTTATGGCTCTGGGATGTTCAAAATCCAAATCCCACACCCTCCAATCCTCAGATTCTCTGACAATCAAACTACCAAACCCTAAAATCTACAGACTCTCACACTCTCACACTCTCACACTCTCACACTCTCACACTCTCACACTCTCAGACTCTCAGACTCTCAGACTCTCAAATTCTCAAAATTCTCAAATTCTCAACTTCTCAACTTCTCAACTTCTCAACTTCTCAATTTCTCAATTTCTCAATTTCTCAATTTCTCAATTTCTGGGACAATCAAACCACTAAACCATCTACCTCTCAACCTTCACTCGTCGAATCTCCCTAACACCCACCACCCACCATACTTCTTTTCTCTTCTTTCGAGAACCAATCACCACATCTCATTCCCTTAGCCATTCATCGGTGAACCTTATGCATCCATCGCTCTCCGGGGCAGGTCGCTATTCTCCTAGGGACCCACCGCATTTTTAATCACACCCTTTGAGCCCTAACCCTTCTCACTTTTTCTCATTCCCCCGCGGTCGAACCCTGAGTCTTGCCCTCCAATTTTTCTCACCGTCGTAAATATGAATCAAAGCGATCGGTCAACATCGTTGTATTGATAAAAAACTTGCGGAGTTAACTGTTTCGTATAAAACTTTACGCTTCTATGTTGATTTCGCCAAAACGGAGCTTTAATCATGATGACTGTCCCAATCGTGATGGATATAGAAGCCTCCGGCTTTGGTGCCGGTAGCTATCCCATTGAAATAGGATTCTCTCGTCGTCATGGCGAAGGGTGGTGTACGCTTATTCGGCCTGAGGATGATTGGCAGCATTGGGATGCACATGCGGCTCAGGTACATCGAATTCCGCGGGAGATACTCGTCGAGCGCGGTCGTCCTGCCAGCCAGGTCGCTCAACATTTAAATCAGCTTCTCGTTGGGCAAACAGTCTACACAGATGGTTGGGCGCACGATTATGTGTGGCTAGCGAGACTCTTTGATGCTGCTGAGCAGCAGCCGCACTTCAGGCTCGCTGACTTTCGAGAGATCATTTCCCCTCGTCAGGAAGAACTGTGGCATCAGACGAAAAGCCAGGTTGAGATCGATCTCAACGTTAATCGCCATCGCGCTAGTAACGATGCGCGGATTCTACAGCTGACGTGGTTACGCACTTATGATGCGAGCCGCTTACTCCATTAGCCGTCCTCTTTGTCGAAGTCATTCCTCACGCGGTGTTACTCTGCCGAAGGAGTGAATCCCGATTTCCGGATCATCTCCTCAATTCTGCTTTTCATCCCTCGCGTTTGACGCACTATCGCAAGCCGTTCGCATCAAGCATGAAAGACCCCTATTCTTATCTTACGAAACCAATTTGTGTTTCTCGTACTGGTGAACTTTTGGTTTGCCAGTGCTCGTTTTTTGATAAGAACATAGGTGCTGGAGCACCTTGTTATCTTGGAGCTGATGATGAAAACGACCAACGTGAAATCAAGACTCATCGCCGTTTGTTTTTGTATTGCGAGTGGCCTCTGTATTTTTTCTGACGTCGCCTATGCACAAGTTACCGTCGACACGCACGGTGGGCAAGCCAGGGAGCGTCGTGAATTAACAGCCAATGTGACGAACGTCGTGATGAGTGGGCCAATGCAATTAATGCTTCGATCCAGCTTACAGCCAGCGTTATTTATTCAAGGCGATCCGAAATTGGTTGAAAAAGTCACGACGCGCATTGAGGGAAATACGCTTTACATTGGAACAAGAGGTATTTTTGTTGCTGTTGGCAAGATGCCGGCACCTGTTGTTGAGTTGAGCTTGTCCTCTCTTGAAAAGCTGGCTTTGTCTGGTAGTGGCCCAGTGTTAGTACAAGAAATGAAGGGAAATACCCTAGATATTGATTCACGTGGAAGTGGTGACCTCTCTATGACCGCTCTGTTTCAAAAAATAAGCGTGAAGGCATTGGGCAGTGGCAGCGTCAAGTTACGAGTGACAAACAGTCAAGACACGACAGTGTTGTCGCGCGGCTCAGGGAGTATTTCGCTGGAGGGAAAAACGACACAATTACACGCAGATGTCCTTGGTTCGGGTGGGCTGAATGCTATCGCACTCGAATCCAACGGTGCGACGATCCAGATGTCTGGTTCAGGCGATGTCGCGGTTAATGTGATTGAAGAGATCAAAGCCGCGATAACGGGAAGTGGTCAATGTCAGATCCAAGGAAACCCCTCGCGGAGAGTGATTCAGCACACTGGCTCTGGTCAGGTCATTTGGCGTTAATCATCTGAAATGACGTATAAACGCGGGTTATATGCGTCATTTTCAGCGATCGTTTCTTTACTTGCCAATATATTTAAACGCAATGTTTGTTGTAAAATTGCCTCTTGGTAAATAAATATTAATTTTTAAATAATATAAAAAGTTTGTTGAAAGCTAAAAAAACCATCAAAAATTCAAAGATAATCCTAATATGCAAAATTAAACCCTAATGCTCTTCTGTTGTGGATGTGACTATATTTGTGTGGAAATTTTTCTGTAATAATCAGCGCGCGGCTGTAAGTATTTGTTTCATAAGTGAACTGTTTTACCCGCGCAAGACAACGCGGGTTTGCTCTCAACCTGACCCCCAGAACTATGACCACTATCAACAGTAAGTGCCTGACAGCGTTGTTTTTAGCAGTTTGTTTGATTCCCAGTGCGTTCGCACAAGAAAATCCGATGCAATTTTTGAGTAATGCGAACGCCAAAGTGGCGCGTGCAGCGGCGGTCAAGAATCGTTGGGAAGGACCCATCGATAGTCCCAAATTGCAAAAGAAAAAAAAGATTATCTTTATTGGCGGTGATATGAGCGATGCAGGCACTGCCGCCGTCTTTAATGGAGTGAGAGAGGCCTCAGCTGCCGGTGGGTGGGAGACCTTATTTATCGATTGTCGCGGGCGTTGCAATCAGGGAGCTGCAATTATTACCCAAGCAATCGCGATGAAGGCGGACGGTATTATTTTGGCTGGTGTTGACGCGGGAACGCAGTCAAAAGGGCTGACTGCAGCCGCCAACGCAAAAGTGCCTGTCGTAGGTTGGCATGCCTCTGTAAAAAGTGGTGCTGTTGATGGCTTATTCACCAATATTACATCTAATCCCAAAGAAGTTGCTCAACTCGCGGCGTTGTACACGGTGGTTGAGTCGAATAACAAAGCGGGTATCGTTGTTTTCACCGATTCGACAAACCCCTACATGTTGGCGAAATCGAATGCCATCGTCGAGACAATTAAGCAATGTGAAGGATGTCGCTTGTTGAGTGTCGAGGATGTGGCAATGAATGATGCCTATCTCAAAATGCACGGCGTCGTCGAGAATTTAGTGAAACGACATGGTGCAAAATGGAGCCATGTCATTGCAGTGAATGACTACTACTTTGATCTTCTGAACGCTTCGACGATTGCACCATTGGTTGCGTCTAATAAACTTGTTGGCGTGTCGGCAGGAGATGGGTCACCGACTGCATATAAACGTATCCGTACCAATGATATTCAGACCGGTACCGTTCCTGAGCCGCTTTCTTTACATGCTTGGCAATTGGTCGATGAGCTTAATCGCGCCATGACAGGCCAACAGCCCAGTGGATATGTGACACCAGTTCATTTGGTGACTGCACAAAATATTGCTTATGATGGTGGCGTTAAAAACACCTTTGATCCTGCGAACGATTATCGCAACCACTACCAACAGAGCTGGTTAAAATAACGATCGACCACCGTGCTTTTCGAGAAGCTACGTTGACGTAAAAGCCAAATAACGGAATCACATCGTGCTTCTCAACGCGCTATGTGGTTTTCATGGAGCCTAGAGAGGGCGTATGATAGCGCCCCGCCCATTGATTTCATCGGGTGCGTTTATTATTGAGCTCCAAGTTACTGTCGATCTTACCCATGCAAACAAGTCTTCCTGCCTCGCGTCCGTTGTCCGCGCTCTTGTCAACCAAGCACGTCATTGTTGTTGGCGGTGGACCGGCAGGTCTCATGGCTGCTGATACGTTGTCACAACAGGGCGTACGGGTGGATGTATATGACGCGATGGCAACTGTAGGTCGAAAATTTCTGCTTGCAGGTAAGGGGGGAATGAATCTTACCCACTCAGAGGACTTTGCCGCCTTTCTCTCCCGTTACGGCAATCGCGCAGGTGATCTGGCAGCGATATTAACGTCCTTTGATGCCACGGCAGTGCGCGCGTGGGCGAAATCATTGGGTATTGAGACTTTTGTTGGTAGTTCGGGGCGCGTTTTTCCTGTGGATATGAAAGCCGCGCCATTACTTCGGGTGTGGCTGCATCAACTCCGCGAACAAGGCGTGCAATTTCAAATGAAACATCGGTGGATCGGCTGGTCTGACGATGCCTCACATTTGGTATTCGCCACACCTGATGGATCCCATGAGGCACGTGCTGATGCGGTGATCCTCGCTTTGGGCGGGGGGAGTTGGGCGCGTCTTGGATCGGACGGTAAATGGGTCGAACTCTTGCAGCAACGTGGTGTTGAAGTTGCTCCACTGCAGCCAGCCAATTGCGGTTTCGACCTCGAGTGGAGTCCTTTTTTTAAAGAAAAATTTGCAGGTAGCCCGGTGCTCACCGTTGCTGCGCGGGTGGCGGGATCCCTAGATGGAATGCGGAAGGGGCAATTTGTCATTACCGAGGGGGGAGTAGAAGGGAGTTTGATTTACGCCTTGTCATCGGCACTGCGTGAACAGATCAACACAGCAGGCTATGCGACGCTGGAGCTCGATCTGATGCCTGATACTAGCCTAGAGAAACTACAGAAATTGCTCAGCGCGGGTCGCGGTTCGCGTTCCTTTTCAAGCTATCTAAAAACGACGCTCAAATTGGATGCACTGAAAGTAGCGTTGTTATACGAAATACTGTCAAAAGAGCAAATGCAGTCATCTGCTGAACTGAGTTTGTGGATAAAGAAATTACCTATACGCTTGCTTGCACCACGTCCCATTGATGAAGCAATCAGCAGTGCCGGAGGTGTCACATTTGAAGCATTGACACCAGAGGGGATGCTCAAGGCTTGTCACAATGTATTTTGTGCAGGCGAAATGTTGGATTGGGAAGCGCCTACTGGGGGGTATTTGTTAACTGCCTGTTTGGCAAGCGGCAAAGCAACGGCAAACCAACTGCTTCAGCAATGGATAGCGAGCACGGCGGCAGCGTCGTGACCCTCAAGTTGTACGCGAGCATCTCTGTTGATTATCGTTGGTGATGAGAACGTATTTGCCTATGCTTCATGCCTTATTGAAAAACAAATAAGCTGACGATCAATAAAATCACCGTTTTTGAGAATCCACCTGCAAGTAAGCACGATTAGTTGTTACAATCTTGCTTTTGCCGTTTAGCAAAATTCCTGATTCGATGTATTGACCGTTTTTATGAGTGACTCCAGAACTTCCCCGCGTCTTGCGGTTGCATGGCGGGCTGCTATCCAGATAGCGGCAGGTCGTATTGTGCCTGCAAAAATCATCAATTTTTCTGCTGCTGGTATCCAAATTCAAACGAGCGTTATGCTCAGAGAAAAGCAGACTTATCCGATGATGATGGAAGTCCCGAGCCACAAAGATGCGTCAGCCCGTACTCAAGTCGTTTGCAAAGGCACTTGTCAATACACCATCTTGAGTGGCAATGAATATCGTGCTGGAATGAAATGCACTGATTTCCCGCCACAACATCGAGAATTGCTCGAAAGCTGGGGCGGATAAGTCGATTAGCAAACCTTTATCAATGAACAGCGGGTCTCGTTTGAGTGTGTTATAAACGATAAAAAGAGGTTTTTTATCCGATATGCGATCCCCTGACTTCAATGATGAATATTGCCAACGCCCCCTCTGATTTACCCGAATCGTCCCAGCGTGTTGCCAGCTTGTTAGCGAGCATTAGGCACGATCAGTCTATTGTAGTACTTCCTGCATCTGGAAAAACTGCCGCAGAGGCTGCTGCCGGTTTGGGCTGTCATGTGGCTGAGATTGCAAAATCGATTGTCTTTCGCCGATTGACGGATGATGCGGGTGTGATGGTCGTCGCGAGCGGTATCAACCGTGTTGATGTTGAGAAGGTCGCCGCCATTGTTGGTCCCCTAGGGAAGGCCGATGCGCGTTTCGTTCGAGAAAAAACCGGCTACGCGATCGGTGGCGTCTGTCCGATCGGACATCCAGAAAAAACGATTCTACTGATCGATCAGGATTTATTGAAATACACAACCATATGGGTGGCGGCAGGGCATCCCCATGCGGTTTTTAGCTTGTCTCCCCAACAATTAATCGCGATGACCCATGCACCTGTCGCCGACGTCGCGTTGCTTTCTTGAATTGAATCCGCATTATGAGTATTTTGTACGACTTTGAACCAAGCACAGCCTCTCCGGCGGAACCGGTACCATCACCTTGTGTCGGCGTTTGTAGAATGGACGAGCAGGCGGGCTGGTGTGCCGGTTGTTTCCGTACTTTGGATGAGTTACGTGGTTGGGGTACGGCCAGCAATGAACGTAAATTAGAGATCTGGCATCAGGTCAAGCACCGCTTATTTTAACGATGTTATTTTGAGAGTGATTTGATGAGCGATACTGCGTTTTCACTTCCGGCTGGAATACACCTGTTTGAACGTGGTTGGTTATCGTCCAATAACATTCTCTTCGTCAGCGATACTGAAACAGCGTTAGTGGATAGCGGCTATGTTCGGCACGCCCCACAAACCTTAGCCTTGGTTGAGAACGTTTTGCAGGGGCGCAAACTCGATCTGCTGATTAACACCCACCTGCATTCTGATCACTGCGGCGGCAACGCACTCTTACAACAAACCTATCGCTGTCACACCCTCATTCCAGCGGCGGATAGAGCCATTGTGGACGAGTGGGATACAGCGCAACTCTCGTTTGACGCGACAGGGCAAGAGTGCCCACGGTTTGTCGCGAACGATGGATTATTAGACGGTTCCTCTCTCCAACTCGGATCGCTCCAATGGCACGTATTCGCGGCGCCTGGTCATGATCCTCATTCGGTGGTTTTGTATTGTGCACAAGAAGGATTGCTGATCTCAGCAGATGCCTTATGGGAGAACGGCTTCGGCGTCATTTTTCCAGAATTAGAAGGTGCGTCTGGATTCGCTGAACAAGCGGCGATTTTGCAATTGATTGAAGAACTCGATGTTCGGCTTGTCATCCCGGGGCATGGTGCAGCCTTCACCGACAAACAAGCAGCGATTGATCGCGCGCGTAGCCGACTCGATTATCTGGCGGCCGATCCCAAACGCAACGCGCGCAACGCTGTGAAAGTCTTGATCGCGTTTTTGTTGCTGGATCGACGTCAATTAAGCATGACGCAGCTCGTACAAATGATCGCCGATGTACGAATGATGCGTTTAGCCGTAGAACAACTGGCGACCCCTATCGATCTGCTGTTGCCACAGTTGATTCAGGAGCTCATCAGGGCAGGAGCTGCTCGCCTCGAGGGCGAGCACATTGTGAGTACATAATCCCGAGAACTTACACGCTCGTTCGGTGTGTGTTCAGGACCTTATTTGAGCTGGTACGGTGCATCATTGAATGATGAGACTGGCGCCAAGTCGGCGTAATTGGTTGGGCGATTTTGTTGCTTGGCCATGAACGCTTCCATCAGATTTTCACTTTGCCAAATGCCTGATTGTAGCCAGCCCATTTGTTGGAGCGCATCGTGTGTGCTGTGATCACGTGCATAGTGAATGGCCTGCTTGCTTCCCCAGATCGCTACCGGTGGTTTTTCAGTGATCTCCTTCGCCATTTGTAATGCTGCTTCTAACATTGCTTCGGGGGTGTCAAAGACGTCGTTGACGAGACCGCATTGGAGTGCCCGCTGCGCATTGAGGCGTCGACCTGTATAGGCCATCTCATGCACGATACCCTCAGGGATGAGTTTCGGTAGACGTTGTAAGGTACCCAAGTCAGCTGTCATTCCGATATTAATTTCTTGAATACAGAAAAATGCGTTACTTGTCGCCAAGCGAATATCCGCTGCGCAAACCAAATCCACCCCACCTCCAATACACCCGCCCTGAATGGCAGTAATAACAGGCATGCGTAATTGCTCGATCAGATTAAACGATTGATGCATGTCATTGAGGATCAGCGCAATATTGGCCCGACCTACCGCTTTATTGTCATCGAGAGAAATGCCGCCGCCCGCAAAGACATCCAATGCCATCCCAGCGGTGAAATGCTTGCCGCTGGAAGAAATAACCAATACCCGTGCCGACGCCTGCTGTTGGAGTTCTTTCAGAATCGTTACCAACTCTTTAAAAAACACGGGCTGCATTGTATTGAGGCTATCCGGACGACTAAAACGCAGATGGGCGATTTTATTGTCGATGCTAAATTCAAAACATTGATAAGTCATAAACAGTCCTAGGAGGGTGGTTGTGGTGGTTACTGTGTTGAATGCGTCGTTGGGTGCTGAAGAGAAAATAAAACGGCGCGCACGGCTGATTGGAACAGGGTATCTGCATGCGTCTGTTTGAGGTAAAACCCTTTTAATTCTAGGCTGATCACACCGTGCATGGCTGCCCACATCAGTCGCGCTGCAGCACTGGCGCTGCTGACAGGTAAGCTGCCGTGTTGCATGCAATACTGAAACTCAGCAATAAGCGGAGTAAAACTCTCCCATGCGGCGATACGTGAGGCTTCAGGTGGTACGAAACCCGCAATGGCATCACCAAACATCACCATGTAATAGCTAGGATAGCGTCGAGCGAACGCATGGTAATAATTGGCATACAAATGCAAACTGTCGATGCCGCGAGCAACCGGTGCGCCAGCTTGTTGTGCTGCATAGGCTGGGAATTCGCGCCGATAGAGGGCAAATCCCTCGAGATATAGTGCGTTAGATAAGCCGTCTTTACCACCAAAAATAGAATAGAGCAGCGTCGTTGAGCAATTGACCGCATCGGCAACCCGACGAACCGTCAACGCTGCTGCACCCTCTTCGAGTAATAAACGGCTGGCTGCTTCGAGCATGCCTTCACGCATCGAATGTCTTAATGCTTCCTGTTCTTGACGAAAGTCGACGAGCTTAGATTTCATGGCGAGAGAGAAAATACAAGGATTTAAAAAAACAACGTTTTTTCTGATAACATCATATCAGCCGTGATCATCAAAGAGCAACAAAACCAACAAATAACGTAAACCAACCCTGTGTGGAGACTCATTATGTCCAGCAATGCGCATTTACCGACCGTATTACAACGCCTCGCGTTACCCGTGATTGCCTCACCTTTATTTATTGCCAGTGGTCCAAAGCTTGTTGCTGCACAATGTAAAGCAGGTATTGTCGGTTCTTTCCCAGCACTCAATGCCCGTCCTGCAGAATTGCTCGACACTTGGCTCACTGAGCTCAAACAGGAATTGGCCGCGTATCAGGCTGCGCATCCAGAGGCGATTGTTGGTCCAATTGCGGTCAATCAAATTGTGCATCAGTCCAATGACCGTCTCGCCCATGATGTCGCGGTTTGTGTAAAACATCAGATTCCTATCATTATTTCTTCCTTACGTGCGCCGCCAAAAGAGATGCTTGATGCGATTCATAGTTATGGCGGTATCGTGCTGCATGATGTGATTTCTATTCGTCACGCGCAAAAAGCGTTAGAAGCAGGCGTCGATGGACTGATTCTGGTCGCCGCTGGCGCGGGTGGTCATGCGGGTGGCTTGTCACCGTTTGCATTGGTGGGTGAGGTACGCAAATTTTTTAAAGGCCCGATTGCGCTGTCTGGCTCGATTGCGACGGGAGATGCTATTTTGGCTGCGCAAGCAATGGGTGCCGATTTTGCCTACATTGGATCACGTTGGCTGGCGACACCCGAATCGAATGTGGATGATGCATATCGTCAGGCGATTCTGGAATCGACGGCGGCTGACATTGTGTACACGAATTTATTTACTGGTGTTCACGGTAATTACTTAAAGAAATCGATCGTTGCTGCTGGTCTCGATCCGGATAATTTGCCTGTTGCTGATAAGAGCAAAATGGATTTTGGTACAAGTGGCAATAAAGCAAAGGCGTGGCGCGATATTTGGGGTGCAGGTCAAGGTGTCGGGTTGATGGATGACACGCCGTCTGTTGCTGATGTTGTGGCGCGTTTTGCGACCGAGTATGCGGCCGCCAAAGCGCGTTTGTTGACAGGGAACTGAAGTGCCAAATAATGCCGGTTATTTCATGATCGGCATTATTTTGTAGGATTAAAAAGACAAGCTTCCGGCTAGTTCGCATCAAACAATTCAAGTTTAAAGAGAGATCTGCCGTAACCGGATTATCTTCTCTCATTCTTTTCTTATTATGCGCCGCTACTCCATCCTCCTGATTTCATTGTTGTTGGCGATTTCCGCTTCAGCGAGCGAAGAGTCGTCTTCTTCTGCGTCCAAGCCAATTAAACAGGCTTCATCTAAAGAGAAAGAAAAAGAGAAAGAAGAGTCTTCCAGCTCGTCAAAAGAAAAAGAGAAAGAAAGCAAAAAATCATCCAAAGAAGGAAAAGAAAGCAAGGACAGCAAAGAAAGCAAAGACGCGGCAAAGGAAGCGCTTGCAGCGGATGAACTGGCAGCAAAAATTGCCGAAAGATTAGCGATATTAAAAAAAGAAAAAGAATCAGTGAGCCCCGCAGCAGCGGCTCGTTCAGTGATGCGTCCTACTTATGCACCGCGTCGCGTTGAGGCACCGAAGCCGAAGGTGGAAATGACCCTCGAGGAAAAACATGGCGCAGCAGCAATCGCAGCAGCAATGGATGCACATGGTGCTGGCGGTTGGGCCTATCAGGGCGATAACGGTCCGCTCAGCTGGGGCAAATTAAGTCCCGCTAACGCTAAATGTGAATCGGGTGATCGTCAATCACCGATCGATATTCGCGATGGCATTAAAGTGAATCTTGATCCCATTGTTTTTGATTACCGATCTTCAGGATTTAATGTTGTTGATAATGGTCATACGATTCAGGTCAACGTTGGCGCTGGTAACTATATTACCGTCCTGGGGCGTAACTACGAATTAGTCCAATTTCATTTCCATAAACCGTCTGAAGAACGCGTGAATGGACGTAGCGCCGAAATGGTGATTCATCTTGTTCATAAAGATGCGGACGGAAAATTAGCCGTGGTTGCCGTATTAATTGAGCGCGGTAAACCACAAAGTGCGGTGCAGCAGGTGTGGAATAACCTGCCGTTAGAAAAGAATCAACCGCAAGAGGCAATGGCACCGTTAGACCTCAATCAATTACTTCCTGCAAAGCGCGACTACTTCACTTATATGGGGTCACTCACAACACCGCCATGTACCGAGGGCGTGTTATGGATGGTGATGAAAGAACCGATTGAATTATCATCTGAGCAATTGGCAATTTTTAATCGCTTGTATCCGATGAATGCGCGACCAATTCAAAAAACCAGTGGTCGTTTGATTAAAGAATCGAACTAAGTTGGTGTTGCGGAATAGTTTGCGGTTGTTACATTCCATCGTTTATCTGCTACATAGCCATACATCAACGCTGTCAACGAAAGTGGGCTCCAGACGCTTATAGATTCATCGGTCGTTACTTTATGTGCCGGTGATTACATGCTCAAGGAGCCCATCATGCGTACTCGTCAATCAACACTTTTCACCCTGATAGCCATCGTCGTTGCAACCGTCATGACGAGTGGATGCGTCGTGTGTGCGCCCGCACCACGTGGTTATGTCGTCGCACCCGTGCCTGTTGTTGTTGCGCCTGGTTGGGGCTTTCACGGAGGCCGTCATTGGTAGTCACGTTGGCAGAAGCCTCATTGCGCCTGATTTCGTGAGTGCATGTTTGTGATCTCTTGCTTGCGATATTCTCCATCATTTAGGCCATAATCTGATTCTTTAGCAGATTTAACATGGCGGGGAGTGCATACTAAGATGAAAACATTATCGATCATTGGTGCAGGCAAGGTAGGGAAAGTCTTTGGCCGACGCTTGCAGCAAGAACGCCAATTCACACTCACACAGGTCCTCAATCGTCGACTCGACAGCGCACAACGTGCTTGTGAATTTATCGGTGCTGACACGCAATTGGCATGCGCCGATGAGGCGCTCCTCAAACCTTCTGACGTATGGATGTTGGCGGTCAGTGACGATCAGATTGCCTCAGTGTGCGAGAAGTTACAGCAACAGCAGTTATTGAACGCAGACAGTATTGTGTTTCATTGCAGCGGCGCGAAAGCATCTACGGAGCTGAGTGCCGCCTTGGCGTGCGGTTCTGCGGTTGCCAGTATTCACCCAGTTGCGAGTTTTGCAGATCCGGAGCAGGTCGCTCAGCATTTTCAAGGGACCATCTGTAGCATTGAGGGAGAACAACGGGCGTTAGATGTCTTGATCCCTGCACTTAATGCCATTGGTGCGCGAGTCGTTGAGATCAGCGCAGATACTAAATTGCTCTACCACGCTGGTTCTGTTTTAGCGAGTAACTATCTGGTGACGCTACTCGATACAGCATTACGCGCTTATCAAGCAGCCGGTGTACCCGCTGAATTAGCTTTGGCGATGGCGGCACCATTGGCACGCCAATCGATGGAAAACGTCTTTGCACTCGGTGCGGCAAAGGCATTGACTGGTCCGATTGCTCGAGGGGACATGCACACGGTCGTCAAGCAGCAGGAAGTGGTCCAACAATGGGATGTCAAAGCGGGCCGAGTATATGAGGCATTTATTTCGCCAACGCAGGATCTGGCACTGTTAAAACATCATTCTGAGAAATAAACACTGTTACGGCCATTTTTCTTTGCTTGTGCCAATGCTTCATCGGCACGATCAAAGACACTGTCTTCCGTTTCGTTTTCACGGCATTCAGCCACGCCCATACTAACCGTGATACTGAGCCGTGTTCTGGTCAGATCCGTGGTGCGTGAAAAATCGTTGGCCGCGATGGTGCTGCGCAAATTTTCAGCAATCGATGTTGCTTTTTCTAGGGTGCAGTTTTTAAGTAAGATCAAAAACTCTTCGCCACCCCAACGACAAATGACGTCGCTTTCGCGCAGGGATCGTTTCGAAATCGCGGCGATTTCTCGGAGTACATGATCACCGACTTGGCGTCCTTGTTTGTCGTTGATTTTTTTGAAAAAATCGATGTCGAGCAAGAGGACGCACATCGGTTGTCGTGACCGCTCGGCATCGAGCAGGGCCTGCTGAAAAATGAAATCAAACGCGTGACGATTTAAGAGATTCGTGAGTGTGTCGGTCGTCGCTGATTTTTCGAGTCTTGTTTCGTATTTTTTGATCACAAAAAAAGCCATCAGCGTCAACACGATGGTCAATGTGAGACCCGCTGCGAGGTTGCATATTAAGACGTTCAATAGTGGCTGGAGTGCAGCGTCCTTATTTTTGTCGATAATTAACTGCCACCCTAATTCAGGGAGTGCTCTGATATTCACAAAATGAGCACTGGTTTCGCTGCTGTATTGAAGTGCTACTGGGATATTCTTTTTATTGCCCAAGATGGTTGCAGCGATTGTTTTGATGCCATCCGTGTTGTTGAGGTTGTCGCGACGAAACTCAGCACGGTTTCCTGTTAGGACGGCATCACCGTGTTTATCGACGATGTAAATTGAACTATGAAAGTAATTCTCGTTGCGATCGATGACATTCTTCAATAAGTCTGCATTGATATTGATGCCGTGCAGGCCGATGATCCCAATGAATTTTCCACTCGGATCAAGGAGTTTGTAATTGATTGTCATGCTCATCACATCGTGATTGAGCGGGTCGGTATCAATGTTGACTTCGGAGGGTATTTTTAAATTTCTGAATTGGAAGTACCAATTATCGCGTGGCTCTGTAATGCTTAATGTTTTGATGTTGCCCGTGCTGGAATAGAGATGTCTGCTTTGTTCCGAAACGAGGATGCTTTCGCGAGCATTGTGTTTATTTTTAATGTCTTTCAGAAATTGGGTAAGTTGTTCTGTATCCGCCTCGCCATTGATTAACCAGTCTCGTGCGAAAACGTTATTGGCGAGTTGTGCGACGGCCGATGGACGTAAAAAAGTTTTTTGATATTCTGAAGTGAGATGGTCGCTGAGCGCAGGCAAGCTTTGCTCAGTGATGGACTGGGTCAATGTATTTTGCCCAATAAAAAAACTGGCAACCTGTGTGCCAGTAAATCCAATAACCAGAATCAGAAATAGCCATATCAGCCGACCATATTTTTTTAACTTGTTTTTCATGAGCTGTAGACGGAGGGTGAGCAATAATTTTGCTGTATGATCATACTATAAACCCATGCGTTTTCCGCTCAATATCACGTCGGATTAAAGTTGTTTTGAGGCAATATTCGTGAAAAATGCCGCAGAGAGCGGCATTTTGCGTATTTTTACAACAGCGGGTCTCAATGTTGACAGAACACTTCCTCCTCAGGAAATATCCTTTTTGAGTCCTCTTTGTGCCTTATTTAAGGCAGTGGCGTGATTGAAACACGCAGACGAAGACGAGAACCTGGATCGTACGGCATCATCGAAGTATAGCTACGACCGTTGTACTCATACGTCACTGCGTACCCATTGGTACGTGTTTGCCAGTTATCCACATTACGGCATTGACGTACAGGACGTGTGGTATAGCCTGGTGGCTGATTATTGTTGTTATCAACGCGATCACCCACGATTGCCCCAGTGATTGCCCCCGCTGCTGCCGCAGCGATACGACCATTGCCGCCGCCGACTTGGCTACCTAACAAACCACCTGCGATACCACCAATGATGCCGCCTGCATTACTCCGCTCTTGGGGTTGTTGCACGTTTTCATAGACAGTTTGACATTCCTGGCGAGGAATATTGACCTGCTCAACTTGGGGCACGACGTTGACTACGCGTGCATATTCTTCAAAATCAGCCGCTTGAACAGTCGGCGCCATCAATGCAACGCCCAGAATGGTTGCGGAGAGAGACAGTGTTTTTAGTGTCGTTTTCATTTTGTATTCCTCGATGCAATTGTCATCAATTAGTCAGCATTTAACGCTTAAAGTTCCCCAAAAGATGACAACAACAAAAAATAGTTTTATGTGGGTAACGGGATGAAGCAAGCGAAATATCGACCATCACGAAAGTGATTATTGCCAAAATAACAGTTCAGAGATTCTTGTAATTATTTTATTCAGCTTCATATCAGAAAGTGGAGCTGTATTCGTTACCCTCTATGTTAGGCTTAAACCCTGAAATGCTAGTCTTATTTGAGTATTTTTTAAGATGACCTTGCGCAATTGTCGTCAGGGCTGTTTGTTCAAATTTTGAGGGAGTCGGTATGCCATTTTTATGGACATCGTGGGTGAGCGTCGTCGTGTTGATGATGTATTTCTGGACGTTTTTTGTTGTTGGAAAAGCCCGCGGGAAGCATGGTGTCAAAGCACCATCGGTCGATGGACCTGACGACTTTTTATGTGCGTTGCGAGTCCAAAGTAATACCGTAGAGCAGCTCGTCTTTTTTGGTCCAGCGATGTGGCTCTGTGCGATGTGGTTGAGTGATCATTTCGCTGCCATTTTCGGAGCAATCTGGGTTGCGGGACGTATTGTCTATGCGATCAGCTACCTGAAAGATCCGAAAACAAGGGGGCCAGGATTTGTGATTTCGATGTTGGCGAGCGTCGTTTTGTTGCTTGGGGCGGTTGTCGGATTGACCGGACTCATTCATTAAGGGTATCAAGATAATGACCAATACAAAAATGTCTGCCTCGACGGTGGCTTCTTACGTCCTCATGGGCGGTGCTCTTTTCGTCGTTTTAAAGGCGGGATTGTTAGTCGCTTTATTTTCTGGGCTCCTGTTGTATTCGCTGATTCACCTCATGGCACCAATCATCGCTCGGATGGCCCATCAGCGTCGCCCTAGAATGGTCGCGGTAGCCGTGTTGGGGACCGTGTTGATCAGTACGCTCATCATCGCAGCGTGGGCGCTCCATGTGTTTTTGCGCTCTGATGGCGGAAATTTACATACGCTCTTGCAAAAACTGGCGGACATTATTGAAGCTTCACGCGGACAAGTTCCTGAATGGGTAAGTACCTACTTTCCAGAAGATGTCGGCGCGTTGCAGGAAATGATCACGCAATGGCTACGTGAGCACGCAGGCGAGGCCAAATTGCTTGTGCCAGAGGCAGGACATCTCATCGTTCATTTGATCTTAGGGATGATCATTGGGTGCATGGTTGTGCTACGTGAGACGCAAGAGACCGTTGAGAACAAGCCCTTTGCTGCCGCACTCCAGCAACGTATTGGTAATCTGGCGCTGATCTTCGAAAAAATTGTCTTTGCCCAAGTCAAGATATCTTTCATCAATACGTGTTTGGCCGCATTGTATTTATTGGTGATATTGCCTTTGTCCGGTGTTCATTTACCGTTGACGAAAACCATGATTGCCGTCACTTTCGTGGCGGGTTTAATCCCTGTGGCTGGAAATATTATCTCTAATACAATTTTGGTGATCATTGCGCTGTCCCATTCTCTCAATACAGCGATCGCTTCATTGGTGTTTATGGTAGTGGTACACAAGGCGGAATATTTCTTAAATGCCCGTATTATCGGAGCACAGGTGAATGCCAAAGCGTGGGAATTACTGACGGCAATTTTAGTGATGGAGACCTTGTTTGGTGTTCCGGGTCTGGTTGCTGCACCGGTTTTCTATGCGTTGCTCAAAAAGGAGTTGAGCGACAATGGTTTGGTCTGATTAGTGCCATAATGGAGGTCTGTAAACGGTTTGATCTGTTTTCCGACCAAGGTAAGGCACCTCGATCGATCATCGTAATGAACAGTCAGCCTGCCATGATTATCAACTATCACGACGACCTAAGAGCTTAAAATGATTCTCGAAATTGCTGACATCCGTATTCATCCTGGACAACAAACTGAGTTTAACGCAGCGATACAACGCGGTATCGACGAAGTGATTCGCCACGCCAAAGGCTTTAGTGGATTCAAAGTCAATCATGGCATTGAATCGCCAGAACGTTATGTGTTGATGATCTACTGGGAAACGCTCGAAAATCACACCGTTGATTTCCGCGAATCGCCTGCATTCTTACAATGGCGCGCCATTGTCGGTCCATTTTTTGCTCAAGCCCCCGTGGTAGAGCATTTTAATCTGTTAGCAAAATCGGCCTGATACTTGTAGGGGTATCTTCAGGAGCGTCTTGATTCCTGTGGATTCACCCCAAGCTAGGTAAGTCATCAAACACCGGTGGTCTGGTCAGTGTATTTTGGTTACAGCTGCCGGTGATTCAGGCAGCTCATCAAAAAGGTCAATATGGTTCCGCATCTCGTCACGGCTCTGAATGGGCCACTGCTCGATCTAGAAAAGAAAATCCTTGAAGCGACCCCCGCGATTGAACGCTGGTTCCGTATGGAATGGCAAGAGCATACGCCGCCATTTTATTGTTCGGTCGATTTACGCAACGCCGGCTTTAAGCTTGCGCCCGTCGATACCAACCTGTTTCCGGGTGGATTTAACAATCTTGCCAATGAAATGTTGCCGTTGGCTGTTCAGGCGGCGATGGCGGCGATTGAAAAATATTGTCCTGATGCCAAGAACCTGTTGTTGATTCCAGAGAGTCATACCCGCAATACGTTTTATTTGCAGAATATTGCTCGGATGATGCAAATTTTCCGTCAGACAGGTCTCAATGTCCGCCTCGGTTCTCTTTCTCCGGATATCACAGCGCCAACGCCCATCGACCTGCCAGATGGTACGCAGCTGATTCTGGAGCCGCTGGAGCGTTCGGCCAATGGTCGCCGTCTGGGTCTGAAAAATTTTGACCCTTGCACGATTTTGCTTAACAACGACCTTTCCGCTGGCATTCCAGCCATCTTGGAAGACATCAATGAACAAACACTGCTACCACCGCTGCATGCAGGCTGGGCATTGCGTCGTAAAAGTAACCATTTTTCAGCGTATGACGAGGTCGTCAAAAAATTCGCCAAAATGGTCGACATTGATCCGTGGATGCTCAATCCCTTCTTTACCAAGGTAAAAGATGTCGATTTTAACGAACATACTGGTGAGGACGCCCTAGCGGCGGCAGTCGATACGATCCTCGCCAAGATCCGTAAAAAATACAAAGAATACGGTATCAAAGAAAAGCCATTCGTCATCGTCAAAGCCGATGCCGGCACGTATGGCATGGGCATTATGACGATCCATAGCTCTGATGAGGTGCGTGATCTCAATCGTAAGCAGCGCAACAAGATGTCCGTCGTCAAAGACGGCATGGAAGTGCGCGACGTGATCGTTCAAGAGGGTGTGTACACCTTTGAACAGATCAGAGAGTCGGTTGCCGAACCTGTGGTGTACATGATTGACCGTTACGTTGTGGGTGGTTTTTACCGATTCCATGAAGAACGTGGCGTCGATGAAAACCTCAATGCCCCAGGAATGCATTTTGTGCCGTTAGCGTTTGCGCAACAACATGCGGTGCCGGATATGAAAGCAAAACCGGGTACTGCGGCACCGAATCGTTTTTATATGTACGGTGTCGTCGCCCGCCTAGCCTTGCTCGCTGCCTCGTTAGAGATGGAAAAAACGGACCCTAATCCTGAGATTTACTAAATTGCTGGTTCATCCGGCTTACGGAAATTTGCTATGAAAATTGCTTTCCTGACTGATCCTTTAGCGCAGTTCAAAACCTACAAGGATTCAACCTTTGCCATGATGCGCGAAGCCCATCGACGTGGTTACCAGATCTATGCATTTGGTCCGCAAGATATGGCGCTGGAGTCTGGAGAGGTGATTGCGAACATCAGCAAAATTACCCTCACCGGCGATGAACACGACTGGTTTCGGGCGGATGCACCTGTAGCGTTGCCACTGAGCAGCTTCGACGCCGTACTGCAGCGTAAAGATCCGCCATTCGATATGGAGTATATCTACGCCACGTATTTGCTAGAAATGGCAGAGCGTCAGGGCGCCAAAGTCTTTAATAAACCTGCCGCGATTCGTAATCACAACGAAAAGCTGAGTATTGCGCAATTTAGTCAGTTCACGACCCCTACCTTGGTCACTCGCGACGAACAACGGATCCGTGCCTTTCATCGTACCCATCAGGACATTATTCTCAAGCCACTCGATGGCATGGGTGGTACGGGTATTTTCCGTATCCGCGAGGATGGGATGAATTTGGGCTCAGTGATTGAGACGCTGACACTCAATGGTGCACGTACTATCATGGTTCAGCGGTATATTCCGGAGATTGTGCACGGCGATAAGCGTATTTTGTTGATCGGCGGCAAAGTGGTGCCTTACGCCTTGGCACGGATTCCGCAAAATGGCGAAGTACGCGGCAATTTGGCGGCGGGCGGTGTTGGTGTTGCGCAAGAACTGTCCGCGCGTGACCTTGAGATTGCACAGACTTTGGCTCCAGAGCTTTATCAAAGGGGCTTGTTGCTGGTAGGATTAGATGTGATCGGGTCCTGTCTGACAGAAGTGAATGTCACTAGCCCGACTTGCTTCCAAGAAATTACGCAGCAAAAAGGATTTGATGTCGCGGCAATGTTTATCGATGCCCTCGAAATTGCCGTCACAAGTGCTTACAAAAACGATAACATTTGACATACACTACGATGGTGCGTTGACTATACTCGCGCCGGGGTGGTGAAACGTCGGATGGCACCAATTGAACATGTGGCGATTCATTCGCGTACACCCGAGATAGAGAAAAGATGGTCGGTATACTTTTGATGACACACGCCCCGCTGGGTTCTGCATTTATCGAGGCAGCGGCGCATGTTTTTCGTGGCAAGCCTGAACGAATCGAAGCGATTGATGTGATTGCCGATCAGAACACCGAGGAAGTCAATCAGCTAGCGCGCGCTGCTGTCGAGCGCCTCAATGATGGTTCCGGTGTGTTGGTGATGACAGACATTATGGGCGGTACGCCATCGAATTGCTGTCGCCACCTCGGTGAGCCTGATCAAGTTGCCATTATTGCCGGGATTAGTTTGCCAATGTTGTTACGTGCGATCACCTACCGGAGCGATGTGCTCGATGTCGTCGTCGAAATGGCACTCGCTGGCGGACAAAATGGTGCTTTGCGAATAGACAATAGAGTGCGGCTCTCCCCTAACTAATTTGAAAGTGAAACATGGTTCAACAAGAAATTGAAATCGTCAACAAACTGGGATTGCACGCTCGCGCCTCCGCAAAATTTACCCAGCTTGCTAGTAAATTCAAAAGTGAAGTATGGGTTAGCCGCAATAATCGTCGCGTCAATGGCAAGTCCATCATGGGTGTCATGATGTTGGCGGCCGGTAAAGGAAGCAAGATTCTGTTAGAGACCAATGGTGAAGATGAGCAGGATTGCTTTACAGCGATGTTGGCCTTAATCAACGATAAATTTGGTGAAGGCGAATAAACTGACGTCAGCTTAATACATGTTGCTGGTCCTTGCTTTCTGTCCTCTGAATTCAAAATAACTCCTCTTGAAAGAGTGACGGACAGGCGGAATGCAGACAAAATACAGACAAAACAGGCCAGCAACATCAGATTCATCACCGCAGGGATGAATATAATACATTGAAGATTGGGGACAAGGCATGGCATCATTTACATTGCAGGGCATCCCAGTTTCCCGTGGCATTGCGATTGGTAGAGCGCACCTTTTACGTCCAGCTGCGCTGGATGTTGAACATTATCTGGTTGCACAAGAACAGGTAGAAGCCGAGGTGCTTCGCCTGCAAACTGCGATTGCCCACGTCCACAAAGAGTTGCAAGCCATCTGGGCTGATTTGCCACAGGACGCACCGACAGAACTTGGCGCTTTTATTGACGTTCATGTTCTCATCTTATCTGATCCCATGGTGTCTGAAGCACCGTTGGATATCATCCGCTCCCGCCACTACAACGCCGAATGGGCGCTGGTGACGCAGGTCGAGGAACTATCCGCGCAATTTGATGAAATCGAAGACGAATATCTGCGCGAACGCAAAGCCGATATTCAGCAAGTCGCCGAACGGATTTTGAAGGTACTTACTGGGTCTGCAAACGAGGTGCCGCGTTCCGAAGGTATCGATGAACGCAGTGCGAATATGATCGTTGTTGCGAAGGATATTTCTCCAGCAGACATGATGCAGTTTCGCGATGTCGCCTTTGCCGGTTTTGTCACGGACGAAGGTGGGCAAAACTCTCATACCGCTATTGTGTCTCGCAGCCTTGGTATTCCCGCCGTGGTAGGTATGGGCAATGCGTCACAATTGATCGAACATGACGATTGGCTCATCATTGACAGCGATGCAGGTGTGGTCATCGTTGCGCCAACGTCGCAAGTATTGGAGCAATATCGCGAGCGCCAGATTCTGCTTCAAAAACAGCGGAAAAAACTCAGTAAGCTCAAAAAGACGCCGGCGATTACGCAGGATGGTGTCGAAGTCACTTTGCTCGCCAATATCGAATTACCCGAAGACACCGCACATGCCCTTGAGGCAGGTGCCAGCGGTGTTGGTCTGTTCCGTTCTGAATTTTTGTTCATGGAACGTAGTGGGCAAGAACACAAGCTTCCCACAGAAGAAGAGCAATTTGAGGCCTACCGCACGGCTGTACAAGGGATGAAGGGTCGTCCTGTCACAATTCGGACGCTCGATGTTGGCGCAGATAAGCCATTGGATGCCTCCGACCATAATATCCTCAACCCCGCGCTGGGATTGCGTGCTATTCGCTATTGCTTGAGTGAGCCACAATTATTCCTAACGCAACTACGTGCTATTTTGCGGGCCTCGGCGTTTGGTCCCGTCAAGATCTTGATTCCGATGATGGCGCACAGTTTTGAAATCGACCAGACCCTTGCCATGCTAGAGCAAGCGAAAAAGCAACTGATCGAGGAGGGTAAAGCGTTTGATGCCAACGTGCCTGTTGGTGCGATGATTGAAGTCCCTGCCGCTGCCTTGGCTTTGCCCATGTTTGTCAAAAAACTGGATTTCTTGTCCGTTGGAACCAATGACCTGATTCAATACACCCTGGCCATTGATCGGGCAGATCACGAAGTGGCCCATCTCTATGATGATCTTCATCCAGCGATCCTTGAGTTGCTTCACATGATTGTAACGACGGCCGAAAAAGCCAACATTCCTGTGTCGATTTGTGGCGGGATGGCGGGTGACCTGCGTTTAACCCGTTTGCTAACGGGCATGGGGTTCCGTGAACTCTCTATGCCAGCCGCATTGTTGCCAGAAATTAAACAGGCGATTCTCAATACGCACCTAGAAAACGTACAACCTTACGTCAAAAAGATATTGCGTAGTTACGATCCTGTTGTTATTCGTGAAACATTGGCGGCAATGGAGAGTGTAGGGCAAACTGTTCATTAAGTGACATGCGATGCGGACGTCTTACGAGGTGCTCTTATCGGAACGGGCGCTCTCTGCACTGTTTGACGTCCGCCCGAGACTTGGTTATCCTTAACGGGTTGGATAACGTAAGGATCAGTGGTATTGACTGATCCTAGCGGTCCTACCCTAATTTGTAGCATTGATGCGCCGATTTGAAAATCAGCTTGCGGGCGCAATCCGGAGAATCCGGATAATAAATACGGCTAAAGCGAGCTTGAATGCTGCTTTTCTTTCTCTCTCATTCAGCCCATCTTTTAGCCTTCCTTGAATTTTTTTTGAACGAGAAATTTCTCGATGGAAGTGTGTATGTCAGCCTCACCTCAATCTGTCGGCGCCGTGGTGCCACAAGCATTTTATTTCGATCAGCCCTTACGATTGCAAAGTGGCGCGAGTATTTCTGAATATACCTTGATGGTCGAAACCTACGGTACGCTTAACGCCACCAAAAGTAACGCGGTTCTGATTTGTCATGCGCTCAACGCCTCGCACCATGTCGCTGGTTATTATGCCGACGACCCAAAAAACGTAGGCTGGTGGGACAACATGGTTGGCCCAGGCAAGCCTGTGGACACCAATCGGTTTTTTGTCATTGGCATCAATAATCTGGGATCATGTTTCGGCTCCACCGGACCCATGCATAGTAATCCTGCGACGGGTAAGCCTTATGGCGCTGATTTTCCGGTCGTGACAGTCGAAGACTGGGTCAATGCTCAGGTACGTGTTGCTGATCAAATGGGCATTGCCCAATTTGCCGCCGTGATGGGGGGATCGCTGGGTGGCATGCAGGCATTGGCGTGGAGTATTTTGTATCCAGATCGTCTGAAACACTGCGTTGTCATCGCCTCCACACCAAAACTCTCCGCGCAAAACATTGCATTTAATGATGTGGCGCGACAAGCCATTTTGACGGACCCTGATTTTCATGGTGGTGACTTTTATGCGCATGGTGTCGTGCCGCGTAATGGCTTACGCGTTGCACGTATGATCGGGCATATCACATACTTGTCCGATGACGATATGGCAGAGAAATTTGGTCGTGATTTAAAGTCAGGTGATTACCAGTTTGGCTATGGCGTCGATTTCGAAATTGAATCCTATTTGCGCTATCAGGGTGATAAGTTCTCTGACTACTTTGACGCCAACACCTATTTGTTGATCACGAAAGCCCTCGATTATTTCGATCCTGCAAGACACACTGACGGCGATCTGAGTCAAGCGCTGGCGCGGACGAAAGCACGCTTTCTCGTCGCGTCGTTTACGACAGACTGGCGTTTTTCGCCGGAACGCAGCCGTGAAATCGTTCGTGCTCTGGTGACGAATAAACGGACAGTCAGTTACGCTGAAATTGATGCGCCACACGGGCACGACGCGTTTTTACTCGATGATTCGCGCTACCTCAATTTGATTGCCGCTTACTTTGACCGCATCGATACCGAATTACAAGGAATACCAGCATGAATTTCTCAGACTTAAACCGCCTGCGTCCGGATCTGGCGTTCATTGCTGACTGGGTGAAAGCCGATTCACATGTTCTTGACGTGGGTTGTGGCGATGGTGTCATGCTTGATTATCTGCAATCGGATAAACGTTGCGTCGGTTACGGAATCGAAATCGCCGATGATAAAGTGCTGGCCTGTGCGACACGCCATGTCAACGTGATTCAGCAAGACATGGAAAACGGCCTCAGTATGTTCGACGACAACGCATTCGATACGGTGTTGTGTCTCAACTCGCTGCAAATGATGAAGCACGTTGAGCCCTTACTGCGTGATATTGCGCGGGTGGGGAGGGATGCGATCGTATCGTTTCCTAACTTTGGATATTGGCCGCATCGTACCGCACTATTGATGGGTAAAATGCCGGTCTCAAAGTCGTTGCCGTATCAGTGGTATGACACGCCAAACGTGCGTTGTGCCACGATTTATGATTTTTCTGATCTGGCGAACGAAGTGGGATTAGAAGTGGTGGAATGTGTGGCCTTGCATGAAGGAAAGCAGGTCCACGTTTTACCGAACTGGCGCGGTAGTCTCGCTGTGTTCCGCTTACAAAAGCGCCGTGCGTAATACCAAGGGCTTTAAAACGTTGGCGTGTGACACCATGTGCAGCATAACAACCTACGCGATTCTGTCATGAAAATTGTTCCTTACCCCCTTCTGTTGTGCTGTGCGCTTGTGGGCGGTGTTACTTATGCCCAAGAGGCACCGCCACGTCAGGATGGTGTCAATGTTGGCGGGATGTCTTGGACCCGAAAATTTGGCGGTAGCGGGATAGAACAACAAGCGGCACTCCAATACGCACAAGTGATTCAGGATGCCCGCCAGAAGCGTGCCTTGGGACCGGATGATTTTCCGCAGGTTGTTCGCTTGAGAACCATTGCCAACAAGCTGATCCCCTACACGTTGAGCTGGAATGCGCGATCGAAAAATTGGAAGTGGGAAATCAACTTACTCGCGTCGAAACAAATTAATGCCTATTGCATGCCTGGTGGCAAAATTGCATTTTATTCCGGTATCCTCGATACACTGAAACTCACTGACGACGAAATTGCGATTGTCATGGGACACGAGATCGCCCATGCTCTGCGCGAACACGGTGCCGAGCGTGCTGGTAAAGCGAATATTCTGAATTTCATGGTGCAAGGCACGGAAATTGTCGCTGGATTAAAAGGCTACGACCCACGGTTTGCGGGCGCGCTTGCTGGAAGTGTGGCCAAAGTTGGGATGTTGGCGTTTTCACGCCAAGATGAAACCGAGGCAGACATTGTTGGTTTGGACATCGCTGCCCGAGCAGGCTTCGACCCACGTGCAGGGATCGTTTTGTGGCAGAAAATGGCGATGGTCAATAAATCATCCCCGCCTCAATGGCTATCGACGCATCCCGCTGGTACTAACCGCATTCTAGAGATTCAGAAGCACCTACCAGAGGTGATGCCGCTGTATGCCAAAGCACACGGATACAATGTCAATAAACTTGCCCCTTATCAAACCAACGTTAAAGGCATCGATGCCGTTGCCTATCCATAAATCAATAGAAGAAAAATATGCATTTTTCTATATAGACTGTTACAAAAAAATCCCAAAAGCGTAACATTTCCTTACTGTCTTTATGACATAAATTCTCATTTTGCAGTTTTAAGTCATCTTTAAGACTTCGCAAATTTTCACGTAGTTATTACTTAACTATCGTCAAAACTGCCTAAAATCATTAATAAAAATGCATTTTTGTGGTGTGTTTATGACACATTTCGGGCATTTCCGGGTATTTGTCATCATCCTTTCATAATTGGATGTAACACTCTGCTCGGTTCTAAAAACTTCTGTGATAGACTTTTTCGCTATATCAATATATTTATTTTGTAAGAAGTTGTTGCAAGATCGATAGGAAGTTTGCACTTCGAACACCCCAAAAATAGACGGGTAAATGAGCGGCGTCTATTTTTTTCATCCTTCAAGCAATCGTTTGCGCAATCTACGCCAACTCTTTCGGTGTAGTAAGCAATCGTTTGCGTAAGGCTTTTGGTGCGGGTTCGCAAGGGCAAACGGTGATAAAACGAATACTAAAAAGCCAATGAAATCTGGTGTATAGGATGGCGACGGAGACAACATCTGACCAGATATGAAGTAGAAAACGCATGACGTTTGACAAGAAATTGATATTTATTTTGACATTTAATTTATCTGAAATCTGACTAGGGAGCAGTAAATGAAACAAACCACAAAATCGCCAGCGTTGTTACCGCGCCTGTCGATGGTTGCAATTGCATGCCAATTAGCATGCCTGAGTATGTCTTCTGCGTTTGCAGCTGAACAGCCTGAAACGAATAACGATCCAGTTGATTCCAAGCAAGTTACTATTACCGGTAAAAAAGTCGGTATGGGCTTGATGGTGCAAGAAAGCGCGCCTAAAGCACGTAGTACCATCAATGCAGAAGAGTTGGCGAAACAGCGTCCTACAGGCAATGCATACCAAGCTCTGGAATTGATGCCTTCCGTGAATAGTTTCAACTATGACGCGACAGGTCTGTTCGGTGGTGGTTTGTCACTGCGCGGCTTCAACAGCGATCAAATTGGTATGACCATCAATGGCGTGCCAGTGAATGACTCCGGTTCTTTCTCTTTGTACCCACAAGAATTCGTTGACCAAGAAAATACATGTACTGAATTCGTTACACAGGGTTCGACAGACGTTGACTCTCCACAAATCGGCGCATCGGGCGGTATTATCGGTATCACGACATGTGATCCATCCAAAGAACAACGTTTCCGCGTAGCGCAGACGATCGGTTCGCTCAACATGTACAAAACATACATGCGCTATGACACAGGTATGTTGTCCGATGAAAAAACACGTTTGTTCATTTCTGCTTCCCACGCTTACGCGGACAAGTGGAAAGGTGCAGGCGGTGGTGACCGTTACCACGTAGACATGGGCTTCCGTACGGACTTTGATCGTTTCAACTCGATCAGCGGTACCGTGTTGATGAACCGTGAGATGAACAACAACATCAATTCCATTACGTTGTCTGATCTGGCGAAGCACGGCTACTACTACGATTACTCAACAACATTCATTGGTCACGCAGCAAAAACACCAGGCACAGCGGGTTCTGATCCAAGCCAAGCGAGCGGTGATTCTTACTACCAATTGTCACAAAACCCATTCCAGAACATGATTGCTTCTGTGACTGGTAAGTTCCGCATCAATGAAAACACTGATGTAAAAATCATCCCTTACTACTGGTATGGTCTGGGTACTGGCGGCGTTCAGCAAAAACTGATGTCTGAAACAGGCTTCCTCAACACGACGACAGGTAAGTTGGGTGCCGGTGTTGATCTGAACGGTGACGGCGATACAAAAGACAAAGTCATCGTTGCTTCAAGCTCCATGACACGTACCAACCGTCCAGGTATTACTGGTTCTGTCACACACACCATCGACAATCATCAGCTCCTCGCTGGTTTCTGGATCGAACGCGCTTCTCAGGATCAATTTGGTCCGATGGTCGCTGTTGATGCAAATGGTAATGCTGCTGATATCTGGTTGCGTAATGGCCGTATTCTGCGCCCAGACGGCACACCTTACGAGTCCCGTGACTGGCATACAGTTAGTACTGCTTATCAGTTCTTTGCACAAGATACAATGAACTTGTTGAACGATAAGTTGACATTGAACATTGGTATGCGTGCACCAACGATGAAGCGTCAATTCACAGACAAAGCAAGTGAAGGCGAGCCAACTGCTGGTTACACTATCGAGCGTACTTACCACGATTTCTTGCCACAAATCGGCGTGAAATATCAGATCGATCATGACAATCAGTTGTTTGCTAGCTTGGCGAAGAACATGAAAGTACCTGGTAACTTTGCTTACGCAACGACAGGTAACGTTGTTGTCGTGAATGGTCAGCCAACAATGCCAGTGGACGTGAAGCAAGAAACGTCTTACAACCTGGACGTAGGTTACCGTCTGCAAACAGACAAAGTAACTGCGCAAGCAACTGTATTTGCTGTTGATTTCAAAGATCGTTTGGCTTCGACAACAGATCCAGTCACACTCAACAGCACATTGGTTGACGCTGGTAAAGTTCGCTCCACAGGTGCTGAGTTTGAAATTGGTAATACACCGATCCACGGCTGGTCTGCATACACATCCCTAGGTTATATCAATACCAAGATCAGAAACGACATCATGTCGTCTGGCGTAGCGTTGCCAACGAATGGCAAGCAAATGACTGATACACCAAAATGGAAAGCAGGTATCAGTGGTCAATACGAAACTAATTCTTGGTATGTTCGCCTGAAAGGCAAATACACCGGTCAAGAATTTGCAACAATGACCAATGACCAGTCTGTTGCTGGCTACACAACGTACGACTTTGATGCAGGTTATCAATTCCCGAACGCTGGTATGTTCAAGAAAACGACACTGCGTCTGAACGTCAGCAACATCACCAACAAACAATACCTGAGCCCATCCAGCTTTAACGTATTGAATGCGGTTGCTGTTGGTGCCGCAAGTGCGAAGAATGTCTACTACTACCTCGGTGCACCACGTTTTGTATCCGTTTCGTTGCAGACAGATTTCTAATCTGACAAAGCGAGATATGCTGTCGTAATCAGACAGCGGTGATATAGTCAAAAGGCCAGTAACAACGTGATTGTTACTGGCCTTTTCTTATTGTTTTCGCGCATCGCAATAGAAGAAAATTGGTATGCAACCTATTCGTCATATGATTTAGCCCCTTATTCAAAGAGACTCGGAATGCCCTCATTATTACCCGCGTTCAAGCACCCATTTGGTCAAAAACTATCCGCATCGTTGCTAGCTCTTTCACTGTTATCCGCTTGCGCGATTAACGGTGAAAACGCCAAAACGACACGTTACGAAGACGTCACTATTTTTAGCATCAATGATTTTCACGGCAATTTACAAGCGGAACAACCCGTTCCCTATTTTGCAAACATCCCCGACCCACAGCACCCAGGCCAAGTAGAAAAAAGACCAGCAGGTGGTTATGCTTATCTCGCCACGAAACTCAAAGAGCGCCGTGCCGCTGTACATGCCAGTATTTTGGTTGGCGCCGGTGACCTCATGGGAGCGTCACCGATGGGATCGGCACTACTCAACGACGAGCCCGTGATAGAAGCAATGAACCAGCTCGGTTTGTCCGTTACTGCGATTGGTAACCATGAATTTGACCGCGGTACAGATGAGCTGATGAGAAAGCTTCGCGGCACATGTCCGGCATCAGGGTGCGCTTTTACTGGCTTTCATGGCGCGAACTATGCCTATCTCGGCGCCAATGTCTCACAGCTTGGATCGACGACACCTTGGTTACCTCCTTATGTGATTCGCCAGGTCGGCGATGTCAAGATTGGATTTATCGGTGCGGTAACTGCGGATGTACCCAATATCGTCGCAGGCGATGTCGTACGTCAGTTACGTTTTGAGGATGAGGCAACGGCGATTAATCGCTATGTGCCCGAAGTAGAGAAACAGGGTGTTGATGCGATTGTCGTGTTGATCCATGAAGGTGGGATGTACAAAGGTGACGAAAACGATCCGACTTACCGCTGCGAAGGCTTGCAGGGACCGATTATCGACATCGCTAACAAACTCGATCGACGTATTAGTTTGATTGTGTCAGCACACTCCCATCAGGGCTACACGTGCAAGATTGGTGGACATCTGGTCGTGCAAGGTCGTAGTTATGGCGCGTTTTTGACGGAGTCCACATTAACTATCGATAAGCAAACCCATCAAGTGATCAAAGCGGTTGCCGTTAATCATTTGATTGATCAGAAGCGCCTTGTTGCTGATCCGCATGCACAAGAATTGGTAACACAAGTGGCGACACAAACAGCGGCGATGCGTCTGCGTCCTGTCGTTACCCTCAATCATCCCTTAATGCGTGACAGTGATGGTACGCATTTTGACAGTGTCTTTGGTAACGTGATTGCGGATGCACATCTGAGCTATGCTAATCAACATGGACATGCAGATGTTGCGTTTATCAACGAAGGTAGCATCCGTAACGATTTACCTTCCGGCCAACGACCAGCGCCGATGACGGTTACTTTTGGTGATCTCTACGCCACGCAACCCTTTGGCAATATGCTGATGAGCATGCAACTCACCGGTGCCGAAATTGTTCAACTATTGCAGCAACAATGGGCCGGAAAACCCACCGATGAGCCGCGTAAGTTGTTTGTTTCTGAGTCACTTTCCTACACGTGGAAAAAAGGATCAGGTACGGCAATTGAGATCGCCAATATTCGCATTCATGGTCAGCCGCTGGAGATGACACGCAACTATACCGTCGTCGCAAACAACTTCTTGGCCGATGGTGGTGATAGTTTTACAGTGTTCAAACAAGGTCGCGATCGCAAAGTAATTGGCCGTGATCTCGATGCACTGGAGGCATACTTGGTGAGTCACATCGCCCAGATTGATGCGGGTGTGAATTTGAATCGCGTTCAGCATCAGCCGTGAGTTGATGGTCCGCGCTTGAGGAGTAGTTGCTAGCAGGTGCTAGCAGTTACTCCCAAGTTTTTTTCCTCCATGTGTTCATCGCTGGACGAGTAAAACTATACTCGGGATATATCGTTAATGTTGGTCCAAACAATAGATTGAATCAACAATAAGTTGAGCCGCCAATTAATAAAAAAATCCTCGTATTTTGTCACTCCAACTCATTTCAAAAAATGCGGCTGGAATGTCATTCACCGTATAAATCGGCGTTACACGGTACCCATCTTTTCTCAATAACGAAATCAGCCCTGGATAAAGTGTGTCATTCAAACGATAGTCAGCGAGGTGCGCTGATCCTACGGTGATCACCCCTTTTTTATGCTTTTTTAGATTACTGCTAATAATAGAGGCCCAAGTAATATTGCGTGTCGTGCATAAAAAGGGAAAGACTACGCTAAGATATTCAGCACCGATGGTCAATGGCGTTCTCGCTGCTGATGGTTCTTCCATCAGATGACTCAATTCTTCTACAGTGCAAGGTTGTGCTGCATCGATGCACGCTAGTGTGTAGTAATATACCGATCTCGTGGTTCTCTTGATGAGACCTGATGTTAAGTCAGGATCTTCAACCACGAGGCGCAGTAACTTGACGAGGGATTGAAGACGGTCTGCAACGATGATTTCACGTGTCGCTTTCGGTTCAAGACAAAAATTGTCCCATAATTGACTGGGGCTATCTAAACCAATGATTCTGGAGCGTTGATTTGTCTTTGCCAGTTCAGAGTTGTAATCGGCAAAGTTAAAAGACGCTAAATTTTTTTTTCTATTCTCTGCGCGTTTCGTGGAAATTCCCGGTGGATAAACAATGGAATACTCTGTCGAAAGAGCACTTTGATAAAGTAACATCTCAGGTAGGCTATCGTAATGTTCAATGGCGTAAGGAACAGTAAAATTTGCTGCCTTTGCAGCTTTCCGAAAGTCAGCAATTATCGGATCCAATCGCTGAGTAGAATGGTCGAGACATTTTTCATTGCTGGCAGGATTAACTTTTTCAGTCCAGACGCCCTCAGCAAAAATCTTCGCATTTTTTTGCGCTAAAACAGGCTTGACGACTTTCTCGAGAAAAGAGCTATTTTCAAATTCTCCACCAAAGTGCGTTTCACCTATTAACACTGCAATTTGATCCCCTTGCCGAACGAGGTAGGCCTGAGCAACAGGTGCTGCTTGCGCTTCAGATAAGTAGCGCAAGCCAATGATCAGAAGCCCCGCCAACACCAACAACACCTTTAAAAACAAACTATTCTTTACAGCTGCAACCATGCGGGACTCCAGATGTTCAAGCGATTAACGTCTAACAATGATGAAGGTTTTACGGTACGAGAATGACATCAAGCTGGTTTGTTACTCTGTCTGTGATACTCGCTTCCGTTGTCCGATACCTGATCGACATGCCTTTTTCGGCACATGAACACAATAAATCAATATTGTATATTTTATAATATCAATGAGAAAAGTTTAACATATCAGCGTTTATTGCATAAACATCTACTCTGCTTTGTGTGGCAAATTAACTTCGTTGCTTAGAGTAAAAAAACAAAGGCGCAAGGTCGACAAGACGTTGAAAGAGACGCGAGGTCATTCCTGCTGAACACAAGCAGGAATGAGGAGATTTTTTGTGGAAAAGAAAAAAATCGAAACAGCGAAGAAGCTTAAGGCGGATGAGCGAATCGCATTCTTGCGCTGGCTTCTTTTAGCCGTAATGGATAATCAACGGCGAATGGTCAGAGAAACGCTGTTCTTTGTAGATAGATGCAGATGTGGCGGTGGCGCTGATACCTGGAGTGGCAACATGGTAGTCAATACGCCACCCGACATTGTTTGCCCATGCCTGACCGCGGTTACTCCACCAGGTATAGGCTTCGCCGGTGGTGTCGGGGTGTAGGCGACGATAGACGTCAACCCAGCCTTGCTCGTCAAACAAGCGCGTCATCCAGGCGCGTTCTTCTGGCAGGAAGCCTGAATTTTTTTGGTTGCTCTTCCAATTTTTGAGATCGATTTCTTTGTGGGCAATGTTCCAGTCACCACAAATAACGATTTCACGTCCTTGTGCAATTAGTGTCGCCAGGTGGGGGAAAAAGGCATCCATAAAACGGAACTTCGCCTCTTGACGTTCGGGAGACGAAGAGCCCGAGGGGCAGTAAACGGAGATGATTGACATATTCCCGAAATCACAGCGAACGTACCGCCCTTCAGCATCAAATTCGGCATTGCCGAAGCCGATATGAACAGCATCGGGTTGCTGCTTACTATAGACGCCTGCACCGGAATATCCTTTTTTCTCGGCATAATGAAAATGACCATGGTAGCCATGCGGCGTCAAAAAATCTGGGGTCATGTCTTCTGCCTGGGCTTTCAGTTCTTGCACGCAGACGAAGTCGGGATCTTCTTTTCCCATCCATTCAAAAAAGCCCTTTTTGGCTGCAGAGCGAATACCATTTAAATTGGCAGAGACGATTTTTGTCATGACATATTCCGTAAATTGACTTCATCAACAAAACAAAAAAACTGACGTGAATGGCTATTTCAGTCAGTTTTTTTCTTTCATGTGGTGCAGCGTTCTCGTTGAACATTGAGTAGGATCCACCTACTCACAACGGCATCGGCGCACGATCTTTAGTGACGTTTATACTGCGCCGTATTTATCGCGATAGGCTGCCACCGCTGCTTTGTATTGTGTCAGTTGTGCATCCGCACCCGCTGCAGACAGATAGTCAAACAGGTCGTTGAGATTGCCGATAGAAACGACAGGCATGTTGTAGGCATTGCTGACTTCTTGCACTGCCGAGTGCGCTGACAAGGCATCATCTTTGCCAGAACGCTCCATACGATCTAAAGCAATCAGCACTGCGCATGGTGTCGCGCCTGCTGCACGAATCATTTCGACGGACTCTCGTACAGATGTGCCAGCAGAGATCACATCATCAATGATCACGACTTTGCCTTTGAGCTCTGCACCAACGATCGTGCCACCTTCACCATGGTCTTTTGCTTCTTTGCGGTTGTACGCAAACGGAACATTCCGACCACGCGCTGCTAATGCAACGGCGGTGGCAGATGCCAGCGTAATACCTTTGTAGGCGGGGCCAAACAGCATGTCAAATTCAACGCCGGAATTGATCAGGGTATCGGCATAGAATGCAGCGAGTTTGCCCAAATTAGCGCCGTCATTGAAAAGACCAGCATTAAAAAAGTAAGGTGAGTTGCGACCTGCTTTGGTGACGAAATCACCAAAGCGGATCACGCCCGCTTTCACTGAAAACTCGATAAATTCTTGTCGTAAATTGCTCATTGTATTCTTTCGTTATCTGCGGCGGTGGTGCTGCTAGAACGTCTTGTGTTGTCTTGTCTTGCAGTACGTCGCGGTTATTCAATTAGCCTGCTAATTTTTTCTTGAGCAGTTCATTGACCTGCGCAGGATTGCCTTTGCCTTTAGTTGCTTTCATCGCTTGTCCCACCAGCGAGTTAAAGGCTTTTTCTTTACCAGCACGGTATTCATCGACCGATTGCTGATTCGCAGCCATGACTTCATCGATAATTTTTTCCAGTGCGCCCACGTCTGAAATCTGTTTTAATCCTTTGGACTCAATCACTTGATCTGCCAGATTGACATCGGCGGAAGGCGCTTGCCACATGGCAGCAAAGACTTCTTTGGCAATCTTGTTAGAGATCGTGCCATCCGCGATACGTTGTAACAGTACGGCTAATTGGGCTGCAGAGACAGGGATGGCGCTGATATCAATCCCTTCGCGATTGAGCGTCGATGCCACATCGCCCATCATCATGTTAGCAGCAGGTTTTGCTTGCGCAACACCGGCTGCTTGTACGACGGCTTCAAAATAGCTCGCAACACCTTTCGATTGCGTCAGGATGGTCGCATCGTATTCCGGAAGACCAAACTGCTCGACAAAACGACTGCGCATTGCACCTGGCAATTCAGGCATGGTGCTACGTACTTTTTCAATCCATTCTGCACTGACTTTTAACGGAGGCAAATCGGGATCTGGGAAATAGCGATAATCCTGAGAATCCTCTTTGCTACGCATCGAGCGAGTTTCTTTTTTGTCCGGATCGTACAGACGGGTCTCTTGCACCACTGTGCCACCATCTTCGATGAGTTCGATCTGGCGACGTACCTCGTGGTTGATCGCTTCTTCGAGGAAGCGGAAAGAGTTGAGGTTTTTAATTTCAGCACGGGTGCCGAACTCTTTCTGACCTACCGGACGTACCGACACGTTGGCGTCGCAACGGAAAGAGCCTTCTTGCATATTGCCATCGCAGATATCGAGCCACATGACCAGCGAATGGAGGGCTTTTGCGTAAGCGACTGCTTCTGCTGCGCTACGCATGACAGGTTCAGTGACGATTTCTAATAACGGTGTACCAGCACGATTGAGATCGATACCTGTCATCCCTTGGTAGTCTTCATGCAAAGACTTACCCGCATCTTCTTCGAGATGCGCGCGGGTTAATTGAATATTTTTGACTTCGGATTTGCCATCTTTCTCAACAACGCAGGCAACATAGCCGCCTTGCACGACAGGAATCTCAAATTGACTGATCTGATAGCCTTTTGGCAGATCTGGATAAAAATAGTTTTTACGCGCGAAGATCGATTCTGGCGCAATCGTTGCACCGACGGCGAGGCCAAATTGAATCGCTTTTTCTACTGCTGCTTTATTCATGACTGGCAATACACCAGGCAGGGCAAGATCCACGGGGCTGGCTTGCGTATTTGGTTCTGCACCAAATTGAATGGATGAGCCACTAAAAATTTTTGAATTCGTTTTGAGTTGCACGTGCGTCTCAAAGCCGATAACTACTTCCCATTGCATAGCAGTTCCTTCTCTTTCATCTTGCCGGGAACAAGTCTGTTGATATCCCGGTCAATTGTCGTCAATCGTATGAGGCTGCTTGTCTTAACGTCAGACTGCGCAGCGCTCCGTTATTCTTCGTAGTGGCACTGTCCACTCTTGACATCGACTTTCAGCTCGGTAAAGTTCATCCGAGACCCACACAGTGCTGGACAAGTTGGTCTGATGTGAACGGACTCTCCCTCACGCTCCACACGGATGCTGCACTGGTAGCCACGATCAAAATCGTAACCCCGTTCCGTACGGGCATTAACGGCGTCTTTGAGCGTGATCCGCCATCCTTTGTCGGTTACTTGTGCCTGTAACTGGTCGTCTTTATCAATACTGCACTCGTGACCGTGATCGGTGCGAAATAATGAGGATTCCCATTGAAAATCGTCGATCGTTTCACCATGCAGTTGAATGTGTGCCTGATCAGCATAAATCAGGCGTTCACCATCACCGTCTTCCAACTTCGTCTGTGTACACTGCAAACGGAGATCAAGTGTGGGCTCATCAGCCAACGAGATCATACTAGCGCTGCTGAGAAGCAGGGCAGCGACGAACTTCAGTGGGAAGAGGGTCATTTTCATACGGGTGTACGCTGGTGCCAGTCAGTGACTTGTTGGTATTGATGCGCCACATTGAGCAATCGTGCCTCATCAAAGTAATTACCGATCAGTTGCAAGCCAACCGGACGTTTTGCATTCTTTTCACCTTGCCCGAAACCACAAGGAATCGACATGCCAGGCAAGCCTGCCAGACTGGTGGAGAGCGTGAAAATATCCGCCAAGTAGTTCGCAACCGGATCATCCGACTGCGCGCCAAGATCCCACGCAACGGTCGGAGCCACTGGACCCATGATGACATCACATTGCTGGAATGCTGCCGCAAAATCTTGCGCAATTAAACGACGGATTTTTTGTGCTTGCAGATAATACGCATCATAGTAGCCGTGGGATAACACATACGCGCCAACCAAAATACGACGCTTCACTTCATTGCCAAAGCCTTCGGTCCGTGATTGACGATACATATCGTTCAGATCTTTGTAGTCTGCGGCGCGATGACCATAACGTACGCCATCAAAGCGACTCAGATTAGACGATGCTTCGGCTGGTGCAATCACGTAATATACCGGAATCGACAAGGCTGTTTTGGGCAATGAAATATCGACCAGCGTTGCGCCCAGTTTGACGTATTCATCCAATGCTGCACGGACTGCTTGTTCCACGTCTGGCGCCAAACCTTCGCTGAAAAACTCTTTTGGTACGCCAATACGTAAACCTTGCAAAGATTTATTCAGATCACGATTGAAATCTTCTGCTTTACGCTCAACCGATGTCGAGTCTTTGTCATCAAAGCCAACGATGGCATTAAGTAACATGCCGCAATCTTCGGCTGTTTGGGCAATCGGACCGCCTTGATCGAGCGAAGAAGCGAAAGCGATCATGCCATAACGGGAGACACTACCGTAGGTGGGCTTGATGCCAGTGACGCCACAAAACGCAGCCGGTTGGCGGATAGAGCCACCTGTATCGGTTCCTGTGGTTGCCGGTGTCAGTCGTGCTGCAATGGCAGCAGCAGAACCACCAGATGAGCCGCCGGGTACCGCTGTTTTATCCCATGGGTTTTTCACCGGACCAAAATAAGAGTTTTCATTGGCAGAGCCCATCGCGAATTCGTCGCAATTGAGCTTACCTAAGGTCACCATGCCCGCTTGTGCGAGCTTTTCAACGACGGTCGCGTCGAATGGGCTGACGTAGTTTTCCAGCATGCGAGAGCCAGCTGTTGAGCGCAGATGACGCGTCACAAAAATGTCTTTATGCGCAATCGGAATACCAGTCAACGCTGTTGCGTTGCCACTGGCTAACATTGCATCGGCCGTCGCCGCTTGTTGCAGGGTGAAGGCTGGATCAACATGCAGGAATGCATTGAGATCGCTGGCGGCAATACGGTCTAAAAAATGTTGTGCGAGTTCTGTCGCAGAAATCTGTTTGCTGTGCAGCAGGGCAGATAATTGGGCAAGAGTTTTAGTATGCATGTGTTTATTCCAGAAATCTTATTCAATGACCTTAGGCACGAGGTACAGACCATCTTGTGTGGCTGGTGCACATTGTTGGTACGCATCACGGTGATTTGTCTCTGTCACCACGTCTTCACGTAAGCGCAATGCCAATTCGGGCAGGAGCGCAGCGATCGGGTGACTCAGTGGTGCAACGCCAGTCGTATCGACGGCCTTGAGCTGTTCGGCGAGCGAAAAAATGCCATTGAGCTTATCGAGGGTGGAGTCGGCTTCGGATGGCGAGATGTTTAATTTTGCCAAATTGGCAATGCGCGTTACATCGTTGATGGTCAATGACATGATTTATAGGCGCTTCAAGCGCAAAAATAGTCCAAAAGAGTGTCAAAAAAGTGTGCTGGAGGTGTTACAAAAAAATGTCGTGATTGCGTGAACTTCGTGCTGATGAGATGTGTCTGTGCAACAAAGACCCAGAAATACACATTTGATGACTTAATGTCATAATTTTGTGTTAATTCCAACCAACTTTTTATAAATCCCGATACACTATTTTAGGTGTTGGTATCGAGTAAATTTAAGAAGATTATAAGGTAGAATGGCGGGTTAATGCCCTAATGGCTTACTAAATCCCTTAACTTAACCTCATCTGTGGTGGAGTAACGGTGATTTAGCAGCGCGTCTCTGAAAGCAGATGGGGTAAAAATTTCGTGGTGCAGCTCACTTTTGTCGTCTATAAAGAGAGCTATGCAAGTAGCTGCACGCAACAATCGTTTAAATACAGGACAATACATGTTTGGTTTCTTACGCAGTTATTTTTCAAACGATCTGGCGATCGATCTTGGTACCGCAAATACATTGATTTACGTCCGTAGCCAAGGCATCGTCCTTGATGAGCCGTCCGTTGTGGCGATTCGTCAAGAAGGCGGACCAAACGGCAAAAAAACGATTCAAGCTGTTGGTAAAGAAGCAAAACAAATGCTGGGCAAAGTACCAGGCAATATCGAAGCCATTCGTCCAATGAAAGACGGCGTGATCGCCGACTTTACCGTGACGGAGCAAATGCTCAAGCAGTTCATTCGCATGGTGCACGACACCAAATTCTTCAAGCCATCCCCTCGCATCATCATTTGCGTTCCTTGCGGTTCTACACAAGTGGAGCGTCGTGCGATTCGTGAATCAGCATTGGGTGCTGGTGCGTCTCAGGTTTATCTGATCGAAGAACCGATGGCGGCAGCGATTGGCGCAGGTTTGCCAGTGTCTGATGCGACTGGTTCGATGGTAGTCGATATTGGTGGTGGTACAACAGAAGTCGGTATTATCTCCCTCGGCGGCATGGTCTACAAAGGCTCTGTCCGCGTTGGTGGCGACAAGTTTGACGAAGCGATCGTAAACTACATCCGCCGTAACTACGGCATGTTGATCGGTGAGCAAACCGCTGAAGCGATCAAAAAAGCAATTGGTTCCGCATTCCCAGGTTCAGAAGTGAAAGAAATGGAAGTCAAAGGACGCAATCTGTCCGAAGGCATTCCACGCTCCTTCACGATTTCCAGCAACGAAATTCTGGAAGCATTGACAGATCCACTCAATAACATCGTTTCGGCCGTCAAAAACGCGTTAGAGCAAACACCACCAGAGTTGGGCGCTGATATTGCTGAAAAAGGCATGATGTTGACCGGCGGTGGCGCATTGCTGCGCGATCTGGATCGTCTGTTGATGGAAGAAACTGGCTTGCCAGTGATCGTGGCAGAAGATCCATTGACATGCGTGGTCCGTGGCTCAGGCATGGCGTTAGAGCGGATGGACAAGCTCGGTTCTATCTTCTCTTACGAGTAATTGGTTTTGACCGATGACCCGTCAGTGCGATGGTCATCGAAAGAACGTTCAACATGAGATAGATAGCTGACGGTTGGAAAAGCCTCGATGAGCAAGATGTGGTCTGCTACTTCTAGTTCGTCGAGTTTGTTCTCTGTCAGGGTAGAGTAAGAAGCGCGTGCTGGCAGAAGATACATCGTGGTGGAATGCAATCGAAGTCGCTTTTCGCCCCTCCGTCTTACTCTGATAGTCACGTAAAAATTGTTGTAGAGCCGGCCGCTGAACTGTCGGCTTTTTGCTTTTGGAACGCTCGCAGTCCTTGATGGCCGTGCGAAGCGGATAGGCAAACCTGTCTCTGATGATTGATATAGTATGGATTACAGCCCGCCACCTCTCTTTAAGCAAGGCGCATCCGCTCGTGCTAGAGCTATTTTTTTTACGATTCTGGCCATCTTCTTGCTGGTCGTTGATTCGCGTCTCAAATCCTTAACGCTCGTTCGGCAGGTCATCGGTACTGTGCTGTATCCGGTACAGATGATTGCGGCTGTTCCAAGTATGACGGTGAAAAATCTGTCGCAATATTTTGTGTCACAGAGCGACCTAGAAAAAGAGAATGCCAATCTGAAGCGTCAGCACACTGCTCATGCCGACGTGTTGCAGCAAACAGCGCAGCTTCAGTCTGAAAACAACCATTTACGCAAGTTACTCGACGCCCGTGAGCGTTTGCCCGTCAAATCCGTATTGGCTGAAATTATTTACGATGCGCGTGATCCGTCGACCCGCAAAGTGATTGTGGACCGTGGTATCAAAGATGGCGTTGCCCTTGGACAGCCAGTGATCGACGATTTGGGTGTCGTTGGACAAGTCACGCGGGTTTTTCCGTTGACATCCGAAGTCACCCTGCTCACAGATAAAAATCAGGCTATTCCTGTTCAGATTTTACGCAATGGTTTGCGCAGTGTTGCCTATGGTCGTGGCGAGTCAGCCTATCTCGATATGCGTCTGACCTCGAATGCGGACATTCAGAATGGCGATCAGTTAGTGACTTCTGGTATCGATGGGATCTATCCTCCCGGCTTATCGGTGGCCAAGGTGGTCCAAGTCGAGAGTAAAGCAGTCACCACCTTAGAGAATATTTTGTGCGTGCCAACGGCAGGTATCGACCGTAACAAGCAATTGTTGATCTTGCAGGTGTCGACAGACAATTTGCCGCGTCCTGATACAGAAGACGTGCGGGCGAAGAAAGAAAAAATCAATCGCAAAGTGACGCGTGACACCACGCCACCACCGAGTGATACAAAACCAGTTGATCAACCGTCGCTAGCGCAGACTGCGAGCAAAGAAGCGGCCAACCTTGAGGCTGCTCGCGCTCAAAGCGGGAAAACCGATCCGGTAAAAGTCGACCCAACAAAAACCGATTCCCCCAAAGTTGACACGGTGAAAATGGATAGCGGCAAAGCCCCGGCATCTCAAACAGTCGTAACAAAACCAGCGAATAAGGAAGCAGGAAAATGACGCAACCGCATTACATTTTGTTGCCAGTAAATCCTGTTTTTATCGCTTTTAGTCTGGCGCTCGCATTTTTGCTGAATTTTTTGCCTTGGGGCGGCTTCATTGCGGTGCCTGACTTTGTGGCTTTGGTGTTGGTGTTTTGGAGTATTCACCAGCCACGTAAAGTAGGTATTGGTGTCGCGTTTTCTATGGGGCTGTTGATGGATGTCCATGACGCGATTCATCTCGGTGAAAATGCACTGGCGTACACCTTGCTGACATATTTCGCGATTACCATTCACCGCCGCGTCTTGTGGTTTCATCCATTGACACAGTCGCTGCACGTCTTTCCGTTGTTTCTGTTTGTGCAGTGTCTGCAAATCGCTGTGCGCTTGATCGTTGCGCCGGATGCCCATTTTCCAGGCTGGTTATATTTTTCAGAAAGTATCGTCACCACTGCCTTGTGGCCGGTTGCAACGTTAGTCCTGTTGGCACCGCAACGTCGTGCGATTAACAAAGATGATACCCGTCCGATTTAATCTGCATGCTTTTTTACTGTAGTTGCTGTAAGCCAACTGAACATCATGAATGAACTCAAGAACACGGAACGTGAACTCTATTTTTTCCGTCTGCGCCTGATTTTTATCGGTATATTCGTGTTTGCCTGTTTTGCGGCGTTGATCTCACGTTTTGTGTGGTTACAGATCGTCAAACATGACGACTACGTCCTTCTCGCTGACGAAAACCGGATCGATATCGTACCGGTGGTGCCTAACCGTGGCTTAATCATGGATCGCAATGGCGTGATTCTGGCGCAAAACTACTCAGCCTACACGTTAGAAATCACACCGTCTAAGATCACCGAGGATATGGATCAACTGATCGATGACCTCTCCGCTTTGGTCGACATTCAGCCGAAGCATCGTAAGCGTTTTCGTAAGCTGTTAGAAGAATCAAAGAACTTCGAAAGCCTCCCTATCCGTACCCGTCTTACCGATGAAGAAGTGGCCCGATTTACGGCGCAACGCTTCCGCTTTCCCGGCGTTGATATTCAGGCGCGTTTATTCCGTCAGTATCCACAAGGGGATAGTGCTTCGCATGTGATTGGCTATATTGGTCGTATCAGTCCGAAAGATGCTGATCTTATTGACGACATGGAAGACAGTGCCAATTACAACGGCACCGACTATATCGGCAAAGAAGGGCTGGAAAAAAGCTACGAAACGGCGTTACACGGCACGACCGGTTTTGAACGGGTGGAGGTTTCCGCCAACGGCAGAGCCGTACGTACGTTGTCGCGTACACCGCCAACATCCGGTCAAAATTTGATTCTATCGGTGGATATCGAATTACAAAAAGTGATCGAAGAAGCCTTTGGTGATCGCCGTGGTGCGTTGGTGGCGATTGAGCCTGAAACAGGTGATGTCCTCGCTTTTGTGTCTAAGCCTACGTATGATCCCAACTTGTTTGTTGAGGGGATTGATCAGCAAAGTTGGACAGAGTTAAATACTTCTGAAGACCGACCTTTATTAAATCGCCCCTTGTCGGGTACGTATCCGCCTGGCTCAACCTACAAGCCTTACATGGCCTTGGCAGCACTTGAACTTGGTAGACGTACGCCATCGCAATCAGTCGCTGACACTGGATTTTTTATGTTTGGTGGTCATCGCTTTAATGATGATAAACCGGGTGGTCACGGCGTGGTTGATATGTTCCGCTCTATTGTTGTCTCGTGCGACACCTACTATTACATGCTTGCCAATGACCTTGGTGTTGATACGATTCATGACTTCATGAAGCCGTTTGGTTTTGGTCAAAAAACGGGCATCGATTTGGAGCATGAAAAAGTCGGATTACTGCCCTCCACAGAATGGAAACGGACTGCCTATAAAAAAGCAGTCCAACAAAAATGGTACGCTGGCGAGACGATTTCATTAGGGATTGGTCAGGGCTATAACAGCTTTACACCGCTCCAGATGGCGCATGCGATTGCGACGCTTGCTAATAACGGCATTGTGATGAAGCCGCATTTGGTCAAGATGACCGAAGATCCGAAGACCAAGCAAAAGACCCTGACGGTACCGAAAGAGAGCTACCGGATTCCGTTAAAACAGGAAAACATCGACTTTATTAAAAATGCCATGGTAGGCGTGACGACCGTGGCGGGTGGTACGGGTTATGCGAAATTCCATGACGCTGAATATATCTCAGGCGGCAAAACAGGAACAGCGCAGGTCGTGGGTATTAAAAAAGGCGAAAAATATAACGCAAAAAATACCGCTGAACGTCAGCGGGATAACGCCTTGTATATTGCTTTCGCCCCTGCAGATAAGCCGCGAATTGCATTGGCAATGGTGGTAGAGAACGGTGGTTTTGGTGCCGAGTCGGCCGCGCCGATCGCGCGTAAAGCGCTCGATTATTACCTGCTTGGCAAACGTCCATCCGATAAAGACAAAGTACCCGCAGCGAAATCGGATGCTGCTGCAACGTCGGCGACTCAGGCAGATGGTACCGCAGACCCTGCAGCACAAGAAATAAGGGATTGATCATGCAACATTCACGCTTTAACTGGCAATCCATGCGATCGCACATTATGGTCTTTGATGCACCATTAGCGATTTTGTTGTTTCTCATTATGTCGATCGGTATCGTCACCTTGTACTCGGCGGGTATCGATTTTCCGGGGCGCGTTGAAGACCAGCTGCGTAATATTTTGGTGTCGTTTGTCATTATGTGGATATTCGCCAATATTCCACCGCAAACCTTAATGCGCTTTGCGATCCCGATTTACAGCTTTGGTGTTGCCTTGTTGTTAGCGGTTGCGGCGTTTGGTATGGTTAAAAAAGGCGCCCGTCGCTGGCTCAATGTGGGTACGCCCATTCAACCTTCCGAAATCATGAAAATTGCCACACCCTTGATGTTGGCGTGGTATTTCCAGAAACGGGAAGGGGCATTACGTTTAAAAGACTTTATTGTTGCGACGGTGATTTTGTTGATTCCAACGGGCTTGATTGCAAAGCAACCTGATCTCGGTACGGCGTTACTTGTGGTTGCCGCCGGGTTTGCTGTGATTTTTCTGGCAGGATTATCGTGGAAAATTTTGATCTCATTGGTCACATTTGTGGCGGTAGTCACCCCTACGGTCGTCTGGCCTTATCTATTGCATGATTATCAACGAGATCGGGTGCTGACGATGTTAGACCCGACACGTGATCCCTTGGGGAAAGGCTTTCACATTATTCAGTCGACGATCGCTGTGGGTTCTGGCGGTTTGCATGGAAAAGGTTGGTTAAAGGGAACACAAGCCCATCTGGAATTTATTCCTGAAAGAACAACGGACTTTATTTTTGCGGTTTTTTCCGAAGAATTTGGCTTTATTGGTAATTTGGTATTGGTGACTTTATACTTTTTATTGATACTACGTTGCTTGATGATTGCTGCAAATGCCCCGACACTTTTCGCCCGTTTGATGGCGGGGTCGGTGACCATGATCTTCTTTACCTATGCCTTCGTGAACATGGGGATGGTCAGTGGTATCTTGCCTGTGGTGGGCGTGCCATTGCCGTTCCTGAGCTACGGTGGTACTGCATTGGTGACGCTAGGGATGGCTGCAGGGATTATGATGAGCGTACAACGTAACCGTAAGTTGGTGCAGACATGACCATGTTTTTTTCAACAAAGCAGTTGCAGCGATGTTATTTGGTCGCCGCGCCGGCGATATTGTTAGCAGCCTGCGGTACAGCGCCAAAGCAGCCCACCATTATCGCTGACACCAGCCGCCCTGTTGCAACGACGGGCGCGCCGAGTCCCGCCCCCGTATTGCCGAAAGCAGGATCTGGTAAGGGCGGTTACTACAAGGATGACGGACCCGGCGATAACCCACCTCCCGGCCTAGAATTCACGGTCGATCCGATCCCTGTTATTGAAGATTATTCCCGCTCCGCCAACAAACCCTACGTCGTATTCGGTAAAACCTATTCTCCGATCGTTGATAATACGACACCATTTATTCAGCGCGGTATTGCCAGCTGGTATGGTAAAAAGTTTCATGGACAACGTACTTCGTCTGGTGAACCGTACGATATGTACAAAATCACCGCAGCCCATCCGACCTTGCCTATTCCTTCGTATGCCAGAGTCACTAATCTTTCCAATGGCAAACAAATCATCGTCCGCATTAATGACCGTGGTCCGTTTCATTCCAACCGGATTATTGACTTATCGTACACCGGTGCGCTGAAGCTCGATTTGTTGGGTAAAGGAAGCACGCAAATTGAAGTCGAGCGCTTGTTGCCGGCGGATATTGAGCGCATGGCAGAGAATCGTAAAAACCAAACGAGTAACGGCACAGCGGTCGCAGCGAACGATGTGTCGCACAATCAGCCTGTGCCGCAAGTACCGACGCCACAAGTAGTACAAACCGTGGCCGCTGTACCCAAATCTACGCCACCGACTGGTGACACCATCACGATTGATGAGTTGATTGCTTCACAGCAGGCTAAGCAGGGTGTCACAGTGGATTCATCGGATAAACCCGCCGTCGCGAACGCAGCGATAACGAGCGCCGATAAGAGTGCGGATAAGAGTGCCGATAAGAGCGCCGATAAAGCAGCAGGCACGCCTGGTGGCTACTACTTGCAGTTCGGCGCGTATGCGATTCGCTCCAATGCAGAGTCGATTCTGAACCACCTCAAGAGCCGTGCTGAAAACCGCTTACCAGGTTTTGACATTGTCCAGCAAGGCAGTTTGTATCGTTTGGTCAGTGGCCCCTTCCATAGCCGTTCTGAGGCAATGACAGCGCTGGCGCAGGCGGGAGATTTGGGTGTAGGGCGCCCGTTGGTCGTTCAACGCTAAAGCAAAAAGCAAAAAAGCAGGGGAGTACGCCCTGCTTTTCCTGTGATGCCTCTTACTCTTCTTCCTCTTTTGGCTTCATTTCCAAGGCGAGTTGATACAAGGCGTTCTTTTTCAGACCTGTGAGTTGTGCGGCCAGATGCGCTGCCTGCTTCACCGAGCATTCTTCCAATAAGATCTTCAATACTCTGCGTGCTTCGAGATCATTTTCTCCGGTCGCTTCCTGACTTGCGTCGAGCAATAGGACGTATTCGCCTTTTTCACGATGCGCGTCGGCTGCCAACCATGCAGGCGCAGCACTGAGTGGGCAGCGATGGATTTCTTCAAATAATTTGCTCACTTCTCGTGCTAAAACGACTTGATGGTCACCGCCGAATACCGCAAGCATGGCCGCAATCGTTTCGGTGATGCGGTGAGGTGCTTCATAAAAAATCAGGCTGGCTGGAATATTGAGCAAACTACGCAATGTGGTATCGCGCTGTCCTGCTTTGACGGGCAAAAAGCCGACGAAATAAAAACGGTCCGATAACAAGCCACTGGCAGACAATGCACTGATCGCAGCCGACGCACCTGGGAGTGGCGTCACAGGCACTCCCGCTTGCTTCAAGACATCAACGATCTTTGCACCTGGGTCAGAGACTCCCGGCGTGCCGGCATCAGAAACCAAAGCGATTCGTTCTCCTGCCTGAAGACGCATCAGGATCTTTTCTGCGACTTCGCGCTCGTTGTGCTGATGTGCGGCGATTAAGGGTTTCTGAATGCCGTAGCGACTGAGCAGTTGTGCGGTATTTCGGGTGTCTTCACAGGCAATCGCATCGACGACTGAAAGCAAGTGTAAAGCACGTAAGGAAATATCAGCAACGTTCCCGATGGGGGTAGCCACTACATATAATGTGCCGGCCGGATAACTTTGGCGGACAACGGCATCAATCACAGTGGGACTCATCATTGGACTCGCCGTTGTGCTTGTCGACAGTGTCGATTCGGTGGAACTCATACCCAGCCATCCTCAATAATCAAAACCAGATTGTACGACAATGCGACGTCAAACCGTTCAAGAAACTACCCCATCAGATAAGAGAACGAGCCGCCGGATCCAAGGCGATGACGGCGAAAACAGAGCCTTACATTACCTTGAACAAGCGGGATTACGGCTGGTACAACGGAATTTTCTGTGCAAGGGCGGTGAAATTGATTTGATTATGCGCGACCAGAAAACCTTGGTCTTTGTCGAAGTACGGGTGCGTAACTCAATGCGGTTTGGTGGCGCAATTGCCAGCATCACGCCTGCAAAATTGCGTAAAATGCGGCATGCTGCACAATTGTATTTAATGCAACTGAAACCACAGCCTGCATGTCGATTTGACGTAATTGCCATCGAAGCGGGTACAATTCACTGGTTGCAAAACATTATTGTTGCCTAGCCACTATCGTATAATCAGACTCACTATGACAAACCAACGTATCCTGGCGCACTTCAATGAAAGTGCCGAATTAAAAAGAACCGCTGCTGAAGAACTCGCAGCGCCTATTTCTGCCGCTGTTGAACTAATGTTCCAGGCGCTGTCTAACGGTAACAAGATTCTCGCGTGCGGGAATGGTGGATCTGCTGCGGATTGCCAGCATTTTGCTGCTGAACTGGTGGGTCGTTTTGAACGTGAGCGTCTGCCGCTGCCGGCAATGGCGTTGACAACGGATAGCTCAATTATGACGGCGATCGCCAATGATTACAGCTATCAGGATGTGTTTTCTAAGCAAGTGCAGGCCTTTGGACAAGCGGGCGACATTTTGTTGGCAATTTCTACTTCCGGTAATTCAACCGGTGTTATTAATGCCATCAATGCCGCACTAGAGCGCGATATGCGCATCGTTGCTTTAACCGGTAAAGGCGGTGGAGCGATGAAAAATATATTAACTGAGTCGGATGTCAACATTTGCGTTCCGCATGACAAAACGGCACGGATTCAAGAAGTTCATTTGTTGGCAATCCATTGTATTTGTGATGGTATTGATAATGCCCTCTTTGGAGAAGATGTGAATGATTAAACAAAGCCTGAGTCAGTTTTCACGGTCTTTACGCGTTGCAGGTGTGTGTGCTGCGGCGGTGTTGAGTTTGCAGGGTTGTGTAGGGCTGGTAGTAGGTGGTGCCGTTGCAGGTGCTTTATCGACTGCCGATCGTCGTACGTTTGGTGCGCAAACAGAAGACAAGTCGATCGTTGTGAAAGGCGAGTTGAAATTGTCGAAAGTGTTGAACGATAACGCGCATGTCAATGTGAATTCCTTTAACCGTCATGTATTATTGACCGGTGAGGTACCAGACCAGCAGACCAAAGACAAAGCTGAAAATGAACTCAAGGCTGTCGAAGGTGTGGAGTCAGTGATCAATGAAATTCAAATCGCTGGTGTCTCTAACCTGACTGCCCGTTCTAACGACGCGTTGATTACCACGAAAGTGAAAACATCGTTCCTTGATACCAAGGATTTGTATGCCAACTCTTATAAGGTCGTGACAGAAGCGGGTGTGGTTTATCTGATGGGACGTGTTACCCAGCGTGAAGGGAATCACGCAGCAGACGTTGCAAGTAGCGTCAATGGTGTGCGTAAAGTGGTTAAAGTATTTGAATATATGACGGAAGAAGAGCTCAAAGCTTTACTGGTGCAACCAGTTAGTGCAGAGAAAAGCGAAAAAGCGCAATAATCTTCATCAACACAACCATAACCGATGATATTTCATCGGTTTTCTTTTTGTCCGGAGAGTAAAAATGACGTTGATCATCATATTGGCAGTTGTCGTTCTGATTGGATTTTGGGTGGTTGGTGTTTATAACCGTTTAGTCAGTCTGCGTAATCGTTTTAAAAATGCGTTCGCGCAAATCGATGTGCAACTGAAGCGCCGCTATGATTTGATTCCCAATCTCGTTGAAGTCGCCAAAGGCTACATGAAGCATGAGAGGGAAACACTTGAAGCAGTGATCGCTGCACGTAATCAAGCGGTCACCGCCAACAGTAAAGCGGGCCTCGATCCCGCTGACGCTGCGTCTGTGGCGCAACTTTCGGCGGCTGAAGGTACGCTTACTGCCTCTCTGGGTAAAATGTTCGCGCTCTCCGAGTCTTATCCAGACTTAAAGGCGAACGAAAACATGATTCAGCTCACCGAAGAGTTGACTAGCACAGAAAACAAAATTGCCTTTGCACGCCAAGCGTATAACGATAGTGTGATGCAATACAACACTGGCATTGAGCAGTTCCCAGGCTCGTTAGTGGCAAACAATTTCGGATTTAAACAGGCAGAGCTGTTACAGGCAACTGAGTCAGCGCAAGAGCGTCAAGCCGTCAAAGTGTCGTTCTGAGTTCTCTTGCAGAACCGACGATCATGATGGATTTTTTTGAACAGCAGGATCACGCTCATCAACAAAGCCGGAAATTACTCTTCTTGTTTTTTCTGGCGGTCATTGCGATTCTGATTGCCGTCAATGTTAGTTTGGCGTTGATCTGGAAATGGGCGTTTGCCTTCCGTACCCATGGCCACCCTGATTACCCGGTTGGCTTTTTCTACGTCAATACTGCTGTCACCTTATTATTTATTTGCGGCGGTACCCTGTTTGAAACCTTCCGATTGCGGGAAGGTGGCGACGCGGTTGCGCAGATGGCAGGTGGTCGCTTGGTGATGCCGTCATCAACGGACGTCAAAGAACGCCGCTTACTCAATATTGTCGAAGAAATGGCGCTGGCCTCTGGCATCGCGTGCCCCCGCGTGTACATCCTCGATCGCGAGGATGCCATCAACGCGTTTGCTGCGGGTTATCATCAAAACGAAGCGGTGGTTGCTGTTACCCAAGGCAGTTTAACGCGGCTGACGCGGGACGAGTTGCAAGGGGTGATTGGTCATGAGTTCAGCCACATCCTCAATGGCGATATGCGGATGAATATTCAACTCATCGGTGTTCTATTCGGCATTCAGATGATTGCAGGATTTGGTCAAGAGTTGATGTACTGGGCATCGCAGATTTTTAGCAGCCGAGACCGTGAAGAAAAAGGACCACCGATTCAGTTAGTCGTATTGGTTGTCGGTGCTGCTTTGTTTGTGATCGGGTATGTCGGGATTTTCTTTGGTCGACTGATTAAATCTGCAGTCTCCAGACAGCGTGAATTTCTTGCCGATGCCAGCGCAGTGCAGTTTACGCGTAACCCAGAAACAATTGGCGGTGCCTTACGGAAGATTGGCGGCTTGACTCGGGTCAATCAGTGCGGTTCACGCATCCGTGATCCTCGGGCGGAACAAATGTCGCATATGTTTTTAGGTGCTGCCCGTCCTAATTTGATGGATGGATTGTTCGCGACCCACCCGCCGATCGAAGAACGTTTGCAACGCGTGTATGGACGGCATGTTGATTTTTTAGATGCCAGTGAGATCATTGATCCGGCCCATCAGCATGACGTACAAGATGTGATCGTGAATGCCAATGCGCATCGGTTTGGTCAATCCTCTGGCGGCGACGCGATGCAGGCAGGCGCATCACTGACGACTGCTTTTGGACAGCATAGCGGACAGACCCTACCAACTGCGTTCGCCGCCAGCGATACAGCAAACGCACAGATTGCAGGGACGTCTGAGCTTACTTCAGCCACGACTCCCGTCGCAACGTCGCACGGTATTGACCCGGTAATCCTCAGTGCCGCACGCGATGCGCGTGCTGCCGATGCACTGGTCTTTGCGATGTTGTGTGACGCCACGCAAACAGCCGTGTATCAATCACAACTCGCGCTGATTGCCCGTATCAGCCCTGAAAAAGCAACACAAACCGATCAACTGTTACACCATCTCGATACCATGCAGGGCAGTCCACGTTTGCCTTTGCTTGATTTAGCGATGCCTGCATTAAAGCAATTGTCCCCGCCAGCGAGAATGGATTTGTTGTCCTTTTGTGCCAAACTGATTGCAGCGGACCAACGTATGAGTCAGTCGGAATTTGTCCTGCAAACCGTGTTGGAACGTCGTCTAGGTCCGCAATCTGGGCGTCTCGTCAAAGTCCGGTACAACGACCTTCGAACCTTGAAGCCGGAAGTGGTTCAGCTATTGTCCCTCGTTGCACGTAGTCATCCACATGATCAGGATGCGTCGGCAGCGTTGGTGAGAGCGGGAGCGCTGTTGCCGGAACTGGCACTCACGGAAGCTGATTTGATCGCTTCGACGACGGTTGATTTTTTTGTTATCCGCCAAGCACTCGAGAAATTAAATCAACTTGCACCGCTTGCGAAGCCTTTCTTGATCAAGGCACTGATGGCTGCGGCGTCTGTAACGCCGTCGTCAATGCAAGAGAGTGCGATGAGTGCGTCGATGATTGATTTGATTCGTGCCATTTGTGCGGCGCTTGATGCTCCCGTACCCGAAGTAACAGCGCTCGGAAGTTGACTCTTCGATTGTGCTTAGGCTTGTACCCAAGTTCATTCAAAGCATCAACATGAAAAAGCCCTTCATTCCATAACGGAAGAAGGGCTTTTTGGCTATTACGCGTGCTGCTTGTGTCACCGATGGTGACCGCAAGCACAACGATTAAGATCTACCGATAATCGATGCCGTTGCCATCAGTTCGTCGATCAAGGCTAACAACATTTTGCCTGGCATGTCGTGTGGATTCAGCACTGGCAATGGGGAGTATTTGAGTAGCATCGATGGGTTGAGCTTACTCATATTTACTTGCCCCATCGTCCAACCACCGTAGCGGCGCTCAGTGATTTCTTCATAATCGAGCAAGATCACGTCAGTGTGGCGTTGGTCTTTCAGAATGTGGCTATACAGTTGATTCACCGCTTCGCGACCACCTTCGAGAACTTGCATAAAGACCGTATCCGTGTGGCATAACACACCGGTGATGCCGTTCTGTGGATTGTGTGAACGCGAAGTTTGCATGATCGATTGCACGGTATCGCAAATATTCGTGTCGATAGCACGGCTGGCATATAACAAACGAACTAACATAGGATTCCCTGTCTGGATTAACGTTGGATAAGCGATAAAAATTCACGACGCAGATTGGGATCTTTCAGGAAAGAACCATGCATCACACTGTTGATCATTTTGGCATCCGTGTCTTTCACACCGCGCCAATGCATACAAAAGTGGTCCGCCTCCATCACAACAGCGAGACCATCTGGCTGCATTTTGTCTTGCAAGGCATCGGCGAGCTGCACGACCGCTTCTTCCTGAATTTGTGGACGACACATGATCCACTCGGCGATGCGTGCATACTTGGATAAGCCGATCAGGTTGGAGTGTTCATTTGGCATGACGCCAATCCATACCTTCCCCATAATCGGGCAAAGATGATGTGAGCATGCACTTCTCACTCTGATCGGGCCGATGATCATTAATTCATTCAGATGCGACGCGTTCGGAAACTCTGTCACGGAAGGCATCGGCACGTAGCGCCCGTGGAACACTTCGTTGATGAACATTTTTGCAACGCGGCGTCCTGTGTCTTGTGTATTGTGATCACTCTCTGTGTCGATCACCAGACTTTGGAGGACGGCGCGCATTTTTTCTTCGACTTCTGCCTGCAATTCGGCGAGCTCACCTGGTTCGATGAACTTAGCAATATTGTCATTGGCATGGAAACGGGTTTTACTTGCCAATAAACGCTCGCGAATGCGTTGTGAAGTGGGGATGCTGACCGCTTGGTAAGCGATGGACGTATCATTAGACATGCTTAATTCCTATCGGAAGGGTCTTTATCAAGAAGTCTATGGTAACTGAATTCTTTATAGTTTGCTGTCGACCCCGATTACTGGTCTTTTACAAGCAGATAGGCATGCAGGACATAGACACGTTACCTCTGTGGTGGCGTGTTCTTGCGGTACTAGAGTGACGTCGACAACAGGCAAAGCCATGCACCAGCAAGCCTCGCCCTTGTTGTCTGCAACTGCACAGACGAATTCTTGTCGACATCGTTGACAAACGCTCATCGTTGCTTAGGGTCAGTCGATGTCGCGTTGGTCGGATCGGGGTCTAAGGCAACTCGATGCATCGCTTTGCGCAATAGTTGCATCTGACCATTAAAATTGGTGCAGGCGTCACAAATTGATAAGTGCATCCTTAGACGCGCTTTTTCGCTGACCGTCAATGGACGGTCTAAGCCCTCAGAGACAATTTGGTGAGCTTGTTTGCAGGAATATAAGAAAAATCGCATAAATTGGTTTCCATCCATCCAGTTAGTGATTGCCAAACCAATTCAGGTCTAAGCATTCGCGAAGACGTAAGCGGGCACGGTATAGGACAACCCATAGATTAGACGCGGTCAGGCCTAATTCCTTACAAATTTCTTCGGTATCGAGTTCTAGCCATTCTCGCATCATAAAGACACGCGCGGTTTTTTCGGGCAAATTCTCCAGACAAATCTCTAACACCCGGAAAAAGTCTTTTTGTTGCAAGGTCGATTCCGGCTCACCCCAAGCGTTGGGCATACTCACGGTGTGTCCATTAGCTTTAAATAAACTATCAATCAAATCAGTCTCTGATTCGTCGTCATTGGTGTCTAAAGCCACTTCGCGTTTCAGGCTTCGTAGGTGATCGATAATTTTGAACTTCAAAATACCCGTCACATAGGTGCGCAAGCTGGATTGACCGGCAAAACTCTCAGGCTTTTCAAGCACCGCGAGCAAGGCCTCCTGCACAGCATCTTCAGCAGCGTTGTCATTCCGTAATTGCAAAAAGGCGAAGCGGAGCAGCACAGGGCGCATGCTTTCCAGTTGTTGATGCAAATCGATGAGAGATGTCATAAATTGAACATGAATTGGTGCCAGTAAACGGGTTATTATCCTGTAAAATTCGGGTCTATCGAATAAACCCTTCATGATACCTTCAGGATACCGTCATTATGAGCGATTTGAACGCAAACGCAGCAGTACCAGTTGATAAATTAGCCGGTGTCGAACCCGTTATTAAAGCGGAAATTCTGGCCGAAGCGTTGCCTTATATCCGTAAATTCCACGGAAAAACCATTGTGGTGAAGTACGGCGGTAATGCGATGACAGAAGAACGCCTCAAACATGGTTTTGCGCGTGACGTCATTTTGTTGAAACTGGTGGGCATGAATCCTGTGGTTGTGCATGGTGGCGGCCCACAAATTGACAATGCGCTCAAAAAGGTCGGTAAACAAGGGAATTTCGTCCAAGGTATGCGTATTACCGACGAAGAAACCATGGAAGTGGTCGAATGGGTGCTCGGCGGTGAAGTTCAGCAGGATATCGTCATGCTGATTAATCACTACGGTGGTCAAGCAGTTGGTCTGACTGGTAAAGACGGTGGTTTGATCCGTGCACGCAAGATGATGATGCCTGATCGTGAACATCCGGGTGAAATGCTCGACATCGGTTATGTGGGTGAAATCGACGCGATTAACCCAGCGGTCGTCAAAGCATTGCAGGATGATGCGTTTATTCCTATTATTTCGCCCATCGGTTTCGGTGAAGATGGTCAGGCTTACAACATTAATGCTGATCTGGTGGCCGGTAAAATTGCTGAGATTCTCAAGGCAGAAAAGCTGATCATGATGACCAACATCCCAGGCGTTCTGGATAAGCAAGGCAATCTGGTCACGGATTTGTCCGCACGTGAAATTGATGAAATGTTTGCTGATGGCACAATTTCTGGCGGTATGCTGCCAAAAATTTCTTCCGCGCTCGATGCCGCGAAGTCTGGTGTTAACACTGTGCATATCATTGATGGTCGTATTGAACACTCGCTCTTACTCGAAGTGCTGACCGAACAAGCATTCGGTACCATGATTCGTAGTCATTAATTTGAGACCTCTTTGTATGCCAACTGACGCCTTGCTCTGTAATGAGTGGGGCGTCATTGTTTTGTCGATACGCGCGTGTGGGACATGAGGCGTCGTACCAACTCGCCCCAGCTGGTCTGGCTGTTTGACCTCGACAACACCTTGCATAATGCTTCACATGCGATTTTTCCGGCAATTAATCGGAATATGAATGCCTACATCGCCAAGGTATTAGGCGACGGGGTGCATCCGGCAGATGAGGCAACGGTGAATGCGGTACGGCAGGATTACTATCAACGCTATGGCATCACGATGCTGGGCATGGTGAGGCATCATGGTGTGAAAGCCGCAGATTTTTTGCAAGAAGCACATACCTTTGATCATTTACCGCAGATGATCCGTGCCCAACGCGGTCTGCTGAGAATTCTAAAGCAGTTACCCGGTAAAAAAGTTTTATTGACCAATGCACCACGCGACTATTCACAGCGCGTCATGCGTCATCTGAATCTGCACCGCTATTTCGATGATCATATTTCCGTAGAAGAAATGCGTGTTCATGGGCAATTACAACCCAAACCTTCGCTGTCCTATTTGCGTAAATTATGTGCAACCCATGGTTGGTCACCATCGCGTTGTATTTTGGTTGAGGACAGTCTAGATAATTTGCGGGCAGCAAAAAAGGTAGGCTTACGCACCGTATTGGTGAATGCTTATACGCCGGCGCATTTACGTCAGCGTCCAGCAGCCTGTGTCGATATTCGTGCTCAATCGGTGGCAACACTGCCACGGCGTCGTAGACAGTTTTTACCCTCTGTCTGAGTTTATGGTTTAAGCTGGTGAAAACGCCGCTTAAGTCAAGTCGAATTTCTGACAGAATATTCTTTTTATCACTTCACATTCATAGCTGGTTTCACATAGAATCTGAAGCCCGCGACAAATGCGGATGCAGACACCGTGGATAATGGTAGTGGTGGGTTTGATGTACCGCTGCTCAACTTGTTCACTTCATGAAATAAACTCGTTACTCAGATCAAAGAAAAATGGCAAGTACCAAACCCGGCGAGCGCAAATTACAAATACTCCAGACGCTGGCGAGCATGCTCGAAAATCCAAAGGGCGAAAAAATCACGACAGCGGCCTTAGCCGCAAAAGTCGAGGTTTCCGAAGCTGCTTTGTATCGTCATTTTGCGAGCAAGGCGCAAATGTTTGAAGGCCTGATCGAGTTTATCGAGTCATCGATCTTCGGGTTAATTAATCAGATTAGCGATCAACAAGAAGACGGTTTGCTGCAAGCGCAGGCGATTATTCACATGCTACTGAATTTTGCCGAGAAAAATCCCGGGATGACGCGCGTACTGATCGGTGACGTGCTCGTCAATGAAGACGATCGTCTTCAACTGCGAATGAACCAACTTGCAGAGCGTATTGAGATGGCATTTCGTCAATCGCTGCGCTTAGCTGCATCCCAAGGGCGGTTGCCTGAGACAGAAGCGGCAGCGCGTGCTTCGATGCTGTGTAGCTTCATTCTGGGCCGTTGGATGCGCTTTGCAAAAACAGGGTTTAAACAATTACCAACTGACCAAGCTGCGATTCAGATCGCGATGCTGTTACGTTAACGCCGCAAAATCCGCCACTTTTTATGTTTCCGAAGTATGATGTAGCGCCGGTACGCTAAGTGCTGAGCATCTCACATCATACAATTACACAGTAAAAAACTGTGACAGGAGACAGCATGAAACTTTCTGATAGCCACGTCGGCGAAGGCCAAGACGCGCAGGTAAGGCGTCGTCACATTGATGTATTACTCACCAAATATGCGGAGAGCCATCTCAATCCCGTCAATGAAATCATTCATTGTGTCTGTGTGCCGGCGATTGTCTTTTCCTTTTTAGGCATGATTTGGTCTGCCCATCCCCTCGCTGCTTGTGCTGCAGTGATGACTAGTTTGATTTATTACTTCTTCTTATCGCCACGCTTTGCGATTGGCATGCTGCTGATGTCGGCGGCCATGCTATTTGTCTTGCAGCAACTACCGCAAGTATCGGTATGGAAAATATCGATACTCGTTTTTGTGGTGGCGTGGATTGGTCAATTTATCGGTCATAAAATCGAAGGTAAAAAACCGTCATTTTTTGATGACCTCCGTTTTTTACTGATTGGACCGTTGTTTGTTCTCGGCTTTTTGTACCGCCGGTTGAACCTGAAGTACTAATACCTCATCGGCCAGTGTGGTTGCACACTGGCTTGTCATTGTCTCTCTAAGGTGATGGCATTCGTGCTGGTGATGATGCTGGTGCATGCGCCTATCTTGTGCAGTCGCGTGCATGAGGTGCGATTAGATCAACGGATCATCACTTTTCATCGTGTTCGGGTCATACAGTGACCAGGTGTTGCGCCCGGAACTTTTCGCATTTTTGAGCGCCAAGTCGGCAAAGTGTAAAAAGAGACGCTGATCGACCGCATGCAATGGGCAGCATGCAATACCAATACTGCCTGTGACCACAAAATGTTTCCCTTGTAGGGTCATGGGCTTTTGCATCGCTAGAACAAGGCGAGAGGCAAGACTTCTTACCGTATCGAGACTGTCGACGCGCGGTAATACCGCCGCAAATTCATCGGCATCAACCCGGCATAAACTATCCGTATTGCGTAGCACTTCCGATAAGCGTTGTGCCATGATCGATAAAATTTGATCGCAGACGTCGTAGCCAAACGTATTACTGATGTCTTTGAAATGATCCAGATCGATAAACATCAACGCCATCATCTCCTGATTAGCGATGGCATCCTCGACATTATTGGTCAGCAAACGGTGGAAGTAATGACGGTTGGGTAGTTTTGTCAGACTATCGTGATTTTCGAGAATATGCAGTCGATTCTCGGCTTCGCGTCGCTCACGCGCTTCACTATGCACATCGGATTCCCAGCTCTCTATCCTGGCCATCATCTGGTTAAAATGCTGGTGCAGTCGCGCTAGATCTTCATGCTCATCGATGGTTGATCGGATGCTGAAATCACCCGAAGCGGCGACTTTCTGAGTGATCTCAGAGAGAACGAATGCTGGCTGCAGACGTTGAATCTGACGTTTTGCGAGAGCATAGGCCGTGACAACGGTTAATGCGATGAATCCGGTCAAATTCAATAGAAAAAGCTGAAAAATACGACGGTATAGTGACGTCGTTTTGCTTTGAACGATAAGTTGACCATGTACGCCAGACGTATCAGATACCGGCGTGCTAATGATCAGATTGGTCATTGAAAAATAGACCTTCGATGTTTTTTCGATATCGACTTCCGGTAGCTTCTCGGTCGTAATTAATGTTCCATTATTTGAACTCAGTACTGCGCGCCCTTTGTGGTCATACAAGGTGACATCAGTAATATCGGTATCCCGCTCGGTGTTGAGCACGAGATTTTGCATGCCGCGCACATCGCCAGCGACAAGTTGGTCTGCCACATTGTTTGCCAATACGACGGTTTTGAGCAGCATCTCGCTGCGGCATTGTTTATAGAGTTCAATGCTAGCAAAACCTGTGCAGAAAAATAAGGCTACGCCCATCGTCAGCGATAACAAGCGCAAATGTTGCGTGAACATCTGTGCAGCAGGAGAACGAAGCGTACTGTGTTCCATAGTGAGTAGGAGAGTGACTGATGTCGGTGAGTTGTTGATCATGTAACCAGAGGAGTGCGCTTCGTTGGCCGCTTTGTTATCTTGTTTAATTGCAACATGGGCGGGGAGGTGCGTCACTCGTTCAGGATAGGGCGAAAACGTCAATGGAGTATCTTGGCATGGTCGTATTATCCTGTCTCTACATAAAATGTAAAGGACCGTTTCAATATTTGATTTTGGGAAATATGAGAGTTATTTTGTTAACTTTCTGTCTCATCCGCGTTGTGGGCACGACATCCTTGTCAGATAGGGATGGATAGATGGCGTAAGGAACGGACTCCGGTCGAGGGTAACTAATGCAAAGCAGGGCATCTCCGAGTAAACTCTGACACTCTTTCATGTTGAGTCAACATTGTGTCTTCCATTTTTGATTGTTCTACCGTTGCTGCAGCGTTGCTGCAGACACCTCAGGCTTATGCATTGCTCGATGATGCCCATGCGGAAGCAGCACAGTCGAGGCTGTATGTGCATTTGCAGCGGGTCTTATTGTGTGAAAAAAAAGAGGATTGGCCGGCTTTTATTGAGCAACTAGATATTGCCTTGGCGCAAGGTTATTTTGCGGTGAGTCTCTTGTCATATGAAACGGGTGCGCAATTACAAGAGATCGCCCCCAGAGACACCCCAGCAGTATCGACCGTTCTCATTTTCAGTACGTGTTACCAGTTATCGTCCTCTGAGGTTCAGGCGTTCCTTGAAGCCATGTCCTCTAGCGACACTGCACCACACGCTCACATTGCAGGTATCGCGAATACGCACCCATCACTGACCGAGCCACAATTTGACGCGGCGATTGCCAAAGTGCAGGCGTATATCGCTGCAGGGGACACGTATCAGGTGAACTTCACCTATCGCTGGCATTTTGATGTTTATGGCAGTCCGCTACAACTCTACCGACGCCTCCGAGAGCGTCAACCCGTTCCCTATGGGGCGTTGATCGTGATGCCAGAAGGGGAGGCGGTGGTGTCGATGTCGCCCGAACTCTTTATTCGTCATCATCAAGGACAATTGCAAGCACGTCCGATGAAAGGGACGGCAGCCGCTACAGGTGACGCGACAGTTGATCAGCATACCGCCGACGCGTTAGCGCAGGATACGAAAAACCGAGCAGAAAATCTGATGATCGTTGATCTGCTGCGCAATGATCTGGGGCGTATTGCCGAGGTCGGTTCTGTGACTGTCCCGAAACTATTTGAAGTGACGCGTTTCTCCAGCGTTTTACAGATGACATCGACGATCAATGCGCGATTACGTCCTCATATGCGCTTGGTCGATATGTTGTCTGCTTTATTTCCGTGTGGTTCGATCACAGGGGCACCAAAACGTCGGACGATGGAGATTATTCGAGAAATCGAGACAGCGCCGCGCGATCTATATACCGGCGCGATTGGCTGGTTTGACCCACCATCACAACCAGCGATGCCCGGAGACTTTTGTTTATCGGTGCCGATTCGTACCTTGCAATTGCAGGCACCTGCCAATCAGACTTCATCAACGGCAGTGACACCCCTTCGACGTGGTGTGATGGGTGTGGGAGCGGGAATTGTTTATGACAGCGTTGCAGCAGAAGAGTTTGCAGAGTGCCGTTTGAAAGCCCGTTTTTTGACGGGGCTTCAAGCGCCATTCGTCTTGTTTGAAACGATGTATGCAACGCATGAAGATGGCTGTCGTCATGGGCATCTGCACCTAGAACGGTTGCGGCAATCTGCGCAATATTTTGGCTTTGCATGGAATGAGACAAAGATTCAGCACTTGCTGCAGGACACCTGCGATTTAATGCCGCCGCAACAGCCGCATCGTCTACGTCTCAGTCTGCGACCCGATGGGGAAGTGGAAGTGCAGACAGCATTGCTGACGCCATTGGTCGGCCGTCCTACTGTGTTACTGGCTACCATAACAACGGCAAGCGATGATCTATTTCTACGACATAAAACCAGTGTCCGTCAGCAGTATGACGAAGCATGGCAAGCCGCAGAAAAACGAGGCTCGTTTGATATGTTGTTCTTCAATGAACAAGGGCACTTGACCGAAGGTGGACGCAGTAATGTTTTATTGTTTTTGGATGGCCGCTGGGTAACACCACCGCTTAGCGATGGTGTATTGCCAGGGGTGATGCGCACCGTCTTGTTAAAGGATCCACGCTATCGTTTGACTGAACAATCTGTGCGCCGCGACGATCTCATGCGAGCGGAACATCTGATGCTGTGTAATGCGCTCCGGGGTGTCTTTGGGGTCGACTTGATCACTGATCTGGGGTGATTGTGATCAGGATGTACCTACACGACGACGTCTTTTTTGGAAAATGGGCACGAGGCGACGTCAGTGTTTGTACTTTTTTCAGTGCGCGGGTTAAACTCAAAGGAGAAGGCAGACACATGCCCAATTGATCATCCCATCACGACAATAATTCAATGACCGGAGACCTGTCCATGAAGCAACGCTTTATTCTTGCGGCGATACCTGCCCTATTTTCATTACTTCTGAGTGCCCCCGCTTGGTCACAAATCAAAGTGGGTGTGAATGTGTCGGCCACGGGTGCGGGTGCTTCGTTAGGCATTCCGGAAAAAAATACGATTGCACTCTTACCGAAAGAGATTGCTGGCAAAAAAGTGGAGTACATCATTTTAGATGATGCCTCCGATACCACGACGGCGGTAAAAAATGCCCGTAAGTTGACTTCCGAAGATAAGGTGGACTTGCTGATTGGCTCCACCATTGCACCGCCCTCATTGGCAATGATAGACGTTGCCGCTGAAAGCGAAACCCCCATGATTTCGATGGCGGCATCCGCAGCGATTATTGCCCCCATGGATGCTAAACGGTTTTGGATTTTTAAAACGCCGCAAAACGATTCGCATATGTCGACCGCTATCATCAGCCATATGGCTGATGCGGGTGTGAAAACGGTGGCTTTTATTGGTTTTAGCGATGCTTACGGCGAAGGCTGGTATAAAGAATTTTCGAAATTAGCAGAGCTGAAAAAAATCAAAATTGTCGCGAATGAACGTTTCGCTAGACCGGATACGTCAGTGACAGGGCAAGTATTAAAAATCGTCGCGAGTAACCCAGATGCTGTTCTGATTGCTGGCGCTGGCACACCGGCCGCGTTGCCTCAAAAAACGCTCAAAGAGCGGGGCTACAAAGGAAAAATCTATCAAACGCATGGTGTGGCCAATAACGACTTTTTACGCGTCTGTGGCAAAGACTGTGAAGGAACGTTTTTACCCGCTGGTCCGCTGTTAGTTGCAGCGCAGTTACCAGCGGATAATGCTGTCAAAGCCTCTGCACTCAAATACACAGCGGCCTATGAAAAAGCCTATGGAGCGGGCAGTGTATCGACCTTTGGTGGACACGCGTGGGACGCGGGGATGTTGTTGGTCAACGCGGTGCCAACTGCACTCAAAAAAGGGCAACCTGGCAGCAAAGAATTCCGTGCTGCATTACGTAGTGCCATTGAAAGTACCAATAACCTGGCGGTTTCGCATGGCATCGTCAATATGAACCCCACGGACCATCTTGGATTTGATCAACGTTCTCGCGTGATGGTGCAAATCGTTGGTGGTAAGTGGAAGTTGATCGGACAGGGTAACTAAGCTCGATTTGCCACACCATGCTGCTTCGATAGCGGCATGGTGTCACGTCCCTTTCTGTTCTGGAAGTGATTCATCTATGGATTTTTCGATTGCGGCCATCCTTGCTCAGGATGGCATGACCAGCGGCGCGATCTACGCCTTGCTGGCACTGGCCTTGGTGCTCGTCTTTTCTGTTACCCGTGTGATCTTTATTCCGCAAGGCGAGTTCGTGGCCTACGGCGCACTGACGTTGGCGACGATTCAGAGTGGCAAAGCACCACAGACCGCGATATTGCTGCTAGCCTTGGGTGTGTTGTGCTGGTTGAAAGAGAGTGTTGTACTGTGGCGCAAGCATACCCGTTCAGATCGCGCTGGCATGATGTCTTCGCTTTTTACTTCCGGAGTAAAGTTGGTCATGTTGCCACTGCTTTTGTGGGCCATCACACATCACGTTGCGATGCAGGAGTGGCCGTTAGCTGTCCAAGCTTTATTCGCGTTGTTACTCGTGATTCCGATGGGTCCGCTGATTTATCGCTTGGCCTATCAACCGCTTGCAGAGGCAAGTACCTTGGTCTTATTGATTGTGTCGGTGGGTGTGCATTTTGCGATGACAGGATTAGGGTTAGTCATGTTTGGCGCAGAGGGGGCGCGGACAACGGCTTTTAGTGATGCCCGATTCGAATTGGGTGCGCTAAGCATGTCTGGTCAAAGCTTGGTCGTGATGGCCGTGTCAATACTACTGATCGCTTTTTTATATCTCTATTTCGAGCGGAGTTTGGCAGGCAAAGCGCTGCGGGCAACGGCGGTGAATCGGCTGGGTGCACAATTAGTCGGGATCGGTACGACACAGGCGGGGCGCACTGCATTTACGTTGGCTGCGGCCATCGGTGCCTTATGTGGCGTTTTGATTGCGCCAATGACGACGGTGTATTACGACGGTGGTTTTTTGATTGGGCTGAAAGGCTTTGTTGGTGCGATTGTGGGTGGTCTGGTGAGTTATCCGTTGGCGGCAGCAGGTGCGTTGCTAGTCGGGCTGCTGGAGTCCTATTCGTCTTTTTGGGCGAGTGCGTATAAAGAAGTCATTGTTTTTACGCTGATTATCCCAGTGTTGTTATGGCGATCCTTCACCGCAGGAACCCATGATGAGGAGGATGAGGCATGACATGGCTGAAACATCCCGGTCGGACCCTTTTCATGGTATTGATGCTGTTGGTTCCTGCACTTCCCGTTCCCGAGTTTTGGATTACGCTGGGTAATTATATTGGCTTGTATGCGATCGTAGCGCTGGGATTAGTCTTGCTGACTGGCATCGCTGGGCTGACGTCATTTGGACAGGCTGCGTTTGTTGGCATTGGTGCTTATGCCAGTGCGTACTTGAGCACTACCCTTGGTTATTCACCGTGGACTGGATTGCTCGTCGGCCTTGGGATCACCATGATCGCTGCGATCGCGATCGGCGCTATCACAATGCGCTTATCCGGACACTATCTGCCATTAGGCACGATTGCTTGGGGGCTATCGCTGTTTTATTTGTTCGGCAATATGGAATTTTTAGGGAAATACGATGGACTCAATGGCATTCCAACGATCTCTTTAGCAGGAGTGGTACTCGATAGCGGCCGTGCGATGTTTGTACTCATCTGGGTCATATTATTTCTTTGTTTGATCGCCCTGCACCATCTCTTGCAGTCCCGCCCCGGTAGAGCAATCCGCGCACTCAAAGGTGGGGTGGTGATGGCAGAGGCCATGGGGGTCAATACGGTCAGAATGAAATTAATTATTTTCGTGATTGCTGCCATGCTCGCGAGCGTGTCCGGTTGGCTGTACGCCCATTTACAACGTGCCGTCAATCCAACCCCCTTCGGACTCAATGCGGGTATTGAATACTTATTTATGACAGTAGTCGGTGGCGCTGGTCACTTATGGGGCGGCGTATTGGGTGCCGCGCTACTGACTGTGCTGAAAGACAAACTACAAACGATCTTGCCTGCGCTATTGGGCAGTGAAGGGAACTTTGAAATCATCGTCTTTGGTGTTTTCATGGTCCTGTTACTGCAGTATGCGCGTGACGGTGTGTGGCCGTACCTTGCACGATGGGCACACTGGCTGACTGAAAAATGGGTACCAACACCGCCACGTCTTGCCGTTGATCTGACGGCGGCTCCGCTACCACGATGTCAGCAGCCAGTTACCGATGTTGTGATCTTAAACGTTGATCGGGCACGTAAGCAATTTGGTGGCTTAGTGGCGGTGAATGACATGCAATTTCAATTGCGTGCAGGTCAAATAATGGGATTGATTGGCCCCAACGGAGCCGGTAAATCGACGATGTTTAACTTGATAACTGGTGTACTACCACTGACATCGGGTGCCATCACATTTTATAGCAAAGCGGGTCTGACACCGATTGCGGGTTTGCCGTCCCGTGAGATTGTTCGACGTGGTATTGCGAGGACGTTTCAACACGTACGTTTATTGCCGACCATGACGGTGCTAGAAAATGTCGCTATTGGCGCTCATTTGCGCGAGAAAGGTGCAGACGTGACCGAAGTGATCACGAGTATGCTGCGGCAAAATCACTCGATCGAACAGCGACTGCTGGCAGAGGCGCAGCGTCAGTTGGAGCGAGTGGGTTTGGCCCATCTGATGCATGAAGAAGCGGGTAGTCTCGCACTGGGACAGCAACGCATTTTAGAAATCGCTCGCGCATTATGCTGCGATCCGATGCTCTTATTACTCGATGAACCAGCTGCTGGGCTACGCTACAAAGAAAAACAAGTGCTGGCAGAACTCTTGCATCAACTGCGCGCAGATGGCATGAGCATTTTATTGGTAGAACATGATATGGATTTTGTGATGAATCTGACCGACCATTTGGTCGTCATGGAATTCGGCACGAAGATCGCCGAAGGCTCCCCTCAGGTCATTCAACAGCACCCTGCCGTCCTCGAAGCCTACCTTGGTGGAGTCGACGAATGAGCTTATTACAGGTATCTCATCTCGGTGTGTTTTACGGCAAGGTGCAGGCATTACAACCGACGTCCTTACGTATTGAAAGTGGACAGATTGTGACCGTGATTGGTCCTAATGGTGCAGGTAAGTCGACCATGCTCAACGCCATTGCAGGTGCTTTGCCCACGCTGGGAAGCCAATCTGGCGAGGTCGTTTTTGATGGACAAGTTTTAACGGGAAAGACGATTGAACACCGCGTTGCCGCAGGGATGTCGCTGGTACCAGAAAAGCGCGAGTTATTTGCAACGATGAAGGTCGAAGACAATCTCCTGCTAGGTAGCTATCGTCGGTATCAGGTAGGCGAAAAGAACTATGCAGATCAGATGCAAGTGGTTTATGACTTGTTCCCTCGACTTCAAGAACGACGTCAGCAGCAAGCTGGCACCTTATCGGGCGGTGAGCGTCAGATGTTGGCTTTAGGACGCGCTTTGATGGCAAAGCCAAAGTTGCTCATGCTCGATGAGCCTAGTCTTGGATTGGCACCTTTGATCGTCAAAGAAATTTTTCAGATTATTCAACGCTTAAAGCAAACAGGCGTCGCTATTTTACTGGTAGAGCAAAATGCCCGCGCAGCACTCCAGGTGGCTGATTATGGCTACGTTTTAGAAACGGGGAGCATCGCCTTAGAAGGTGCGGCCAGCGACCTTGCGCAGGATCAGCGCGTTGTTGATACCTATTTAGGCTTGGCGAAGAAATAAAGGGGGCGCGCCACGTCGTTTGAAGAGCGATCGACGCGTCTTTATCGCCGTGACTGCGCCACCAATACTATTTGTATTTATTGCCACAAAGTCTATAATCAACGCAGACGCTATCCATCTTTCTTTGATCTTATTCTTTTATGCCTATCGCGAAAATCGAAGTTTGTCGCCCCCGTTCATCTGACGAAGTCGCAGCGATGATCGATGCCGTTTACCACGCACAGTTGGAGGCACTCAAGGTGCCTGACGATGATAAACAAATTCGCTATATTGAGCATCTGCCAGCGCATTGTCCGATACCCCCAGGTAAAACAGAGAATTACACCTTTGTCGAATTTATTTTGTTCCCAGGTCGCTCGCTGGAGGCCAAACGTCGCTTGTATCAAGGTATCGTTCAACGGTTTGGTGTCTTGGGCATTCAACCGTCTGACATCCTGATCGTATTGCACGAACCACCGCTAGATAACTGGGGCATTCGCGGCTTACCTGCGTCGGAGATTGATCTGGGTTTTCATTTGAATGTCTAAAACGAAGGAAGACAACAATGGAAATGATTTCAGAAAATGGTGTATTGGTCGTCGTTATCTTGGCGGTGATTGTGGGGATTGTCTTGCGTATCAAAGCTTATGGTGGAGAAAACGGCGAAGCTTATCGTAAGAGGCAAATGCAAGGTCCTTTTGTTCCTGTCTCTGAGCACAGTAAGCAAAATTCTGTGGAGTGAACATGCACGTACTTACCAGACAAAAAAACGTCGTGATCAAAGCGTCGATGGCTCTTTCTTTGTTGTTCATGAATGGCATGAGCGCAGCGCAGGAAAAGCCTCCCTTGCATTACGAAAATTGGGGTGTTTGTCCATTTGAATGTTGTACCTATCGTGACTGGACGGCGGAAGAAAAGATTCCAGTGCATCGTGGTCGTGATGAAAGGTCACCTGTCGTTTTTCAATTGCAAAAGGATGAACAGGTCATGGCGCTCACGGGCGTTGTGGTGACAGAAAAACCGATACCCGTGAAGATCAACAAAACGGTAAAAGACGGCTTTATTCAAAAGGATGAGGCACCGCAATTAACGCTGCATTCCGGTGATGTTGTGTACTTTTTAACGCCGTTGGGCGAAGGTTATTTTAAGTTTTGGTATCGAGGTAACGTGTACGACAGTGGTGACAACCTGAGGGCGGCGTTGCCCGATCACGGTGTTAGTACAATGACCTGGTGGAAGCTTGTGAGAAATAGTCAGGGCAACATGGGGTGGACACGCTCAGACAAGTTTAACAATGTGGACGCCTGTGGATGACAAAGAGCATGGTGGAGTCAACATGACAGCAATTTCATTGGCACATTTTCCAGCACATTTGGGCTTGGGAGCGACCGTTAGCGCGGAACCCGCTTTTACTGGTGACATGCAGTGGTACGACGCTTATGTGAATCGCCATCTATCCGATGGCGCAGAGGGGCGCTTAGTGTCGATGCATACCTCGGATACGTCATGGAAGATGTGGGAAATGCATCCGCACGGCGCCGAGTTGGTGTTATGTACAGCGGGTGAAATGACCCTCTATCAAGAACACCCCAACGGATCGACAACGCAAGTGATATTGAGGCCTGGCGATTATGTGATCAATCCGCCAGGGGTATGGCATACGGCAGATATTGCCGTTTCAGCGACCGCGGTCTTTATTACGGCTGGCGTCGGTACACAGCATCGACAACGAGAGGATTAAACAAAGGTGCGGTGGCACCACCGCAACTTGTCTGTTTTTTAACCCGCTCATTATTTAGGCAAAAAAAGATTAGGTGATTTCGTAAATAGTGTGTATATTGCGTCCTGTACTTGCATCAAGTCGTTATATTGTTGGTCCCAATTCCGCATAGCTGTATCCTCTGGCTGTTCTGTTTTTTCTCCTCCGGTTTTATTTCTTGGTTTCGAGTGCCTCAAGGCATGCGGGCAATGTCGTCTGCGCCAGATAAAAAAAAGGAAAATAACATGACTACTCAAACCGGAATCGTTAAATGGTTCAACGACGCTAAAGGCTTCGGCTTTATCGCTCCAGATGCAGGTGGCGCAGATTTGTTCGCTCACTTTCAGGACATTCAATCAAACGGCTTCAAAAGCCTGAGTGAAAACCAGCGCGTTTCTTTCGAACGCACTTCGGGTCCTAAAGGCGATAAAGCAAGTAACATCCAAGTCATCGCGTAATTTATCGAGCAACTGGCGGAGGTTTTCGCCAGAATCTGCTGAGATAGTAATACGTTTTTGCTGGTTCGTTTTCTGTCGTATCGACGTCTGATTGTTCTGAAATACCGGCCTGGTGCACCACGCAGATAGCATGGGCATCTGGTGAACAGGCTTCTTCTTTACGACAAACTTTCACATGTCACGCATTCGCTCTCACGCGAATAACTGATGCATCATTCATTCTCACCGGCTGGTGACACCACGCAGATAGCATGGGTTGTCAGAAAATGGCGTAATGAATGGTCGATGTTTCATCATGCATCCTTGTATCAAAGACTAAGGTAGTACGATGCGCCAATGGCAGCATTGTGTTCAATGAGGCTTTGCTCTGAAGGAGTTGTGAAAGTTAACATTCGTTTTAACTCTGTCATCTGCATCATCATTGAGATATCGCTGACACAGACAGGAATAGGCGACTCACCGCAGGCACCGCGCAGATAGCACGGGCACTGCTCTCGTTAGTGACACCACGCAGATAGCATGGGTTGGTAATGAGTCGTTGCAATGAATGTATCGCCCGCCACTATTTTGTGGTGGGCTTTTTTATGTCCGCATTTTCAAACGACGGACAGTCAATTCACATTAAGATTTTCCCGCCACCCGTTGCAGGTAGCCGACGAGCACTTTGATTTCTTCTTCGCTCAAGCCTTTGATGGCAGGCATGTCACCTTTGCCATGACGTATCGCGTTTTCTATTGTCTTGGCATCCGGTTGCAAACTATCTAAATCAGGACCGCTCTCTGCCATTGAATCGGCATGTTTGAGGCTATGACAAAAGGCGCAGGCAGGTACCGCTTTTTGCGTGAATAATTGTTTTCCTTGCTCATCCTCTGATTGTGCGAAGACGCTGCTGCTGAGGATGAGACCCAGCCAAAGAAATCCAGAAGCTAAAACAGTGTTGTTCTTCATGTTATCGCGACGTTTTTTGTGAGGGAGTCATGAGTTTACTGCAAAAAGATATTCACCGCTGCCAGGGTCACGATAGGATTTTCTTCTTGCGGCACATGGCCTAACTCATCAAACATAATCAGTTTGCTACCAGCCATATCTTGATGGAAACGTTCTGCATTCTCCATGGGGATGAATGGGTCTTTACTGCCCCATAAAATCAGTGTTGGTACTGCAATTTGCTTCATTAATTCGATATCGCTATCGTGATCTCGTTGCTTGAGATACATGCCGAATGCTTTACGATTGCCTGTCCGTAACATCATCGCTTCATAGCGTTCGACAAGTGATGCGGTCACTTTTTCTGGGTTGCCGTACAGGTCTTTTACCCCTTGCTCCACCGTCGAATGAGGGAGACAACAGGTCCTAAGCCATGACAGACCTGGCACCCGTGCTAACGAAGAATCAAACGGCACCGCATGCGGTGGCGTCGCATAGCCGGTCGGATTGACGAGGATTAAACGCGTCACTCTGTTCGGTGCCGCAATCGCTGTTTCCCACGCAATCTCACCGCCGAGCGCATTTCCCCCGAGGGCTGCACGCGTGATGTGGAGTGTGTCCATCAGATCGATCATGAACTGAATGTAACTTGTCATGCTGTAGTCGTTAGTCTGGTGAGGTCCAGTTAGGCCGAACCCAGGCAAATCCATGGTAATGACACGGTGCTGCTTTTTGAGTTCTTTGGCCCAAACTTCCCAGGTATGCAGACTGGACGATGCACCATGAATCAATATCACAGGTTCAGGATCTTCGTGCCATCCTTCGTCTCGCACATGCACCATCAGTCCGCTGACATCAATGAATTGCGACGGTGGCGGGGCCCATTTTTGGCGTAAGTCGTCGACCGATTTATCCGCAGCCCAAGTCAGCGCCAGATAAATGAGACTGAAAACGCACAAGGTAGCCAGCAGGAGAGCGAAAGTGATGAAAAAGTGCTTTTTAAGACGAAGTAGTACAGCTGCAATAGACATGAAATTAAATTCAACAGATCGAAGCCGTGATTATAGAGTGCGAAATGTCGAATGACCGTAGATTTTGCGTCCCGTAACGACCTCGAAACCGATTTTAAGATTACATTGCGTTACAAGCCAGCGTGGGGATAGGTCATCCTTTCTTACGGTGCTGCCGTTATGGAACTATCAAAAACATTTTTAAGCGCCAGTCTTGACTTTCGCTGGCACTCGGCGATGATATCGCTCCCGACTATCATGGAATACGTATGAAAAAAAGTGCTTTGTTGGCCGTTGCTGGGCTGAGTGGTTGTGTGATTCAGGCATCTCCTGAGCGCGTTTATGTTCAAGCGCCGCCGCGTGTTGTGTATCAACCCGCGCCTTCCAATCAAGGAAATTATTCAGACTACAACGCTCAGCAGCAAGACCAAGTTGTCAGTGCTTATGTTGAACCGCCATTAGTGCAGCCAGAGCCGATACTTGTTCAATGGGCGCCACCGCCGATGTTGGTGGAGGTGCCACCGCCACAGCCGTATCCGGCGGCAGTATGGACGGGCGGGTACTGGGTCTGGGAAGGTAACTGGATCTGGGCGCATGGTCGCTGGTCGGCCCCGCCACAAGTTGGTTACTGCTGGGTTCATCCGTATTACGAAAACAGAGGCGGTGCCGTCGTGTTCGTTAACGGCTTCTGGGCTGCGCCGGGTGTCCAATTTGTTCAACCATCGCTGCAGATACATCTGACATTTGCGCATGTGAATGTTGGTGTCATTCCTGGGCCTCGTCCGATTGGACCGGATGGTGTTTTCGTTCCTGCGCCGCCGGGTTCTGGACGGGGATTAATTGTGCCTGCGCCAGTGGGTACAGCGCCTGCAGTGGTGACTGGTGCACCACCGATTGTTCATCCTGGGATGCGTGTTCATATCGAAAATAATAGTCATAATACGACGGTCATTAATAACGTGACCAATAACGTAACGATTATTGCGCCTGCAGGATCGACTGCGAATGGTCAGGCAGTGAATAAGTCGGTGCCGGTACAAGCCCATCTCGCTGCGCAACTGCCTCCAGTCGTCAGAGCAATGGCACCTGAACCCGTATCCAACCGTCCTATTCCCGCTTACACGCCAGGTCGTGCGCCGATCAACTTGCCAGCACCGCAGCCAGTACGGATGAATAACCAAGCCGTCCCAGCGCCGGCCACCCAATCATCCTATGGGCAAGCGCCGCAGCATCAGCAACCTCAGCAAGCTCAGCAACCGCAGTCTGCGCCGCCGATGACGAATATTCCCGTACAGCAGCATCAGCAGACGCCATCGCAACCAGACTACAATCCGCAGGTGCAACGTCGAGTGATAGAGCCGCCAGCAATGGGACAGCCTTCCCAGCGCAGTGAGCCGACACAAGTCATGCCAGTGCAGCGTTCGGGTAATCCGTCGCCAACTTATCAGGAAGTACGGCCAGTACAAACCAACCAGCCAAACGACAGCCGTATGCGAGAAGAGATGGAGCGTAAAGCAGTGCCGACCCCGCGCGTAGAGCAGCGGGTGGAGCAGCGTACTGAACAACGGTCTGAGCAGAAAGCCGAGCAACGTAGCCCACGGCGTGAAAAAGATGAGCGATCGAAAGAGAAGGAGTAAAAACGCAAACGCGAGCGTGAATCCAACGTACATTCGACGTTAAACAGCATTGCTGATCAAGTAAAAAATGGCGCTTACTGCGCCATTTTTTTTAACTTCATCGCTTATTTGCTGGGCGATTTTTCCGTTGGCTTTGAGACGTCACTGTTTTGTATCGGTTTAGATTTTCCATTTCCGAGACGCTTTACCCGCACTGCTTTTCCTTTGGATTTGCAGGGGTACTCTGACCATGCTGTATGGCCATTTTCTTCGCACTTAAACACAGCCGACTGGGCCAGACAGCTCAAGGGAAGGAGGAGGGTGCAGACGAGGGCAATGTGTTTGAGCATAGTGGATGTGTCGGTGAATGCGAAATACGCGATTTGATCATACCATGGTCGACAACCGCTTTTGCAGAAAATAGAAAACCCGAAGCAGGGGCGCTTCGGATTTTCATGGAGGGCATGATGCGTGGCGGTGAGTCTAACCACGAGTTACATGAGATTAAGGCGCTTTGCTTGTTCCGTTAATTCTGCTCTGAAATCTGGATGCGTAATCGAGATCATCTCTTTTGCACGCTGCTTGGCTGATTTGCCCCGTAATTGTGCGACACCAAATTCTGTGACCACAAAGTTAATGTCGTTTTTACCCGTAGTGACGTGTGTTCCTGGGCTCAGTGTCGGGACGATACGGGTGATGGAATCGTCTTTTGCCGTGGATGGTAAAACGATAAAGGCTTTGCCATCTTTTGAGCGATTCGCCGCACGTACAAAATCAACCTGACCGCCTGTACCAGAATACGGAATATGGGCCAGACTTTCTGAGCCACACTGGCCTAATAAATCGATTTGCAGTGTCGCGTTAATGGCAACGAGTTTATCGTTCTTTGCGGCGAGGTAAGGGTCGTTCGTAAAGTCGACCGGATGCATTTCCATCATCGGGTTGCGATGCAAAAATTGATACAGCTTATTGGAACCCAGGGCAAAGGTTGCTACCATTTTGCCGGGTAAATAATTCTTTCGTTTGTTGTTGACGGCGCCGCTTTCAACCAAGGTCAAAATGCCGTCACCAATCATTTCTGTATGAATACCAAGATCATGTTTGCTGGTTAATTGCATGACGACAGCATCAGGAATACCGCCGTAGCCAATTTGCAATGTCGAACCGTCGTCAATCATATCTGCGACGTACTTACCAATCGCTTGCTGCACAGGTCCGATTTTTGGCAAGCCGACTTCGGTCACTGCATCGCTGCTCTCTGTGATGGCTGCGACCTGTGAAATATGGATTCGGCAATCACCAAACGCATAAGGGACATTGGGATTGACTTCCAGCACGATGGCACGGGCTTTTGCAATGGCGGCCATTGTGTAATCAGCCGCTAAACTCAATGAGAAATAGCCTTCTTCATCCATGGGCGATGCGATCGATAACACCACATCAGAGCGAATGTAGCCACGTTCAATGAGCATCGGCATTTCTGAAAAATAGCTTGGAATAAAATCGATGAGACCCGCTTGACCACCCGCACGGGATGCAGCACCAAAGAAGAAGGCTTCATGTCGGACGTGTGCGCTTGTCTCTGGATCAAAGTAGCCGTATTTTTTGACCGCCAGAATCTGTGAGATTTTGACATCATGAAATCGCCGACGATGTTCAGACAACGCCGTCAACAAAGCAGGCGGTTCTCCCACCCCTGTCGGCACGATAATACTGTCCCCGTCTTTAATAAACGACAGTGCCTCTTCCGCAGAGCACAATTTTTGCTGATATTCCGTCTGAAATGACATCTCGCACCACGCTTTCTGTTTATCGCGAATCCATGAAGAGCGCATCCATCGACCGATGAAGTCGTGATCGTGCGGTGCAGCATGAATTCTTTTTTTGTAAGGAGTCTCCATCCACCACAAGCACCTCTGCCAACGACCAACTGACTTGATTGCTGGACGAGGGCACCACTTGTAGCCTTAACCTATGATCATTCTCCTCAGACCTTACATGAACATGACATTGCTGTTTCCATGCGACACCTGCTACCGAGATCTGGTTTCCTAGAGCAATGTGCGTATTGGAGGATGCTCGCGAGAGGGAATGGGTGCTTTTTTTGATATTAATTTTTGATATTCAATAAGCGAAGGTCGGTTCGTTTAGTTTGTCCGTTGCGTTCGTTCAGCGGGCTTTCTGAAACCTCGGCATAATGAAGGATTATCTCTTTAACCACCTATTCATTGAGGCCGCCATGATCGAAATCCACCATCTGAAAGAATCCCGTTCCCGCCGCATTACTTGGATGCTTGAAGAGCTTGCCGTCGACTATACCGTCATCAGCTATGACCGCGACGCCACGACGCGTTTAGCACCGCCAGAGCTCAAAGCGATTCATCCGCTAGGTAAAGCGCCAGTGCTCAAGGACAACGAACTGGTATTGATCGAATCGGGTGCGATTTTGGAATATCTGGTGGAGCAATACGGTCACGGAAAGTTTGTACCAGCGAAGGGCACTGCCGACTATTACCGTTATCTGCAATTCATGCATTACGCTGAAGGTTCAGCCATGCTGCCTTTATTGTTGAAGCTGTATGTCGGCCGTTTGGGTGAAGCAGGAGCACCTTTACATCCACGCATTAACAGTGAGCTCGCCAACCATTTTGGCTATCTCAATGCGTCGCTGGAAGGGCGTGATTATTTTGTCGGCGATACCTTAACCGCGGCGGATGTGCAGTTGTCTTTTGCAGTACAGATGGCGGTTCGCGCTGCAGGACGTACGGCATTCCCGAATCTGACTCGTTTTGTGGAGATGGTTGAGGCGCGTCCTGCTTACCAACGTGCCGTGCAAAAAAATGGCGAGTGATGAACACTCGCCACATAACAACGTTGCTGTGCGTTTAACTAAACCAACTGAAAATCTACATTAAGTCGGTAGCGACTGGCGTCGGTAAGCACACCACGCCAGTGTTGCCCACGCGAGCAAAAACGCGACGCCGCCTAAGGGGGTGATAGCCCCCAGCCATGTGATACCAGTGAGAGCGAGGGCGTACAAGCTGCCGCAAAAAATTACGATCCCCGTGAGCATGAAGAGCGCTGCGCGATGCAGTAACTGGGCATCGTTCCACTGAGTCATCAGCACGCCAACCCCCAACAATCCCAGCGCATGGACCATGTGGTAATGTACGGCGGTTTGCCAGACGGCAAGCATCTCCGCGCTAAGTACTGCTTTCAAACCGTGCGCACCAAATGCACCTGCCCCAACAGCGATGAACATGTTAATTGCGGCAATCGCGATGTACGTGGAATGTTTCATAGGACTTCAGCCTGTTGGTCATTCGCCGGTCCACTCGTGATCAGGCGGCGCATCAATGGCATCAGGGCGTAGAGGACAATACCCACCGCGACACTGCCCCATCCTAGCATGCCAAAAACATGGCTATAGGTGGGGTTCGTGACGATCGGTAGTCCATCTGACGCCTCAGGGACCATCCCTGAAAAATCACTCGATAAAATGGACGCAATACCAGTGGCCAGCATCCACGTACCCATCATCACCCCTTGATATTTGGCGGGTGCAAGACGACCGATCATTGCGTAGCCAACAGGGGAAATGAGCAATTCACCGATACTCTGGAAAACATAGCTAATAAAAATCCATTTAAACGTAACCATCCCGTTCTCAGGTGCCAGCATGATGCCGAGTGGCAATACCAAGAAGCCAATGCCAATCAATACCAAGGCGGTCGCAAATTGTACCGACACATCGATATTCCAGCCCTTTGCACGGAGTTGGTTAAACCACATCGCCATCAACGGGCCACCAAACACAATCACAAACGTATTGATGTTTTGAATCCATTGCGGTGCGATTTCTACACCCATGACGATGCGGTCAACATTGCTGACAGTGAACAACTGCAAACCCGTCGGCGCCATCTGGTACAAGGTCCAGAACACCACATTACCTGCCGTGAACACCAGATAGGCCGACATATTGCGACGCTCACGCAGGTCTGCATGGGTAACGGTCAGATAAATGAGCGTGAGCGCAACGAGGCCGCCAATGGCAAGAATAATCTGCGCTGTCGATTCCGCTTGATGCAACATGTAAAACACGACGGGCACCAAACCAAATAAGACGGCCAAGCCCACCAGCATTTTTTTCTTGAATTCAGTAGGCGTCGATAACGACAACGGGGTATTGCGGTCTTTCAGCGTTTTCCAGTACACCGCGGCAAGAACAATAGAGATAAAGTTACCGATCGTGGCGAAAATAAACAGGCTTGGATAGTCTTCCTGCAGTTGGTAATAACCCGCAGCACTAAAACCGATAAAAAACCCCAAATTCATCCCTGCATAGTTCCATAAGAAGGCACCTTCACGGCGGTTATCTTCTGGTGTAAAACGTTGCGTCAGCATCATATTGATGCAGGTCACATTAAGGCCACTACCCGTTAAGAAGAGCGCAAGACCCCAGTACAACTGCATCACCGTCCCACCTGAAATGCAGGCGCAGCCGAGTACTTGTAACACCATACCGCCAACAAACAAATTGCGATTGCTAATAAAGCGACCGCCGAGGTAGCCACCGAAGAGATGCAGACCATAATTGAAGGCCCCAAACACCCCCATAATCGCGGTCGCCTCTTTGACGCTGAAGTGCAGCTTTTTGGTGGCATATAAAACCAAGGTCGAATACAGAATCGCAAACCCCAGCGTGGCGAAAATTTGGATGAAAAATAAGGCTGCCGATCCCTCTGGTATGCCTGATAGTTTTTGTTTAATGATAGACAAAATGAACTCCCGTTTGTGTGGCGAGCATTGTAATTCAGAGCTTCGCTATGGATGAGGCATTTATGGTGTGCACTGCGACATCACAAATAAGATTTAATAAAACCAAAATTCACCGAACAAAGCCAGCTATTTACGCGAAAAAACTGATTTTTTAATTTCTGCAATTAAACACCATGGCCGTAGATCGGTGTCCATTTGTAACCAGTGGAAACCAAATTTCAGTTGTGTAACTCCGTTTGATTTCATTATTTCACCGTACATACAATGATTTTAGCTTCAGCACGACTTGTTCGTGATGGTCTCAAATAGATGATGTATGCCCGTTTAATTTTGTTGTCAAAAGAAGGAGGGAATATGAATGAAGTCTTTGAATTGATCGCTGTCGAAAAACTCATGCCTCATGAAAACGTTGATCAAGAGGCAGCCGATGAATTACACCAAAAGCTCTTGCGTGAAAATAAATGGACCAACCCTCTTGTTGTGAGTCGTGAGGGACTTGTTATTTTGGATGGTCATCACCGTTTTGAGATCGCCAAACGTCTCCATCTTCGGCGCGTTCCTGCTTACTTGATTGATTATCACAGCACCAGTGTTGAGTTGCGCAAATGGGGAACGGATGACGATCTGGACAAGCAGATCGTTCTTGATGCGGCAAAAACAAAACAAATGTTCCCACCTAAATCGACCCATCACACCTTCCCTAAGACGTTACGTCAGACCAATATCAGTCTCTCCTTGTTGCGCTAGTTCATGGCTAACCAGATCATAAAAAAGATAACAGTATGAGACCAAACCAAAAAAATATTCTGGCATGTCTTGGAGATTCTCCGATTATCTCTATCGATAAAATTAATCGCCTCTGCGGAACGAATGTTGTCGTCAAACTTGAGAAGACCAATCCTGGCGGTAGCATCAAAGACAGGCCAGCGGTATACATCATTGATTATGCAGAACGCCATGGACTGTTGTCACCTGGAGGAACGATTATCGAATCGTCTTCAGGAAATTTTGGCATAAGTCTTGCCATGATTGGTGCGGCCAAAGGTTACCGCGTCATCATCCTCGTCGATCCCAAAACGACGGAAACGAATATTGCGCTCATGAAGGCTTACGGCGCTGAAGTCATCGTCGTCGATCAAAAAGATGACTCAGGTTCGTATCATAAGACACGGATTCAGTTAGCCAATGAATTAGCAATGCGTATCCCCGGCGCGTATCGCCCTGATCAATGCTTTAACGTATTGAGCTGCTTTGCCCATAAACAATCTACTGCACAAGAGTTATTCGATCAGACCGATGGCGATATCGCCGGTGCGGTTGCAGCAGTCAGCACAGGAGGTCAGATCGGCGGTTTAGCGGAATTTTTTTCAGAACAGTCACGTAAATATGTCCTGGCTGCCGTTGATGCGTATGGCTCAACGATATTTGGTGGCACTGCTCACGCTTATAAAATTCCGGGTGTCGGTCTCAGTTGGACGCCGACCAATATTGCCGATGTCAATAAAATTGACTTCATCTACCGCATCAAAGACGAGATGGCATTTGCTGCGGCACGTGTCCTGTGCAGAAACGAAGGCATCTTGGTCGGCGTCTCTTCTGGCGCGGTGTTACTCGCGGCGCTGGCGTTATCACGACAATTAAAAAATACCCAGCCATTGGTCGCGATTCTGGGCGACAGCGGCGAGCGTTACCTGCAGACGCTGTTTAACGATGCCTGGCTTAACGCGAACGACATATCGACGGATACCAGCCTTGATTCATTGACCAAGCTCTTGGATGGTCTGGTATGTGAACAGAGCTCTCCCACGATTATTAACAATGACAAGCCGAATTTATTGCGTGATCTCGGTGTGATGCCGTACACGATCACTGATCTTCGTCATGTCAGCGAGACCTATTACAAACCTCAACTTACGTTGGCCTCATGAAAAAAAATCTTATCTTAGTCGAAACACTTCATACAGGATCTGGGCTCGAGATCATGAGAGCCGCCATTGCTCAGGATATTCATGTCATTTTTCTGACATCGGAAATGGAATGGGCGAGAAGAAACATCCCAGTCGACTTAAAGCGCGTGATGACCATCATCCCTGTCGATTGGCGCCTCACTTCGGTGAAAGCAGAAGTGATCAAGTTACTCAATTTGGATGAGAAATTTGTGTTGTACACGCAACGTGACGCGTTCATTGAAGCCGTCGCTCGTGTTTCAGAAGAGCTGGGTATGCCATTTACATCAGCGAAAGCAGTACATATTGCACGCAACAAATATCTAGCGCGGGAGCTATTTCAAAATAGTGGACTCGCTTCTCCTAATTATTTACCTGCGACAACGCTGGATGAATTTCATGCGCTGATTCAATTGATGCCTTATCCGTTTATTGTGAAACCTATTGGTGGTTCCGGGAGTAAAGATGTTGTGATCGTCACGGACGAACATGATCTTCCGTTAGCGGAGTCTCTTTTTACGGGAGAAAACACGGGTGGTTTTCTGATTGAGGAATTCAAAGTCGGACCTCTCGTATCTGTTGAATCATTCTCTTGTGATGGACAGCATCACATTCTCGGTGTGACAAACCGTTTGATGAGCCAACAGCCTTATTTTGTTGAACTGGGCTATGCCTTTCCTTGCCATTATCCTGAGGTCGTTAGAAAGAGGCTTGAAGACGCAACGAAGTTTGTTTTAGAAAAACTCGATTACCGGTTTGGTTTTTGCCACACGGAGTTTGTGCTTGCGGATGAGACGCCTTACATGATTGAGATTAATCCTCGTCTTGGCGGTCTTCAACTTGGCAAATTGATGTCATTGAGTTTCGGTGTGAATGTGTACGATATTCTTGTCAATGCCTTGTTTGATGAATCAACATTTCCAACATCACTGGTGACCAAGCAAGCGACTGCAGGATATGTCGTTTATGCTCCGAAGGCGGGCGTCATTAAAGAAATCAAGGGGATGCAGACCTGTAGCAAGTATCCGCATGTTCACGCGGTATATCCAGGTATTGGTGTTGGCGATTATGCCAAACCAACGACCGATATGATGGGGTATGTGGCACAAGTTGTTGCGACGGGACCGATCGCAGAACAGGCATTGGTGTACGTACATTCTGCATCGACAGCGATTATGGTCGAGGTCGAGCCGGAGTCAGAGTCAGTCAGCATCCATTGAATGCCTGACTATGAACCATCGACGCTTCGCTATCTCTGCCATCACGTTTGTTATTTCCTTCGCTAATGCGTTGGTGTTTTATAGCTATCCCTTTTTGTTAGGCGCATTGAAGATATCAAATGGCATCGCTGGTATTGTGGTGGGGGTAGCGAGTTGCTTGACGATGGTGTGCCGACTGGCTTCTGGTGTTTACATGGATAAAGTGGGTGGGCGGTATGTGATGACTATCATCACTGCCGCCTATGTCATATTTTTTGCAATCCTGAGCTCACCCTTTGTTCAACTGGTGATGTTGGGCCGCGTCTTGATTGGCGTTTCGCTCGGCATTTTGTCGACCGTACTCATGTACCACACGATCGCCTCTGCTGAATCTCATCAACAGAAAGGTCAACATCTCGCCCTCTATACTTTTTTTAGTATGCTTCCGACCTGTTTAGCGCCTTCTCTTTCTTTAGAAATCATTCACTATACGGGCGTAAAACCGGTTGTCTGGTTAGCGACGATGCTGTCTTTGATGGGACTGGCACTTGCGCTGTTTCTTGAATACACTTCACCCGAGGTGGGAGGGCAACGTAGCAATACGCATTTCTCGTTACGCGCACTTCTAATGACCGTATGTCGCCCACAGCTTTGTTTGGCCTTAGTGAGTTTGGGCTTTCTTTATACCATCAGCGGTGTCACCGTTTCCTTCTTACCAGGCTTGTTAGCATCGGCGAATCAGAGTTATGCCTCACGATACTTATTGATTTACGCGATTGCTATGCTGTTGCCGCGGCTCTTATTAAAAGACCATATGCCTGCGGGTCATTCGTTTCCGACTTGTGCGTTTCTCATTGCTGCCCTGTGCGCATTCGTTGGCTGTGCATGTACGTATGTGATGTTATCGAGTCCATTTGTGTTGATCGGTGCCTTCCTGAGCGGAAGTGCATTGGGCTTTATCTATCCAGCGATTGCTGCTTATGTGGTTTGTCAAAGCGAAGATCATGTCAGGGGAAGCATGACGGCGGTTACAGCCTGTTCAGCCGATGGTGGTGTAATTCTGGCCAACTTGACGCTTGGTGTGAGCGCGGTGGTTTTCTCAGGAAAGTCTATCTTGCTTTTGCCGGTGTTTTTCACGGCATGTGCTGTCATGTTATTGATCATTGCCGCATTTTTTGCACGGAACATCTCAATGCCAGCATTCGTTGTTGAGTAGCACTATCAGAAAAGACAAAAAAAATGACCAGCCTACGCTGGTCATTTTGGTGTAACGCACGACGTCATTACGCGACTTTTTGTGGTGCCTTCGCCGTATTGAATTCAGCGATCAGTGTTGCCTCTTTGTTTTTCGCAGCAACCAGATGACGTTCTTTCACATGACCGTAACCACGGATGTCTTCAGGAATACTTGCGATAGCAACCGCTTTTGCAAGATTATCGGCATTCAACAGCGGCAGTAATTTGCTGATGGTTTGCTTATACTCGACGGGTAATGCGCGTTCCATGCGGCGCTCTTCGGTATAACCAAAGATGTCCAACGCTGTGCCACGTAAGGATTTCATGCTCGCCAATATGCCGAACGCTTTCATCATCCAAGGGCCAAACTGTTGTTTGATCAAGTGACCTTGTTGGTCGCGTTTCGCAAACAATGGTGGTGCCAGATGGAAGTTAATTGCGTAGTCACCTTCAAACATGTCGGCAATTTTCTTTTGGAACTTACCGTTTGTGTAGAGGCGTGCGACTTCGTATTCGTCTTTATACGCCATTAATTTGAACAGATATTTCGCGACGGCTTCTGTCAGACGTAATGGTTTTCCATCAGCGACGGCGGTTTCTGCCGCTTTGACTTGTGCCACAAAATCCGCATACTGCTGTGCGTACGAGACGTTTTGGTAGTCGGTCAGGAAGGCGATGCGGTGATTGATCGTATCTTCCAAATTAGGCGCGCGTTTTAATTCGACGATTTGGGCGGGCGTGATCAGACGTTTGACGGCGACCAGATCATGCGCTGCCAGACGACCCCAGTTAAAGGCTTGTTTGTTGAAATCAATCGATACCGCATTAAGTTCAATCGCACGTGTCAACGCTGCCAGCTCGAGCGGCACCCAGCCTTTTTGCCATGCATAGCCCAAGATGAACATATTGGTGGCAATGTTGTCACCCATGAGCGCTGTCGCTATTGATGCAGCATCAATCATATCCACACGGTCTGCACCACATGCTTTCCGGATATCGTGTTCTGCGGATTCGCCAGGGAACTGCCAGTTCGGATTTTTGATAAACGTTGACGTTGGTGTGCCATTGGCGTTAATCGCCGCAAAGGTACGGCCTTCACCCATGCGTGATAAGGCATCTTTACCGGCAGTGACGATCAGATCGCAACCAATGACCAAATCGGCCATACCCGTGCCAACCCGTGTTGATTGGATATCTTCTGCTTTATCGGCCAGACGCACGTGCGACATGACCGCGCCGCCTTTTTGCGCCAGACCAGTCATGTCTAGCACGGAGCAAGCTTTGCCTTGCAAGTGAGCTGCCATCGCCATGATCTGACCGATGGTAATGACGCCGGTGCCGCCGACACCTGTCACCAAAACACCGAAAGGTACTTCGGTTTTTGGTAACGCTGGATAAGGCAGCGTTGTCACGTCGAGTGCGTTACCTGGTTCGATCTTTGTTTTTGCTGGTTTCTTAAGTTTGCCGCCTTCAACAGTAACAAAGCTAGGGCAAAAGCCCGTGACGCAAGAAAAATCCTTGTTGCACGACGATTGGTTAATCTGACGCTTACGGCCTAATTCGGTTTCTAATGGTTCAACGGAAAGGCAGTTCGACTGCACAGAGCAATCGCCACACCCTTCGCACACTGCTTCATTGATCACTGCGCGTTTCGCAGGGTCAGGGAAGGCAGGAACACCATTTTTGTCGATTTTTTTCCGACGGCGACGTTTTTCTGAAGCACAAGTTTGGTCGTAAATCATCGCGGACACGCCTTTGCATTCACGCAATTCGCGTTGAACCGCATCGAGCTCGGAACGATGACGTACGGTCACGCCAGGTGCCCATGGATAGCCTGCTGGGTATTTTTCTGGTTCGTCCGTCACAACAATAATCGGATGCACGCCCTCGGCCGCAATCTGACGTGAAATCATGCCTGGGTCGAGTGGACCATCAAACTCTTGACCTCCTGTCATGGCGACGGCGTCGTTAAACAGAATCTTGTAGGTGATGTTGACATCGCCTGAAATGGCAGCGCGTATCGCCAATAATCCAGAGTGGTAATATGTGCCGTCACCGAGGTTACAGAACACGTGTTTTTCGTTGGTGAATGGCGCTGCGCCAACCCACGTCACACCTTCTCCACCCATGTGCGTGAAGGTGGAGGTCTCACGGTCCATCCATGTCACCATGTAGTGACAACCAATACCGGCCAGCGCGCGGCTTCCTTCTGGTACTTTGGTGGATGTGTTATGGGGGCAACCTGAACAGAAATGAGGAACGCGGTCTTTGTTAGCGTCAGGTTTGCCAACCGTGTTGAGCATTTGCTCTTTCGCTTCGAGATAGGCAACGCGTTGCTGTACACGTTGCTCTACCGGATGACCCGCAAAATAACGGGTAATGCGTGACGCAATAGCGCGGGCGATTTGTGCGGGGCTTAATTCATAAGTCGCCGGCAATAACCATTCACCGTGGCCTGAGCCGTGCAGATTACTCCATTCGCCAGAGTCATCGAACTTACCAACCACGCGTGGACGAACGCTGTCTTCCCAGTTATACAGTTCTTCTTTGAGCGCGTATTCGAGGATTTGACGTTTTTCTTCGACGACCAGAATTTCTTCAAGACCGGTCGCAAAATCGCGAACACCTTCTGATTCTAACGGCCAGGTCATCCCGATTTTGTAAAGGCGGATGCCGATTTCTTTTGCGACCTGTTCATCGATGCCCAAATCGGCCAATGCCTGACGGGTATCGAGATAGGATTTACCGGCAGTGATAATACCGATCTTCGCATCTGGACTATCCCAGATGATTTGATTGAGTTTGTTGGCACGTGCATAGGCCAGCGCGGCGTACCATTTGTAGTTGTTCATCCGTGTTTCTTGTGCCAAGACTGGATCTGGCGTACGGATGTTGACGCCATCGGCAGGCAGAACAAATTCTGTCGGAATAATCGGTTTGACACGGTCTGGATCAATATCCACCACCGCACCCGATTCAACGATATCGGTCACGCATTTCATGGAAACCCATAAACCGGTATAACGCGACAAGGCGATACCATGCAGACCGTAATCCAGATACTCCTGCACAGTCGATGGGTACAAGACTGGAATACCGCAGGCTTTTAAAATGTGTTCACTTTGATGGGCGGCCGTGGAAGACTTTGCTGCATGGTCGTCACCTGCAACGACCAGTACACCGCCGTGCTTGGAAGTGCCTGCCAAGTTAGCATGTTTGAACACGTCACCGCAACGATCAACACCCGGACCTTTGCCGTACCACATCGCAAAAACACCATCGTATTTTGCACCCGGGAACATGTTGACCTGCTGCGTGCCCCATACCGAGGTCGCTGCGAGATCTTCATTCACGCCAGGGTGGAATTTGACGTGGTATTTCGATAAGTGCTTCTTCGCTTTGGCGGCAGTGAGATCAACGTTACCAAGGGGTGAGCCGCGATAACCACTGATGAAGCCAGCTGTATTTAAGCCTGCTTTTTCATCCGCTTGGCGCTGTAACATCATCAGGCGGATTAATGCCTGTGTGCCCGTCATGAAGGCGCGTCCGCGCTCCAGCGTGTATTTATCGTCGAGGGTAATGGTATTGTCGATCAGCGCCTGCTGCTCGGGTGTGAGGGGTGCGTTCATGGGGTCTCCGTGCTCTTTATTTTCATGTCGTGATGGGTTGTCACAACAAAACAGAATCACCTTGTGGGTGCATCATATACTTTAATTTATGGTCGCACATTACCATGCTGTATTGCTCGTCCCCATGGACAGTACATCACAAATAGACCAGTACAGTATGACTGACACTTTGCCAAAGTGTACTGGTATTATTGCCGCTGTGTCATTGTCCCGAAGCAAGCAGATTTTTGGTTGATAGAAAGTCTAGAAAGGTCTTTTTGAGAATGCGGTTGTTTAAACGCAACCGTTTAACATTTTTTACTTATTGCATCTTTATTGTTTGGAACATGTTCGTGTAACAATGTGTTGATCATATTCGTTATGTCAGGGAGTCTTCATGTCTTCTTTTGTCAGTAACATGCTTCGTCCCGCCATTGAGATGCTCGGCTATCTGCGCCTAAGAACAAAACTCTTGGTTGTTTTTGCGATCGCTTTGCTTCCCATTCTAGGTATGAGTACTTACCTGCTGAAGCGGGCGGCGGCAGACCTTGAGGTGGCTGAGGCAGAAGTAGCTGGCATGGCATTGAGCCGACATCAGATGGACCTCATCATTCAAACACAGAAGCATCGAGGCCAGACCAATCTGAAACTTGCTGGACAGAATGTCGATGCGGAGCTCGAAAAGACCCGCGCTGCGTTGAAAAACGAGATCAGTCTCGTGTCGCAGGACGTCAAAGCAAAACCAGAGTGGCAGCTTGCTGCGACTTGGGAGCCACTAGAGGCAGAATTAACACAACTTGCCGCCGGAAAAATTGCAACGGTGCCCGCCGAAAACATGCGTCAGCACACGCTGCTGATTAAGCATCTCCAACAACTCGCTTCGCTGATCGCTGAGCAAAGCGGTCTACTGCTCGATCCTGAGGCAAATACCTATTTCCTGATTGATGCTTCCATTCAAAAATTGCCACTGTGGGTAGAGCAAATTGCCTTGCTACGGGGCATGGGGGCGGGTTATATCAAATCGAAAACAATGACCTTGACCGATAAAGCCTTGGTTGCTGCAAGGTTGGATGCGCTCCGCACAGGACAGGATGCGATGAATGATGCGCAAGGTCCGCTTCAGCGAGCAAACGAGACCATTCCGCCAGAATATGCCCAAGCCATCAATGCCAGTAAAGAATTTGCTGCATCTGCGCAAAAGAACCTCCTGAGTGAAGAAGTTAGTGGAGATGCTGTTGAGTATTTTGCCCAAGGAACCAATGCCATTAACAAAGCACTGGACTTGCAACTCGTATTGACGACGCGCCTCCATACGTTGTTATCAGACCGGGTCGATCAATTTCAACTGACTAGACGCCTGATTTTCTTTGGCACGCTGGCGTGCGCACTATTGATGTTTGCTTTTCTGATGGCGTTCTATCGCAATCTAATGGCAACCGTTCATTCCTTGCGGGAATCTGCACAGACGGTATCGAGCGGAGATCTTACCCGCCAGATCCACATTGAGGGTTTGGATGAACTTGCCGTCACCGGCAGAACACTGGAAGAGATGAACCTGACATTGTCCGCTTTGGTGGCCAATGTCCGTAGCAACTCACATATGGTGTCGCAGGTGGGGCAGGGGTTATCGGCCAATATCAGCGATTTGTCAGCGCGCACCGAGCAGCAGGCTTCGAGTCTGGAACAGACCTCAGCAAGTATTGAAGATTTGGCAGATACCGTCAAAAAGAACGCCGACAATGCGAGTCAGGTTGATCGCATGGCATCGACCGTCAGCCTGATTGCGGAATCGGGCGGAGCGACTATGCTGCAAGCGGTGAAATCGATGCAGCAAATCGAGAGCAGTGCGGTCAGGGTTCAGGATATCGTCAGTATGATTGACAGTATTGCCTTCCAGACAAATATTCTGGCGTTGAACGCAGCGGTGGAAGCGGCAAGGGCGGGTGAGCAAGGCCGTGGCTTCGCAGTGGTCGCTGCCGAAGTCCGTAATCTGGCGCAACGCAGTGCCTCCTCTGCCAAAGAAATTCGCATTTTGATCGACGAGTCCGTCCATCAAGTCAAAGATGGCGTTCAACAAATTAACGACGTCAATCAGACTCTAAGCGATATCGTCAAAGGTATCCGTGAGCTGGCGGGAAGTATTAACCAGATCTCTTCCGCTTCGGTCGAGCAAAGTAACGGACTCAACCAGATATCTGAAGCTTTACGTAATCTGGATCAGATCACCCAAAGCAATGGTCAAATGGCGGAGCAGGCCAAGTTTGTCGCGATTAATCTTGAAGAACGTGCTGCAGTACTGGCTACTTCGGTTGCTACCTTTAAGCTACGGCAGGGGACAGCAAACGAGGCGCATGCCATGGTGAAGCGTGCTGTTGCGCTCTACGAGCAGCAGGGGCAAAGAGCCTTAGCGTTGATCACCTCTGATCCGCAACATCTCTTCGCTGAAAAGGATATGTACGTCTTTGCGTTCAATCGGGAAGGGCAATACCTCGCCTTTGGTGGTAACTCATCTAAGCTTCAGGTGAATTTATTCCGGGTCCCAGGGCTTGATGGAAGAAAGTTGGTTTCTGATGCGTTTAGTGTCGGAGATAATGGTGGATGGGTTGATTACGACATTACCAATCCGACTTCTGGGAAGATAGAACACAAAACCTCGTACATTGAGATCGTCAACGATAATCTGGTTCTGGGGTGCGGTATCTATAAAACCTGAATGATCGCTGCAGCAGGAAGGGTTTCCCGCGATATAATATCTGGATGAAACTCAAATTCACCAAAATGCATGGCGCCGGCAATGATTTTGTCGTGATCGATGCTATCAATCAAGATATCCAATTCACAACGGAACAATGGAAGCACATTGCTGACCGCCGTTTTGGTATTGGTGCCGACCAGATTCTGGTTGTTGAACGCCCGCAACAAGCGGATGTTGATTTCCGTTATCGCATTTATAACGCCGATGGTGGCGAAGTGGAACAATGCGGTAACGGATCAAGAGCGTTTGTCCGTTTTGTGATCGACAAGAAACTGACTGACAAATCCCGTATTCGCGTAGAAACCATGAGCGGCATCATCGAGCCACGGATGGAAGCGGATGGCCGAATCACCGTTGATATGGGCGCTCCGATACTGGATCCTGTCAAGGTCCCTTTCGATGCCACGGGTCTCGACGCTGTGGCACAAGCAGCGGATCAGTTATGGTCTATTGATATTCAAGGGAAACATTGTTTGTTTTCTGTTGTGTCCATGGGCAACCCCCATGCGGTCCAAGTCGTGACGGACGTCGCGCATTATCCAGTGGATATTGAAGGCCCTATTATTGAGCATCACGTCCGTTTTCCGCGTCGAGTGAATGCCGGATTTATGCAGGTCAACAACCGTCAACATATTGATTTACGCGTCTTTGAACGCGGTGCAGGTGAAACGCTCGCCTGTGGCACGGGTGCTTGCGCTGCCGTTGTCGCAGGAATACGCCGTGGCTTGCTCGATAGCCCGGTTCGTGTGACTATGCGCGGTGGTGAGCTCTCTATTGCGTGGCATGGAGAAGGAACTCCCGTCATGCTGAGTGGGCCCGCTGTGACGGTTTTCGAAGGCGAAATTAATCTCTGAACAACGTAATGAATTCAACTGACATCGCAACCTACCTGATACAGCATCCGCATTTCTTTGAAGAACATGCCGAACTGCTGAGTTCCATTAAGCTCACCAGCCCTGTGATGGGCCGCGCTATCTCTTTGCAAGAGAGGCAAATGGAAGTGGTACGGGAAAAATACCGTGCCCTCGAATTAAAACTGGCTGACTTGATGCGTATTGCAGATGAAAATCTGGATATCACCAATAAATTTCAGATTTGGACCCGCACTTTATTGTTGGCACGCAATGACGTCGATTTGCCATTTATTCTGACGCAAGGTTTGCAGGATACGTTCGATCTGCCTCACGCAACCTTACGTTTGTGGGACGTCGCGCCAGAGTTTTCTCATACCTGGTTCGCTGAAGCCGTCAATGAAGACGCCATGTTGTTTGCAAAAGGTCTGAAAGCGCCATTTTGTGGTGCCAATCAAGATTTTGAAGCGGCACGTTGGATCGATGCTTCAGAACCCGTCGCATCGATTGCGATGTTGCCTTTACGCCTGTCGCCTACCTCGCCGACTTTTGGTTTGTTGGTATTAGGGTCACCTGATCCTGCTCGCTATACCAAAGAAATGGCAACGGACTTTTTGGTCAAGATTGCTGACACCACCAGCGCCGCGCTGGCGTGCCTGATTGATCAATAAGCCTCGCCGATCATTGCTGATCATTCCCCATCATGAAACAGACTGATTCCCATCCTGACACTGCGCAGGATGGGGGTAATGCGCCTGAGAGCATCGCTGCCTACGTCCATTATCTGCGTACGCAACGACAGTTGTCGGCGCATACCGTTCGAAGTTATGAGCTAGATCTGCAAGAGTTGCAGCAACTCGCGGGAGCACAAGGCTTACCTCAACTCGATTTTGCCCAGATTCGACGTTTTACCTCTCAGCTACATGCCCGAGAACTCAATGCGCGTAGCATTGCTCGCAAGCTATCGAGTTGGCGCGGATATTTTCATTGGCTCATTGAACAACATGGATTAGAAAATAATCCCGTTGACGGCATTCGTGCGCCGAAAAAAAGCAAACCTTTACCCAAAGCATTGGGTGCAGATGATGCGGTGCGGTTGGTATCTTATCAAGGCGGAGATCAACCGACGGCGCTCGTTAATCGCGCGATGTTTGAATTATTGTATTCCAGCGGGTTACGGGTATCGGAACTGACGGGACTGGATATTGAGTACGTGCAGAGCGGAGATTATCGCTCTGAAGGGTGGGTCGATCTGCGTGAGGCAGAGGTCCATGTGACTGGTAAGGGAAACAAGCCTCGGATCGTTCCTGTCGGTGCTCCGGCCATTGCGGCATTACGGGCGTGGATTGCCGTGCGGGGTCAATTCGTCAAAACGGATCCAACCCCTCTCTTTTTATCCTCAAAAGGCACACGCATTTCGTCGCGGATAGTGCAGTTGCGTATTAAAGCTCATGCGCAGGCCTTAGGCATCCCTGCGAATGTTCACCCACACATGATGCGTCATTCCTTTGCCTCGCATGTGCTGCAATCGTCTGGCGATCTTCGTGCGGTGCAAGAGATGTTGGGGCATAGTTCAATTTCCGCGACACAGGTCTATACGGCGCTCGATTTTCAACATCTGGCAAAAGTGTATGATGCTACGCACCCTCGCGCTAAAAAGTGACGGGCCATCTCTGCTGGAAAGCGCGGCAAAGACTGTCGGTATACCCCGTACCTCTTGAGAATGAATACATCTAGGTTGTCCATGCATTGGTCGTCGGACGATTTTCGTTACTTTTGCAACTCAATTGCAAAATGGTGCATAATATTCGCTTGCTCACCAATGATTGTCCGATGAAATCTACGCCACACCGCCATAGCACCACCGCGTCCGACCCAGCAACAGCTTTGCTTTTGGCCAATGGTGTCCGTGCGACCGGGGCCAGAAGCCAAGTGCTGATGGTGTTGCTGGACAGTAAGCGTGCCTTGTCCCATTTGGAGGTACAAAGCGCCTTACCTGAGATGGACCGTGTCACCCTCTACCGAGCGCTGGATTGCCTGACGGATGCGGGCATTGCCCATAAGATTTCAGGGGACGACCGCGTCTTTCGTTACAGTACGGGGAGCGAGTCAACTAGTGGCGGGAGCGTTGCTGGTGCTCAGCATGCCCATGCGCATTTCAAATGTACTCGCTGCACGCGGGTGTTTTGTCTCGATGATGAACGGCATCCAGAACTTTTGTATCAACAATGGCAAACCCGACTCCAGGCGGCACTCGGTCCGGGCTTTCAAAGTCAGGAAATCGAATTGACGATCAAAGGCTGGTGCGCAGAGTGCGCCGCATAGATCTCAATACACTGAGCGACACGTCTCTTTTTAATTTCAATTTAACCCAACATTAACGCACTTATGGCACTGATCCCCACCACGATTCTGACCGGATTCTTAGGCGCTGGCAAAACGACGTTGCTCAATCGCATTTTGCAAGAAAACCATGGCTTTAAGATTGCTGTGATTGAGAATGAATTTGGTCAGGAAAATATTGATAACGAGATTCTTGTTCAAGACAGCAATGAGCAAATCATTGAAATGAACAATGGATGTATTTGCTGTACGGTCCGTGGTGATTTGATCATTGCGCTCGCTAAACTCATTGAACAAAAGAACGCCGGCAAGATCGATTTTGATCACGTTATTATCGAGACGACAGGATTAGCCAACCCAGGACCTGTTGCGCAGACCTTCTTTGTTGATGAGGAGGTTGGTACTTACTACATGTTAGACGCAGTCGTGACGGTGGTTGATGCACGTCATGGCATGCAACAGCTCGATAGTAATGAAGAGGCTCAACGTCAGGTCGGTTTTGCTGACAAGTTATTGTTATCAAAAACAGATTTGGTCGCGCCGGAGGATGTGGCGACATTGCGTTCTCGTCTGACGCGCATGAATCCACGTGCGCCGGTGTCGACGGTGGATTTTGGCCACATCGCGATCGCGGAAGTATTAGACCTGAAAGGCTTCAATCTCAATGCAAAGCTGGATTTGGATCCGGAATTTTTGCGTGCAGAGGAAGCAGCCCATGGGCATGACCATGACCATGATCACGAACATTGCGGTGAATCCTGTCATCACGAACACCACGATCATGACGGTCACCATGGTGAAGCACATCAAAATCACCATCACGCACATCATACAGACGACATCGCTGCCTTTGTCTTTAAGAGCACACGTCCCTTCAATACAGGGCAACTCGATGAGTTTCTGGGCGGCTTAGTCCAGGTTTTCGGACCGCGGATGCTGCGATACAAGGGGGTGTTGTATATGCAGAACGCCGATAGAAAAGTCATTTTCCAAGGAGTTCACCAAATTATGGGAACAGATGTCGGTGCAAAGTGGGCAGATGGTGAATTAAAAGAAAGTAAAATAGTGTTTATTGGTAAAAATCTACCGAAAGACATATTTATTCAAGGTTTAGAGCACTGTTTGGTATAAACTATCGGGCTACTGATAATAGGACTCATGCAAAATTGCCTTCGTGGCACGAGAAACGAGCGCTTTTCCTCATGGCGCTCGCCCGTGTCCACTCCCTAAAAAGACCATTTTGCGTGAGTCCTACGAGCATCAATTGTTGTATATTATGTAATTGTTGTTCGTGTAACTCACCTTGTCAGTAAGGGGAGGATAATTTTCTAAAATAATAACTATTTTAGATTTTTTCTACGTATTAACCCGTTGTATCGAAAGTAAGCGAAGTGGCAACTAAATCACCTAAATCGACTGCTACAGTCAGCGCCCCCGAAGCTCTGCTCACCGAGGCACAAATCCTCGCGATGGGAGAGCAGGATTATATGAACGCTGCACAACTGGCATTTTTCAAGGCCCGTTTGCAGCAGCTTGAAAAGGATTTATTGAAGAATGCCGATGAGACGACCGAGCATCTTCGTGAAACTGTACTAGTGCCGGATCCGGCAGACCGTGCGACGATAGAAGAAGAGCACGCCTTAGAGTTGCGTACGCGCGATCGTGAACGTAAGCTCCTCAAGAAAGTGCAGCAAGCAATTGCCAGCATTGATGAGGGAGATTATGGCTGGTGCGAAGAAACTGGCGAACCGATCGGTGTTCCACGCTTGTTGGCACGTCCCACAGCAACGTTATCGCTCGAAGCACAGCAACGACGTGAAATGAAACAAAAATTGTACGGCGACTAATTGCTCAGGTCCGTCCTCTTTAAAAAAGCGTGCTGATAACAGCACGCTTTTGTTTTTTATGCCATCGAGAGGGGGGCACTCTATAAATACCCGCGCGGCATTGTCACATCACAAGCGTGTGCCGTTTATTTTTTACCTTTATAGACCGAAAAAGACACACATTTACTGCGTAAAATTGCAACTGTCTTTAAAATTGTGTTACTGATTGTAAGTGGTTGCGATCTGCAGTTGTCGGTGCATGGTCGAGAAAAAAAGTATTCTTTGGTTTTTTTTCGAAAAGCCATACAAAGAAATGTGAATCAACTAGAATACAGTACTTTTTAATGCTCTACGGCAATTTTCTCTTGCGAGAATTATAAAAAAAGGTTAAAGCGTGTTTGCACGCCTTACAAATGCAGGTTGATTCAGAATATACTTGGTCTATAACAAAACATTGTAATAACAGCATAGTTAATCACTTCGGGAATACGGTGGGGATTTTTTCTCTTTTTGGTAAAAAAGGCAGCAGAAAAGAAGATCACTCCTCTGAGAAATCTTCTGATAAGAAAACTCGTTCAAAATCTGCCAATACCGTAATCACCGGCTTTCACGAAAGTGAAATTTTTACTAATTCCATCATTGCTCAACGCCATATTGCGCGTGCAACAGAGCGTAAAATTGATGCCATCGAGTTTGAAATGTCGCGGGACATCGTCAAAACGCGGCCCCCGACCATCACTAAAATGGATGTCCCTAAGGCATCCAACACTGTGATTGGACAAACGAGATACGACCTTTCTCAGCAAACGCAACCGCTTGATCGCCGACCTGCGTCAGGCGTTGAATTTCAGACGACATTGCCAATGAGTATGCCAACGGATTATCTCCTTGGTCATTATTCAGAAATGTCTAGTTCTGCGGTTGCCTACAGCGAATCCGTGCCTGTCCTTGAAGAGGCTGCCATTTTGTTCGCGAGTGGTCAGATTGACGTGGCAGAGCAGATGTTGAGTGCCGCGGTTCATCATCAAAAACTCAGTACCGCAGAAGAGATTGGTTGGCAGATGCTGTTTGATCTGTATCGAATCACCAATAATCAGCACATGTTCGAGAGCCTCTCTCTCGACTATGCCAATAAGTTTGAAACCTCGCCTCCGTTATGGCCAGAGACCAATATCTTCGCCAATACCGATACGCGTAACGATACCGACGGCGTCACGCCAAGTGTTGTGTTCCCTGCGATGTTGGATGGGGGTATTGTTAAAGTGTTGAGTAAAATGCAGGTATTGAGCGCCAAGAGCCAATCCTTGAAGCTCGATTTCAGTCGCATTGTTGCGGTCAATCCCATTGGTTGTGGATTGCTGCTTCGCTCATTGAAGAATTTGAAAAAAACCAAGCATGATTTGATGTTGGTTGGTGCGCAGGACATGGCAGAAAAAATCCGCGCCATTCTCCAAGTCGGACGTCGGGATGAAACCGAGGCACCGTGGCTGCTGTTGCTTGAAATTCTGCAATTACTCCACTTTGAGCGCGCTTTCGAAGAAGCGAGTATGGATTATTGCATCACGTTTGAAGTGTCGCCACCCTCGTTCGAAGCGCCAAAAATCAACGTCACGAGCTCATTTCCTGAGATTAACGCCCTGCAGGAAGACGAATTTCCTGACCGCTTTATGATGCCAGCGTCGATCGAAGGCAACATCGCTCCGCTGGTTAAACAAATCGTTGCTCGCGCTGAGACCTTAAACCCCTTAGTGCTGGACTGCTCACGACTAGAGCGTGTTGAGTTTAGCGCCTCCGCAGAACTGCTCAATGGCCTAGCGCCCATCGCTGGTAAGCGCGGTATGACGATCGAGTTTCGTGACGTCAATTACCTCGTGATGATGCTCTTTAATGCCATGGGTCTCAAAAATATTGCCAGTATTACACTGCGCAAACACTAATCTTGTAATTTTCCAGAAACGCCCCATTTTGTTTGAAGTCCGCTTGCGCTCGCGCCCAAGCCCCTTGCATTTGTTCTCATAAAGCAAATGTAGGTTTCAAACATGCATGAGGTCATTTATGGAACAATTTCACGGAACAACAATCCTGACAGTACGACGCGGCAATGTTGTCGCACTTGGTGGCGACGGTCAGGTCACACTCGGCAACATCGTCATGAAAGGTACAGCGCGTAAAGTACGTAAGCTGTATCACAACAAAGTATTAGCAGGGTTTGCAGGCGGCACTGCAGATGCTTTTACGCTGATCGAGCGTTTCGAATCCAAATTAGAAAAACATCAAGGTCATCTCATGCGCGCTTCGGTCGAATTGGCCAAAGACTGGCGCACAGATCGTATGCTGCGTCGTCTTGAAGCCATGTTGTTGGTGGCAGATAAAGACACCACGCTCGTCATTACCGGTAATGGCGATGTGTTGGAGCCCAACCAAGGCATCGGTGCCATTGGTTCTGGCGGAACGTTTGCCCAATCAGCCGCAATTGCCTTGTTTGAAAATACCGACCTATCACCAGTGGACATCGTGAAAAAATCACTGACGATTGCGGGTGAGTTGTGCATCTATACCAACCTGTCTCATACGATTGAGACACTGGAATAACGCGCATTTTCCCGCGCCTATATTAACAATGATATAACCTGTTCTCTGCCACACGCGGTAGCGTCTCGCAGAGGAAGAGATAGGAATTACTATGAACATGACTCCGCAAGAGATCGTTTCTGAGTTAGACAAACATGTTGTCGGTCAGTCCAAAGCCAAACGCGCAGTAGCGATTGCCTTACGTAATCGTTGGCGTCGTCAGCAGGTGCAAGAGCCCCTGCGTCACGAAATCACGCCAAAAAATATTCTCATGATTGGCCCTACTGGCGTTGGTAAAACGGAAATCGCACGTCGTTTAGCTAAGTTAGCAGATGCCCCTTTTATCAAGATTGAAGCAACCAAATTTACCGAAGTAGGGTATGTGGGACGGGATGTGGATACCATCATCCGCGATTTGGTCGATATTGGCATTAAACAAACCCGCGAGGCGGCGACTCGTAAAGTCCGCGCACGCGCAGAAGACGCTGCTGAAGACCGTATCCTCGATATTCTGTTACCACCACCACGCGATTTTGGTATTCATCCAGAAAATGCGGAAACCACCCAGCCTGACAATACAACCCGTCAGACATTCCGCAAACGCCTGCGTGAAGGCGCGATGGACGACAAAGAAATTGAGATCGAAGTCGCAGAGCCAGTGACGCACATGGAGATCATGGCACCACCGGGCATGGAAGAAATGACGGAACAGATCAAAACCATGTTCTCAGGAATGGGAAATGGAAAGAAAAAAGCACGTAAGCTCAAAATCAAAGAAGCGTTAAAGTTACTCACCGAAGAAGAAGCGGCAAAACTGGTCAATGAAGACGATCTGAAGCAAGAAGCGATTCGTAACGTCGAGCAGAACGGGATCGTTTTTCTTGATGAAATCGACAAAATCGCCTCCCGTTCTGAAGTAGGCGGCGCTGAGGTGTCGCGCGCCGGTGTGCAACGTGATTTGCTGCCATTGGTCGAGGGTACGACCGTGAATACCAAATACGGCATGATCAAAACAGATCACATTTTGTTTATTGCGTCTGGTGCGTTCCATTTTGCCAAGCCGTCCGATCTGATTCCTGAGCTTCAAGGCCGTTTCCCGATTCGCGTTGAACTCGAATCCTTATCTGTGGCCGATTTTGAGCGCATTTTGACCAGTACAGATGCTTGTCTGACACGGCAGTATCAAGCCTTGTTGGCAACGGAAGACGTGACGGTCGACTTTACGCCAGAAGGCATTGAACGACTGGCCGGGATTGCCTACGCGGTCAATGAAACCACAGAAAACATTGGAGCGCGTCGCTTGTACACGGTGATGGAAAAGTTGCTGGAAGAAATTTCATTCGACGCCCATCAACATAGCGGGAAAACCATGACGATTGACGCAGCGTACGTCGATCAACGTTTGCAGGCGTTGTCTGTGAACGAAGATCTGTCGCGCTACGTACTGTAAAATAAAGCGTAACGTGACGGACAGGACGGCGAATGGCAAATAAAGCATTAGCGACCCGGCAGCGGATGCAGTTCCGAGTGGAGCCTGCGCAGATGCCTGCACATCTGAAAAACCAGCGTCGTCCTGCGATGGCGCCGGGTTTTCCTGCAAAACATCCGACGAAATTAGCGTCGGCGGCCAAACATGCCACAGCCGTTGCATCAGCTGTCAAAACTACCGTCACGCCAGCATTACCATCTACAGCAGTAGCGACACCAACACTAACACCACCATCTTTGTGCGGTCTGACAAGCGATGCCGCACAGAATGATAGTCACCATAACGGGAACGACAATGTTTGAAACCGCCGCCGCAAGCGAAAAACCTGATTACGCTCTTCTCGCACGTCAGGTCAGCAGTATTTTAGAGGGCGAACGAAATCTGACTGCCAACGCGGCTCAGTTTTCTGCCTTGGTCTACCACAGCATTAGCGACCTCAACTGGGCTGGCTTCTATTTGTGCACGCCAGCGAATCATCCGACCCCTGAATTCCCGAACGATTTGTTGGTGGGACCCTTCCAAGGCAAAGTTGCCTGCGCCCGCATTCCCTTTAACCGCGGCGTTTGCGGTGCCTCCGCCGCACAACGTAAAACGATTCTTGTGGAAGATGTCCATGCTTTCCCTGGACACATTGCGTGTGATTCAGCTTCTAATTCCGAAATCGTGATTCCGGTGATCAAGGATGGCGTTTTGTATGGCGTTTTTGATATCGATAGCCCACGTCTCAATCGTTTTTCGGTAGAAGATCAGCAAGGCTTAGAGGCGATGGTTGCTGCTTTCGTAGCGGCGACTGATCTGATTGCCTAAGTGCGCAGAACAATCACCGGCGCGCGTTTCGCGCCGGTTTACTGATTCATCGCGTACGGATTTATCGTCAAAGGTCTGGTGTCAACGCTTTTCCTCATCTACACTAGGAAGCATCCATCCTAGAGGGAGATTGCCATGCCAGGTTGTCGACGCCGTAAGGCGCACCGCAAACATGTGTTGCCGTTGAGAAGACGGGATCTGGTAACGCGTTTTTTAGTGGATATTGGCGTCAACTATGAGCCCGTGCTGGGTCAGGCGGGTGCCATGGATTTTCTTCGTCAGCAGATGGTTCCCGAGCATGTGATCCAGCGCGTTTTTTTGACGCCACAATACCGACGCTAGTGCGTCGTCGTGGGCGAGACGATGCGAAGACAAGGAAAGGATGTGTTACAGCGTTTCCTGCTTGGCATCACGAGAAAGCAAGCGTCCTATCATATCGGTGGCCGAGATACCGTCAAATAATACTCCCGCGACTGCGTTAGTAATCGGCATATCGACTCCCAGTTTGGCTGCTAATCCGCGTACCGCCTGGGCGCAACGGACGCCTTCAGCGACGTGACCGAGTTCTTGTACGATCGTTGCTAGTGTTTTTCCTTGAGCGAGGGCGAGGCCGACTTTACGGTTGCGTGACAGGTCTCCCGTACACGTCAGGATGAGATCACCAACACCAGTCAAACCCATCAGCGTTTCCGCTTTTCCGCCGAGGGCCACGCCAAGGCGTGAAATTTCAGCTAAACCGCGTGTCATTAACGCTGCGCGTGCATTGAGACCGAGTCCCATGCCGTCCGCTACGCCGGTTGCAATGGCGAGAATATTTTTGACTGCACCCCCCACTTCGACGCCGACCAGATCGTCACTGGAGTACACCCGCATTGCATTGACATGTAATGCTTGGACAACTAATCGGCACAGATCCTGTGAATGGGAGGCGATCGTCAAGGCGCAAGGCATGCCTTTTGCGACCTCTTGGGCAAAGGACGGGCCCAACAAGGCGCCAGTATTGATATTGTCGCCGAGAAGCTCTTTGGCGATTTGATGCGGTAATAGCTGGGTGTTTTCTTCGAAACCTTTGCACAACCAAATTACGTTGTGGGGCGCAAAAGGTTGACAGGCGACTAATGTCGGACGCAATCCTGATACGGAGGTGGCAATCACCAGCAGATCTTGTGCGCCGCTCGCATGACGTACCGCGCGTTCAAAATCGGCGGTGATGTCAAGAGTGGCGGGCAGAGGGTGTCCAGGCAGGTAGGTCGCATTGTCACGTGTGCTTGCCATATGCTGCATCGCGGTTGCATTGCGTCCCCATAACAGGACATTATTTTTGGCTGTCAAAGCAATGGCAACTGCCGTGCCCCAGGCGCCTGCGCCCAATACGCTGATGTTCATGGTCCTACCCGATATTCAAATTGAACGGCATGTGGTGTTAAATAAAAAGGACAGCATGCTGTCCTTTTTATGATGTTATTCGCTCACTAGCAAAGCAGTGCAAGTGGCAGCAAGAGATCGTACAGCACTAAATGACGTTGCGGACGATCATAGTCCCCAGACTTCATTGATTTTGACGTATCCCGCTTGACCATCGCGGTGTTTGACTTTGACCCAGCCATTTGCCGCTGGTTCTGCCATTTCCAGTAATACATGTTTGTCTGCAGTAAATACTAAAGCAGAGGATTCATCGGCTTTATCGCGAATCTGTGCGTTAGCAACACGCACCATCAGGTTACGACGGGTCACTAAGTCTTTCGACTCAACCCAACTTAAATCCCCTGACATATCTCTGACTTTACTCCATGCACCCGATGTAAAGACGACTTCTAATGGCATCCCACGGGGGGCGACATACAACTTGCCCCCTTTTTGGGACGGCGCATCGTACATCACAATCGGTGAAGCACCGACAGAACGGAACTCAATGGCCTGCGCTCCGATGCTGACCATCAAAGCCAGCATACCGACACTGCATATAGTGATCAAACGACGCATGGACTGCTTTCACAACCTAGGTGGCCCGAACTCATTACATCGGACCACGTCGGTTTAGAGAAATTATTGGATAGTTGCTGGCGCTTCGGAATTACCGCCTGCTGCCAATTTTGCTTGTTCAGCAGCCATTTGCAAACGCTGCGCGTAGAACGCTTCAAAATTGATTTCAGACAGATGGATCGGTGGGAAACCAGCACGTGTAATCGCATCAGCGACGTTAGAGCGCAGATATGGATAGACGATATTTGGGCAACCGATACCCAGCAATGGGTCGAGTTGATCTGCAGGAATGTTACGTGCTTCGAAAATACCTGCTTGCTTGCCTTCGACGAGGAACGCTACTTTGTCGCCGATTTTTGCTGTTACGGTGACAGTCACTGTGGATTCGAAAATACCATCAGCCAGCTGCTCGGAGCCAACGTCAACGGAAACTTCGATAGCAGGCGCCTGTTGTTCCAGGAAAATAGCTGGAGAGTTTGGCTGTTCAAGCGACAAATCTTTCAGATAAACGCGTTGAATTTGGAATACGGGCTGCAGATTTTCGTCAGACATGTGAGACTTTCTAAAATGCTAAAAGATTAATTAATGAGGACTTACACAAAACCGCCCCAACGGCGATATGGCTTCTCGTCGTATTCTTGTACCGCCTTCGTCGCCATCGTGTCGCCTAGCCTGGACAATGTGACGTAAGCCCTGACATTGAACAGCGAGACTGACAGATAAGGCCATTTATGACCATTTCAAGATCGCGCGGGCATATTGTAGCAAGTAGACCCCAGAAACAGCAATTTACCGCACCAGTCTGGGTAAAATCCTTTAAAAATCTCAAAGAAAGCTGAAAAAAAACCAGCACGCCAAACAACGATCGCCTGTTTCTTTATGGCAATCGTTATTTGTTTGTGCTGGTCAGTTTGCCGCAATAACGTGCGTTAAGCTTGGGGATGTAATAGTGCGTCGAGTTTTCCAGCGCGGTCGAGCGCAGAAAGGTCGTCAAAGCCACCGACGTGGGTATCGCCGATATAAATCTGCGGCACGGTACGACGACCTGTTTTGGTCATCATTTCTTCGCGCACAGCGGGATCGAGGTCGACTCTGACCTTGTCGATTTCTTCCACGCCTTTGGATTTCAGCAAACGTTCTGCCATGACACAATAGGGGCAAACCGCGGTGCTATACATCAAAACTTGAGCAGTCATGTTATTACTCCAACTTATTTAATAATGGGCATACCCTGGGTTTTCCAGGCTTCAGTGCCACCCTCCAGGCTAAACACCTGGGCAAATCCGGCTTTGGTCAACAATGCTGTCGCAGTCGCTGATCGCATGCCTTTTGCGCACACGGTAATGACTACCGTATTTTTTGATTTTTCAATTTCTTTTAAACGATTATTCAATTCTGCCAGAGGAATGTTTTTTGCGTTTGGCAAGTGACCTTCGGCAAATTCTGCGGCGTCGCGAACGTCCAGTACGAGGGTTTTACCCTGGTTCATGTACTGGGTTGCTTGCAATTGGGACACTTTGGCACCACGATTTTGCAGCAACGGAAACAACAACGCACCACCAGAAATAAGGGCAATACCGATCAGAAAGATATTATCAAGAATGAATTTCACAGTTTTCCAGTAGTAAAAATGGTTATCAGAAGCTCGTCATTATAAAATAGATGCTGAAGACGCATATTATTTAACGCATGAATACCCCATTGTTCGTATGCGCGCAGTAATTTTAAAGACTACTAACCACTACCTTACTACCACATCATGTATAAAATCGTTTTAATGCGCCACGGCGAATCCACTTGGAACCTCGATAACCGTTTCACAGGATGGACCGATGTTGATCTGACGGCCAAGGGTGTCGCCGAAGCGACACAAGCAGGTAAATTGCTCAAAGAAGCAGGGTTCACCTTTGACGTTGCTTATACGTCCGTTCTGAAACGCGCGATCCGTACACTGTGGGGCACTCTCGATGAGATGGATCTGATGTGGTTGCCGGTTGTGCACGATTGGCGTTTAAATGAGCGTCACTACGGTGCGTTGCAAGGCTTGAACAAAGCGGAAACCGCAGCGAAGTACGGCGACGAGCAAGTATTGGTATGGCGTCGCAGCTACGATACACCGCCAAATCCGTTGGCAGAAGATGATGATCGCACCTCCTTCAATGATCCACGCTATGCTGGTTTGGACCGTGCACAAATCCCGCTGACAGAGTGTCTGAAAGATACCGTTGCACGTGTGATGCCTGCATGGGATGACAGTATTGCGCCAGCCATTCGTGCCGGTAAGCGTATTTTGATTTCTGCGCATGGCAATAGTCTGCGTGCGTTGATTAAAATGCTCGATGGTATTAGCGACGACGATATCGTTAATCTCAATATTCCGAATGGTCAGCCTTTAGTCTACGAGCTTGATGCTGACTTGAAACCAATCAAGCATTACTACCTCGGCGACCAAGCAGCCATTGATGCTGCGCTTAAAGCGGTTGCTAGCCAAGGTAAGTCTAAATAAGCCTGAATGCAAAAACCGACCCGTTTATTGTTATCTGCTACGCTGTGCCTCGCTTTTGGAGGTACAGCGTGTCTCAGTCTGGGCGCGAGTAATGCGCGAACGCAACAAAAGGCCCAAGCAGAGGCGGCGCGTGCAGAATTACAACAAAAATTAAAATCGCTGAAAACCGATATTAATAAAACCGAGAGCGCCAAAGACCACGCGAGCGATGCTTTAGCGGAATCTGAGCAGGCAATCTCGGAGGCGGATCGTTCTTTGCGCGATCTCCAACAGGAACAGATCGATACCGAAGAAAAGCTGCAACAACTGCTGAAGCAGCAAATTGAGCTCAAAGCCCAGGTAGAAAAACAGAAGGCCCAGCTTTCTCGTTTCTTGCGCAGCCAGTACATGCGTGGCGACAGCGATCGTATCAAATTGTTGCTATCAGGCGATGATCCAAACCGCATCAACCGCGATTTGCAGTACATGGGCTACGTATCACAAACACAGGCAAAAATGATCGATCGCCTGCGTGGCACACTCCAAGCTGTTGAAAAAAATACCCAAGATGCCCAAGACGCCAAAGCCGATTTGGACGACATTGCTGAAGAACAAAAGCAACGAAAAGAAACATTAGAAAAAGAAAAGAAAAAACACGCTGCTCTTGTCAGTCAATTATCTGACAAACTCTATGCACAAAAAAAACAAGCAGATAATTTACAAAAAGATGAACAAAGGCTCAGTAATCTGGTCTCACGTTTAAATCAGTTGATTGAAGAGCAGGCCAAGGCGGACAAAGAGCGTGCCGAGCGCGAGGAAAAGCAGCGCCAGGAACGGCTTGCAGCAGCACAAAAAGAGAAAGCAAGACAGGCAGCGCAGGCGGCGTTGGATAAAAAAGCGGGTAAAAAGCCTGCCCCAGCGCCGACAGTCACTGCTGGCAACACGAATAGTGCAGGCACGACAAGCAATCCAAACGCGATTGATGCGGATGAGCCACCCAAGAAAACCAGGGTGGAAGCCACCCCCTCTGGCGAGTTTGAACGCTTGAAAGGCCAAATGCATTTACCGGTGAAGGGCGATATTCTGGCGCGCTTCGGGTCCAAGCGTGGCGATGGTCCGAGCTGGAAAGGCTTGTTTATCAAAGCCCCAGAAGGTACAGAGATCAAAGCCATTGCGCCAGGAAAGATCGTTTTTGCTGACTGGTACAAAGGCTACGGCAATATGGTCATTGTTGATCACGGTGATCAATATTGGAGTTTGTACAGTAACAATCAAGCCGTCTTGAAACATGTCGGAGACATGGTCAAAGCCGGTGACGTGATTGCCAGCGCGGGAAACAGCGGCGGCAATGAGCAATCAGGTTTATACTTTGAAATCCGTCATCAAGGACGGGTATTTGATCCGCTTAACTGGATCGTCGTTAAATAGGCTTTAGGTGAAACATGGGCAGCAAATTTAAGAATTTCAGTTTAATCGGCCTGGGTATGGTCGCAGGCGTGGCAGCATCCATGCAGTTTTCAGCCATGGCGCAAAAAAGTGCCACGAGCCCGCTCCCCGTCGAAGAGCTGCGTCAGCTTGCCGATGTCTTTGGCCTGATTAAATCCGATTACGTTGAGCCTGTTGATGACAGCAAACTGTTATCCGAAGCGATTGCAGGTATGGTGAATTCGCTGGATCCCCATTCAGCCTACCTCGACAAAAAAGCGTTTAAAGAATTGAAAGAGGGCACACAAGGTAAATTTGTGGGTCTGGGAATTGAAGTCGGCATGGAAGATGGTTACGTCAAAATCATTTCGCCTATCGAAGACTCCCCTGCCTATCGTGCTGGTCTCAAACCAGGCGATCTGATTACACGCCTCGATTCAGTACCCGTCAAAGGCTTATCGCTGGATGAAGCGGTCAAAAAAATGCGTGGTGAGCCTAACACCAAAATCACACTGACCATTGCTCGTAAGAATGAAGATAAACCAATTATCGTGACGATTACGCGCGAGTTGATCAAGCAACAAAGCGTCAAAGCAAAAATGGTGGAGCCTGGTTATGCTTGGTTGCGTATTTCGCAATTCCAAGAACCGACCGTCGAAGACATGGCGAAAAAGATTCAGATGCTCTATGCGCAGGATCCCGCCATCAAAGGTTTAGTACTGGATTTACGCAATGATCCGGGCGGCGTGTTGCCAGGTGCTGTTGGTGTTGCAGCTGCGTTTTTGCCAAAAGATGTGCCAGTTGTTTCAACGAACGGTCAGTTGCCTGATTCTAAGGCGACTTTCTACGCAAAACGCGAATTTTACACAGCCCGTACGTCGAGCGATCCATTGGCTAAATTGCCTGAGGCCATCAAAAATGTACCGATGGTAGTGCTCGTCAACACTGGCTCTGCTTCTGCTTCGGAGATCGTCGCTGGTGCATTGCAAGACTACAAACGTGCAACGATCATTGGTACGCAAAGTTTTGGTAAGGGGTCGGTTCAGACCATTCGCCAGATTTCAGCAGATACCGCCGTCAAGTTGACGACAGCGCGGTATTACACACCGAACGGACGCTCGATTCAGGCAAAAGGAATCGTGCCAGACTTCAATGTAGAAGAAACGGCAGAGGGTGATGGATTCAATAGTCTGCGTACCCGTGAAGCAGATTTGCAAAAGCATCTGTCGAACGATAAAGAAGCGGAAGTCACACGTCCAAAAGTCGATGAGCTTGAAGAAGAACAGCGCCTTATTGCATTGGCGAAGAAAAGTAAGCCTTTAGAGTATGGTAGCAAGGATGACTATCAGTTAGCCCAAGCCCTGAACCATCTCAAAGGATTGCCAGTCAAAGTCACTGAACCAAAAGACGTCAAAGAAAATAAAGACGGTGACAAGGACGGTGATAAGTCAGACAAAGCAGATAAATCCGACAAACCGGCGAAAGCAGAGAAAGCAGAGAAGCCAGATGCGGATGATAAAAACAACAAGTCTGATAAGAAGAAATAAGGTGTTGTAAAGTGAAAGAGGCCGCCGCACAGCGGCCTTTTTATTATCTGCTCTTCGTTATGCCATGTGCGGTCACCATTCGCTGAGGCATCTTTTCTTTTTACAGTATTGCTTAGTCTGATGAATGATAATCAACTTTTGCGCTATTCACGCCATATTCTGCTCGAACAGATTGGTATTGAAGGGCAAGAAAAAATCAATGCAGCCCGCGTGCTGATCGTGGGTGCGGGGGGCTTAGGATCACCTGCCGCGCTTTACCTTGCTAGTGCTGGTGTAGGGCAGATTACTTTGGTCGATAACGACACCGTCGATTTAACCAATTTGCAGCGTCAGATTCTGCACACGACAGAGCGGGTCGGCAAACCGAAGGTGGAATCCGGTCAAATAAGTCTGCAACAGATCAATCCAGAGATCACCGTCATTGCATTACAAGAGCGTGCCGAAGGTGCGCGGCTCGACGAGTTAGTGCAAGGTGCCGATGTGGTGCTTGATTGCTGTGATAATTTTGTCACTCGCCACGCAGTCAATGCCGCTTGTGTCAAACATGCTGTTCCACTGGTCTCTGGTGCGGCGATTGGTTTTGATGGTCAGATCAGCGTCTTCAACCAACGAGACCCGAACGCACCGTGCTATGCCTGCGTCTTCCCACCCCAGCAGCAATTTGAAGAAGTACTTTGTTCCAGCATGGGCGTCTTTGCACCGCTCGTTGGTATCATTGGCACAATGCAAGCAGCAGAGGCCTTAAAAGTCGTGATGCAGATCGGGCGAACACTCTCTGGACGCTTACTCATGCTCGATGCAATGAGCATGGAGTGGACACGTATTGGTATCAAAAAAAATCCGGCCTGTCCGGTTTGTGGTCAGCCATCTCATTCACCCTCCTAAGGAAATCCGACGATGTACACACTGTATTATTGCCCGAGCACTGCCAGCATGGTGGTGCATTTGGCGTTGTTAGAAATTGGTGCGCCCCATGAATTAAAGTTGGTCGATTTTGAATCCCAACAGCAAAAGGACCCCACCTATTTGGCATTAAATCCGCATGGCGTCGTGCCAACTCTCATCATTGATGGAAAGCCCTACATTGAATCGGCTGCCCTCCTGATGTTATTGGCAGAGCGACATCCCGAGGCAGGATTAACGCCGCCGCTGGGCAGTGTTGACCATGATCGCTGGCGCCAGTGGATTGTTTATTTGAGTAACGATCTGCAGTCTGCATTTCGCTTCTGGTTTTATCCGCGTGATCTTGGTTCCGAAGAGCACCCAGAACCAGTGCGGCAAGCATTGCAACATAAAATTGAAAAGATCTTTTCCCAGATTGATGCCCACCTTGCGCAGCAGGGGCCTTACTTGCTTGGTGAACAATTTTCAGGGGCCGATTTATTGTTATGCATGTTGATGCGGTGGTCACGCAACATGCCAAAGCCTGCCACTGAATGGCCAGCGCTTCGTCGCCTCGTGCAACTGATTACAACACGCCCAAGTTGGAAAAAAATGGATGCCATTGAGCAGCTCAGCGATTGGCCGGGAGTGATCGCGACGTGAAACAGGCGATTAATTTGTACCGCGCACAGCAACGGGCGCAAACGCATCCTGAAGTCAGTATTTCTGAGTTTATTGGGGTGCGTAATCTGCACTTATCTTCCGATGCCATCCAGGGTTCGATGCGATTGGCGATGCCCGATCAGATTGAGCTTGAATACGTACAGCAGATGATGATGTGGTTGCTGTTCAAAAAAGATCCTCGCCACATCGCTCAGTTGGGACTAGGCGCCGCGGCACTCACCAAGTGTTGTTATCGACAATTCCCGACAGCGAAAGTCACTGCCATTGAACTCAACCCGCATGTCATTCAGGCCTGTTACGACTATTTCAAATTGCCTGCAAATGATGAGCGTTTGCAGGTCATCGAAATGGACGCCATGGATTTCGTGACGGACGAGCGGCATCACGGCACCCTCGATATCTTGCAGGTTGATTTATATGATGCCGCAGCCGAAGCGCCGGCATTGGGGAGTCCCGCGTTTTATCAGGCATGTGCAGATTGTTTGACGGAGGACGGGATGCTAACTGTGAATCTGTTTGGCAATCCCGATAACTATGAAGCGAACTGTACTGCGAATTTAGAAGCCTTAGAGGCTGCATTTGACGCTGTCGTTTGGTTACCGATGGTCCATGACGCCAATACGGTAGCGATCGCTTTTAAGCAGTCTCCTTCGGTTGATTTTGATGCACTCTACGAACGTGCCACAGAAATCCGCCTGACGATGAAGCTACCCGCTGCAAAATGGGTCAATGGCTTGAAGGCATGGATGCAGGGGGCGGATTAAACCTAGGACAACGGAGAGAGTTCTTTTGATACGTTTGATCTATTTTTCTATTTATCGATATTAAATTATCGATAAACGATAAAAATTGGTTGAAATAAGTGAAATGTCGACTAGAATGATTTTAATTTCAATCATTCTTGGAGTTTCCTCATGGAACGCCTTCTGCCCTCTAGAACTAGTGCTATTGCCAAAGTGAGTTCCTATTTGATTTGGTTTACTGTCGCGTTCATCTGCATAGTGCCAATTCTTTGTCTTGTCGCCGTGCTGGTCATTTGGATCCATGCGCCAGCCGGTGATTTCACGGCTTCACAAGTGGTTCTGCAAAGCATTCGAACGACGGATGACTTTTGGCAAGCGTTGGGCGCGCATGGCATTACCTTTGGGGCGAGAATTCTTCTTACGTTGACCGCATTGTTGATTGCTGCGACGCTCGAATATGTCATGGTGCAACTTAATCAGTTGCTGACCTGTTTTCGCAGTGGAGAAATTTTTAATAAAAACGCCGTTCGTCATGCCCGCGCTGCCTTTCATGCCGCTGTCTTCAGCAATCTATTTTTCTACGTGGTGCAAACGGTCACGCTGATTTATAGCTTAATGTTTTTCAATGCGGGTCATCGCAGTGATTTCTTCATGATTCTTGCGAATATTGTTGGTGATACCGTGTGGGTTGGCGTGTCTCTACTGATTATTTGGTCTTTAGAGATTGGCGCGGAGCTGAATGAAGAAGCACAACTCACGATTTAATTATTATGTCTATTATCGTTAACCTTGATGTTGTCCTTGCTCAGCGAAAAATGCGCCTTAATACCCTCGCTGATTTGGTTGGTATTACACCGCAGAATTTGTCCGTCTTAAAAACAGGGAAGGCAAAGGCGATTCGCTTTGATACGCTTGAAAAAATTTGCGCCGTCCTTGGGTGTCAGCCTGGAGATATTCTGGCGTACTCACCGGATGCGTCGTCAATTGGAACAGACGTCGATATCGAAGGAGATATCGACGACACTTAACGATGTGGGTTTGGACGTGTGCAAGTCAACCTTAGATGATTTCCTGCCGCACATAAGGTCCGATGCATTCATTGAGATTTTCTGCTGCACAGAGCAAAAAGCGTGTGCCATCTGGGTGTAAATAAATATAGCTCACTGCGATATCACCAATCGGCGTGATGTCGCCCGTGCAATCAGGCTTGCCGTTATTTTTGATGATTTTATCGACCCATTTATAGAATCCACGTCGGCTAGGATAAGCGGACATCTGAAAGATTGATTCAGAAATTTCTTTTCCACTCATGGTGCGTTTGGTGCCATTGGCGCGCAGGTTCAGCATCTCGTAGCAGGATAACTCGGGGAGCTCGATTTTCCATGCGCCGACGAGAGGGTGGTCCGTCCTGAGTGGTGCTGCTTTCATTTCCTGGGCTGTGGCAGCGCTAGCACAGAGGATCATGAATAAGCCACTATAAAAAGCACGTTTCATGTTTTTCTCTCCTTCCCTGTCCGCGTTTCCATCATGCGCATTTGCATCGTGTGATGTCGTCTTCACGGCGTTCGTCATATCGACAACATAAGTAACAACATAAATTCTTCACACAAAGTATGCAAGTTTTTTATGAATAGAAACTTCGTCGATAAGGGAAGGAAGTCGGCATTGCGTCGTTATTGAGCGACGCCTCATCCACCGCTTGAGAGAAGTTGATCAACTTCTTGGTCATGCACATGCTTCGGTGGCAGATTGTTGGTGATGACGGGTTCACTAAACGCTGCTTGAATCGCAAATTCGTCTGGTAATAATTTCACATGCCAGCGGATTAAACGGAGTCCAGCGTCTTTGCAGATTTTTGTTTTTTTTGCGTCTGCATCTTGTTTGTACAAATGGGTTGGGTTCGTGTCATCGAGTTCAATCGCTGCGACGACCCTGAAATGCTGGTCGCAGACAACAAAGTCGTAGCTGAGATGTTCAATCCGCTTGTTCCACTCTAAAAAGTTATAACTCGGTTTCACATTGAGGATGCGCGAAGCACTTACTTGCGCAAGGATGATGTGCTGTGGCAGTGCTTGAATTAAGCGGAAATACAGGACTTGTTCGGCGGCTCCCATCGGACGCTTCACATAAAAAGGCCATTTATTTTCACCACTTGGGGTGCGTTGTGACTTCTTTAACAGCAGAGTGACTACGTAGGTGATGGTGAATGCGAGCAGAATAATTAGGAGTGTTTTCATGTAACACCTCGCAAAAAGTTAAATAATTGATAAGTTAAATATAGTGTGAATTAAAAATATAAAAAAGGCAATAAAAATTTAATGTGGTATTGCCGCAGGTCACTTAAGTGACTGACGGCAAAATGATGATGTTAGGTAATGAGGGAGGCGAGATGCAGAAAAGAATGACGTATAGAAAAAACAGGAAGTTGTTAAAAATAAACAATATCTTCTAATAATCATCAATCAGTCTTTAAATGACATTAATTTCAAACAATTCTTTATTTTTATAAATATAACCTTGCAATGCATGCGGTTAATTTTTTTGCTTATTGCATCAAACAATAATGCTGTAGAGTAAAGTGGTATTGTTGCTAAATTGCTATTTATGATTTTTATGGTGTTTATTTTTGCGTAAAAAGTAAGCAATTTTGTGGTTTATCTCCGACACGTTGATCACGTCGCTGACCGTGTCTATCCATCGAATGAATAACGCCTGACCAAGGTGAATGGGTCGCCCGGTGCCGCTTCGACAAAAAGAGCGATGCTTTGGATGCTGAGTGGTTCGGCGATATCAAAATGTCTGCGCGCGCCACGTTCAATCGCGTCGGCTGCATCGGTGTTGTTGAGCGCATCAGTGAGCGTCATATGAAAACGGTATTCTTCGGCCGTGTAGGGGTAGCCCCAGTGTTGCAACAAGCGAAGCTGGCGGGCACTCAATTGCTGTTGTTGACGGCGGGCCAATTCTTCGGGACGGAGAGGGGCGCGTAGGTAATCAAAATGACTGACACATTGCATGGCAAGGGTATTGATCGCGTTGATCTCTGCTTCTGTGGCGTGCTTATCAGGTCGCAGTGCGAGAAAGTCTCCAATCCATTCCACCTGTGGCGATGGAATAACAACAGGCTGTTGTTGCGCACAAAATGCCGTCAGGGCGGCGTCGAGCGCGTGAAGATCAAACCCTTCTGCAAGACGAAACGGTGCCTTGAGTGTTGCATGAAAGCCATAGCGACGGGCGTCGTTGGTCAGGCGATGCAATACGGTTGGCATGACATGGGGTAAGCGGATTTGTTCCAGTGTGCGTTGAGCGGCTGGATCGCGGCCTAGCCATTTGCATCCAGCCTGCCACCACGGACTCTGTTGTTCTGGGGCGAAATAAAGTGCGTAACGGCTCATGTTTCTATCGATAAGTGGCTGACATGCTCAGTCGTAAAGCGTTATAGACCAAGGAAAAATCACAGCTAACGCGACGTGTTGGTGAGCGCGCTTGGGGCCGCGTCGTCGATAGAATGATTTATCACATTCAATTTAACAGCCTCTACGCAGTACAAAAGAATGAAATCGCGACCATTCCTCAAATAAGATTTTGTTGTGCTCGAATCAGGGTTAAATTTATTGATGAAAGTTGTAAAAACGATAGTTATTTATTTTACAAATAATTACAACTTTCGATTAAGGTATAGTCAGTTTGAAGGCGAAGCATGGTAACCTGCTAGCTGCATCAGTTTCCACAGGGCAATTTTCATGAGTTTTGATCTACGTACCGAATTTTCTATCCGTAATGCACGTGTCGTCACCGCCGATCAGGTTTTTACCGGTGGTGTTCGTGTGTATCAAGGAGAGTTCAACGACGTAACATCAGACCATCATGGGCTCTCCGGAGAAGACTGGGCTGGTGATTATTTATTACCCGGCTTAGTCGAATTGCATACGGATAATATTGAAAAGCACTTACTGCCACGTCCGAAGGTGTGTTGGCCAGTACCGTCCGCCGTCATGGCGCATGATGCACAAGTGGTGAGCGCTGGTATCACCACCGTCCTTGACGCCATTGCGGTGGGTGACTTAGAGCCTGAAAGTTTGCGAACACAGACGCTGCATGCCTGCGTGAAGGGTTTTGATGATGCCAGAGAGGCGGGGCTATTACGTGCTGACCATTATTTGCACCTGCGCCTCGAACTCGGCGAAGAAAATCTGCTCTCCCTGTTTAATCCTCTGGCGCGTCATCAACGCTTAAAATTGGTCTCCTTGATGGATCACACACCAGGGCAGCGACAATGGGCGGATATCGGCGCATACCGTGCCCATGTTGCGGCGAGACACTGTTGGAGTGAGCAGCATATTGATCACATGCTTGCTGTGTTTAACGATAGACAGCAACGTTACGTGAACCAAAATCGCGAAAAAGTCATTTCTTTGTGTCGAGATCAATTACGTCATGTGCCGCTTGCAACACACGATGACACGCTGCCTGAGCACGTGAGTGAAGGGGTGCGTGACGGCATGCGTATTTCCGAATTTCCGACGACGCTGCGTGCGGCCCAGGCGGCACACGAACATGGGCTTGCCGTGGTGATGGGGGCACCCAATGCAGTTCGTGGCAAATCCCATTCTGGTAACGTTTCTGCCGCAGAGTTAGCACGACATGGCTTAGTCGATATTTTATCCTCGGATTATGTGCCTTCCAGCCTTTTGCATGGTGCCTTTTTATTGCAGGAAAGTGGTTATTCTTTGCCGCAGTCTATCGCGACGGTCAGCCGCCATCCTGCACAGCAAATCGGTCTCACCGATCGGGGTGAAGTCGCCGTGGGTTTGCGTGCTGATTTTTTACGCGTCAGGATCTTTCAAGGGATTCCAGTGGTGTTGGGTGTCTGGAAGCAAGGACGCCAAATCGCGTAATGCGTTTTTAGTGATCTCGTTGTCCTTGATCGATTGCGGTGAGCGTATCAACAGCGCCGGCCGCAAATCCGATATCTTTCTCGCTAGCGACCTCTGACTCGCGAACGTTAATCCTAATCAGTCTTCCACCATGACGCTGTACGATGCGCTGGCTAAAGTGACGTACCGTCGGAATCGCCGTACCCGCACCGATCTCGATGACCAACGGCCGACGTACCGTTTCCAGCCATGCTTGCTGCCGCGCCCATTGCTGTTGTTGGTGGAGGTCTAGCCAATCCCAATCGTCAAACATGAGAATATTTGGTCGTGCCAAGCCACCACAATGGGGGCAAACGGGGAGGCGATTCGATAACTGACACGTGTCGGTGTTGATCTTAGGATGAAACGCCTCAGCAGACCAGATGTTCTGGCGGCAGGGCAACATGCATTGCATGTGATGGATAGAGCCATGACATTCGTGGATGTGTTGCGGATCAAATCCCGCCCGCTGGAATTGGCCGTCGACATTACTCGTAAAGATGCTGTAGCCCATCGGTTTTGCTGTGGCCCACTTCAAGAGAATGTCAAAACCGACGTGGGGGATCGTTCGGCGGTATAGGTTCAGCCGATGCCCATAGAACCCCCATGCTTCTGCAGGGCGACGGCGGAAGGCAGCAGGGCTGGCAATCTCATGAAACGGCATTTTTTGCGCACCAAGCGCTGGATAGGCTTTCCAGAAGCCCTCATTACCCCGAAAGTCAGGTAAGCCCGAATCAACACCCATTCCCGCGCCTGCCGCGATAACGAGCCCGTCAGACTGTGCTATCAGATCGATGGCGGACTGGATTTTGCTTAAAGAAAACATAACGACCCAGTTTGTGTCAATTTACAACACTTTGCCACTAATACTTGAACCGCACAATAGCGATGCCGATGCACCTTGATTGCGGAGAGCAAACATTGCGCTACGCCAAGCCCCGCGCCCCATTGCCCCTTTATGTAGGTGCCTGAGGCGGTCTTCATTCGTGAATGATTACAATCAGATAAGCAATTCATTGTACATCTTACTAGTTGAAAACATTGTCCTCCTCGGTTACGGTCTGTCTCGTGCGAAAAAGCAGAAACCTATTCCTAACGATATCAGGGGGTCGTCTTTCTTGCTCATTGCACTGTTTTCGCTGTTTCCGTTATTTGGTGTTGCCAGAATCCTGACTTGCGGGATCTGTAGCAACACTTTGGTATGACATTATTTGCTTGAAAGTTCAGGAGAAGAGATGCGCATTCAATCTACGGTCAAGGCGATCGTCATCGGTACGTTGTTATGCATGACGACGGTGAGCCAGTGCTTGGCAGAGGGAGAGCCCATTCGGATTGGTATTATTGGCCCTTTCACGAGCCGTTCCTCTTCTGATATGGGTGAGAGTATTCGCGGTGGTGCGCGTGTTTTTGAAAGCGATCTGAACCAAATTGGTGGCGTCTTGGGACGCAAGATAGAATTAGTCGAGCGGGATGATCAAGCCAAGCCTGAGATCGGTGTTGCGATGGCGAAAGACTTGATCGAAAAAGAAAAAGTTGTTGCGGTCGTTGGTTTTGCCAATACGGGGGTAGTCTTGCAAGCCGCATCGGTGTTTCAGAATGCGAAGATTCCCCTCATTGTCAGCGCAGCGACAGGCGCAAAAGTAACGACACAGTTTATGCCACCAGCGGTGCCGAATAGCTATGTCTTCCGCGTTGCCGCGAGTGATAACTTGCAGCCAGTGTCGATGCTCAATGAAGTTATCGATAAGCGAAAATTCACCCAGATCGCCATTTTGCATGACGACACGCCCTATGGGGAGTTTGGTAGTGAGAGTCTGATTGCAGAAATGAAGCGTCGTCACTTAACGCCGGTAGCCGTTGAGAGTTTTAAGGTCGGCGATCAGGATATGACACGTCAGATTGCACATGCCAAGCAGCAAGGCGCACAAATTATCGTCTCCTACTGCCTCGCACACGAGGCGGCGGCGCTTGCCAACAGTATGGGTAAAATCAGAGCAGGTCTTCCGCTGGTAGGCTCGTGGACCTTGTCACATTATGGTTTTATCGAACAAGCAGGCAACAATGCCGAAGGCGTGCGGATGCCAGTGACATTTATCGAGAATGAATCAACGCGCAGTGATAGTTTTGTCCTCTCGTATTTGCGGCTCAATAATGCGAAACACATCCCGTCTGCCGTCGCTGCTGCACAGACCTATGACGCATTGCGTATCTTGAGTTTGGCGATTATGCAGGCCAACAGTACCGCACCAGAGCAAATTAAAAATGCCCTAGAAGACATGAAGTACGAGGCCACTTCCACCGTGGTAACACGCTACAAAAAGCCATTCTCAAAAAATGACCATGAGGCAATCACGCAAAATATGCTGTTCATGGGGGAAGTACGACGCGGTAAGGTGGCCTATGCGTACAAAGAAGATGCCAACAGCGCACTCATTGTCAGAACAAAATAAGCCAGCGCGAGATCGTTTATTTTTCGTTGTGTTTGACCACAGTGACAGTACAGGTAGCGTCTGCGACGACCTGTGCTGACACGCTGCCAAGGTAGCGTCTTAACGCTGACGTTCCGCGTGACCCAATGATGATGTGATCCACGTCATTATTGTGCGCATAATCGACGATCGCGACAGCAGGGTCAGGCGATTCAAGCACATGAAACGTAATTTTATCGGTGCTGAGGTTGAGTGGACGTGCCCAATGTTTCAGTTCAACCAGTTGTTTGACGTGAATATTTTCTCCTTGCTGGATCAGACTTTCATCCATCCCAAGACGACTGGTTTTTCTGATGGTGAGACAGGCCAGTCGTGCGCCGGGTTCGGTCTGCAACATGCGACGGGTAATTTGACGCAAACTTTCTGCTAGTGCCACAGAACTGTGCGTTAAGTCGAGTGCAACCACGATAATCGGCGCTTTTGACAGTTGTTCTGACACGCTGTGTTGCAATAATAAGTCGGCCCCCACTGCTTTGAAGCGGCGTTTTACAACAGCAAGGTAGCCATCTTGATGATCTTTTTTGGCGCGATTGGTCAACGTCAGTTGACCTGGGTGCTGCAATAAAAACGCCAATTGTGCAGCGGTGTCAAAACGTGCCTTAGGATCAACCTCAAGACAGCGCAGAATAATCTCTTGCAACCATTCTGGTATCTCAGAACGGTGATTGCGTGGCGGAATCGGATCGCGGTAAAGGCGCTTTTTTAATCCTGATACAGAAGTTGGATGACCAAATGGTCGTTCTCCAGTGACCAGGTGGTATAGCAGCACCCCTAATGAGAATAAATCACTGCGCGGCTCATTGCGCACCCCCATGACCTGCTCTGGCGAGATGTAGGGACCGGTACCCATTGGCAGTCGAAATTCTTCATCGAGAAGGTCGGGCAAGCGGTCATGACGAGATAGACCAAAGTCTATCAAGACCGCAAGGCCGTTGCGGAACATAATGTTGCTGGGCTTAATATCCAGATGGATGACATGCTGGCGGTGGAGATCTTGTAAGGCATTGGCGATCTTGATACCCACACTCACTACTTCGTCGATTGGTAGCGGTGCCTGCTCAAAACGACTGCGCAACGATTCACCCGCAATCTGTTCCATCACAATGTAAGGCTGCGCATCAAAATCACCTGCACCGAAGTAGCGTGGTACATGGTCGCCCTTGAGTTTAGGCATGATCATCTGCTCAACTTCAAACGCCACAATCGCGGTCGGATCGTCACTATTGAACAGTAATGGCACCTTCATAATCAGCGGCGGCACACCTTGCTCTAAGCCTGGCTTATTGAAATGCCGTTGGCGCAAATCACTGACACGCCATAACGCTGCCATACCACCAACGTGCAATTTTTCTTCGAGGCGGTAGCCGTCAAATTCCATACCGATTTGGAGGCTACGCGTACTCATCTTACTCCCCTGTTAAGAGGCGTGTTGCCAGTGCTGCTGGTAGCCCTGCAGCCAGAATTTTCTGCGCCGCTGTCTCGTGGTCGTAAGGCACACGATAATAGGTCAGTTCTTGGCTATCAGTATCAAATGTGGCGTAGCAGGCGGCGGGATTGCCGTCGCGTGGTTGGCCAAGCGAGCCGGGAATAACGAGCCAACGGCGCTGCTTACTTAGAGGGATACTGTTTTCTGGCGTGGGTAAAAACTCACCTGTTTTGCCCGTGAGGGTCATGTGATAGAGAGTTGGCATGTGGACATGGCCGCAAAACGTAATGTTTGCTTTGCACGCATGCATACTCCGCATGGCTTCCATGACTCCATCAATGTATTCCCATTTTTCAGGTGCCCAAGCGTTGGCGTGTACGAATAACAAATCTTGTAACTCGATCCGGTACGGTAAGGCAGCGATAAAGCTGATTTGCTCTTCGCTCAGTTGCGCACGTGTCCATTCAACAACTTGCTTTGCCAGCGGGTTCATCCCGTTTCGGTTTTCTTGCAAAATCGCCGCATCATGGTTACCGATGAGCGCCCAATTGCCTTTGGCAACATAGTCCATGACCGTTTGCAGTACCCATGCTGGATCAGCACCGTAACCAACGATGTCCCCTAAGAAAGCATAGTTGCTTACTTTTTGTTGTTCAGCATGGGCCAGACAAGCGCTCAACGCTTCGCGGTTGGCATGCAGGTCAGTCATTAAAGCGAGCAGCATAGTATTGTTACACTCACATCATCAAAATCAGCTAAGGCGGGGAGGCCGGGAGAAAGGGCTATCGCCACACATTACCACACCCTGTTTGCGGGATGGTAAGTGCTTAATCTAACTCCAGCCTTACAAGCGAACCGTCAATGTACACGACACCACACAAGACACTGTGCAGACCAATCTTATTATTGACGATTTTTATACTGCTGGTAACCACGAGCGCGTAATTCGCAGGCGGGGCAGGTGCCACAGCCATGCCCCCAATCGTTCAGTGCACCGCGCTCGCCGAGGTAGCACGTGTGGGTATCAGCACGAATCAGATCGATCATTGCTTGACCGCCAAGTTGTTCTGCTAACTCCCAAGTTTGGGCTTTATCGATCCACATTAAAGGTGTTTCGAGTTTGAGGCGTGTTGCCATCCCCAGATTGAGCGCGACTTGCAGCGCTTTCATGGTGTCGTCCCGGCAATCGGGATAGCCAGAAAAATCGGTTTCGCACATGCCGCCAACCAATACATTGAGGCCACGACGATAAGCCAGTGTGGCTGCCACCATCATAAACATCAGGTTGCGACCCGGTACGAAGGTATTGGGTAAGCCATTTTCTTGCATTTCAATCGCAATATCTTCAGTCATGGCAGTGTGGGATAACTGTGAGATCAAGGAGAGATCGATCATGTGATCCTCACCGAGTCGGGTGGCCCATTCTGGTGAAAAACTGCGCATTTTTTTTAATAATTCTGGTCTGACGGTCAGTTCTATGGCGTGACGTTGCCCGTAATCAAACCCAATTGTTTCGACGTGAGCATACTTCGATAATGCCCATGCCAGACAGGTGGTCGAGTCTTGCCCTCCGCTAAAGAGCACGAGGGCACGGTCATTACTGGTGAGAGGTTTCATATAACGCAAAGTAAATGTTGACGCTTAAATGTAAAATACGGAAACTTTTTATTACATCTAAACGCAGAGATGGTAAGGTAAGCTTGATATGAATGTTATCGCAACCCCATGAATTTTTCTAAAAAATTTCTTTCCACATCGTTTATCTCCGTCATTGACCAAGGCATGTTGAGCGCATTGAACTTGCTCATTGGAATGCTTTTATGGCGTTTAATCGAAAAAAGTGAATACGGGTTGTACAGTCTGCTATATGCCGTTGGTTTGCTCGCTGGGTTGTTGATCGATTCTTGGATTGCGGGTCCTTTGGCGACGGTGGCGAACGTTGTTCATGAAAGTGCGCAAAAAATATTGCTCCGTCGATACTGGCAGCGGCAGGTCTTTTGTACCTTATGGATCGGGGGCGTTACTTTTTTAGCAGTGGAGTTTATTCCCGTCTTTAGTTCTCATATCAATATCAACGGGTTTACGGGTCTTGTTTTCGCGAGCTATGTGATTGGGAATGGCTTACGGGAATACGGTCGCACTGTGGGCTTTATTCAGTCCGATTTGCGGAGTGTTTTCCGGCAGGATATTGTGTATGTGCTGGCGGTCATTTCTGGGCTGGCGATATTAATTATTGGTCAACATGTTGACGTTATTTTCGTCTTTACTGTTTTAGCAGTATCTTCATTTCTATCCACAGCCTTCGGTATTGAGCGATTGCGTGAACGAACTGCCACTACCGCATCCGAGATTGATCAAGAGGATCAAGAACTCATCGCGCAGCACCAAGCCACCATCACAGGGCACGGTCGTTGGGCTGTCGTGGGAGTGATTGTTGGATGGCTGACAAACTATAGTTATTTGTATCTGGCAGAACTGTGGATGAACAGCGAAGCCGTCGCAGACTTAAATGCATCGCGTACCTTATTGATGCCGATTCCATTGATCGTTGCGGCGTGGTCAAGGGTGGCACGGCCCGAAGCAGGACGCTTGATTGCCTCCCAACAATGGGCGCGTCTTAAACGATTCACTTTTTTGTCGATTACAGGCATTGAGCTGATTGTCGTCGCCTATGTCGGCGTGTTACTGCTGACGTTTCCGTACATCGAAATCCATTGGATTGGTAGTCAGACCAAGTACCATGGTCTTAATCCCCTCATGATGATGTGGGGTGCTTATTTTGCAGTCAATGCCGTGCGCTGGATTGGCACTACCTGGCTCATGAGTGGTGGCGCATTCCGGTCCATGTTTTACCTCGGATCCGTGACCTTTTTACTGGTCATCGCTATCACCTCTTACACGATTCCCCACTGGGGAACGCCAGGCGCCATTTTTGCACTGATCTTTGTTGAATTGTTTGAAACGATCGTGGTGTGGAAATTTATTTTTCCGCGTCTGCAGAACCCACCTCAAACCGCCTGACAAAATGCGTCGTGATCAAGGTAATGACATGCTTTTGCGCCCACAGCGGCGTAAAGGTGTGGTCTGATCCCTTAAAAATTTCTAACCGGATGCGCGGACTTTTCCCCAACAGCGCACCGTGGCGACCGAAATTTTCAGTCATTAGATCAACACTGCTGTCACCAGCATCCATGAGCATCAAGATTTCTGTTCCTCGCGACTCCATCTGACGGAATTGGCGTGCGATTTTTCCAAGAAAATAATGGCTCTCCACAAACTTCGTGATGAAGGCCTGGGACATGGTGTGTAACCGCTTTTGAACGCGTTGCGACAGTTTGATCAAAATTTGTCTGAATTGGATTTGTCCTTTCAGCAGTCTTTTCCACGTATGCGCATTACGGATCGCTTTGACGTAGAAGTGGGTCGATTTAATCGACTCCTTTTTACGTACTTCAAGACTATCGCCTTCGTTCCAGTGATAGACCAACTGATTCATCAAAATCAGCCCTTTGATGTCTGGCTCGGAGAGTGCTGTCAGGTAGCAAAAGTACGCCCCCGAGCATAAGCCCCCAGCGATGAAACTAGCGCTATCGTAACGATGACGTAAAAAGTGCATCGCTGATTGCATATCAGCGACACCGCTCTTGGCATAGACATCGTTTTCTTTACCGTTTTCGTTCGGTTTGCTATAGCCAATACCTGATTTATCAAATCGCAGCACAGTGAACCCAGCGGCTGCCATCGAACGCGCTAATTTGACGTATAACTGGTGAGTGCCGACACGGTGATTCGCCCCGATGTTAGTCAGTACCAATGCTGCACGTTGCGCTGGATGACGATGTTCAGGCAGACTGATTACACCGACAAGCCCGTCAAAGGTCACGACTTCTTCAATGATGGGCTTTCCATTGCATTGCATTCTCGCTGCCGTTCTCAGCGGCAGATCGATTTGCGGAGGTGTGGCGTCAATGTCGAATTGTGCAGACAGCCAGACGACGATTTCTAGTAAGACTTCATCCGGTACGATGGTTGCATAGGCATCTGCTGGCATCATCGCTGCATAACCTGGGCTGGTACTTAATTGGACCTGCGGGTTAGTCTCGCCCCAGTGAGCGACTAGTTTTTCTTCTTGCCCCACCACATCATCACGCGCGATCACTAGCACAGGAATGGTCGGTGGTGGCATTTTGAGCATATCTAATTTGGCGATACGACTGCGTGTCTCTGCCGTGAACTCATAGCCCGTGAGTTCATCCTCAGTCACTTTCGATCCTGCCCCTTCATGCACGGTTTCTGCATCTCCTTGGTGGGCACTCATGTTACGCAAGATCTGTAACTCGCGACAATAAGCACGACCAGAGACAGCTGGGGCAAATGTCACGAGAGACGATGCGCCAACCTCGTCGACAACGCTCGCCGCCAGCAGTGCACCTAATCGAAGACCAAATAAACTGATGTCTTTGACGCCAGACACGTGACGGAGATGTTGAGCGGCGGCTTTGATATTTGCTTGCCACAGTGCGACACGATCTCCCTTGGCATCGGTGGAATCGCCACTGTTGTTGTAATCAAAAAATAGGACGTCAAAACCTGCCTTCGCTAAGGCAACAGCCAGATGCTTATACGACAGGTAGGACACCATATATTCGTGTCCAAACGGTGGACAAAGCACCACCCCACATCGTCTGCTTCCCCCCAGATCACGCTTTCGGGCAGGGTGATACCATCCTAATAGCGATGCTTGCTCATCCCCAAACCACATGGCTTGAGGTGTAAATAAAATTTCTTTACTTGGATGGAGTTGTGCGTCCACGTTGACCTATTCGTTATTCGGATGGTAGAGGGCGAGTCGTCAAATGACACTTCGTGTTGCTGTGCATATTCAGCGCAAGGAGACTGATTTTGGGTGTGCTTGATACGCTTGGTGTGCTAACGGCCGTGAGATGTACTTGCTTGTGTACTCCAGGGCTAAGATGGAAATAATTATCGTCCAATGAATAACCCGGTGCCGAGATCGCGATCGATTGTGCCATGCGATTTGTTTGAATCGACAGCGTCAGTTTGCCAGGCGTCTCTTCGATGAAAGTGCCGGTGATTCCTAGATCGCGTTCCATCGGTAAATCTTGTCCATGCGGATAGTGGTAATCACTGCACACCGGATTGTCGCTACCTGTCGCGTACAAATGCAAAGCCGCCTGATGATGACCAGGAGGACCAAAGCGATATGCATACGTGGTATCGAGGAAATACGGGAGTAAGGCATCTGCACGCCATGTTTGACTACCATGCGCCGCCACATGGACGGGCTGACGGGCACGGGCAACGCAGACGTCACCATGCTTGTAGAGGCATAACTCCATCTCACCTTGAAAGTCATGGGAGGTATCGTTAATGACGTGTAGCGCGAGTCCGTTTAAGCCTTCATCAGTGAGGAAGGCGGTCAATGGTGCCATGGCCCGTTTTAAAAAATAATAGGCTGCTTTAGGCTGTCCTGTGGCATCGACCACACCCCACCCCGCGCCTGCCCACAAATCACGCCAGAACCAGATCAATGCGCCATGACAGCGTGATCCATGTCGACGCCATTCACGCAGTGTTTGCGCCATGACCTCGCCAGTGGTGGTGCGTGCCAATGCTTGATAGCGTTCGCGATCTGCGTACCGTAATCGCATAGGATCAACGCGATATAGACTTGCCATGTAATGGTCGCGGATATCCTCAAAATCCCATCCCGTGCCATGGTCACGCGGTACACGACGTTTCCAATCAGGATGCGGACCGGGCACGACGCCATTCGCCAGTAATCCGTCAATCAATGCTTCGTCTGGCATATTGGAAAAACCAAGACACTCGGATGTGAAGCGGACATCGCTACGGCGGGCATCGTCCAGCGGACGCAGATAAGCGCCGACGCCAAAGTAATGCGCAACACCCGCATCGACCTGAAATGGCATAACACCGCCAGAAGGACTTGATGGCCAATAGAGCGCATCAGGTCGTTGACGATGACAAAGCTGCGGCAGAGTTTCCGCGAAAAACGTATTACGCCACAACTCGGGCGGCTGTCCTAACATCGCAGCCTGCTGTTCGATTTCACTATTGCCACACAACACAGCCAAACATGGTGAGAGCTGCGTACGACGTAAGAATTGTTCTGCTTCTTGTTGAATGTTGAGCGCAAACGGTAAATCACCCACGGGATAATCCATGTTCGCAAACATGAAGTCCTGCCACACAAGAATACCGAGTTGATCGCATAAACGATAAAAGGCTGCATTTTCGTAGACCATGGTCCCGACGACACGCAGCATATTCATTCCTGCATCACGCGCTAAGGTCAGCATGGCCTTTTGGGCGGATTCATCGGCGTTGAGCGATAAAAAGTCGGCAGGCGTCCAGCAGGCACCGCGACAAAAAACAGAGACACCGTTCACATGCAAATGAAAGTCATCGTCAGTTTGGACCAAATGAATATGACGGAAACCTAATTCACCTAAGGAAAAAAATTGTGATACTTGTTCAGTGGCGTGATGGCGAATGACTTCGACAAACGTCGTATATAAATGCGGTTTGCCATGGGTGTGCGGCCACCACCATTGGGCATCGGTGAACACCAGCTCACCTGTCGCCATCAGTTTGCCATCGGTCGCTTTTTCAGTATGAAGTTCTTGCGTCCGGTCACCCACATGCAATCGGATGTGCGCAATGTCCTCGATCGGCGTGGTGCCATCAAATAGTAATTGCGCATGAACGATGCCATCGCTTCCCATGAGCTTACTGTGGATCTCATGCTGGAGTAAGCGCAGTGGGCTGCGACGTTCAACGACAATATCTCGGTAGGGACCGACGGCGGGAACAGGTGGCGACCATCCTGGCATACGGCCAATCAGGCTAGTCCGAATCCATCGTAATTGCTGTTGTTCGACTAATTTTGTTTTCCAGCGCGGTCGCGGGCGACGGTCTGCTAACACTGTATTGAGCGCAACGAAACGCAGGCTCAGTACGCCTTTACCAGAGAGTTGATGTGCTGCCACATCAAGACTATGGCGTACAAACATATTATCGTAGCGTGCCAGTAAGGTATCGTTCCAGAAGACGTCGACGATTCCTGCGAGACCGTCGAAATGGATAAAACGCATATCGTCAGTGATCTCTGTGTCAGCACAAAACCAGATATCACGATCATCAAACGGGCAGGCATCATAGGAAAACTGACCGGCTTCTCGCAGGGCAGACGCTGCAGTGCAAGGCACGGTCACTGGCATGGCGGCGAGCGCTTGTTGTTCCAATGCGGAGGGCAAAGCGCACGCTGAAGGCGCTGTCATTGACATGCGCCAGTCAGCAGCAAGCAGGCTGTTGTCCTGATTGTCTGGTGTGTGGCTCAACATTGTTTAACGCGTCCCTTGCAGAGAGTGGTCTAGTGCAGCCATACCCTGATCCCAATGTAATGCCAGTTGGGTGGTTAATGGTGCTAAATCAACAGCGCGTTTTCCCATCACCGCACGTGCAGTTTTCAGCAGTAAGGTTTTCGTTGTTTCGGAAATCAGATCAAATTCTTGCGCCGCTATCGCAAACTGCCCTTGGCCTTGTTGTTCCAACCAGCGCAGGTATTGGGCACCCAGACTAAATCCTGCACCCAGTTGACGCAAGGTAGCAAACGCATAGGCGTGATAGGCTGCCATTCCTTCGTCTTTTAATTGTTCCACGTCGCGGAGAAACACGGGTTCAAACGCGCGCACGGGATTTTGCTCAGGACGGCGCGCTAGATGCTTGTGCAGCAGCTTGAGCGACATACTCGCCAAGATTGCGTCGTCATGATGTTGTACGCGGTCAAGACGGACAAATTCGGCAAATAAGGGCATGAACGTCGGGTCATGAGGCTTATTGACACGGAAGGTTTCAATAAAATCTTCACCCGCGAGTTCATGGTAACTGCTGTTATGGAAATAACCCATTCGCTGGGCTTCCAGATCAATTTCTTGAATGGCGATGGTTGTTTTGACGTGATTGGTGCGGTAATCCGTGCCCGAGGTATCTGGCAGATAAAATGCATCACTCTCCGTCAATACCAAGCGACCACGTTTTAATTGTTCGCAGGCATTGGGTAACAAGCCACGCCAGACATTGAGCTCTTGCACATCGATGCCGTACAAGGCAAATAGATCCTCATGCGGTGGCTTATAAAACGTCCACTGATCGCCATCAAAGTCATTGGCAAAGACCATTGCGAGGCATGCCAAGGGGTTGAGTTTTTGCGCGTGCAATACCTCAACCCAGACGTCGATGTAGCAGTTCGTCTCCGCCCAAGCCCGTTCGGCCCCATGCAGTGCATGAGGCTGATAACTGGCGTGATCAATTGTCGGTAAAGCGCAGAGAGTCATAATCCGAGAATGTCGCGGGTTGTCGTTGGCCACGTGGCAGTGTCCATGCCGTGGGTTTTGAATAAGGCCATGACGATGCGTTCTAGCCCGAAACCAAGACATGCTGTGTGTGCGACATCGCCACTGGCTGTTTTAATATCGAACAACTTACCAAAGTGATCTTGGTGATAGTTGAATGAACAGACAGCCGTTGGTTTTTCTTGTGAGATCACCGGAATCACGACTTCAAATTTCAATTGCTGTTCACGTTGATTCGCTGCCAGCATGCGACCACCACGACCAAAGAATGGATCAGAAGCCACTTCGGAATGCGCAGGCAACTCTAAAGAGCGCAGAATGTCGATACCACGTTGCAGCCACGTATCACGCCATGCAACGACCATCTCAGGTGTACCCACACGCACAAATTCACGAACGCGGAACGATTGCATACGGGTTGGCTCTGGTGATGGCTCATTGCGGAACACCCAGTTTTGCATATCGACTAAGCGACCATCCGCTGGCAAGGTTCCTGTGAAACTTGGATACACGGGATAACATGCTGCCGGGGTCAAGCAAACACCCGTCATGGTTTGCAGATGCGTCCAAGGACGACCTTCATGAACGTTCTCAATCAGTTCTTTATGCTGGGCTTCATTACCCGTGAAACTAAAAATAGTCCCCGCCAATTGCGGAAACGAATCGAGATATTCGCTGCGCTCTAAGACCTTACGATCGAGGCAAGGAGGAAACGACATTTTTGTCGCGTTGTCGTTGGCGGCAACACGAGAAACATAATCATCAAATAGACGCAGTACTTTTTCAAATACAGGGCCACGACCAAAAATGCCTTGCACGCCGACTGGAATAATATGACCCGCTTCGACCAGATCGTTGGTCAGCACTTCAGGAGAAAAATCGATAGACATGGTTTTCCTTTTTTGATGGTATTAGTCGTCTTTGAGAACAAGCAACAGATTGGCATTGGTTGCCAAAATACGGTCGTTACCAACCATGAGCATCGACGATAAGGCGTCGCGCAAGTGTCGGCTCATACTGAATTTATTATCGTTTTTGTAGGCGAGAATGCCGCAGATCGACAAGGCTTTAATGACGATTTGTGGCAAGGCTTGCGTTGCGTCTACTTTCAGATTATTCATTTTGAGGGAATAACCGATGGAGGATAATGCACCGTTTTCAGCATCATCGGCTGCTGCCAATACTTCGTACTCGGTCAAGCAGGCTTGCACTGAAGTCCGTAAGCTTTGCAGCATGGCGACGAGTTCTGCCAGACGTAATGCCGTGGGAGGCACTGTGCCTGGATTGGCACGCGCTTGGCCACGAACAAAAGTACGCGCTTTGTTCACTGCGGCAGAGGCACACCCTGTCCAACACCCTCCCCACAAAAGATGAGAGACGGGTACGACAGTACGTGCAGACATGTCACCGAAAGGAACTTCCATAATTTGCGCGACGTCACCACTGGCGGTAAGTAGAAATGGTGGGCTGCATGTACCTCGCATCCCCATCGTGTCCCATTTTCCTTTTTGCTCGAGGGTGTAATCTGCTTTGCGAACCAAAATCAATGATTGGTCGCTATTGGCGGCCTCTGGATGGCGACGTGCTGTCACCAACAAATCATCTGCCTGAGCACCATACGAAATTGTCGTCGCATCTTTGACTAAGGTGAAACGATCACCATTGATCTCGACAGCGCATTGGCTACGCCGCATTTCACCCCCGACACCGACCTCTGATGTAACCGAAGCGATCAGGTATTGATGCGTCACTAAGTCTTTGAGGTATTGACGATACCAAGGGTGATCGACAGCATGATCGACAAGTGTAATCACCTGAATCTGGTGCATCGCAAAGACCATCGCTGTTGATGCACATTGACGTGCCAAGACGTCACAGATTTCCACCAACTCACTCAGGCTTGCACCAGCACCGCCCAACTCTGTCGGCACATACGCGCTTAATAATTTTTCTTGCTTGAGTGCAGTGACTGCTTCAATCGGAAAACGTGATTCTTTATCGACAGCGTCAGCATGTGGCGCTGCAAACTCTCGTGCGACTAAGCGCGCCGAAGTGAGTAACGTGGATTCGGTTGTCATATTAGGCAGTCAGTTCTTCTATCGCGGCATGAATAGCGTTAATGCTTTCAAAAACGCTACGTTTCAGCATACGGTCAGGGAATTCCAGATCAAACGCATCTTCTAATGCCAGCATCACGTTGACGCTCGCATGCGATGTCATTCCGGCTTCATATAAGTCCGCGTCATCTGAAATGGTATCGATATCAGCGGAAAATTTACCGTGTTCTTTTAATACTTGGCGGATTTGTTCTTTGCTCATAAAAGTCTCTCGATGGCTGAGTGAAAGTGGGTTTCGTTTTTAAACGTTCATGAATCAATACTGATCATGGTGGTAGGGGCTGACCGACGCTTCTGCTGTTGCGTGATCGGTTTTTTATCGGTGCTTTGCCATGGGTAACGACCGTGGCAATGGCGTAATCTTGGTCGTGGCTGAGGCTTAATACGCACTCATCCAGATCGGCAGCCTGCGCTAATGACTTGGCCTCGCGATGTAATCGGATACAAGGCCTGCCATTGCCATGTCGGACAACTTCAATCGAAGTCCATGGAATGGCGGTGTTGTTATTCACATCCAATATCTTCATGGTGGCTTCTTTTGCGGCGACTCTGGCGGCTAATTTTTGATAATTGAGTTGCTGACCTTGACGACAGTCCTGCAGTTCCTGCAAGGAAAACAAGCGATACAGATAGCGGTCGCCAAACTGCGCTACGGACTGTTCTATCTCAGGAATCCAAACAATGTCAGTACCCAGGCGCATTGTTTTTTTTAGACAATTTGCCTTGGAGCAACTATGACGCAGTCGAAAATGAGGAAACGTGTGGACGTAAGCCATGTTTAATAATAGTTAGCAACACTTGAGCGCACTAGGATAGCCTATGACAAACTTCGTAAAGTAAAAAATGGTCACATTTTCATCTAAATTTTGAATTTTTTCCAAAAGAAAGAAAAATATTTGATCAAAAATTTCCCTATGGAAATTTTACTTCGCGCCCTTCGGGAAATTATCGTTACTTTTTAATGTGACTAGTTGATCTGCGCTAAAAGCACAGCGCGCTAAGGCATGCCGTTGGATCTGGGTGTGTCAGGTGGGAGAGGAGGGAGGGAAGGCATGCACCAGAGCGAGGTGCATGCCATAGTGCTTATAGTTTCTTGACGCTTTCAAGCATTTGATCAATGAATTCACCGTTGGCATCGCTGAATTTTAAGCGTACTGGGTACCATTCAAGATCGGGGGCAAGCCAAATATCGAGTGTCTGATCTTTGGAGTCTGGTGGCGGTGCCTTGCTAATATGGATGGTATTTTGCTCACCCATTGCCGTTGTGATTTTCTCGATCGCGATGACTTTGAAACTCCATGGTTCCGCATCGCGCCGACCGGCGACAAACATTTTCCATTCTGAGCCCGGTTTGAATTGATCGCCGGCAGCGCGTGCTTGTGCGACTAATTGCCAGGTAGCACTGGTTCGATCTTGTTCTCCACCTTTGATGGAATAGGTTTCTTGCGAGGCGGTAAAGCGTATCGTTTTCGCGTCACGATCAAATGTGGTCGTGGTGGGTTGTTTGCCGAATCGTTTTTCGACAAATTTTTCAGGTGCCAAACCAAAACTATCGATAGCCCCAATACTGCTGGCATCCAAAATTTTTCCAAATAAATTGGCATGTGTTTCGGTCAGAATCTGATATGTATTTTTGGTCGGTAACCATTTCACACTCGCTGAGCCGCCGAGTGAAATGCCACTTTGTTTGGCTTTAATGGTGTATTGAAGCTCTGCTGCGGGGGGTGTTTGGAAAGGCGTCTTCGTGATGCCATCCGCACTAAAAGCGAGCGAAGTGCTGAGCATACCGATCACCATCAGCGTACGACGGACGAGTGTCGAAGAAAAAGTTAAAAAACGCATATTATTTGTCCAGAGTGGGATTGAACTGAATCTGTGTCACTGTTTGAGTGGTAACGGCACCGTTTGGTTCCGTATTACGAATTTGCAATGGATACCAATGATACGCTGGTGCGAACCAGAGCTCTAAGGTGGCATTGTAAAAGCCAGGGCGTGGTGGGCGAATGACATGCCAGGTCATGACTTTACCAAGCGGCGTGGTGATCTCCTCTTGCCCTTGAATGACAAACTCAAAGGCGTTGGCTTCGCGATTTTCGGCGACTTGTATCGTCACTTTACGGCCTGCCACGAATTGTTCTGGAGACGCGATACCGATGCCTGCCAGTTGCATAAAAATACTCGCTTTATCCTGTGCGCCGGCGGTCATCGCGATTTGATTGGTGGTCGCAGAAAAGCTGATCATGTTGGTATCGTCATGAAAATGGGTCGCCGTTTCGCTACGTCCTCGGCGACTTTCAGTCATCGTACGCGGTGCAATGCCGTGTGCCCCGAGTGATCCTTCGCTCTGTAGTTGATAGAGACGCAACGTGGTGAGAAGAAGATCCAGTGACGCCTCAATGTGCATGTCATATTGACGATCGGCAGTGACCCAGTCGATTCGCCCGACGCCATAGACAGGGTTCATATTTTTTGCGACATAGATCAGCTTCATCTGCATCGTCCCAGAGGGGGGCGGCACGATATGAAGCTGTGACAAATCGATCTGATTCTCTTGTGGTATAGCAGGCGCGGTCGATGCGTCCTGTGACGTTGTCGCGACGTTGTTTATATCGGTTGTCGAGGGGGTAAGTGACGATGATGCAGTTTCTGTCGGTGTATTGGCAGCATCAACAGGTGTTGCTTGTTGAATCGGTTCTGAGGGATCTGCTGGTGTTGCTGGCGTTATTGGCGACGTTACCGGTCGGGCCGGTTGTTGACGTTGTTTTGTTAGTGGCGTCACTGGCGCAGCAAGTGGTACTGGCGCTGGTGCTGGCATTGTTGCGGCGGGCGACGCCGGAACAAGTTCTACGGTCACTTCCTTTGGTTCTGAATTCGCGGGTGACGATAACATCGATACGTCAGAAAGTCGGTCAAGCAACAACCAATGACAAAATAAAGCCAGCCCTGCAAAGAAAACTATTCTGCGTGGAATATGTCGTGTCAGGCGTCGTGGCAGGTGAACAAAAGAAAACAGAGTCATACAGCGTGTTGATAAGCCTGATGGGTACCAGAGGTTGTCGTTGGGTGGGGCATTGATACGGGTAAAATAGCAGATGTTCGCTATTGATGCAGGTCAGTAGTGCTGACGGTCTTTCATGTCATGCTGACTTCTCCTTTTGAAAAATAATACCATGCGTTTTTCGTTCTCCTCCTTTTCGCCTTTCCGTGCTTGTTGCGCCGTTGTGTGCTCGCTGTCGTTGCTGATCGCACCGGTCACATTGGTTTCTGCGAAGGATGCCGGAAATACCCCGTCATCGCCTATCCGTATCGCGATGATCGAAGGAATGAGCGGACCGTTCACTAACGCGGGACAGGCAGTTCAGCGCAATATTCAGTTAGCGATAGATCACATCAATGCACAGGGCGGTGTGATATTGCCAGATGGACGACATCGTCTTTTGCTGAACGTCTTTGACAATAAGCAAGGTGTCGAAGAGTCCTTAAGCGCATTGAAGCAGGTGACAGACCAAAATATCCCATTTGTCATTCAAGGCAATAGTTCCGCCGTCGCCTTAGCCTTGGTGGATGCCATCAATAAACACAATCAACGTGCACCTGATCAACGGGTACTGTTTTTGAATTATTCTGCTGTTGATCCGGCGCTCACCAATGACAAATGCAGCTTCTGGCATTTTCGGTTTGATGCGAATGCAGATATGCGGATGGATGTGTTGACGGAAGTGATTAAAAATGACTCACGTGCCAAGAATGTCTATTTGATTGGACAGGACTATAGTTTTGGACGTGGCGTCAATCAGAGTGCCCGTGCGATGTTAGCGCGTAAGCGACCGGATATTCATATCGTTGGTGAAGACCTGCATCCCATCGGTAAGATCAAGGATTTTTCTCCTTATGTCGCTAAAATCAAAGCCAGCGGTGCAGATACGGTAGTGACCGGTAACTGGGGAAATGATTTGACCTTACTTGTGAAGGCCGTCAAAGATGCAGGGATGAGCCTGAAGTTTTATACGTTTTATGCCAACGCACTTGGGGCACCGGCTGCCATTGGCGATGCGGGCGTAGGGCGTGTGCGTGCTGTCGCCGAATGGCATCCGAATGTGGGCGGTAACGACAGCGATGCGTTTTATCAAGCATTTCGGCAGCGCTATCCCAACCCGCAAGACGATTACCTATTGATGCGGATGCACGTCATGATAGAGATGTTGCGCACCGCGATCCAAACAGCTCATTCGACCGATGCGACCGCGGTCGCCAAAGCCTTAGAAGGTGCGCGTTTTAATAATGGTTTTCATCACGCACAAATGCGGGCACAGGATCACCAATTATTGCAGCCCTTGTATGTTTCAGTGATGCAAAAAAAAGGCGAGACCGGTACCCGTTTTGATAATGAAGGAAGCGGCTACGGGTTTAAGACAGAAGCTTTTTTTGATTCAAGATTGACGGCGTTGCCTAGCTCATGCAAGATGGACAAGTAAGAGGATGATGCAAACAACAGTCGTATCGGTGTCGCCCTCACCTAATCGACCGACCCCCAAAGATTGAGGAGTATTTTGATGAGTAATCCGTTTTCTGGTACTGAACCATCCGGCTCGAATCCGATGGGGGATCCACTGGGATTTATTAAGAATCTGTGGGGGAGTATGAATATCCCAGGCATGGTGGCACCGCCGATGTCAGTGGACGAACTTGATAAAAAAATCAAGGATCTGAAGACGGTTGAATCCTGGCTCAACGTTAACATGAATATGCTGCGGGGCACGATACAAGCCTTAGAGGTGCAACGTGCAACGCTCGCGGCATTGCAGTCGTTAAGTGAGACTTTTGCACAGCATGCACAGCAGGCGACCACGCCGTCTGCTACGTCATCTGCTGCGCCCGCAGCCCCTCCTACCTCCGCCACAGCACCTTCTGCCGCAACGCCGTTCTCGAAGGGCAACAACGCAGACTGGCCAATGCCCTCAGGTAGTCACAAAATGCCTGAGCCTGCTGTGGAAGATGAAGAGGATGAAGACGACGATGACATCGAGATGCCACCCGAACATCCTGAACCTTCTGTCACTGCCGCTCCTGAGCCAGTCTCAGAGGCCACGACACCGACACCAGAGAGCGAGTCTGCATCCACGACGAGCACGCCGTTCTCCACGCCTGCTGCATGGTGGGGCTTATTGCAGGATCAGTTCAAGCAAGCGGTGACGAAGGCGCTGGAAAGCGAGCCATCGTTTGCGAGCGGTCTGACGACGCCGCTGTCACCAACGACCACGGCAGAAGCGAGCGCATCAGAGGGGGGCACAACATCGAAGCCTCAATCTAAGCCGCAATCGAAGCCTCGATCGAAGCCGACATCCACCTCTCAGCGCAAGGCGTCAACAAGCGCCGCACCAAAGACGGCGGCCAAAACCGCGGCCAAAACCGCTTCGACCAAGACGACAGCTAACAACGCTGCCAGCAATAAAGCAGCCAGTAAGAAAACGTCGAGCAAGTCTGCCCAAGGTGCTGCCACGCGCAAAACGACCGCTTCAGCGAAAGCGAAAAAAGTTACGCCAACATCCTAGGGGTGGTAACGCGACGCAGTGAGAAATCTCATCAAGGAGACGACGTGTCGGTCTCTTCGATGAGTTTCGCACGACAGAGCGCTCGAAACCGCTGTAAGCCACCTGAGAGAATTTTTTCTTGGTGATAGACCAAATAAAACCGTCTGCTTAATGCTGCCCACGGCGTATGGATCGCGGCAAACTCACCACTCAACAGTTTCTCATGAATCGCGCGCCGCGAGACGCAAGCGATACCCAGCCCTGTGCTGACTGCCCGCATAATGGCTTCCGCACTGCCTAATTCTAAGACGCTATTCATCACGCCTAAATGAGGTGCAAAGGCCGCTTCGGTCACTTCACGCGATCCAGAACCAGGTTCTCGTAATATCCATGCTGCCTGCTGTAATTGCGCGAGGTCAGGCGTTGTGTTGGCCAGTGGGTGGCTGGGATGGCAGAACAATTGCATCTGATCATGGAGCCACGGCTCGGCAATGAGGCGGCTGTCATGGCACGGGGCTTCAATAAGGCCAAAATCTGCCCGAAAGCTCAATAGCGCCTCAGTGACATCCTGCGAATTACCAATCGCAATCTCCAAGCGGCTCGCTGGTTCGTCGCGCAGAAATGCCGCCGCTAAGCCCGGCAGCACGTCATTACCGATGGTCATACTGGCATAGAGGCTCAACCGCACAGGGACACCAGTCTTAAAACTATGCTCGATATCGTTGGCACCTTCGAGCAAAGCTTCGGCTTTTGGTAAGAGATAGCGCCCGTTTTCATTGAGTTGCAAGCGCTTGCCGATGCGGTTAAAGAGCGGTTCGCCGAGTTGCTGTTCGAGATCGCTGAGGGCACTGCTGGCCGCCGATTGAGAGAGCGCCAGTTGATTGGCGGCGGCTGTCCCGCTGCCAGTGCGGGCAACAGCAACAAAGACTTCAAGTTGACGCAACGTGATATGCATGGTTCGCGACGTAATGAATAGAGGGTGGTGAATAGAAGCTGATGTCGAGGACGACGACGACAGGTGATGGGAATCATAATCGGAAAAACCGATATTGAATATCAAAATAATCTGTTTTACCTATTTTTGGAAGGAAACTACACTGGCGTCACTTCATCGTTTTTCGCATAAGCATAGAACAATCATGTATAAGCGCTCGCTACTCGCCGGAATCGTCCTCACCGCCAGCATTGCTGCCATTGCGGTGGGCATCAGCCACACAGCCATCGCTGAACACACCCATGCGTCTGCACTGACCGTGGCGTTGCTGTTGGGAATGTTGATCGGTAATACTGTCTATCCAGCCATCGCTTCCCACACCGGGGAGGGTGTTCTCTTCGCGAAAAAAAGCTTGTTACAGCTCGGGATCGTTTTATACGGCTTTCGGATTACGTTTCAGCAAATAAGTCAGGTGGGTTGGGCGGGGATGCTCATTGATGGGATCGTCTTGTGCTCCACCTTTTTTCTGGCGTATCAAATAGGAACCCGTGTTTTCAAATTAGACCGCAAAACATCGATATTGATTGGCGCAGGCAGCGCGATTTGTGGTTCGTCTGCCATTTTGGCGACCGAGTCCGTCGTCAAAGCCGATGCCGCCAAAGTGGCTGTTGCTGTGTCGACCGTGGTGATTTTCGGTACCTTGGCGATGTTTATTTATCCTTTCTTATTTCAATTAAATCATCAACTTGGTTGGTTGGTCGATGCGCAAAGTTTCGGCATGTACACCGGATCGACGATGCATGATGTGGGGCAAGTCGTTGCGGCGGGGATGCAGATGGATGACAGTACGGCAGCATCAGCGGTGATTACCAAGATGCTACGGGTGATGATGCTGGCGCCGTTTTTGGTGTGCTTGTCATTGTGGTGGGATCGCAAACAAGTGCAGGGACAAAGCGATCAAATTGCACATCGCCCACGTCGTATGACGATTCCTTGGTTTGCTTTATTGTTTATCGTGGTTGCGGGGATCAACTCCTTGCACATATTGCCAGCGTCCGTCAGCGACATGGGCTTGCGTCTGGATACGTGGGTACTGGCGATGGCAACTGCTGCGCTGGGATTGGCAACGCATATCAATGCCATCCGTCAGGCAGGTGTCAAACCACTGTTGTTAGCCGCAGTGATGTTTCTCTACCTGATTGTGGGTGGTGCCTTGATCAATCACCTCATTAGAGCGGTGCTATAAAGGCTGGGCGGGAAGTTGTTCTTGGTTGGATTCTGGTAGATAATTGCGCCTATGAACGATATCTCTCAACTCCCCCCATTACCGGACCGCTTGTCGATTGATCCAAGCAGCCCATTTTTTAACCGTGACGTGTTCCAGCACGACGTTGGTATCAAGTTCAACGACAAAGAACGTATGGATGTCGATGAATATTGCATCAGCGAAGGCTGGATCAAAGTGTCTGCTGGCAAAACCCTCGATCGCAAGGGTAAGCCAATGTTGATTAAATTGAAAGGTAAAGTCGAAGCGTTTTATCGCTGATCGACGCTTTCAGGTCAATCTGACAACGCATCCACCACACAATAGAAGAGCTGGTCAGGAATCAACTGGTCGGCTCTTTTTTTATGTGCCGTGCATCAGACATACGATCAAGTGCTTTCGTCACCGCGTAACATGGCAATCGCTTCTTTTGTCCATTGCACGCGGCTTTCTTCAAAGGCGATACCTGCCTTGAGAATCAAATAATGAATTTGTGCTTCACGCGAGAGCGGCGTGGTGCTGAAATCACGTTGTTCAATGTCGCGGTAGGTATGTAATTCTTGCTCGTGCATACGAAGGCGACGCGCAAACTCGTCTGCCAAGCCCAATGGTCCCACCGCCGCATCTGCCCGCAGCTTGACCATCATGTCATCGCGCAGGCGGATTGGATCGCTTTGCTCCGCGGCCCAGCGCTGCAACTCTTCTCGTCCCGCTGGCAAGACCGCAAATTCTTTCTTTCCGGCACGCCCTCCTTCCACTTCGGTGGACTGCACCCAGCCTTGTTCTTCCATGCGTGCCAATTCGCGATAAATCTGTTGATGGGTCGCATGCCAAAAATAGCCGATCGATTTATCGAAACGTCGTGCTAGTTCGTAGCCAGAACAGGGTTTTTCGACCAGAGATGTGAGTAAAGCGTGCTGTAAAGACATAAAAAGACAAAGTTAGAGTGCCTGCTCGATGTGGTTTGACATCGATTTTATATGCAACTGGTTGCATAAACAACGTTCTTTCGCTATTCTTTTCTGTATTCTTTTTGCATTCACCCTATTGTGAGTGCTGATGACAGAATTACCGACCGCATAGGAAACCCACCAACATGAGCAACGACGCCTTTCTCGCGTTAATGTTGCTCTTGTTGTCAGCCCACTTACCGAAGAAGGAAACGCCATGTCTTTTTATCCGCACCTGACAAAGCCATTAGATCTGGGATTTACGACCTTACCGAATCGCTTGATCATGGGTTCGATGCACGTTGGTCTTGAAGAAGTTGATCATGGATTTGAACGGATGGCCGCGTTTTACTCGGAACGGGCACGTGGTGGCGTGGCATTGATGGTCACCGGCGGGATTGCACCGAACGAACGGGCGCGTCCTATGCATGGTGGTGCGATGTTAACCACCGAAGCCGAAGCCGTTCACCATCAAATCGTGACAGATGCTGTGCATGCAGCTGGCGGAAAAATCGCCATGCAAATTTTGCATTTCGGTCGCTATTCCTATCAGCCAAGTCTCGTCGCACCTAGTGCAATCAAAGCACCAATTAACCCATTCACACCGCATGCCCTGACGACGGAAGAGGTCGAAGAAACGATCAGTGACTTTGTCCGTTGTGCTGGACTGGCGCAGTTTGCAGGATACGATGGTGTCGAAGTGATGGGATCAGAGGGTTATCTGATCAACGAATTTATCGCTGCACGCACCAACCAACGCGATGACGAATGGGGCGGTGCTTATGAAAACCGTATTCGTTTTCCTGTAGAGATCGTCCGCCGTATCCGTGAAAAAGTAGGCGCGAACTTTATCATTATTTATCGTTTATCCATGCTCGATCTGGTGGAAGGTGGCTCAACGTTAGAAGAAGTCATTCAACTCGCCAAAGCGATTGAAGCAGCCGGTGCCACCATTATCAACACAGGGATCGGCTGGCATGAAGCCCGTATTCCAACGATCGCGACGAAAGTGCCCCGTGCGGCGTTTGCATGGGTGACACAAAAACTCAAAGGTCACGTCACTATTCCATTGGTCGCGACAAACCGTATCAACACGCCAGAGGTCGCTGAGCAATTATTGGCAGATAACTTCTGCGACATGGTGTCGATGGCGCGTCCATTGCTGGCTGATCCGATGTTTTTCCGTAAAGCAGAGCAGGGTAAAGCCGACGAGATCAATACCTGCATTGGCTGTAACCAAGCCTGTCTTGATCACACCTTTGGTGGCAAATTGACCTCATGTTTGGTCAACCCACGTGCATGCCATGAGACCGAAATTATCGATGCGCCCGTGACCGCACCGAAGAAAATTGCTGTCGTCGGTGCCGGTCCAGCAGGCTTGAGCTTTGCGACCACTGCCGCTCAACGTGGTCATCTGGTGACCTTGTTTGATGCAGCATCAGAAATTGGTGGGCAATTCAATATTGCAAAGCAAGTACCAGGGAAAGAAGAGTTCTATGAAACCTTGCGCTACTTCGCAAAACAAATCGTGTTAACGGGTGTGCAATTGCGTTTGAATACCTTCGTGAATGCGGAAGAATTGAGTGGCTTTGATGAAGTCGTTTTAGCGACCGGTATTACGCCACGAACACCTGACATTGAGGGTGTCACCCATCCCAAAGTGTTGAGCTATATTGACGTGATCAAATCGAAAGCACCTGTTGGTAAAACCGTTGCGATTATCGGTGCAGGTGGTATCGGCTTCGACGTCGCTGAATACCTCAGCCATGCAGGGAAGAGTGCCAGCCTTGATCCGAAAAAATTCTTTGCAGAATGGGGTGTCGATACCGATTACCAACATGTCGGAGGTCTGACTGAACCGCACATCGAAAAATCACCGCGCACGATCTTTTTACTGCAACGTAAAACCTCGAAAGTGGGTGATGGCCTTGGCAAAACGACGGGATGGATTCACCGCACAGGGCTCAAAAACCATGGCGTCCATATGTACGCCGGTGTGACTTACAACAAAATTGACGACGAGGGTTTGCATGTCACTGTTGATGGTCAGCCAAAAACTTTACCCGTGGACAATGTGATTTTATGTGCAGGCCAAGAGCCACGTCGTGATTTGCAGGCCGCGTTAGTTGCAGCGGGCAAAACGGTGCATTTGATTGGTGGCGCAGATGTTGCGGCAGAGTTAGATGCAAAGCGGGCGATTAATCAGGGAACGCGCTTAGGGGCGACGATCTAAGTAGTACACTGTGACGGAGGGGCTTGGGTTTGCCGCCCCTCTCGTCGTACTGAAGTGGATTATTTATTTGCTACTCGCTTCAACCATCGCATCAAACCGCCAAGCACCGGCAACTTTTCGTATAACTCTTCTGCCGCATCCCAATAATCTCGGTGCATGTGGACCTTGCCATCGGGTGCAAAACGAATATGCGTTGCACCGCGAATGCATTGCTCCTCGGGTTTGAATTTTTTCATGTAAAAATAAAAATCCCAACACAAAAATGCCGCGTCGTCTTGGAGTACGGTCGACGTGATTTTGAAACGGGGCTGTTCTACCTGAACAAACATGTGCTCAAAAATACGCGTCACTGCCTCAAGGCCGCGTACTTCGTTAAATGGATCTTTGAAGTAAGCATCCAAGGTATAAATCCGCGACAAATCCTTCGCTTGTTTTGGCGTTAGCGTTTCAAAAAACTGTACCACTTGTTGTAAGCTGGCTTGGTGATCCATCATTAGGTTTCCTCATAGACCGGTGACTTTATGCACCAGATAAAAATAAGCGCGGTAGGGAAGTAATCGCGCTAACCGTAACCAATTGGTAAAACGCTTTGGAAAGTGAATATGAAAGTCACCCTTCTCCAGCCCATCCACCAGAGCAGCGGCGGCGTCGTGGGCGGTCATTAACGCGGGCATCTCAAAATCATTTTTCTCTGTCAGTGGTGTCGCGACAAAGCCTGGGTTGATCAGATAGACCGCGACATGATGGGGGCGTAAATCCATATACAGTGATTCACATAAATTGATGATCGCGGCTTTGCTTGGACCATAGACCAGTGCCTTGGGTAAGCCCGATAATCCCGCCACCGAGCCAACGATCCCAATACCGCCATGGCCTTGCTGTAAAAACGTTGGCAAAACGACGTCAAGGCAATGATAAACGCCACGAATATTGATGTCTAATAGTTGGTTTGCCGCCGCCATATCAAAACTATCGGCACGCATTTCGTTATACGTCCCCGCAACGATCAACACTAAATCGATCCCTTGCCAACGTTGGAGAAGGCGTGCATGGGCAGCTTGCAAGCTTGCGAGGTCGGTGATGTCGACAGGTTCGATGATGGCTTGTGGGTAGCCTTTTGCCGTTTCTTGCAGACCCAGTAATTGCCGCGCAGATAAAGCGACTTCCGCACCGTAGCTAAGAAGGCGTTTTGCCGTTTCAGCACCAATGCCCGTCGAAGCGCCGATGACCCAGACGCGTCGTTGTTTCCAATCGTTGATGGGCGGGTTCATTACGGACGGCCTTCACGCTTGGTAAAGGACAAGGTCACGCTACCAAGTTCGACGCCGAATTTACGCATGATGGCGCGATTGAGCATGACTTTGTTATCCATGAGTACCATCGTGTCATCAAAATCCACGTGGTAGATACTGCCGTCCACGGGCAAGGCCAACACATAATTCCAATGCAGGGTGTTGCCTGAAACGATCCCTTCGGCATTGCCGATGACGTCCGCAGCAGTACCGATGAAGCGATTTTTACCCGTTTGTTTCAACGTCCAGACGCGGCGTTGTTTGGTGCCGTCCGCATAGTCAAAGGCTTCATCGAGTGTTCCTGTGTCACCTTCCCATTGGCATTGCATGACTACCGTAAAGCGTTTGACGATTTTTCCTGAACGGTCCTGAAACATGCCCCATGCATCAACGGTACCGTTGAAATAGGTCCTTAAATCTAATGCAGGTTTTTCTTGCCGATAGATGGCCGGATCGAAATTGCTGGCACACGACGTCAGCAGCAACAGCAGGCTGAGTACTGCTAAGCAGCGCAGGGTGAATGAGGATTTCATGATACGTCCTTATGAGTGCGGAAATTCAGTGGGATCAGTGGGATGGCGGAGTGAGGCCGAGTAACTTTTTTCTTAACTCTGGTGCGGAAGTTTGTGGATCAAGCCAGATGGCAAAAAAGGCGCGCGCAAATTCCGCATCGCGAATCTCTCCCAATAACTTTCCATCCACATAAAATTTTGCCCCTTCACTAGGGACATACATCCCAGTGATGTGCGTGCCTTCTTTTACATCCGGAAACAAGCTTGTCATCTGACGCAGCCATTGCTGGCGCTGTGCAGTGCTCCCCTGATGTAACTTTTCCATTTCCTGTGCGCTCGCATCGGCGATCCGGTGTCCGACTAAATTTCTGGCATACCGCAGATCTAAGGCGATCTTTTGCTTTTGCCAGTCGGTCAAAGGCTCTGGCCCTGTCCATAAACTCGCATCGTAAATACTGAGACCAAACCACCGATACGTACCGCTTCCTTTGAGTCCAGCTTGGGGCAACTCAGAAGCAATGTGGGGTGGCGCAGCGACGGGCGCATCCGCAAAAGCGATTGGCAGACCTGCGCAACATAGCCATAACGCGCAAGCCGACATCAGTGACCTGCGGCGGGGAATCATTTTTTGACCAACGTAAATTGCGCTACATCGATATTGCCTGCACGGAATCCCGCTTCGCAATACGCCAGATAAAATTCCCAGGTTCGGATAAATTCATCATCAAACCCTTGGGCTTTCACTTCTGCGATTTTCTCCATAAAGGTTTTACGCCACTCTAATAAAGTCCGCGCGTAGTCAAGACCAAACGTAAAGGTATCGATCACTTCTAAACCGTGGTCGTTCGCGAGCTTTTGAAAAATCTCGATAGACGGCAACATCCCACCCGGGAAAATATATTGCTGGATAAAATCCGTACCCTTGCGGTAGCGTTCAAATAACTCATCCGCAATCACAATACTTTGTACACAGGCACGTCCACCTTGTTTCAAATTACGTTGCAAACACGAGAAGTAGCCTGGCCAGTACTCTTCGCCAACGGCCTCAAACATTTCAATCGAGGCGATCGCATCATAGTCGCCATGGGCATCACGGTAATCTTGAATCTGTAAGTTGCTACGATTACGTAAACCAGCCCGTTGAAGACGTTCATGGGCAAAGTGCAACTGTTCTGTGGAGAGCGTCAGGCCCGTCACGTGCGCATTGGCGTCTCTTGTCGCCATTTCTGCAAAGCCACCCCAACCACAGCCGATTTCTAACACTTTTGCATTCGGTGGAAGCGCCAACTGGTCCAGAATTCGGCGGTATTTCGTTTGTTGCGCATCATGCAGATTGTCGACCTGATCGCCCGAGAAGAGCGCGCTGGAGTAGGTCATCGAAGGATCGAGCCACAAGCGATAAAAGTCATTGCCGATATCGTAATGCGCGTGAATATTTTTTTTGCTACCTGCTTTTGAATTGCGGTTAAGGAAGTGCTTAATCCGATAGAGCAAATTACCCCACCATGTGCCATAAATCACGGATTCAAGATGACCGCGATTGCGGGTAATCAGTTCGATGAGCCCCGCTAAATGATTGCTAGTCCAATGACCAGCGATATAGCTTTCAGCAAAACCAATATCTCCGGATTTGAGAACAGCGCGGTAGATTTGCCAGTTTTTCAGATTCAGGCTGACATGCCGATTGCCGTCATCCGCACGACCAAAGTGGGCGATCTGTCCGTCTGGAAATTGGATGGTCAATGAGCCGTGTTCAAGCTTGTTGAGCAAGCTGACTACAAAGCGCGCCTCAGCAGGAAAATGGGCCATATCTAAATGGTTTTCATGAATCGTCGTCGATGTGACAGTGGGGTGTATTGTGCTCATCGGCTCACCTCTTTGGCTGGTGGAAGTGGTTTGGAAAAGAATGGAACGCGTTTGATAAAGAGTCGTAGTGCCTGTACATGGATTTTGACCACGACCCCTAAGGTCATCAGCGGATAACGGAATATCAAAGACACGATATTTTTGTCGGTTAGCGGTACTTCGGTGCCAATGATACTGGTCAGTAGCAGAGGGCCAGCAGCATCGTCATAGTCGATTCTTGCGACATGGTGTGGTCTTGTCGAACCGTCACTTGCACGCATTTTTTCAGAGAAGCGAAAACGGTATCCCCCTTCGACGGGACAAAACGGCGACACATGAAAGATTTTTTTTGCTCGCAACTCTTCGCCATTGGTCATGGTTTGGCCGTGTTCTAGCAAGTACATGTGCTTTTCACCAAACGTATTGCAGACCTCGCACACGATGGCGCGTAAGCTGCCATCCATACGGTGGCAAAACCAGAATGAAACAGGGTTAAAGACATAACCAAATACACGCGGGAAACACTGAAGCCAGATGTCGCCTTTGGCATCGTGGATGCCTTCGTTCTCCAATAGCTGATCAATCCAGTCACTCAAGGGTTGCTGGCCATCGCCGTGGTCTTTGTCAAAAAAGGACAATAAGTTAAAGCGGTTATGAGAAAACCAGCGGCTCTGTGTGAGCGCTGCTGAGGTAGCCATGGCACGCACAGATACACGTAAAAAATAGACGCCGTATCGAAACGCATTTTTCGCTGGGCGAAGACGTGTATGCGCGACTTCACCAATGCACAATCGCACAGGCGCGGTTTCAGCAGTGGACAAGGGAGAAATCATCTCAGGCGGCTTTGCTTTCAGCAGGGTGATAATCGGTTGCATCGCGGGCAGTGATTGCTGTTGCCACGTTCAAACCTGATTTCAAACCATCTTCATGGAATCCATAATTTGTCCATGCACCAGCAAACCACACCCCGCGTTTGCCTTGGATCGTGGGCAATTGTTGCTGCGCACGAACCGCCGCTTTATCAAACACTGGATGCGCGTAGTCATAACTATCAATGATCTGATCTGCCCGAGGTTCCTCAATGGGATTGAGCGTCACGATCACTGGTGTCTTAAATGGTAATGGCTGTAACTGGTTGAGCAGATAATGCACACAAACGCGGCTTTCATCGCCCGTCTTACTTTGGTAATTCCAAGCGGACCACGTTTTTTTATTGTCAGGTAAGAAGCGACTATCCGTATGCAGAACAGCGCGATTCGGCTGGTATTTCACCGCAGACAGAATTTGCTTTTCAAGTTCATTGGCATCGGTCAGCAGTTTTACACTTTGATCACTGTGCGTCGCCATCACGACATCATTGAATTCTTGCAAGCCATTGGCAGAGTGGACCACCATTTTTCCAGCTGGGTTGGCGTAGACCGCTTTGACAGGAGTATGCAAATAGCGATGGGCAATGTGGGGAAGCATTTTCTCGACATAATGCTTGGCACCACCACGCACGGTGTACCACTGCGGGCGATCCGTGACTTGCAGAAGACCGTGGTTATGGCAGAAATTCACAAACGACGCCACGGGAAACGCCATCATCGTCGCGGTAGGGCATGACCAAATGCATGCGGCCATCGGCAACAGATACCAATGGCGGAATTCTTGGCTGTAATGGTGTTGGTCTAAGAAGGTACCGAGCGGCGTTTGGAATTCTTGTTGATCTTTGCTCAGGGCGAGTGCCGTGGTTTGCTTATTGAAACGCAGTATGTCGCGCAGCATACGCAAAAATCCTGGACTGAGCAGATTACGTTTTTGCGCGAACACCGTACTCAGATCTGCACCACCCCACTCCAGTGTTCGACGACCGAGCGGCATTTTGACGGAGAAGGACATATCCGTTGCTGCAGTGTCGATCTCAAGCTCTGCGAATAAACGCACCAAATTCGGGTAAGTTTTGTGGTTGAACACCAGAAAACCCGTGTCGACGCCATAAGTATGCCCCTCAAGTGACACGTCCACTGTATGCGTATGACCACCAAAGTAATCATTGGCTTCAAATAAGCTGACTTCGTAGCCTGCTTTACTCAGCTCATAAGCACATGAAAGTCCGGAAATACCGGAGCCAATCACCGCGATGTTGGTCATAAGGCTGTCTCGCTTTTTATCAAATGAAGTCATGGACATTGCTGGTATGGCAACGTCATCGTAAACCAATAACACGTCATGCGTTGTTTTCATCAGCAACTTTGTCTCATTACCATCAATTGACATGGCAAGAGACCCTGCGTTGTGGTGAAACGACATGCATTTGCTGCACACGAATTGAATTAAGTCGGCGAAGATTTACCGCATGGGATAAAATATGACCGTTAATTTCATTTCGTGACTCATCAGTCACAAAATATACTACAAAGTCTTCTTTTGTGCAGAAAAAATAATGAAAATAAAAATTCCCTTTAAAAAACAACAGTTTGACGCACGTGAAGAAGCCATCATCGACGCGGTGAATCGTCTTTTATCTGAAAAAGGCTATGACCTGATGACGATGGATGATGTCGCGGATGCCGTTGGGATTGCCAAAGGCAGTCTGTACAAACACTTTTCATCCAAAGAACGCCTCGCCGCTGCTGCCCTGACGCGCTTGCTCAAAGCGACCTTAGAAGAATTGGAAAAATTGCCAGAAACTCAGTCGGCAATTGAAAAAATCAAACACATTCTGGCGTGGTCGTTACGTTTACGTTTGCAAGGTGGTGTTCCTCATTTGCCCTCAACGAGCCTGACATTGCAACGTAGTTTGATGCTCAATCTTGATTACGTGATGGTGGCACTGAAGGTCCATAAGCGCTTTCACGCCATGGTCGCCGCAGCACGTGAACAGGGCGCGTTGACCCCATTGGTACCCGATGACGTCTTGGTATATACCCTGTACTCACGCGCCTGCGACCCGACGATGGAGTTTTTGTTGCGGGATAAAAAGTTAACACATGAGCAGATCGTCGATGCCATGGTGCACGCGACGATTGGTGGATTTTTATCCGAAAACGCGCGGGGAAGTGCACTTTAATCTGGTTGTAGGACGGCACTGGGGGTGGTCTTACCCGCCCTCGCACAGCATCGTTCTCGCCCACCTCGCCGTCACACCCACCCCACCGTCACACCCACCTCGCCGTCATTCCAGTACCCGCCGTTGCTCCCGCCCCCCCGTCGCTCCCGCGCAGGCGGGAGCCCAGTGGTGCGTGAGCACCTTATCGACGTATGAGAACCTATTACCGATGAAAAGCGCTGCCGCGCACTGGATACTCCGCCTGCGCGGAGTATGACGATAGTAAAAGTGTGGATTGCTCGCGCGGAGTATGACGATAGTGAAACTGTGGCTCACCTGCGCGGAGTATGACGAGACTACTGAGTCACTCATCAACGCGCAGGACAACAAGACCGTTCAATCATCTGCTTATTGCGCGAGCGCCTTTTCGATGTCGGCTACTAGTTTTTTGTCATCCGGTGTAGTGATGCTCGAATACGCCTGAACAACGTTTCCTTTACGGTCAATCAGATACTTGTAGAAATTCCATTTCGGTGTTGTCCCCGTCGCTTTGATTAACTCGGCGTGTAAAGGATTGACCTGGTCACCCTTCACGGACGATTTCGCAAACATCGGGAATTTCACGCCATAGGTGTTGTAGCAGAAGTCGGCGATTTCTTTGCTGGAGCCTGGCTCTTGTTTACCAAAATCGTTGGAGGGGAAACCCAAGACCACTAAGCCTTTGTCCGCGTATTTCGCGTACATTTTTTCTAGGCCTTCGTATTGGTTGGTAAAGCCACAATAACTGGCCGTGTTGACGACCAGTGCCACTTTTCCTTTGTATTGACACAAATCTTGTGGGCTGTCGTCCTGCAGGCGGTTGAAGGTGTGATGCAGAATGGCGGGACATGCTTCCGGTGTATCGGCAAATGCGCTGCCGGAAAAACCTGCGAGTAACGCCATACTAATGATGAGTTTGCTGTACATGTCGGACTCCTAATAATGAGAATGCAATAGTAGCCGAGACCAGAAAAGTCTGCTGATGACGCTCTTTATATGAAATTTGAATATGAATCCACGAAAAACTTCGTTTTCAAATATAAAGCAGCGCTTTATTCTGCAACCCAGATTGAATTACTCACATGGGATATCCAATGCAGATTACAAGAAAACAATCAACTCGCTTCACTCGTTTGCTGAGCACTCTCGTACTTGGCGTTTCCACACTGTTACCAGTCGCGGCACATAGTGCCGATATCACGCTGCTTAACGTCTCTTATGACCCGACGCGTGAGTTATTTTTGGATGTGAACCAAGCCTTTGCCAAACAATGGCAGGCAAAGACTGGCGACAAAGTCACTATCAAGCAATCCCATGGTGGTTCGGGTAAACAGGCTCGCTCTGTGATCGATGGTCTTGACGCGGACGTGGTCACGTTGGCGCTGGCGTATGACGTGGATGCGATTGCTGAACGAGGTTTGTTAGCCAAGAATTGGCAACAACGGTTGCCGCATCATGCAACACCTTACACGTCAACGATCGTCTTTTTGGTACGCAAAGGAAATCCCAAAGGCATTAAAGATTGGCCAGACCTGATCAAACCAGGTGTGTCGGTGATTACTGCCAATCCAAAAACTTCCGGTGGTGCACGTTGGTCGTATTTGGCAGCGTGGGGCTATGCGCAAAAGGCACCAGGCGGTACACCGGCAACTGCTAAAGAGTATGTATCTAAGCTGTTTAAAAACGTCCCAGTATTAGACTCGGGTGCGCGTGGTGCAACAGTCACCTTTACGGAACGTGGTATCGGCGATGTCTTGTTGTCGTGGGAAAACGAGGCTCATTTAGCATTGAAAGAATTTGGTGCTGATAAATATGAAATCATCACGCCATCGATCAGTGTGTTAGCGGAACCTCCAGTTTCTGTGGTTGATAAAGTAGTCGACAAACACGGCACACGTAAGGTTGCAGAGGCCTATCTGAACTTCCTTTACACCGATGCAGCACAAGACATTATCGGCGCTAACTTCTATCGTCCAAGCGACGAACGTGCAGCGAAAAAATTTGCGAGCACTTTCCCCGCGATTAAATTGTTCAATGTCGATGATACGTTTGGTGGTTGGACCAAAGCGCAAAAAGATCATTTTGCCGATGGTGGGATTTTTGATCAGATTTACCTGAATGGAAAAAAATAAAGCGGCTACCGCGTCGGTGCCTTACTGCCCTGGCGCGGTCCGTTTTTTTGAAAGAATAACGTATGTCTATCCTTCTTCTCTCTGGTAGTCCTTCGACGCCATCGCGTTCTGGTCGTTTGCTTCATCATATCGGTGAACGGCTCAATGAGCGTGGCGAACGCACGGTGAGTATCCATGTCCGCGATCTGCCCGCACAAGCCTTGATGCACGCTGATTTTAGTGATCCCGAACTGCAGGCCGCGCAACAACTCATTAAGCAAGCGGACGCGATTGTCATTGCTACACCGATCTACAAGGCTGCCTACAGCGGCTTGCTGAAAACCTTCTTGGATGTGTTGCCGCAAGAAGGGTTGGCGGGAAAGATTGTGTTGCCGTTAGCAGTAGGGGGTGGTCAGTCGCACATGCTGGCATTGGATTACGGTCTCCGCCCGATCTTGCAAGCACTCGGTGCACACCATGTTCTGCAAAGTATTTACGCGACAGAGGCGCAGGTCGTTTGGAATGAGACGACAGGTCTGCAGATTGCTTCAGAGATTGAAAAGCGGGTTGCACAAGGTGTTGATACATTGCTTGATAGTTTGCAATGCCACTATGCACAACAGGGGCGAATCGCTCAAGAAGAGTCGAGCCGCGTTGAACCGCTGACGGTGTAAGCGAGCCTAGCGCCGTTCATCCACAGAAAAAATATCGTCACTCACCTGAGAGAGAATGCACTTAAGTGATGCAGGGGGCAGTATCGTCTTCGCCTTTTTCATGTGAGCCAACAGTACAAACAATTTCATCCGAGAAGGATAGCGAAATGACCGATCACCAAGAAAAACGTCGCCACACCATTGCCTTGCTGTCCGCGATGGTGGCGGCTGGTTTGACCAGCGTGAGCACCTCGGGCTTGGCTCAAAATAAGCCAACGAGCACGCTTCGTATTGGTTATCAAAAATACGGTCCGTTGACGATTCTCAAGGGAACAGGAGCGCTGGAAAAACGGTTAGCCACCTTGGGTGTCGATGTGAAATGGACGGAATTTACTGCGGGGCCACAATTGCTGGAAGGGCTTAATGTTGGCAGTATTGATTTTGGCACGACCGGTGAAGCCCCGCCGATTTTTGCGCAGGCAGCGGGAGCGGATTTGGTGTATGTCGCCAATGAGCCAGCAGCGCCGGGTGGAGAGGCGATTGTCGTACCAAAGAATTCATCGATTAAATCGGTTGCTGAGCTCAAAGGAAAAAAAGTCGTCCTTAATAAAGGATCGAATGTTCACTATCTCCTGGTGAAGGCCTTAGAAAAAGCGGGTGTTGCTTACCGCGATATTGAAACGATTTTCCTACCACCGGCGGATGCCCGTGCGGCATTTGAACGCGGCAGCGTCGATGCGTGGGCGATTTGGGACCCATTCTTAGCCGCAGCAGAAAAGCAACTTGGTGCACGCATTCTGTCCGATGGCAAAGGCATCGTGAGTAACCATCAGTTCTATTTAGCCTCCCGTCCTTACGCCCAAAAGCGTCCAGATGTACTCAAAGCCTTACTTGATGAGCTCGCGAGGGCAGATGCTTGGATACTGCAAAACGTCAAAGAAACATCGACGATTTTCTCTGCGCAGACAGGGTTACCAGCGGATGTGGTCGAGTTATCCAATGGACGCTTCAGCTTTCACGTTCAGCCGATCACAGAACAAGTTATTCGAGAGCAGCAAAGTATTGCGGACACTTTCGCTGACCTGAAATTAATTCCCAAAAAGATCCAAATAAAAGACGCTGTCATTGATATCAAATTCAGCAATAAATAAGGAGCACATCATGAGTCTCAATATTTTTTGGTTTATCCCTACCCATGGCGATAGCCGCTATTTAGGAACAACGCAAGGCGCACGCGATATCAATTACGATTATTTGCGTCAAATCGCTGTAGCGGCCGATACCCAAGGTTACGATGGGGTATTACTGCCAACAGGTCGCTCTTGCGAAGACGCGTGGGTTGTTGCATCTAGCCTCATGAGTGCCACACGCAAACTGAAATTTTTAGTGGCCTTGCGACCTGGCCTGACGACACCTGGACTGGCTGTGCGGATGGCCTCCACCTTTGATCGCTTGTCCAACGGACGCTTACTCATCAACATCGTTACCGGTGGCGATCAGGGTGAGCTTGAAGCGGACGGACTGTGGGCTGATCACGCAAAGCGCTATGAGATTACCGATGAATTTTTACGTATTTGGCGCGCATCGTTAGCCGGAGAGGGTGGTGATGCTGGCTATGATTTCCAAGGGAAACACCTGAATGTCAAAGGGGCGAAAACACTGTATCCCCCCGTGCAGACGCCCCATCCTCCGTTGTATTTCGGTGGCTCATCGGAGCCTGCGCATGAACTCGCTGCTGAGCAAGTGGATGTGTACCTGACTTGGGGCGAACCACCTGCTGCCGTCGCCGAAAAAATCGCCGACATGCGCGCACGTGCTGCAAAGCATGGACGCACGCTGCGCTTTGGTATCCGCTTGCATGTGATTGTGCGTGAAACCAATGAAGAAGCGTGGGCAGCAGCGAATGATTTAATTCGTTATGTTGACGATGACGTGATCGCTCGTGCACAAAAAGCGTTTGCGAAAATGGATTCCGTTGGGCAGCAACGGATGGTTGCTTTGCACGGTGGCAAGCGCGACAAATTAGAGGTCTCTCCGAATCTCTGGGCAGGTGTTGGTTTGGTGCGTGGTGGTGCGGGTACTGCCTTGGTGGGTGATCCGGAAACAGTCGCTGCACGGATCAAGGAATATGCGGATCTGGGTATCGACACCTTTATTTTCTCCGGCTATCCGCATCTTGAAGAGTCGTATCGGTTTGCAGAATTGGTATTCCCATTGATCGGTAAAGCTTTACCACGCGTGACGAGTTCTGTGACGGGACCGTTCGGTGAAATCATGGCCAATGGTATTGCACCCAAAGTGTCACAAAGCTAAATGCAAGGTACACAGGAAGCGTCAAGAGGAGTCACAGAAGTGGGACCATTTATTACAGAAGTCAGCGAGGTCGCAGCGGATCCGAGTGTTGCGGAACGTGTCTCAGTCAATGATCGTCCCTCATCGGTCATTGGCGATGACGTCGCGGCCATCTTGAGCAACTTGAGCCGGTTACTACAGCACGTCACACCTTGGTTGTTACCGTGGGCGGTACCATTTTTTCTGATCATTGGTTGGCAACTGGCTGCGCAGTTTGGTTATTTATCGAGCCGGATTTTGCCAGAGCCACTTGCGGTAGTGAAAGCGTTTTGGAGCCTCACGGTATCGGGCGAAATTTTTATTCATGTCAAAACTAGTTTGTGGCGCGCTGTCTCGGGATTCTTGGTTGGGGGTGGTTTAGGGTTAGCACTCGGTTTGTTGACTGGAACGTTTAAGACGGCCGAGACATTAATCGATACGACACTACAAATGGTCCGTAATATTCCAGCGCTGGCTCTTTTACCCTTGGTCATTTTATGGTTTGGGATCGATGAAACGGCCAAATTGTTTTTGGTATCCGTGGGTGTATTTTTTCCTGTGTATCTGAACACATTTCACGGGATTCGGTCAGTCGATAAGGGCTTAATCGAAATGGCTCGTAGCTATGGGCTCTCTGGTTGGGGCTTATACCGCGATGTGATTTTGCCTGGTGCCTTACCGTCGATCTTAGTAGGCGTGCGGTTTGCATTGGGATTGGTGTGGGTGTTGTTGATTGTCGCGGAAACGATCTCTGCGCAAGCAGGTATCGGTTATATGACCATGAATGCCCGAGAGTTTTTACAAACGGATGTCGTATTGGTGGGTATTTTGTTATATGCCTTGTTGGGTAAATTAGCGGATAGTCTGTCGCGAGCGATTGAATATCGTACATTGCGCTGGCATCCGGGTTATCAAAGGAAACATCGTCATGGCTGATCTACTGGCATATTCCTCATCGACCGTTGCGCGGATTGCTGCCTTACGTCAGGAACTGGATGACGATCATGAATTGACCGTCAATGGTCGTTTAACGGTGACGTCAGATCGCCCAACCGGTACCACCATTGATTTGCGTCGGGTACAAAAATCGTATGCTGACCGTCAGGTATTGAAGTCGCTTGATCTCCATATCGCACCGGGCGAATTTGTTGCTGTCATTGGACGGAGTGGCTGCGGTAAAAGCACTTTATTACGTTTGTTGGCGGGCTTAGAACGCGCTGATGCAGGGACCTTACAACTCGGTCACGATCAATCTACTGTCTCGTCACCAAGCATTGAAGATAGCGGGACACGTGTGATGTTTCAGGATGCGCGTCTGCTGCCATGGAAAACGGTACTAGATAACGTTCGGCTCGGCTTATCTGGTGATGGTGATCATACAAAAAAAATCGCACAAGCCGCGTTAGCGAAAGTCGATTTGGCAGACCGTGCTTCTGAATGGCCATCCATCTTATCCGGTGGTCAGCGGCAACGCGTGGCCTTGGCGCGTGCCTTGATTCATCAACCGTCGTTGTTATTGTTAGATGAGCCGTTAGGGGCCTTAGATGCGCTCACTCGTATTGAGATGCAGACGCTCATTGAGCAATTATGGCAAGAGCAAGGATTTACTGCCTTATTGGTGACGCATGATGTTCAGGAGGCGATCGCGTTGGCAGACCGTGTCATTTTGATCGAGGAGGGTAAGGTCAGCCTTGATCTGAAAGTGAATCTGCCACGACCTCGCGCCCGCGGTGATGCGCACTTTGCAGAGTTGGAAGATCACATATTAAAACGTGTTTTACGTCGTCCATCTGCTGATGATGGCGATGGTGGCGATGGCCTTGGCGAGGCGGAAGAGGCCTTAGCATCGTCGGGGTTAGCAACCTTTAATCCATTGGCGTGGGCGGTGTAGAGACTAGCGCTTTTTATTTTTCTATTTTTGTTGCTTTATGTATTTTGCGCTGGTCGTTGATCTGTCATTGGACAACGACACAGCATCTCACTCAAAAGAAAGTTCATCATGACAATTCAAGCTATTAATGTTCGTAACCAATTTCGCGGCAAAATCAAAGCGATTATCGAAGGATCTGTCGTGTCTGAGGTCGACGTAGAGACGCCCGCCGGTATCGTGACGTCGGTGATCACGACTCGGTCGATCAGAGATCTCAATCTGGTGATTGGTACGGAAGTCGTTGCCTTAGTCAAAGCGACGGAAGTGTCGATCGCTAAGCTGTAAAGACAAGCGGGGATTGACGTCAGACAGTAGAACCCACGAGGATAAAGACGATGCAACACGTGACTTTACAACATTATCTGAGCCGCTTGCAGGGCGCATTGGCCAGCAGTAACTTATGGCTGGATGATCAAGGAAGGGCCCGCGGGCGCTACTTTAATGCAAGTCTGACCAGTGCATTTCAGGCCATCCGTGCTGGTGATGATTTACGTGTTGTGGCTTTTGAAGGCTATGCGCGTAGCTATGATCCAAACGATCAAGGACTCAATATCTGGCGACTGCTCGACTATGTCGCCAACGATGAAGAATCCGTTGAGCTTGATCGCTTATGCCGCTTACTGCATACGATTAACTTTTATCGCCAACAAACTGTGGGTGAGTTGGATTTGTTTTTAAGCGTGCATAGTCGTCTATTAGCGGCTGTTGAAGGGAATCACGGAGCGGCCTTTCGTCGGATTCTGGATGTCCTTGAGCTGCCTCACCAGCAGATTGTCTTGCAGTTACCGCAAATAACACCCAGCCAACGTTGGGTGTTAGCCCATGTTGCTGAGAATTATCGCCGAAATGGTTTTCGTATTGGCGTCAATGCGGCCACGGTGGAGCAGGGAAGTGATTTACTGGCGCGGGTCCGACCCGATTCCTTGAAAGTGGACGTCAGTACTGCGCATCATCCAGCTGCACAACTGGCCTTATTAGAACAGGCTGATCGCAGCCAATGTCAGGTGATTTTCCGAAAAATCGAAACAGATCGCCAATGGACGCACCTACAACAAGCGCTGAACACCGTGCATCCGTATTTTGTGCAGGGTTTCTTATTTGATCAACCTAGAGCAACATTGATCGCCGATGCTGACGCCACATCGCCACCAGAAACGGCCATTGCGCTGGACCGTTTGTGCGTCTAATGCGGTTCGTTATGCGTTAAACGTCTAAAGACATAACAAAAAATTCGTTTTTCATATATCTAAAACCTGCCAATATGTCCGTTCTTTAGTTGATTTCGTAATTAGGACAAAGAAGAAATCCTCCCGGCAAGGTAGCCAACGACAAAGGCACAGCGGATCGCTGTCGCTGTGTGCGAAGCGTTGTTGGTCTGGCATTTGACCCATCCACACACGCTGCCACGATGCTACCGGGATGGCTTTCGGGCTGTCCTCTCTTGAAGGCTAGACATGGCATTGGCTGTAACGACCTCATCACCTGTATCGACCCGCAAGCGAGTGATCCCTGGCTTTCACTTGTCGCTGGGCTTTACCTTGTTTTATCTCGGACTGATCGTGCTTATTCCGCTGTCAGCCGTGTTCCTGAAAACGTTCACGATGACGTGGCAGGCATTTTGGGACACGATCAGCTCTGACCGCGTTGTTGCCTCCTATCGGCTGACTTTTGGTGCGTCGTTTTTGGCGGCGTTAATCAATGTTTTGTTTGGTGGGATTGTCTCTTGGGTGCTTGTTCGCTACGAATTTCCAGGCAAGCGATTTATTGATGCGATGGTCGATTTGCCCTTTGCTTTACCGACGGCTGTCGCTGGTATCACCTTAGCCACGCTGTATGCGCCAAATGGCTGGATAGGGCATTTGTTGGCTCCCTTGGGCATCAAGGTGGCGTTCACGCCGTTGGGTGTTCTTGTTGCCTTAACGTTTATCGGTTTGCCTTTTGTGGTCCGTACCGTACAACCTGTCTTAGAAGAAGCAGAAAAAGAACTCGAAGAAGCCGCTCTGAGCTTGGGCGCAAGCCACTGGCAAACCTTTGTGCGTGTGACGTTGCCGACGATTTTACCTGCCCTCATGACAGGCTTTGCGCTGGCCTTCGCTCGCGCTACTGGCGAATACGGTTCGGTCATTTTCATTGCCGGCAATATGCCGATGATTTCGGAAATCACGCCGCTGTTCATGATTACTAAATTGGAACAATACGACTATGCCGGTGCAACGGCGATTGCGGTAGTGATGTTGATGTTGTCATTTAGTTTGTTATTGACGATCAATGCGTTGCAAGCGTGGATGCGTCGTCGTCAATCATCAGGGAGTGTGTAATGAGTGCTATTTCAGTACAACCAACGACAGTAGGTCGTCGCATTGAGCCACCACTGAGCCTGGCGGCGACAACCGAACCACGTTGGATCCGCTATACCCTGATGTTGATCGCTTTCGGCTTTCTGACCTTATTTTTATTTGTGCCATTAGTGGCCGTGTTTACAGAAGCGTTTAAAAAGGGATGGCAGGTCTATCTCGAATCCGTGACTGATCCGGATGCTTTATCGGCGATCCGTCTCACCCTGATCGCTGCGGGTATTTCTGTTCCGCTGAATCTGGTGTTTGGTGTCGCTGCCGCATGGACGATCGCCAAATTTGAGTTCAGAGGCAAAAGTGTATTGCTGACATTGATTGATTTGCCATTCTCTGTGTCACCGGTGATTTCAGGTTTGATTTACGTTTTGCTGTTTGGTGCGCAAGGATGGTTTGGTGAGTGGTTGCGTGATCACGATATCAAGATTTTGTTCGCCGTGCCGGGCATTGTGTTGGCGACGATTTTTGTGACGTTTCCTTTTGTTGCGCGCGAGTTGATTCCTTTGATGCAGTCACAAGGCAGTGAGGAAGAAGAAGCCGCCTTGGTGTTGGGTGCGTCGGGCTGGCAGACTTTCTGGCATGTGACATTGCCCAACATTAAATGGGGTTTGTTGTATGGCGTGATTTTGTGTAATGCACGTGCAATGGGTGAGTTTGGTGCCGTTTCTGTGGTATCGGGACACATCCGTGGTGAGACCAACACCATGCCTTTGCAAGTTGAGATTTTGTATAACGAATATAACTTTGCCGCTGCATTTGCAGTCGCTTCTTTGTTGACTTTATTGGCTTTACTGACGCTTGCTTTGAAGGCACTCGTTGAATGGCGTACCAATGAAAGTCAGACCCCACTGGATCAGGTTCATTAAGCATTTGCCGGAGAAATGATGAGTATCGCTGTTAAACAATTACAAAAGCGTTTTGGCCAATTCACGGCACTGGATAACGTATCGTTAGAGTTTCCAGATGGTGAGCTGACTGCCCTGCTAGGACCTTCAGGCTGCGGCAAGACCACCCTGCTGCGCATTATCGCTGGTCTTGAATACGCTGATCAGGGACAGATTTTGCTCGACGGTCAGGATGCGTCTCAGCAGCATGTGCGTGAGCGTCAGGTGGGCTTTGTGTTTCAACATTACGCCTTGTTTAAACACATGACGATCTTTGAAAACATTGCCTTTGGCTTACGTGTGAAACCACGCGGCCAACGTCCGAGCGAAGCAGAGATCAAAGAAAAAGTCACCAAGTTACTTGAGCTGGTTCAACTAGACTGGTTGGCTGATCGCTATCCGCCACAGTTGTCGGGTGGTCAGCGTCAGCGTATTGCATTGGCACGCGCTTTGGCGGTAGAGCCACGCGTTTTACTGCTTGATGAGCCTTTTGGTGCGCTGGATGCGAAGGTGCGTAAAGAACTGCGCCGCTGGTTGCGCCGCTTGCATGATGATCTGCATGTCACGAGTATTTTTGTGACGCATGATCAAGAAGAGGCGCTTGAGGTTGCCGATAAAATCGTCCTGATGAACCATGGCAAAGTGGAACAAGTCGGAGCACCTGCTGAGGTTTATCAGCATCCCGCAACACCTTTCGTGTATGGCTTTCTGGGTAATGTGAACTTGTTCCGTGGTCGCGTTCATGAAGGTGTGTTAGACGCCGATGGCGTGGCCTTAGCGTCGCCTGCACATGCAGAAACACGAGATGCTTTTGGTACAGCTTATGTGCGGCCACATGAGTTTGAGGTAGATCGCTATTCGCCGGGTGCGGAAGGGTTGATTGCCCAACTGCGTCGTATCCATAGTATCGGCCCGTTGGCGCAATTAGAGCTTGAGCGTGAAGATAACGGGGATGTTCTGGAGGTCATGATTTCGAGTGAGCGTTATCAATATTTAAAACTGAAGGTCGGCGAAGTATTGGTGGTAAAACCGAAACGCTTACACGTATTCGTTGATACGCCGCAATAACCACAAAACAAAAGTACAAAAGCTGGTTACACATTACCGAGCAATTATTCATCGACAGACGCACAGAAGCGAGAGTTCATTATGAATTTCCAACAATTACGTTCTATCCGCGAAGCCTCACGTCGTGGCTTTAATTTGACCGAAGTCGCCAACGTTCTTTTTACTTCGCAGCCGGGTGTAAGCCGCCAGATTCGCGAATTGGAAGAAGAACTAGGCGTTGATATTTTTGAGCGCAATGGCAAACGTCTCACAGGCTTGACGGAGCCGGGCAAAGGTATTTTGCCTATCGTCGAACGGTTATTGCTGGAAGCAGAAAATTTGCAGCAAGCAGGTAACGAATATTCGGACCAGACCAAAGGCACACTGACGATTGCCACTACCCATACTCAGGCACGCTACGTGTTGCCGAAAGTGGTTCAGCAATTTCGCCAAGCATTTCCGGATGTACGTATTGCCTTACAACAGAGTTCTCCTGATCACATCGCTGAATGGGTCATGTCTGGTAAAGCGGATATTGGCATTGCCACTGAAGGCTTGTCACAATTTAAGGATTTGGTGTCGTTTGCATGCTATCAATGGAATCACGTTCTCGTGGTCCCAGAGCATCATCCGCTATTGAAGAAAGAGAATGTCTCATTAGAAGATATTTCGAATTATCCACTGATCACGTATGACGTTGGTTTCACCGGACGAGGTCATATTGATGCCGCATTTCAGGAAGCGGGACTACGTACGGACATCGTCCTGACCGCCATGGATTCTGATGTGATTCAGCAATATGTGGCACTGGATCTGGGTGTTGGTATTGTGGCATCGATGGCGATTGAGGCTAACCGCAATAACAACTTGCGTACGATTGCCGTGGATCATTTGTTCACGCCAAACGTGACGCGTCTGGCCGTCCGTCGTGGCGCGTACTTGCGGACATACACTTATGATTTTATCCGTCAGTTTGCGCCTGGTGTCAGCAAAGAAGAGATCATTGCTGCTGTCAGCGAAACTGACCAGACGTAAATTTTGACATTGCGGCAAGTTTGCTACTTGCCGCTTTTTCTTCCTTTCTCTCCCTCCGCCACGCTGTGGTTTTTCCATCTGCTGGTGTTTGGGGCCTGTCGTGCAGCTGTCATGTGTCTCTGTTAGAATTTTACGCGGATATTCTTCCCTGTTTATTCTTTCGAGGCTAATCATGCTTTATCCAGAATTGTTCAAATCCCTAGAGCAAGTACGTTGGAATATGGACACCGATATTCCTTGGGACCAATACGACGCCTCGAAACTCACACCAGAACAGGCGCAGACCATCAAAATGAATGCCATTACCGAATGGTCCGCTCTGCCTGCCACAGAAATGTTCTTGCGCGACAACCGTGACGATAGTGATTTTTCTGCATTTATGTCGATCTGGTTCTTCGAAGAGCAAAAGCATTCTCTGGTTCTGATGGAGTATTTGCGTCGTTTTCATCCTGAACTGGTACCGACGGAAGCCGAGCTCGACAACGTGCGCTTTGAATTCGATCCCGCTCCGCGCCTTGAGACGCTGATGCTGCATTTCTGTGGTGAAATTCGGCTGAATCATTGGTACCGTTGTGCGTCGGAATGGCACACCGAGCCAGTTATCAAGCATATTTACAAAATCATTAGCCAAGATGAAGCACGACACGGCGGTGCTTACCTCCGCTACATGAAAAAATCATTGGCAGAAGTGGGCGATGTGGCCCGCGCAGCATTTGCCAAGATTGGTGTATTGATGGCATCTGCCAGAAGGACTGAAAAGCCCTTACATCCTACCAATCTGCATGTGAATCAGGCGCTATTCCCCCAGGATACGATTCAAAGCCGGTTGCCAGATCCAGATTGGTTGGAACGCTGGTTGGATGGACAAATCAAATTTGATGGCGTGTGGGAAAAGAAAGTGGTCGACCGCATTCTGCACAACATGTCGCTGTTATTCGAACGTAGTTTCGAAACGGTGCAAGATCTCAACCGCTACCGCAAAGAGATTGCACAACGACTTGTCCCAACCCCAGTTTAAGCCGCAACCAACAAGCTCGCTGGTACAATAGCCGCTACGCCTCGCCGCCGTAGCGGCTTTTTCATTTTTATCGATCGTTTAACGTTCCTATCCCATGCCTGCATTTGAACAAAAAATCACTAGCCGCGAAGAACTCGTTGCGCGTATTGCTGCTTTACCAAAACCAGTGGTGTTGACCAATGGAGTCTTTGATATTTTGCACCGCGGTCACGTCACTTACCTCGCACAAGCCCGCGCGATCGGTGCCTCGTTGGTCGTCGCAGTCAACACCGACGCGTCCGTCAAACGTCTCGGCAAGGGAGACGATCGTCCGATCAATCTTTGCGAAGACCGCTTGGCCGTGTTAGCAGCACTCGAATCGGTGAGCCTTGTTGTGCCCTTTGATGAAGACACAGCGTTGGAAGTCGTTCAGCAAGCACGACCTGATATTTACGTGAAAGGTGGTGACTACCAGATGGACGCGATTCCGGAAGGACAAGCCGTATTGGCCTACGGCGGACAGGTACACGCAATCGCTTTTGAACACGAGCGTTCGACAACGCGGTTGCTCCAGAAAGTACGGGGCGTTAGTTAATACGCTGTCCCGGCGTCGTTTCGTATCGTTCTTTGATTTCTTGTTGGTTGATGACGGGCAGCAAGCGCGTTCGCGCAATGGATACTCCGCTTTCGCTGAGTATGACGAAAAAAAGAGATAGGCACGAGAGGATTGGCGTAAACCCCACGTTCTCTATCCCGTCGCTCTCGCGAAGGCGGGAGCCCAGTGGCGCGTAAGCGCCATTTTTGTTGGTCGCTTGTTGATTACTGGGGGAAAGCGCGTTCGCGCACTGGATACTCCGCTTTCGCGGAGTATGACGAAAAAAAAGAGACGGGCGTATGACGAGAAAAAAGGGCGGGAGTATGACGGAACAAATGTCGAGAGTATGACGAAGGAAAAAAGAGATGGGATTGTGCGGAAGATGACGAGGGGAATGGGGTAAAACTCATGCCTTCCATCCCGTCGCTCTCGCGAAGGCGGGAGCCCAGTGGCGCGTAAGCGCCATTTTTGTTGGACGATTGTTGATCACCGGGGGAAAGCGCGTTCGCGCACTGGATACTCCGCCTGCGCGGAGTATGACGAAAAAAAAGAGACGGGAGTATGACGAGAGAAAAGGATTGCAGTGCGGCGAGAAAAAAGGGCGGGAGTATGACGGAACAAATGTCGAGAGTATGACGAGGGAAAAAAGAGATGGGATTGTGCGGAAGATGACGAGGAGAATGGAGTAAAGCCCCATGCCTTCTATCCCGTCGCTCCCGCGAAGGCGGGAGCCCAGTGGCGCGTAAGCGCCATTTTTGTTGGTCGCTTGTTGATTACTGGGGGAAAGCGCGTTCGCGCACTGGATACTCCGCTTTCGCGGAGTATGACGAAAAAAAAGAGACGGGCGTATGACGAGAAAAAGGGATGGTAGTGCTTGGACTTCAAACCTCAAACCTCAAACCCTCGCACTACGCAACACCCGTAAATCCTCGCACTACGCACCACCCGCAAATCCATTTTGGCGCCATGCTTCGTACACAACGACAGCGACGGTATTGGATAAATTGAGGCTTCGGTTGTCAGGGCGCATCGGTAAGCGGATGCGTTGTGCTTCTGGAAAGCTATTGCGTAATTCGGGGGCGAGACCGCGTGTTTCGGCGCCGAAAACGAAATAGTCTCCCGGTTTGAACTCAGCTTTAGCGAATACGCCTGAACCATGGGTGGTCAGCGCGAACATGCGGGTTGGATCCGGTTGTTCTTGGGCAAGAAACGCTTCCCAGTTTTTATGCACTTTCATCGTCGCATAATCATGATAATCAAGACCGGCACGCTTCATTTTGCTGTCATCCAATGGAAACCCCAATGGTTCGATCAGGTGTAACTGTACGCCAGTGTTTGCACATAAACGGATGATGTTGCCCGTATTTGGCGGGATTTCTGGCTCAACTAAGACGACGTGAAACAAGGTAGTTCCTTACTAAAAATGGGGTGGGGTGCGGGCAAACACATAGTTTGTCACTTTGGCGGCACCGAAACGTTTGAGCATTGTAGCGATTTCGTGCAGGGTCATGCCAGTGGTCATTACATCGTCCACAACAGCGACATGGGCATCTTTGATCTCGTGAAGCCATTTTTCATCCAGCATAAAGGCATTTTTGACATTATCAATGCGCGCATCTGGCTTGAGTGTACTTTGTTGGGTCGTTTCACGCAGGCGATGTAATGCGTCGACGGCGAAAGGGACACCGAGATGTTGCGCCAAGGGCCGTGCAATTTCTGTTGCCTGATTGAAACCACGCTCGCGTAATCGACCTTGTCCCAAAGGGACTGCGCACAGTAAATCCGGTAAACGATGACGATCGTGACGCAAAATGGCATCACGTAACATCGACGCAAACAACGGCGCAAGGGCTAATTGATGACCAAATTTTAATGCTAAGACGAGTTGATCGCGTGGGGCTCCATAGTCACAGGCAGCAATACTGGCGTCGAATGCGGGCGGGTGTTGAAGGCAATGACCGCAGAGAGTACTGTCTTCATTCGCTGAGAGCGGAATGGCGCATTGCTGGCAGCGTACGCTAACGGAAGTAAAATAAGTGTGACGGCAGTCGCTACAGACCATGGCGTCTTGTTGCGCATGGCACAACGCACATGCGCATGGCATCAGTGTGTGCCACGTGGCAGTGAGTGTTTTTTTGATAATGGTAGATAGGTCGTGCATAAAATCGGGTCAGATGCGGTCAATTTCCACAAAAAAGCTCGTATTTAAGCATTAGAAATCACAAACGTGTAAACTCCCGCCTCAATACGCTTACTCTCATCAACACCAAGGTTCGTTCGCTTCTATCCTATGCTTAGTGCTCCTATCGATCTTCAACTGGTTCGTCAGCTGTTTTCTCGCCCTGAAAAAATCGCACCGTCCGATTTTTTGCGTCGTGAAATTGCGGGGCGCATGCGCGAAAAGCTCGAACTTGTCAAAATCACGCCATTGAGCATCATCGATGCGGGTTGCGGGGTTGGCGCGGATTTGTCTGAATTGCAGCGCAGTTACCCTGACGCGCATGTGATTGGACTCGATGGCGCTTTACTGATGCTGTCCGACATTCAACAGCAACAGCAAGCAGCGATGAGTGCGGTTGGGCGTTTGCTGGCTAAATGGACGCCTGCAGTGCTACGTGGCGACCAAGGAGCGTCGCTGCTCTGCGGTGACTTTGCCGGTATTCCGCTGGCGGCACAGAGCGTCGATCTCATCTGGTCTAACTTGGCATTGCATTGGCATCCGCAGCCTGATGTGATTTTTGCGGAATGGCGCCGTGTATTGAGAACCGATGGGTTGCTGATGTTTTCGTGCTTTGGTCCAGATACGCTGATTGAGTTGCGCCAAGCGTTTGCAGAGGTCGATGAGATGCCGCATACCTTGCCGTTTGTTGATATGCATGACTATGGCGATATGCTGGTGAATGCGGGTTTTTCTACGCCGGTGATGGACATGGAGAAGATCACCTTGACCTACCAAGACCCCCATCGGTTATTGGCAGAGGTCCGCGCGCTTGGCGGCAACCCGCTGGCGACTCGACGCCGTGGTCTCTTTGGTAAGAACCCCTACCGCCGCCTGCTTGCTGCCCTCGAGCGGCAGCGTGGTGCAGATGGTCGCATCAAACTGAGTTTTGAGGTGGTTTATGGTCATGCCTTCCGTCCCGTGAGTCGGAAAACGGCGGCAGGCGAATCGATTGTCCGGTTTGATCTGCCGAAAAAGGGAACGCCCTAATAAAGACAAGGGCATTCGTTGCCTGACGAACGCCCTACATTGACTTGCCCTCAGTGGGCGAGCACTCTTTTATTGTGGTGCCAAGTTCTGATCTAAGAATTTTTCTACACGCCCCCAGAAGTCGACTCGATTTTTCAGGAGACGCCATCCATGGCCCTCCTCAAAGTACACAACCCATTCCACCTGCTTGTTGGATTTGGCGATGGCATCACGGAAGATTTCGCCGTGTTTGATCGGCACGCGGCGGTCCGCACCACCATAGGCCATCAGCAATGGTTGTTTGATGGATGCAGCGAGATTGACGGGGGATGTTGCTTTGAGTTGCTCGGCGTCCTTGACCTGATCACCAACGAGCACCGGCATACCGTAGTTCTGCCACTCTATCGTTGCGTCATTCGACCAACTTGATTCAAACATCAGATTGATGTCCGTGACACCAACCCACTCAATGCCGCAACGGAACAACTCAGGGTTCTTAGCAAGTCCCATCAACGTTGCATATCCACCATAACTCGCCCCCGCGATACAGATGCGGTGTGGATCAGCGTAGCCTTGGGCAATCGCCCAGCGAGCACCGTCTGCGATATCTTCCTGCATGCTGAGACCCCATTGTTTGAATCCCGCTTGGAAATGTTTTAAGCCGAACCCTGTGCTGCCGCGGAACTCAGGCTGGAGTACTGCATACCCGCGTGAAGCGAGGAACTGTACTTCAGGATTCCAACCCCAATCCGCTCCGCGTACCCACGGTCCACCATGAACGAGCACAACGAGCGGTAAATTTTTTTTCTCGCCACCCTTTGGTAAGGTGAGGTAGGCAGGAATCGATAAACCATCCTTTGCTGGGTAATGAACAAAATCCTGCTTTGCCATGTCTTTGGGATTGATGGCAGGATGCGTCTTTCCAATCAGCGATAACTCGCCACTCTGTTGGTGATACAAATAATAGACGACGGGTTGACGGTCAGAAAATGCTGCAACGACAACAAAGGGATCGGTGTGATGACGCGATAAGCTTAATTGATTGATCGTGGCTGGTAATAACTGATCGATTTTTTTCTGGATGGCATCAATGTCTTTATCGAGCCAGACAGTGCCTGCAGCATCGGTCACAAAGCGGACGCCAACAAGCTTGTTCTTTGTATCGTCCATGAGTAATTTGCCTTCAAAATCAAATCCCTCAAGGGTGACCAGTGGCTCCGATGCTATTTTGTTTTGCGTGACGTCGTAACGATAGACTGCGCTGGTATCTTTGCCTGCGTTGCTTGTGACATACAGGGACCCGTCTGGTCCAATGGACTCGGGGTTAAATTGACGGGGGGGAAATTGCGGAAACTCATCCAATTTACGCCATTCCTCATTGGCAGGATCGAGATAGAAGACCTTTATGATGCCTTTATCGAGTGTGACATTGACCCTTGGCGTACCGGCAGGATCAATCAGCCATTGAATCGTATTGCCCGCGCGTTGGTAGACGGTTGATCGACCGGATTTGGTGTCGAGCTTCAGTAATTTAATTGCTTTGACGTCACCGATATTACTTCGCGCATACTGCCCCACATAAACATCATTCGTTTCCTTGTGATGGTCGGTGGCAATGAGCCAGGTATAACCAGTGAGTTGTTTCGAGACAATGTTCGTACTGATCCTGTTAATCATGCTCTCTGGTACAGGGCTGGCGAGTTCCATGCGCTCTGTGCCATCCATATTGACAGCGAACAAACCGGGATAAAAACGCACATCGCCTTCGCCAACATCGTGAAATCCCGCGTTATACACCAGTCGCTGATTGTTCACCCAGCTAAAAGAAGCCACGTCCGCATTGGAGAAGTTGGCCACAATGCGTGGTGCCATGGTAGCGAGATCGAGAACGACGAGCTGCAAGTAACCACTCGATTTTTGCGGAACCAACATGGCTAAGGTTTTACCGTCTGGGGATAACGTGGGCTTTTGTATTTCAGGGTTTTGAAAAAATGCATCGATAGGTGGTTTTTCGGTCGCCTTCGCAGGCAGAGAAGCGGTCGATGTGAGGCCAGTAACAAGGGCCATTAACGTGACCATGACAGATTGATGTAGACGTTTGAGCATAATGGAAGAAACGAAAGATAGGCAGAAACAACACGATTAACGTGTCCCCGATGCTACGATAACTATTAATTTATTGGCAATTAAATGTAACAAAGGTGTCGCTTTTTAAATACGTAGGGTGCTCACGTGTCGGTGTGTTCCCCTCAATAGCTGGCACTATTCATATTGCATTGACACAAAACTGTATGACCTATCTGAGGTTGTCGTGTGCTCGGCCATTGGCGGCCAAAAGAGGGGGAGAACAGGTGGGGTCTAGATCAAACGTATTTCTTTTGCTTTTTTTGCTTCATTGGAAAATGCGGTGCATTGTGCAAACGCACATTTAACGCAGATCAAAAACAGTTGTAAAAACAAATAATGTATTTCTTTAAGATTTGTTTCATTTGAGCCAGATCAACGATTTCTGTCACGCATTCTGCTTGATATCCTTTCACTTTCCATCTTATACTCAAGTCGTTGTAGAAGTTGCCAGTTCGCACTTTGTTAGGTCTTATGCAAAAAATGCCGCTGTTGGTATCAAAGCTTCAAGGTTCAACCTAGTACAATTTGCACTGCCTTCGTCGATATGGTGTAGTCGGAAAATGAACCACTTTGCTGTCCGGTTCCTACCGACAAAACGAATAACCGCATTGATCAATGGTCGATGATGGATATTTCCCTAGCCCCGAATGCATTTGCGCCTTGCAGTGATCGTTTGCGTGAGCTCTGAATGTCATTGTTGTCATGATGGTGTGCGCTGGTGCACAAATCATAAAAGAATAGGATGATGCAGGAAGGTCTTTGGTAGGACGACGGCGGACGGGCACAATCGTGTTCCCGTGGTTCATCGCTTGCTATGGCTTGAATGCGTTACTCCTAAAGAATTCTAATCGGGGTTTTGGGGATAACATGAAACAAGCAAAGCGATTAAAGTCGTTCCTGCTGGGGGCGTCGCTTCTGGCAGCCAGTTTGCCGACATGGGCCGTGGTCGATAGCCAAGGTGGTCCAGCGGTACGTGAGCTCAATTTGCAAACACCTGTCACGCAAATAGCTGAACAGATTTACTCAATTCATAATTTGATGCTCATTATCTGCCTCGTGATCTTCGTGGCAGTATTTGGCGTCATGTTTTACTCTATCCTGAAGCACCGCAAATCTCTTGGTCACAAACCAGCTACATTTCACGAGAGCACTTCCGTTGAAATCGCTTGGACCATCGTTCCGTTCTTAATTGTGATCGGTATGGCATTGCCAGCAACGAAAACCGTTGTCGCGATGAAAGACACATCCAATGCGGATATCACCATTAAAGCCACCGGTATGCAGTGGAAATGGGGCTATGACTATCTCAAGGGCGAGGGTGAAGGGATTTCCTTCTTGTCCACACTTGCTACTCCACGGACGCAGGTCGGCGCACCAGGCGTCGCGCCAACGGAAGCGCGTGGTGATAACTACTTGCTCGAAGTTGACAATGAAGTCGTTGTTCCGGTCAACAAGAAAGTACGTTTGATCACGACAGCGAACGATGTGATTCACTCATGGACCATTCCCGCTTTTGGCGTGAAACAAGATGCGATTCCTGGCTATGTTCGTGATACCTGGTTCAAAGCCGAAAAGGTTGGTATCTATCGTGGCCAGTGCGTTGAGCTGTGCGGTAAAGAGCACGCGTTTATGCCAATCGTCGTCAAAGTCGTATCGGAAGAAGACTACAAACTGTGGGTCGACGGTAAGAAAAAAGAAATGGCGGCCAAAGCCGATGATCCAAACAAAGTCTGGACCATTGACGAGCTGAAGCAACGTGGCGAAAAAGTGTATGCATCGAACTGTGTCGCCTGCCATCAGGCGTCGGGTAAAGGTGTGCCTGGTGCGTTCCCAGCGTTAGATGGTTCTGGTGTCGTTGCTGGTCCAAAAGACGCGCAGGTGCATCTGCTGTTGAATGGTAAAGGTGTGATGCCATCCTGGAAGGCAACGCTGTCTGATACCGAAATTGCTGCCGTGATTACTTATACCCGTAATAACTGGTCCAATAAGTCCGCAGAAAACATTGTCCAGCCAGCCGAAGTGTTGGCTGCGCGTAAGTAATTGCACAGAACAGTACAGGAGACAAGATGAGCACAACAACCGTTGATCACGCACACGATCACGATCATTCTCATGGTCACGACCATGACCACGCCCATGACCATCCCCATGGTTGGCGTCGTTGGTTATTTGCGACGAACCATAAAGATATCGGCACACTGTATCTGTGGTTCGCTTTCACGATGCTGCTGTCGGGCGGCGTCTTGGCATTGATTATCCGCGCCGAGTTATTCCAGCCTGGCTTGCAATTGGTGCAACCTGAATTCTTTAATCAATTGACCACCATGCACGGATTGATCATGGTGTTCGGTGCGATTATGCCGGCCTTCGTGGGATTTGCGAACTGGATGATTCCATTGCAAATCGGTGCATCCGATATGGCATTTGCACGGATGAACAACTTCTCGTTCTGGCTGATGCCACCTGCAGCGATTTTGCTGGTGACCTCATTCTGGGTACCCGGCGGTGCGACTGCGGCTGGCTGGACACTCTATGCACCGTTGTCCACCCAAATGGGCCCTGGTATGGACATGGCAATTTTTGCTGTGCATATCATGGGTGCGTCCTCGATCATGGGTTCGATCAACATCATCACCACGATTCTTAATATGCGTGCCCCAGGCATGACATTGATGAAAATGCCGATGTTCTGCTGGACATGGCTGATCACTGCTTACTTGCTCATCGCTGTGATGCCCGTGTTGGCAGGTGCGATCACGATGACGCTGACAGACCGCCATTTTGGTACGTCGTTCTTTAACGCTGCGGGTGGTGGTGATCCAGTGATGTATCAACACATCTTCTGGTTCTTCGGTCATCCTGAAGTGTATATTATGATTTTGCCAGCGTTCGGCATCATCTCCCAGATCATTCCTACCTTTGCTCGTAAGCGTTTGTTTGGCTATGCATCGATGGTGTATGCAACAGCGTCTATTGCGATTTTGTCTTTCATCGTCTGGGCGCATCACATGTTCACAACAGGGATGCCAGTCACCGCGCAATTGTTCTTCATGTACGCCACGATGCTCATCGCTGTACCAACAGGCGTGAAAGTGTTTAACTGGGTAGCGACAATGTGGAGAGGCTCGATGACATTCGAGACGCCTATGTTGTTTGCTGTTGGTTTTATTTTCGTGTTCACGATGGGTGGTTTTACTGGCTTGATTCTGGCGGTTACACCGATCGACATCCAGTTGCAAGACACTTACTACGTGGTAGCGCACTTCCACTATGTGTTGGTGGCGGGTTCTCTGTTCGCGCTGTTTGCGGGTTACTACTATTGGGGACCAAAATGGACCGGTTTCATGTACAACGAAACACGCGGCAAAATCCATTTCTGGGCGAGTTTGATTTTCTTTAACGTGACCTTCTTCCCAATGCACTTCTTGGGATTGGCGGGTATGCCACGTCGTTATGCCGACTATCCAGCGCAGTTCACGGACTTTAACCAGATTGCAACGATTGGTGCGTTTGGTTTCGGTTTGAGCCAAGTCTTCTTTATTCTGGCTGTGGTGATTCCATCGATCAAAGGTGGCAAACCAGCCCCAGCGAGCCCATGGGAAGGTGCTGAAGGCTTAGAGTGGACAGTGCCAAGTCCTGCTCCTTTCCACACGTTTGAAGAGCCTCCTGTCTTTAAATAATGAATGAAAACCGACGCTGCGCCTCCAACGCAGCGTCATGGAAAGCATCTGTCACCATGAAAAATGATCAAAAAAAGCCTAACAATTTGAGAACGGCGCTAATCCTTGCGTCTGTTGCGGTGATTTTTTTCGCTGGCGTGATCCTGAAGCAAACCCTGCGTTTTTAAAACGGGAGTCGCATGTCTCTGGAAGACCCGAAGTTGTTGGATTCAGTTAAAAAATTAAATGCGACGATGTTAGGGAAGTTGATTGTTGTCGCGGTAGTGATGTTTGGTTTTGGCTATGCGCTGGTTCCTGTTTATAAGCAAATTTGTGAAATCACCGGCATTAACATTCTGACGCCAAAAGATATTTCAGCGAAAGATCTGACGAATTCACAGATTGATCGCAGTCGTGAAGTGACGGTTGAATTTGACGCCAATACGCAAGGTCCATGGCGTTTTCGTCCAACGGTGCCTAGTATGAAGGTGCACCCGGGCGAGATGTCGCAGATTATGTATGAGGTGGTGAATAAGCAGTCTTACAAGATGGATGCGCAGGCCATTCCAAGCTATGCGCCTCAACAGGCGAGCGCCTACTTTAAGAAGATTGAATGTTTTTGTTTTAAGCAGCAAACGCTGGGACCGAATGAAGCACGACAAATGCCCGTTGTGTTTTATATCGATCCTGCCCTTCCGCCAGATGTGAAGACGATTACGTTGTCGTACACGTTTTTTGAAGTTGGTGGTGCAGCAAAAGTGGGTAGTGCAACAGAACAAGGTAAGTCATGAGTGATAGCAAGGAAACGAAAAAGCGCGATGCGTCTTTTTTTCAGGCAATGAAAGCAGTATTTTGGTCGTTTCTTGGTATTCGGAAGAAAAATGATTACGAACAGGACGCAGCGAAGCTGAACCCCATTCACGTGATCATTGCAGGGCTGATTGGTGCGTTGCTCTTTATCGGTACGCTCATCATGATCGTAAAACAAGTTGTCGCAAAATAACAATTCTAGTAAGCATATTCAATTGCATCAGGAGATGGAAATGAGTTCTTCAAACGCGAAAGCGCCATATTATTTTGTGCCAGGGCCATCGCAATGGCCAGTGCTGGCAGGGTTTTCTTTATTACTCACCATGTTCGGTGCATCTGCTTGGGTGAACGGCTTAGGTTGGGGCCCTTACGCTAATGGCGTTGGTATTTTTCTGACACTGGTCGTGTTGTATAACTGGTTCGGCGATGCGATTGCGGAGTCTGAAAGTGGTAAATACAGTGAGCGTATTGACGTCTCTTTCCGCTGGAGTATGAGCTGGTTTATTTTCTCCGAAGTGATGTTTTTTGGCGCGTTCTTCGGTGCATTGTTTTACGCACGCAGTATTTCAATGCCATGGCTGGCTGATCTCGATCACAAAGTGTTGTGGCCTGATTTTTCTGCACAGTGGGGCAATACCGGTCCTGCAGGCACGATTGAATCGTTCCGAACAATGACACCATTCCCGATCCCAACGATCAATACGGCCTTGTTGCTGACATCGGGTGTGACACTGACAATCGCCCATCATGCGCTGCGTGAAGGTCATCGTGCAAAAACAGCATTCTGGCTGTTTGCGACGATCTTGTTGGGTGCAACGTTCATGGGTTGCCAAGCGTATGAATACATTGAGGCCTACCATGAACTGAACCTCAAATTGACTTCAGGTATTTACGGCTCAACATTCTTTATGTTGACGGGTTTCCACGGATTCCACGTCACGATGGGCGCGATCATGTTGTCTGTGGTGTTGTATCGTGTGATGAAAGGTCACTTTACACCAGAGCACCACTTTGCCTTTGAGGGCGCAGCATGGTACTGGCACTTTGTTGACGTCGTTTGGCTCGTCTTGTACGTTGTTGTGTACTGGTTGTAAGTCAAGTTTCGCACAGCATTGACTGAAGAAAGCCGCACTGCATCAGTGCGGTTTTTTTGTGCCCTTACCAGCGGCATACCGTGCATTGATCTCAGGAGCGGATGATCCCGATCAAGCCATGACGAACCATGACGATCCATGATGATTCATGAAGTGGATATGGTCGGTGATGTCGTTGCGTTTGGTTTAGCGGATACCAGTCGGTTGAATGAGACCAAAGTGATGAGCGATCAAAATCAACAAAAATAAGCTAACCGAAAAACCAACCCTCAATGCCAACGCTTTGACTGTTCGGTTACTCTTGCCTTTGTCTTTCATTAAAAACACTAAGGCAGATCCCATACTGACTATAATCAGGATAAAAGCGATGGCGACGAGAATTTTCATGCGTAAACTTTATGATGACGTCATACTAGGTTGAATACATTGTCCGCTGATATGACATTGATCGATCCGCCTCAATGTTGATATCGTTGCCTGCCAACAGCGCGTTATGCGCTTGAGGATTTCTATTGTAATACTTTCGTTCTGTGCCCATGTCTATTTCGTTTCGCTTGAAATTTTTTCCCTTCGTTGCGACGGTTGTGGTGGTCAGCATCGGTATAAGCCTCGCACAATGGCAAACGCGCCGTGCGCTTGAAAAAGAGCAAATCGCTGGCCAAATCAAGGCACTATCGCAACAGCCTGCGGTGCACGTCGGATCAGAAAAAGCATTATCATCTATCCCACCGTTCAGCCACGTTGTGATGCGTGGTGAATATGTTGCACAGTGGCCGTTATATTTGGATAACCGACCGATGCAGGGGAATGCGGGTCTCTATGTCTTGATGCCCTTTCGGCTGGAAGGAACGCAATCCTACGTGCTCGTCGCCCGTGGATGGCAAGCGCGGAACCAACAGGACAGGAAAATGCTCCCACCGTTGTCTACGCCGACAGGGACGGTAGAAATTGAAGGTATCGTGCGTCAACAGTTAGATCGTGTGATGCAGTTGGGACAAGCCGATGTCCTCAAGCCAGCGGCGATTGTGCAGAATATCGATATCGCTCAACTTGCTCAACAAAGTCGGTTGTCATTTGAACCGTTGATTGTTGAACAGGTATCGGATACGGGCGATGGTTTGCTGCGTCAGTGGCCGATGCCGTCTGCTGGGGTGGAGAAACACCGAGCCTATGCCTTCCAATGGTATGCGTTGTCTGCAATGGCATGCCTTTTTTTTGTTGTGACAGGAATTCGTCGTGGAAAACACAAAGTATCAGACACCAATGCCCACCATAGCGCCACCGACCATGCGACAACCCGCTGAGACGGCGAAAGGCCGTTGGAAGTTATTACTCATCATCGCCGTCTGCGCGGCCCCGATGATTGCGTCTTATCTCTCGTATTACGTCATTAAGCCCAGTGGACGTACTAACTACGGAACGATTCTCGATCCGCGTCAGTACCCTATGCCTGAGCTGCATGCCCGATTACTCGGCGACGAGACGCCTGCTGTGACCGGAAAGCCCACTGGCCTCGCTGCTTATCAGGGTAAGTGGATCATGCTAACGGTGGATAGTGGCACTTGCGCTGACGCGTGCCAGAAAAAGCTCATTGACGTTCGTCAGGTCCGATTAACGCAAGGGAAGGAAATGGACCGTATTGAGCGCGTCTGGTTATTGACCGACGATCAGCCCGTTGCCACGACCTTGCTGCGTGAACACGATGGCTTACATGTGATGCATGCGGACGTGAAGGCCTTGCAAGGATGGTTGCCAGCAACAGGTGAGTCACAGGTCAGTGATCATATTTACATCATCGATCCACTCGGCAACCTGATGATGCGCTTTCCAAAAGATGCCGATCCCAATCGCATCAAAAAAGATCTGGGTAAATTATTACGCGCTTCGGCGATAGGTTAAGTCTTATGTTGTTGCAACTTGCTCTGACAGGACTCGGTGTCGCGGTGATCCCGTTTTGCCTGGTGTTCTTGTCGAAAGAAAAAAATAAACATCGCAAGCTCATTGCCGTCACGGTGGCACTGACGTTTGAATTGATTATGTTTGGGGCATTTACTCGCCTCACCGATTCAGGACTGGGTTGTCCTGATTGGCCAGGCTGCTACGGTCAAGCGAATCCTTTATTGTCCCATCAAGAGATTAAAGCGGCAGAGATCGCCATGCCGCAAGGGCCTGTCACTGTCCAGAAAGCGTGGATCGAAATGGTTCATCGTTATTTGGCCATGAGCGTTGGCGCGCTGATTTGTGCGCAGGTGGCACTGGCGTGGATTCGTAGAAAAACGACGTCGATATCGCCTTGGCTATCCACCTCGACCTTGCTTTGCGTCTGTGTTCAAGGTGCTTTTGGGGCGTGGACCGTGACGCTGAAACTGCAACCAGTCATCGTGACTACCCATTTGCTCCTTGGTATGAGTTTGCTGGCGCTGTTGGCAGCGGTGCTTGAGCAACACCGGACTCCTTTGCGCGTGAGTTCGCCCGCTACGTTATTGCTCAAAGCCCTCGCTTTACCTGCCGCCTTGGCCTTATTATTGGTTTTTGTGCAAATTGCATTAGGTGGTTGGGTAAGTACTAACTATGCGGCACTTGCTTGCGCTGATTACCCTTTGTGCCAGGGGCAGGTGGTCCCAACGATGGATTTTGAACAGGGGTTTACGTTATGGCGCCAATTAGGAAAAACAGCCAATGGAGAGTATTTGCCTTTCCCAGCACTGGTAGCAATTCACTGGGTTCACCGAAACGTTGCGTTGTTGGTGCTGGCGGTTGTCAGCTATGTTGCTTGGCGGGCGATACGCACACCGGGTATTGAATCATTGGGAAAAAAACTTATGGCGGCCATCATTTTCCAAGTTGTGATTGGCATTTCTACCGTCTTTTTTTCGTGGCCTTTACTGTTAGCAGTTTTGCACAATGGTGGTGCGGCAATGCTAGTGCTGTTACTGACCATGTTAAACTATCGTGTTAGGCATGCGAGCCATGCAGCCAGTTCAGTGATTTAACATGACAACTTTAAGTTTGCCCTCCAACCGTCTCGCTCAGTATTGGGCGCTGACAAAGCCGCGTGTGACGCAATTAGCCGTATTTTGCGCTGTCATCGGCATGTTTCTCTCTACCCCAGATTTACCAGACTGGCGCATTGTTGTGCCAGCAACAATCGGTATCTGGTTGTTGGCGGGTGCTGCCTTTGCAGTGAATTGCCTCGTTGAACGAGAAATCGACGCCCGCATGGCACGTACTGCACGTCGCGCTACCGCACAAGGTGAGATCAGTGCGCTCCAGACCCTTGTGTTTTCTGGCGTCATTGGCGGGGCAGGGATGTGGATCCTCGATACGATGGTGAATCCACTCACCATGTGGCTGACGTTTGTCACCTTTGTGGGCTATGCCATTATTTACACCATCATTCTGAAGCCCTCGACGCCACAAAATATCGTGATCGGTGGTCTGTCAGGGGCGATGCCGCCTGCGCTAGGGTGGGCTGCTGTGGCGAATGATGTGCCGATGCAAGCGTGGTTGCTGGTGATGATTATTTTTATCTGGACGCCACCGCATTTCTGGGCCTTGGCAATGTATCGCCGTGACGACTACGCGCGTTCCGGTTTGCCAATGCTGCCGATTACCCATGGTCCTCGAATTACCCTGTTGCATATTTGGCTCTACACCATCGCTTTATTTGCCACAACCATGTTGCCGTTTGCGGTGCACATGAGTGGTTTGATTTATCTGATCAGTGCGGTGTTGCTGGGTGGTATTTTCTTATGGTACGCATGGCAGATGCTGCGCAACTATACCGATATCTTGGCACGTAAGACCTTCACTTACTCCATCGTCTACTTGTCGTTGCTCTTCGCAGCGTTATTGGTCGACCATTACTTGAAATTTTAATCATGCTGAAAAAGCTCTCTTCCCGTTTTTTGCTCATCGTCACTTTAGCGATGGCGTCACTGTTGTCAGCGTGTAATCCACCTGCAGAAAAATTTAGCAATACCGACATTACAGGGATTGATTACGCCAAGGATTTTGCACTGACCGACCACAACGGCAAACCCCGTACCTTGGCCGACTTTAAAGGCAAAGTGGTAGTCATGTTTTTTGGTTATACGCAGTGCCCTGACGTGTGTCCAACCACGATGGCCGAGATGGCCGATGTCATGAAGCAATTAGGCCCGCAAGCAGACAAAGTACAGGTAATTTTCGTGACGATTGATCCTGAGCGCGATACTCAAGCGTTGCTGGCGTCGTATGTCCCTAACTTTGATCCGCGTTTCTTAGGTATGTACGGTGATGCCGCAGCGACAGCAAAGGTGGCGAAAGAGTTTAAAGTGTATTACCAAAAAGTACCTGGTAACGCGCCTGACAGCTATACCATGGACCATACCGCAGGGAGCTATGTGTTTGATACCGAGGGACATATTCGCCTGTTCTTACGCCATGGACAGGGAACAGCACCAGTGGTGCACGATCTCAAATTGTTGCTGAAATAAAGCAGCGAAGAAGACATTCACTGGCAATCTCATCGAGACTGCCAGAAAACAAAAAAGCACGCGACGCAAATCGTGTGCTTTTTTTTGGGCGCTTGGCTTTTTTACGCGTAACTTGCCAGCGCACCTTTCATTTTTTTCAATGCAGCACTTTCGATTTGGCGAATACGCTCAGCAGAGACGCCATATTCGTCCGCCAATTCATGCAGTGTCGCGCCTGAGCCGTCGTCATTTTTCAACCAGCGTGCCTCGATGATATGGCGTGAACGCGCATCCAATTTGGACAAGGCGCTTTCTAAGCCTTCACTTTGCAAGCGGTCATATTGACGCGTTTCAAGCACACGGGTTGGCTCATCGGAGTCGGTCTTCAGATAAGCGATGGGTGCGAATTTTTCGTCATCGTCATCCGTTGGCGCATCCAATGCGATATCGTGACCTGACAGGCGCATTTCCATTTCAATGACTTCTTCGCGTTTTACGTCCAAAGTCTTTGCCAAAGCGTCGATCTGCTTTGGAGACATGGTTTCCAAGCCTTCTTTATGGCTGCGCAGATTGAAAAACAGCTTACGCTGCGCTTTGGTGGTTGCTACCTTCACCAAGCGCCAGTTTTTCAGGATGTATTCGTGCATTTCCGCCTTGATCCAATGCATGGCGTAAGACACCAAACGCACACCTTGATCTGGATCGAAGCGTTTAACGGCTTTCATCAGACCAATGTTGCCTTCTTGAATCAGATCGGCGTGGGGCAGGCCATAACCTAGATAACCACGGGCAATGGAAACAACTAAGCGCAGATGTGACATAACCAATTGCTGCGCAGCGCCCAGATCATTGTCTTTGCGCAGGCGACTTGCCAGATCGATTTCTTCTTCATGGCTCAGCATCGGCAAACGATTGACGGCAGAGATGTAAGCGTCAATATTTCCGAGCGTGCCACTAAAACCCAGTGCCAGTGCGGTGCTCTCTGTCGTAGGGATAAGTTGTGTCGAAGTCATTGCGAAGGTTCCTCCTCATTGCTGCCAGTCTGATTAAAAATAATCAAACTGAGCGGTATAAGCCCTTATATTAGCACTCTCTGAAGAAGAGTGCTAATAGTTGAAATTGATGGTCCAATCTCAGACTGGTAAGCGTCAAATTTGCCATGGGGAAAGATGATGACCATTCCCTTTTTGTGCCTTGAAAATTATATTTTGACAATAAAATACGATTTTCCCGACAGCGTCATGGCGACAACATGTGTCTATGGCGTCATCAATAACGATTCAGCGTCTATTTAAGGGTATTTAAGGCTGATCAATTACCTATTTACCCTCGTTAGAGTAGTGAAAACAAAAAAAGTTGCATCACTTGTTTGATGCACGACCGCGTGGGAGCAAAAGATCAGCTCGCTCGGGCCAGTTGGCGTCGTACGGACAGGTAAGCACCACATAAGCCAAGGAACATACTGACTGCCAGTAATCCTAAGCTTGGTAAGATGCCCAATGGTGTCAGTCGGAACTCTGAGGCATAGAGCTTGGCAAATTCAGCAATCGCCTTGTTCAGTGGTGCCAGGGACGCGGCAATCGCACCGAGTGCCAGAACGCCTGCCAGTAGTCCTAATAACGCACCAGTGTAGTAATACGGGCGGTGAATAAAGCTGTTGGTTGCCCCCAATAAGCGGGTCACAGAGATTTCTGCTTGATGGGAGATCACTTGCAGCCGTGTTGCGTTAAATACCACCACAATCACCACGACACCCAGCGTAATGGCCATAAACAACAAACCCATTTGGAAAATCTGTACCAGTGCCGCCAAGCGTTTGACCCATGCGGAATCTACTTGGACCACGTCGACATCTTGCAAAGCTTTGATTTGTTCAACCAAGCGGTCTAATTGAGCGGCGTCGTTATTCGACAGCGACAACACGTAGGCATCCGGCAGGGGATTGCCGCCTAATGTTGATAAGACCTCTGCAAGGCTGGACGAGTCTTGCATCGAAGATAACGCTTTTTCTTTGGGGATAAAAGACAGTTTTCCAGTGATACCGTCTTCTTTTAGCAAGCGCTTGATCGGAAGGGATAAGGCTGTCGCACTTTCGCGTGGTGTGTCTGGGCTCACGAAAATACTGATTTCGGGCTCAATCGACAATTGCGAAGAAATAGGGCGAATATTTTCTATCAGGGTGAGGCCAGCAATCGGCAGTGCCAGTGCAATGGCAACGACCAATACGTTAAATAAAAAATTTCCAGTGCCGGCACGCAGATGGGTAAAGGCACTTTTTAACGCAAACAGATGCTCACGAAACCAGATGGTCATAGAAAATTCCTTGAAAAGACGTGATCAGGCGGCGATATGGTTACCATTCCAGGCATCCGTGATTTGTCCGTTATTGAGATAAATCACGCGGCTTGCTTGATCCAAAAACTGTTCATCGTGGCTGGAAATCAGGCACGTCACGCCCGCGCTTTGGAAGACCTTGAGCGCATTTAACACCTTGTTGGCGTTATCGCGGTCCAGAAAGGCAGTGGGTTCATCCGCGAGAATAATTTTGGGCCGATTCACAATCGCCCGTGCAATCGCCACACGTTGCTGTTCGCCGCCAGAGAGGGTCAATGGAAGCGCATGGGCTTTATCGACCAGACCTACCTTCTCAAGCGCAACACGGGCACGGGACTCTGCTTCGTGCGCAGCCGCGCCAGTCACGATGAGGGGTAACATCACATTCGAGAGAATGCTACGATCATTGAGCAGCTTTTGGTCTTGCAGAATCAAGCCGAGTTTTCGGCGCAAATACGGCAGACTGCCTGCTTGCAACTTGCTCATGTCCTGACCATTGACCATGACACGACCACTGGTCGGCTTCTCGATACCCGCGATCATTTTTAATAACGTTGATTTGCCTGCCCCAGACGGTCCTGCTAAAAAAATCAGCTCACCGTCTTGAATGGTCAGAGAAATATCACGTAAGGCACAGGCATCGCCGGCATACAGTTTAGAGACGTTATCGAATTCGATCATGGCGGAGTAATGAGCGGGCTCTAGTTAAATAAGGCGTCGACAAATTCTTGCGCATTGAATGGCTGCAAATCTTCAATCTGCTCGCCAATACCAATAAAGTACACCGGAATGGGACGATTTTTAGCGATCGCAGCCAGCACGCCGCCTTTGGCTGTTCCGTCCAGCTTGGTAATCACCAAACCCGTCAATTGCAATGCATCGTCAAAGGCACGGACTTGCGCTAAGGCATTTTGACCTGTATTACCGTCAATAATGAGCAAGACTTCTTGTGGCGCGCCCTCCATCCCTTTGGCGATGACGCGTTTGATCTTTTTCAGCTCTTCCATCAGATGCAATTGCGTTGGCAAGCGACCAGCGGTGTCGACCATCACAACGTCTGTTCCTTTGGCGCGGGCAGACGCAACGGCATCAAACGCAACGGCAGCTGGATCACCGGATTCTTGCGAAATCACCGTAATATCATTGCGCGCACCCCACACGGACAATTGTTCGCGGGCTGCAGCGCGGAACGTATCGCCGGCAGCCAAGAGCACCGATTGTCCGTGAACTTGCATGTGCTTGGCCAATTTGCCAATCGTCGTCGTTTTGCCGGCACCATTGACTCCGGCGATCATCATCACCATTGGTTGATGGCGACCAAGTTCGAGGGGTTTTTGCAGTGGCGTCAGTAAATCTAACAATAAAACCTTCAGTGCTGCCTTGACTTGCTCTGCGTCAGTCAGTTTTTCATCTTTGACTTTCTTTTTCAGGGCATCCAGCAAATATAAGGTCGCTTCGACGCCTGCATCAGAAGTCAGCAGCGCGGCTTCTAATTCGTCATACAGTTGGTCATCGATTCGCGCGCCAATGAATAATGTCGTGAGATTGGACGACGTTTTTGCCAAACCTGTCTTTAAACGACTCAACCAAGAGCGTTTTTGCTCCACGGGGGCTGGCGTCGGCTCACTCGTTGCGGGGGTTTGGTGGTCGACGACTGTCTCTATGACGGCGGCGGGAATCACCTCTGCAGGAGCAGGGCTGACGCTTGGAGAAGCAGGCGCAGCAACGCTTTGCGGCGCTGGCGCTGGCTCATCTTTGGGTTTTCTTTTGAAAAAACTAAACATCGGGGATGATTTTGTCGGAAGATGGATGGCTGTCAACAGCCCACCCAAGTATTATAGAATGCTGCCATTCTAACAGACCACGCCCGGTAATTCGATTTACCAGTGTCAAGCAAACAATGAAACCCAAGACCAAAAAGCCTCTTTCCCCGCAACGCGCCGCCCATCAGGTCCGCATCATAGGAGGACAGTGGAAGCGTAGCCTGCTGAGTGTGATCGAGGCCGAAGGCTTACGACCAACGCCAGACCGTGTCAGAGAAACCACATTTAACTGGCTCAATCACTTGGTCGATGCCCATTGGACGCCATTGCGCTGTCTTGATCTGTTTGCAGGCAGCGGCGCATTGGGCTTTGAAGCCGCGAGCCGTGGTGCCGCGCAGGTGGTGATGGTGGAGTCACATACGCCCGCCTTTAAGCAGCTAGAGCAGGTCAAAGCGAAATTGCAAGCCGCGCAGTGCCAGTTAATTCGGGGTGATGCAGGCAAAGTCCTTGCCAATGCGTCGGCGCAGGGTCAGCAATTTGATGTTATTTTCTTGGATCCACCGTTTGAGCAAGGCTGGTTAGCGAAAATCTTGCCTTTGTGTAAAGAAGTGATCCATGCACGTTCTTGTGTCTATGTCGAGTCTGAATTCCCGCTCGAACCCGAGAGCGATGATGAAAATATGCAGGCACTGCTGAGTGGATGGCAGGTGATACGTGCCGATAAAGCAGGAAGTGTGTATTTTCATATTTTGCAATGCAACATCTGAGCACGTAAACCGCACGAAAATCAGGCATAATGGCAGATCAAATTGGTGCATATGATTATGCAATTAGCGAAAATAGGAGTGAAGATGGTCACAGCCGTATATCCGGGAACATTTGATCCGCTGACCCGCGGTCACGAAGATCTGGTACGTCGCGCTTCAGGTTTGTTTGATACGCTGGTGGTGGGTGTTGCGGATAGCAAAAGCAAAAAGCCATTTTTTTCACTCGAAGAGCGTCTGAATATTGCCAATGAAGTACTGGGGCACTATCCGAACGTGCGGGTGGAGAGTTTTTCAGGGCTACTCAAAGACTTTGTCCGGAAAAATGACGCGCGCGTGATCGTGCGTGGTTTGCGTGCTGTGTCTGATTTCGAATATGAATTCCAGATGGCAGGGATGAACCGTTATCTGCTGCCCGATGTAGAAACCCTGTTTTTGACACCTTCTGATCAATACCAGTTTATCTCCGGCACGATTGTGCGCGAAATTGCGATGTTCGGTGGTGACGTGTCTAAATTTGTCTTCCCCTCCGTTGATCGTTGGCTCAAGCAAAAAGTCGCCGCTGCGAACGAAAACAAATAAGTACTGCAGCCCATGGCGGCTGCATCAACATCAGATCGGGCACCTCGCCTGGTCTGAAGTGTAGAAAGAGAAGTGAGTAAGTATGGCTTTAATGATTACCGACGATTGCATTAACTGCGACGTGTGCGAGCCCGAATGTCCTAATGACGCGATTTTCATGGGTCCGGAAATTTATGAAATCGATCCCCATAAGTGCACTGAATGTGTCGGTCACTACGATGAACCACAGTGCAAACAAGTCTGCCCTGTGAACTGCATTCCATTCAATCCAGAATGGCGCGAATCGAAAGATCAGCTACAAGCCAAATACGAACGTCTGCAGGCGGAACAAACAAAGTAATACCCTAAAGAGTCATGGTGGTCGTCGTCTCGATGACGATGAGCGAGTGAGTACAAGTTACTCGCAGCGAACCATATTCCGCCCCGACCGTTTCGCGTCGTACAAGGCGCGGTCAGCGCGAGAAATCATTTCCTTTGCGACGGTCGTTTCATCGCCCCGATTTATTTTTTCTGAGACCGTCGTTAAGCCAATCGAGATCGTGCATTGGCACACCCCTGATTCGGATAACTGAAACGCTTTTTCCGCAATGCTACGACGGATGCGTTCTGCTACCAGCATCGCGTCTTGTAGATTCGCGTTGATGAGTAGTACCACAAATTCTTCGCCACCAAATCGTCCTAAGGTATCGCTGAGGCGCAGTTCCGCTTTGATACGACGGGCGACTTCGCACAAAACATCGTCTCCGCCTTGGTGCCCGTACTGATCGTTGATCTTCTTGAAGAAATCAATGTCCAGATACATACAAGCAATGCCATAACCCTGACGACGAGCACGTGCAATTTCTTCCAAAGTACGTTGCTCAACATAACGGCGATTGCTGACGTTGGTGAGTGGATCTGTGAGACCAATGTACGTCAGGCGCTCATTGTTAATCACGTTCTCAAGACAAATCGCAATGATCGAACCGAGTCGCTGAATGAAATCGGTTGCCATCGTAGGCAAGAATCGCTCAACAGCATAGCTGCCCAAGTTGAGATAACCAATCAGGCGACCTTGCCGGATTAGCGGGATCAATGCCACGCTGGCGGGTTTTTTACTATAGCTACGAAAAAACTGTTCATAGAGATGGCGCTGGTAGGGGCCAAGAACGGGTTTGGTCGCACTAATGCTTGGGGTTTGAAGTTCGCGTTCTGTCCGTACAAACAGCATATGGGGAAACTCGCGCAAATTGATGCGCAAGTCGTGCAGCATCTGCTGCAATTCCTGCCGTGGATCAATCAAAATCAAACTAACCACATCCAGTTCTGACGTTGTTGCCAGTGAGCTGAAGACGCTAGTAATTAATTCCCGAAAGTGGCTTGCACCAATGATTTGTAATTCGAATTTTTGGTGCCGCTCCATAATATTCTGATTGCGATGTGCATGCTCAAGAATGTCATCCAACCGCGCGCGCAGAATACGATTTTCCATGCGCAACTCATCCTGCACAGAAATGTGCGACGGATGTGAGGCGGAAAGAGGGGCAGTACCGTTCATCAATTTCTCTCAAATTGCACGAGTGCAGACATGCAAGCTAATCTATGTGGTATCAAAAGGCAATAGTTATCTCGACGTCGTCTCCGACGGCAATTGTTGCGCCGATGCCACTGTCGAGGATGACGTTCATACCAAAAGTAATCTCGCCATCAACGATAGGATTTGCTCGATAGGCTTGCAAAATATCGACCGGACTCGGTCCCGGAATGCCGGTTTCCTGATCGATCGCAGGCATGGGGCAGCGCGGGCATGGTTTGACAGGGCGTAATTGTATCTGATTGCGAATCGCAAAGCTTTCCGCATAATCCTCTTCAAATGCCTCAATCCCATCAACCACAATATTGGGACGGAACCGGTTCATGGGAACGGGCGCACGTCCTTGCTGGATGGATTTCTCATTGAGATCGTCCAATGATGCTTGAGAAATCAGCAGCAAGGGATAGCCATCAGAAAACCGCGTAGGAGCGAGCGTGTCACCCGTCCACTTGGTATTGGCGTAGCGTTGTGCGTCTTCAGAAAATCGGACTAGCCTGCATGCAGTACCAAGGTAGTGACTAAACCAGGTAGCGACCGCGTCACCACAATCGTCCGCTTCTAACGCAAATTCCCAGATCACAACTGACCGCTTTTTGATGTCACTTTTCGGTAAGAACGTTGTCTGTAGCGGCAAATAGAGGGGCGGCATGTCTGGCGCGTCGACTTGTAAATGCTGCGCACCAATCATGCAGCGAATGCGTGCCATTTGTGGATATTCTCGCTGACTGATGAACTGCCCTTGTGGTGTCACGAGCATCCACTCGCGGTCATTCACCTGTCCGACACGTAAGCCTGCCGCTGTCATTGTTGCCTCGCTGACGGCAATGCCAGCGCAGGATTTAATCGGATAGAGAGTCAGCTCGGTAATGCTCGGCATGCCGGGTCCTGTCAAAGTTCTGTTGTTGTAATTCGGATATCAGCTATTTTAATGCAATACCGACGCGACGCAGAGATAGTTTGCGGGTTTCCTTTTTTGTGACAAACAGATGAAATCAGCGCCCCGCAACGTGCACGCTATCGTTGATACCCACCACAACGCGTGACCGTCTCGGATGTGTTGGTTGCTATCGACAAAGAACCTCAACAAGGAGGCAATTTATCGCGTGCATGCTGTACTTTCGATGAATAAGTAGATATATTGGCAACTCCGTTCCGCGCTGTGCGACACCGTTTATCATGCTTTTTCAGTTTGATCTGCCGTGGAATATCTGATTGAAGTTGACCTCTATAACGACTATGAAAAAAACCGCGCTTCTCACCGCCATGTGTTCCACGTTAATTGTTAGTTTGCCAGTGGACGCGACACCCCAGATAACCGTTACTTCTGGAGACGCAACATCCACCCAGTCAACGACAGTCGTACCAGCACCACCGGCGGTAACATCAACGACCAAGGTGACGGATACGCCATCCGGAACGCAAACGGTTACACCGCACGCACCTGATGTCGAGAGCATCGTCAAACATACGCCGGTTTTACGTGTCTATGAGGCAGTCGCAAAAGAAATCTTAGTCCCATATTCGATGAAGCCTGTTACCAAGGCGAGTCTGAATCGCTTTGTCGATTTCCAATTTTCCGCTGCGGCACAGGCGGATTTTAAAGAAATGTTTGGTAACCCTGATCCATTGCATTTTGGCCTGCGGGATTTACCCAACGGTGACGTAGAATTGACTTTCCTGATGCAGTCACTGGACTATAAAGACAGCAAATTCAACACGCAGAGCCGTTGGGAACCGATGTCCGGTCAAGTGACTTACAGCAAGGACCTCAAACACTTTGTGAGTTCTGCTGATTGGCCTTATTTTTCTCAAGGTTTTGGCAATGATGCCAGTATTGAATTCAAAAAAATGCATATCTCGCAGGATGCCTTCTACAATGCGCACTTTCTGACGTTAGGCAAAGCACATTTTTCTATCCCCGAAGTCAATTTTCATTTCGGCGATGCAGGCAAAATGGGTTATGTCCGTGGTGTTGAATTGAATTCAAACACGACTCAGCAAGGACCTCTCATGAACATGGATATTTCGAGCGGCGTCGACGAGGTATTTGTTGGTGGTCAGATGATTGGACCGATTCGTTTTGACTACAGTATTTTAAATATCAACGAAGCACCAGCAGCAGAATTTCTGCGTCAAATCGTCGATCTCAATCGAAATACCCCCGATTTTGACCAACGCGTAGTCGCATCCAAAAAGATCTTTGACACAAAATTGTTGCCAGTGATTTCTCCAAACTCACGTTTTGAAATCAAAGAATTGTCGGTTGTTTACCAAGCGTTGAAAGCTGTATTGAAAGGCGCAGTCTGGTTAGATCATCCTAAAAAACAAGACATGAGTAGCCCAGCTCTCCTGTTCAAGAAAATTGCTGCGCATGTTGAACTGACGATGCCAAAAGCGCTGGCGCTCAAAATCACAAAATTGGTGAGCTCACTCAAGCCAGGTCCTGACGCTGAGCAACAGACCAATGCGGGTCTACAAGCATTGATTGCTGCAGGCATGATTAAAGAAGAAAATGATCAACTGAGCGTCGTATTTGATTACGCGAATGGCATGAAAAAAGTGAACGGTCACGACATCAACGATAAGCCGAAAAAATAAGCTTAACGAACGAAGACGTAAAAAAACCGCGATGGAGAGAAATCCCATCGCGGTTTTTTTTATCTTATTGCTGATCGAAAGTGATGTTTTAGACGTTAAACAAGAAGTTCAACACATCGCCATCTTTCACGACATATTCTTTACCCTCAGCACGCATTTTGCCTGCTTCTTTCGCGCCTGCTTCACCTTTGAAGGCGATGTAGTCTTCAAAGGCGATCGTTTGAGCGCGAATGAAACCGCGTTCGAAATCGGTGTGGATCACGCCAGCGGCTTGTGGTGCTGTGTCGCCGATATGGATGGTCCACGCGCGGACTTCTTTAACGCCAGCAGTGAAGTAGGTTTGCAGACCCAACAATTTGAATGCGGCGCGAATCAGGCGGTCAAGACCTGGTTCTTCCATGCCCATGTCGGCGAGGAAGTCTGCTTTGTCAGCGTCGTCCAGATCAGCGATTTCGGATTCGATCGCGGCGCAGATGGCGACGATAGGTGCGTTTTGTGCAGCAGCAAAGGCCGTCAATTGATCCAGTAATGGGTTATTTGTAAAACCAGAATCAGACACGTTGGCGACGTACATTGCGGGTTTTGCAGTGATGAGGCACAGTGGTTTGAGCAATGCCATTTCTTCTGCATCCAAGCCCAACGCGCGCACTGGCTTAGCGTCATTGAGTGCCGGCATGATGCGCTCTAAGAGAGCGACCAATTTTGCAGCGTCTTTATCGCCAGAACGTGCTTTTTTGTTTTCGCGGTGAATCGCTTTTTCTACGCTACCCATGTCAGCGAGCGCCAATTCTGTTTGGATGACTTCGATGTCGTCCAGTGGGCTGACTTTACCGGCAACGTGAATCACGTTGTCATCTTCAAAGCAACGCACCACATTGACGATAGCGTCTGTTTCACGGATGTGTGCCAAGAATTGGTTACCCAGACCTTCACCTTTTGATGCGCCTGCGACCAAACCAGCAATATCCACGAACTCAACGATCGCGTTTTGGATGCGTTCTGGTTTGACAATCTCAGACAACTGTTTGAGACGTGGATCAGGCACTTCAACGATACCAACGTTTGGCTCAATCGTGCAGAAAGGATAATTTTCTGCCGGAATGCCCGCTTTTGTCAGTGCATTAAATAAAGTAGATTTGCCGACGTTAGGCAGGCCGACGATGCCGCATTTGAGACTCATAATATGTCCTTGTACACAGAGGGTGTACGATAAAGATGCCAGTCAGGCAAGCCACTCGGGCGCCAGACGGGCAAGAAACTCGCTGAATAAATCCAATCAACCCGCTATTTTACCGGAATTAGCCGCTAATCTGACTCGCATCGTGCTGATTCGCTGCAAATAAGCCAGTAAGAAGCCCCCAGCGACGGTCAGACCCAGTACCAATCCTATCCAGAAACCCTGTGCAGCCATGGGAGTGGCTGGCGCCCATGGCATCCACGCAGGAGCGAGCCCTAAGTAGCAACCAATCGGTAAGGCAAAGCCGTAAAACGCCATCAGATGGATCAACATGGGAGTGCGCGTCACTTTGTAGCCCCGGATCGCGCAAGATGTCGTGACCTGCGCAGCATCTGATAACTGGAAAATGGCGGCAAAGAGCAACAAGGTTGCCGTCATTTTCTGGACAGCAGGATCGGTGGTGTAGGCCGCAGCAATGATGTCCCTGAAAGCGGTAATGAACGTCGCAGAGAGGATCGCAAAAGCCAGTCCCAAGCCCACACCAACCCAAGAGATGAAACGTGCTCGTTGTGTGTCGCCTTCCCCAAGCGCTTGCCCTACGCGGGTGGTCAAGGCAATGCCGATGCTTAGCGGCACCATAAATACCAGTGACGAGAAGTTGAGGGCAATCTGATTCGCTGATACTGGAATGACGCCAAACCGTGCCACAAGCAAGCCCACCGCACCAAATGCCGACACCTCAGCAAAATACGTCACACCAATTGGCAAGCCCAATTTGAGCATCGAGCGGATTTCATGCCACACCGGTCCTTCTGCGTGGGTGAAAGGGTAGGTAGCGCGATACACCTCAGCGCGCCGCATCCACAATAGCATCGCGACCAACATCAGCCAGAGACCGACACCTGTTGCCAAAGCACATCCCGTCGCGCCAAGCTGCGGCATCCCCAAATGACCATAAATAAAAATCCAGTTAATGAGGATATTAAATCCAAGACCACCCAAAGCAATCATCATCACGGGCTTGGTTTCATTGAGACTGGTGGTGTAGCCATACAGTGCACGGTACATCCCAAACGCAGGTAAGCCTACACTAATCTCATGCACAAACTGCGACGCCTTTTGATTTACCAGAGGATCGATGTGCAGGTAATCAAAAATAATGGTGGCTGCATTCAGAATAAGGCAAGCGAGCAGACCCACACCGCCCCCCATCCACACGGCTTGGCGCATGGTGTGCGGTACTTTGTCGAGGCTATTGGCACCGACTTCGTGGGCAATGACCGCATTGACTGCCATCATCGTACCCATGACGGTGACCAAGATAATGGACCAGAGTGAGGCCCCGAGGGAAACAGCGGCTAATTCTTCTGCACTCAGATGGCCTGTCATGGCGACATCGGAAACGCCCATCCCAACGGTAGCAAGTTGACCAACGAGAACGGGCCAGGCGAGTTGCCACAACGCGGCGGCTTCGGTGCGGATACGGGTTTTCATAGGAAATAAAGACTTTTTTCAGAATAGCGCGCTAGCTTACCTTATTGCCCCATGAAAAGGGGTGGTTGGTGATGATAGGCGGTATGACTTCTGGGATATGTCTCGGCGGAGAGGGGCAGCGGAAATACACCGACGTATGAAGGGTATTGAACGATGGCAATTTAGTAATTGAAATATATGCCACATCTGCCTTGACTTCCCCTTATTTTATCCTAAAGTGATATCACTTTGATTTCATCCTGAGATCGCTTGATGACGATGTGAGTCACATGTCATGAGCACAGTATTGATTCAAGAATAAAAACCAGAAATTCAATTCTTATTGGAGTCACCATGAGTACCGTTAATAAAGTACCTGAACCATCATCCCACAGAGCCAGCACTGCACGTCTCCTTTTACGCGAGCGCAATCTCACGTCGTGGAATGGTTATGTGATGTTTATTATTGCGTTGGGATTAATCGGCGGAGCGGTCTATCTGTTTGTGCAGTTATCCCAACAAATTGCAGAACCACGCATGTCGGCGGTGGCGGTTAGAGCGTTCATGATCGTGGTAGGGGTCTTTATCTTAAAAGGCTTTTATATGTTGCAGCCAAACGAGGCTATCTTATTGACCTTGTTTGGTGGATACCAAGGGACAGATCGCAGTGAGGGCTTGCGGTGGGTGAATCCCTTTTACGGTAATCGCAAAATTAGCCTGCGTGCGCGCACCATGAACACTGCACCACTCAAGGTGAATGACAAACGCGGTAACCCTATCGAAATCGGTGCTGCCATTGTGTGGCGGGTGCAGGATACGGCATTAGCGATTTATAACGTGGATGATTACGACCGCTTTGTGAATGTACAGGCAGAAGCAGCGATCCGTCATTTGGCAGCACAATATGCCTACGATGATGGTGAAGACTTGGCAACGGGGGAGACTACCTTGCGGGCAGGTGTCGACATTGTCGCGGGGGCATTGCGGGCTGAATTGCATTTACGTTTTGCAGCAGCAGGCATTGAAGTAGAAGATGCCAAATTAACCCACTTGGCTTACGCTGCCGAAATCGCACAGGTGATGCTGCGCCGTCAGCAAGCCGAGGCCATCATCAGCGCCCGTAAAAAAATTGTTCACGGTGCGGTCACGATGGTGGAGGCTGCCTTGCAAGGACTGTCAGAACGCAAAATCGTTGAACTCGACGACGAACGTAAAGCAGCGATGGTGAGCAACTTGCTGGTTGTCTTATGTTCCGATAAAGAGACACAGCCTGTGGTGAATACCGGTACGCTGTATAACTAACGTTTGTCTGGATAAGATAACGATGGCAAGTCCAGGTAAAAAATCGTTTCCTTTACGTATCGATCCTGCCTTATGGGCAGAGATCGAACGGTTGGCTGCGCAAGAATTACGGAGTGCGAATGCGCAAGTAGAGTACTTGTTGCGACAAGCCCTCATGCAGCGGGGGCGTCAACTACCTCCGTTGCCATTCGAATCACCTGAGCCACCTGAGTCACCTGAGTCACCTAGACCAGACGCCTCATCCACTGCAGAAGAGTAGTGGTCCTTCATCAGCGACCACGGTACGTTCAATAAAAACGTTGTACCTTATTGAGATCAGGTTTTTCGATAAAGGCGATCAATTCATCGCGCAGACGGGCACTTTCGGCGATGGCGGTTTTCCATGCGGAGATGCGCTCATGGTGGTTGGTGCCGTAATGAAAAAAATCTTTACGATCCGGCAATTTACCGCGCGGTAGCATCTTCAAAAAATCTTTCGACGGCGAGACCATGATCACATTGTCGAGCCAATGGCGATGCTGCCATGCGTGTGCACGACGCCACGGCAATGCCTTATCGAGCCAGCCAGGGATGATGTGATCGGTGAAGTGGGGGTACAACACCAATTCGGAGCTGGCATTGTTGGCGTCTGTTGTGTCGTTCAGTCGTGAATACGGAAATGCCAAATGATAGTCAATGATGCCACCGTCCCAGTAGGTGCCACGAGGCGCGTGGGGAATATGATTGACTGGTTCCATAATCAGCGGCAAGGTACCTGACGCTAATAGCGCTGGCGTGAGATTGTCTTGTGCTAGGGGGCAAAACTGGGTGTTGAAGCGATCAAATGAGGCTTTCAACCACGGCAAGGGATCGCGTGCATCGCCAATGACAACGCGGTCGAGATGCTTCGCGAGACGCGAACGCGATCCGAGGTTCGCAAAGGTCGCCGCAACAAATCCATACTTGGCCTTGGCCTCAGAACTAGGCGCATCGAGTCTGCCAAGCCCTCGATTGGTCATTAAATGTAAACGGTGCCAAGGTTGCTCTACGATTTCTTTTTCATAGCCACCGATAAAGGCCTTGAGCAGGCTTTGTATTTCGGTGGTGACGTAGTGAGCACTCGGTTTTTCTGGATAGCTTTGTTCGCAGTACAAATCTCCCAGTCGCCCGAATGCCGCAACCGGATCAGCACAACTTGCCGCAGCCATTCGCCATGACCCAATCGAGGCACCAATGAGGCTTCGCTCACGTGGTGCTGATGGCAACCACTCGCCAAATAACCATTGATCCATCGCTTGCAAAATCAAGCCTTTTGGTCCGCCAGCCGCAGCGGGGATGACAGCGATATCCTGCGCCCGCAAGCCATGGTGTTGCAGGTGCGCGTAAGCAGTTTTTCCGACGTGAATCTGTAGTGCTGAATGCATAGGGATCAATTCAATCAACGACAATAACAATCAAATACGAGCCAGTGGTCTCAAAGCCAAGGGATGGAGACGATGCGCCGCTCACTTTGCTGTGTGCAATTGCGTCATTGCTTCTGGAAACTTTCCTTCGGCAAGCAGGGGCAGAATATCCATGCTTTTGGCAATCGCCTCATCAATGAGTGGCTGCTCTTCTTTACGGGGACGATGCAACACAAAATCGGCAACGCCTTGTTGTAGATTGAGCGTCCGTGGATGGCCGATACCGATACGTAAGCGCCAATAATCTTGCGTGCCTAATGCTGCCGTAATGTCTTTGAGACCGTTATGACCACCAGAAGATCCCCCCTTTTTGAGCTTAGCGATGCCTGGCATGATATCGAGTTCATCATGCACCACCAGCACTTCATCAGGATTGATTTTATAAAATCGGCAGAGTGCCCCTACCGATTGGCCGGAGCGATTCATAAAAGTTTGCGGTTCAAGCAACCACACTTCGTTACCGGCGATGCGTGTTTTACCGACCAAGGCATTGAAGTTTTTATCGCGTTGCAGACTGACTGGGAACTGATCGACCAGCCAGAACCCCGCATTGTGGCGGGTTTGTTCGTATTCTGGACCCGGATTGCCGAGTCCTACTATCAATCGAATAGACATGTTGGTTTAACAAAGTTACGCAGGATGGTTGCACAGGCGCGCAGCCATCCTGTCACTGACATAATGTGCACTGATGTCGCTTAGTGCTGATGTTTTTTTAAAAGAGGTAACAGGTACTTTCCTGTTACGCTATTGCTGTTCGCCGCCACTTCTTCTGGCGTACCAGTGGCAATGATCAAACCACCACCCGCACCACCTTCTGGTCCCAGATCGATGAGCCAATCCGCGGTTTTGATCACGTCAAGGTTGTGTTCAATAATGACCAGCGTATTGCCTTGATCACGCAGGCGATGAATCACCTTGAGCAACAGCGCGATATCATGGAAATGCAGACCAGTCGTTGGTTCATCCAAAATATACAAAGTACGGCCTGTATCGCGTTTTGATAATTCGAGCGACAACTTCACGCGCTGCGCTTCACCGCCTGACAAAGTAGTAGCACTCTGTCCTAGACGGATATAACCCAGACCCACATCCAGTAAGGTATGCAGCTTCCGTGCAATGACCGGCACAGGTTTAAAGAATTCATGCGCATCCTCGACCGTCATTTCAAGAATTTGATGAATATTCTTACCCTTGTATTGGACTTCTAATGTTTCGCGGTTATAGCGTTTGCCATGACACACATCACAAGGAACATACACGTCTGGTAAGAAATGCATTTCGACTTTAATGACGCCATCACCTTGGCAAGCCTCGCAGCGACCACCCTTGACGTTGAATGAGAAGCGTCCTGCACTGTAGCCACGTTCTTTGGCCATTGGCACGGTCGCAAACAAATCGCGGATCGGTGTGAATAAACCGGTATAGGTGGCTGGATTAGAGCGTGGTGTCCGACCAATCGGCGCTTGATCAACCGAAATGACTTTATCAAAATGCTCCAAGCCACTCACATGATCAAACGTGGCTGGTTCTGTTTGTGAACCATACAAATGACGTGCTGCCACGTGGTACAGCGTGTCATTCACTAATGTCGATTTACCGGAACCAGAAACCCCCGTGACGCAAGTGAGCAGTCCAACAGGCAGATGCATCGTGACATCTTTAAGATTATTTCCACGTGCTCCAGCGATCACCAGCTGTTTATCTGGATCACTGACTGTACGTTTTTTTGGCACAGCGATTTCCAGCGCACCACTGAGGTATTGCGCTGTCAGAGAGCGCTCGCTCTTCATGATATCGGCAACGGTACCTTGTGCAATCACTTCACCACCGTGTACGCCAGCACCAATACCCATATCGACGACAAAGTCCGCGCAGCGAATCGCATCTTCATCATGCTCTACCACCAAGACACTATTACCAATATCGCGTAAATGTTTCAGCGTATCGATCAGACGGTCGTTATCACGCTGATGCAAACCAATCGACGGTTCGTCCAAGACATACATCACACCTGTCAGACCCGAGCCAATTTGCGAGGCCAAACGAATCCGCTGTGCTTCGCCGCCAGAGAGCGTATCTGCGCTACGATCCAACGACAGATAATCCAGACCCACATTGTTGAGGAAGGTGAGACGTGAAGAAATTTCTTTGATAATGCGGTCAGCAATATCTCGTTTCGCTCCGTGTAATTTCAGGTGTTCAAAGAAATGCAGCGTTTCACGCAGCGGCATGGCGCTGATGTCGTAAATCGCTTTTTCTTGCTTACCTGTTCCCACTTTGACATACCGCGCTTCAATACGCAGACGTGCGCCATCGCAAGAAGGGCATTGTTTTTCGTTGATAAACTTCGCGAGTTCTTCTTTGACCGCCATCGAATCGGTCTCGCGATAACGTCGCTGCAGATTATTCACTACACCTTCAAACGTATGTTCTTTGACGACAGCGCGTCCTTTTTCGTTGATGTAGGTGAACGGAATAAGTTGCTTGCCTGAGCCAAATAAAATAATTTGTTGCGCCGATTCAGGCAATTGCTCAAACGGCGTATCAATATCAAACTCAAAAAACGCTGCCAGATTCGACAACATCTGGAAATAAAACTGATTACGACGGTCCCAGCCTTTGACTGCGCCACTGGCGAGCGATAAGTTAGGGAACGCAACGATCCGCTTTGGATCAAAGAACTCAATATGTCCCAATCCATCACATTCGGGGCACGCGCCCATGGGATTGTTGAACGAGAACAAACGTGGTTCTAATTCTTGCAATGAGTACCCGCAAGTTGGACACGCGAATTTATTCGAAAACAGTTGCTCTTCCTTGGTATCCATATCGACCACCAGCGCGCGGCCATTGGCGATGCGCAGGCAAGTTTCGAACGATTCCGCCAAGCGTTGCTTGATGTCTTCTTTCACTTTGACGCGATCCACCACCACGTCAATGGTGTGTTTTTCGGTCTTTTTTAATTTTGGCAGATCATCGACTTCATAGATCTTGGCTTCATGCGTGCCACTTTGAATCCGGAAGCGAATAAAGCCTTGTGCCTGCATTTGTTCGAACAAATCGACATGCTCCCCTTTTCGGTTCGCAACCACAGGAGCGAGGATCATTAGCTTGGTGTCTTCTGGCATTGCCAGCACCGCATCCACCATTTGCGACACAGATTGCGCTGCGAGCGGGTTTTCTGGGTGGTCGGGGCAATAAGGTGTCCCAACGCGGGCATACAACAGACGCAGATAATCGTGGATTTCTGTGACAGTACCGACGGTCGAGCGTGGGTTGTGCGAGGTTGCTTTTTGCTCGATGGAAATCGCTGGAGACAAACCTTCAATCAGATCGACATCCGGTTTTTCCATCAATTGCAAGAACTGACGCGCATAGGCCGACAGCGATTCCACATAACGACGCTGACCTTCGGCATATAAGGTATCAAACGCCAGTGACGATTTGCCAGAGCCAGATAAGCCAGTAATGACAACCAGTTTATTGCGGGGCAGATCAAGATTGATATTTTTCAGGTTGTGAGTGCGTGCTCCTCTGATCCTGATCAACTCACGTTTCTGCATGAGTGCGATATCATCTGCGCCGAACTCGATTTCAGCGGGTTTGTTTGCTGCTTTGGCTTTTACGGCTTTTGGTCGTGTCGTCATAGTATGTTGAACTGAGTTTTTACTGAGTATGAACTAAGTGTTAGCGAGTAGTAGCGAGTAGTGACTGAGTCGTGTTTGAATATTGTCTGAATATTAATTTCATGTTCAGTGATCTCATTCTCAGTCCGATCCGAATGTTGGCGGGGGCAATCAACCTGCTACTATAACGGTTTTTTGAAAATTACCGCGGACTCCTCCGCGCTTTCATCAAATTACCTTGTACAACCAGGTTTTAAATATGACTTTGGCAACAAATTACACCAACGCCTCCGATGTTCAGGATGACAAGCCGGGCATGAGCCGGTCAGAAATTCGATCCAGTGCATCGTTAGCGTCTATTTTTGCTTTGCGCATGCTCGGGTTGTTCATTTTATCGCCAGTTTTTGCTATTTATGCAAGAAGTCTCACTGGCGGTGACAATCCCATTCTCGTTGGCATGGCGCTGGGGATGTTTAGTCTCGTGCAGGCCTTTTTCCAAATTCCTTTGGGAATGGCCTCGGATCGTCTCGGGCGTAAGCCTGTCATTATCGCTGGTATGGCGATGTTTGTGCTGGGCGCTTTGATTTGCGCGGAATCCAGCAGCCTTACAGGCATCATGATTGGACGTGGCATCCAAGGTCTGGGCGCGATTTCTGCCGCCATTACTGCGTTGATTGCGGATAGCACCCGTGAAGAACACCGGACCAAAGCCATGGCGATGGTGGGCGGCTCCATTGGCATTACCTTTGCGTTGGCGATGGTGATCGCGCCAGTCCTGTTTGAAACGGTCGGCATGCCTGCGATGTTTGTCATGATGGCCATTGCTGGCGTTGCCGCTATCGCTGTCATCATTTGGGTGACACCCGATGCACCACCGCTGCCTGCAGAACGTGTTCCATTTTCAGCAGTGCTTGGTAATCGCGAGCTGATGCGTCTGAATTTTGGCGTGTACGTCCTGCATTTCGCACAAATGGCCATGTTCGTTGTTGTGCCTTCGGCATTGGTGCGCGTTGCAGAGATCCCCTTGGCAAGTCACTGGAAAGTGTATTTGCCGGTCATGCTGGTCTCGTTTATAGCCATGTTGCCGGCCATCATCGTCGGAGAAAAGTATGCAAAAATGAAACAGGTGTTTCTGATTGCAATCACTGTCTTACTCGTCGTACAGGTTGGCTTTTGGCAATTGTTAGAGCATCCTGTTGCCCTCATTGCGTTGTTATTTGGTTTCTTTATTGCCTTTAACACCCTCGAAGCCAGCCAACCATCGCTGGTATCCAGAATCGCGCCGCCCGCCGCCAAAGGTGCCGCCTTAGGCGTCTACAACACCCTGCAAGCCCTCGGCATTGCCTCTGGTGCCGCAGCGGGTGGCTTGATGAGTAAGGTGGCAAGTGCACCAACCATCTTCGGTTTGTGTTCTTTACTGACACTTATCTGGCTTATAATCGCGTACAACATGCCGGAAATACCCCGCCGTTCTGCTCGTCAGACACCGCAAGAGGTCTAAAACCGCACATTACGATAGCACCGACGCAAACATTGCTTCCCTGCCACGCTCGCGTGGTGGAGCGATGTTGTGTCGGCTTACTATGACCACTATCAATTGGAAATTATCAGGAAAACAGGAGAAAACCATGGCATCCGTCAATAAAGTTATTATCGTTGGCAATTTGGGCCGCGATCCGGAAACACGCTATATGCCAAGTGGTGACGCAATGACCAGCATCACAGTCGCAACAACCGATAGCTGGAAAGACAAATCAACTGGCGAGAAAAAAGAACAAACCGAATGGCACCGCATCACGTTCTTCGGCAAGCTCGCTGAAATCGCAGGCCAATACCTGAAAAAAGGCTCCCAAGTCTACGTCGAAGGCAGCCTGCGTACACGCAAATACACCGACAAAGACGGCGTAGAAAAATACGCTACCGACATTAAAGCTGACAGCATGCAAATGTTAGGCGGACGTCCAGGCATGGGCGGCGGCGCAGCAATGGACGACAGCGGCTACGGCGGCGCACCAGCCCCAGCACCACGCCAAGCTGCCCCTGCACCACGTCAACAAGCACCAGCATCCCGCCCTGCACCGAATTTCTCGGATATGGATGATGATATTCCGTTTTAAATAGGACGTTATTAGACAACGTTGACTGAAACCCGTTCTTCGAAAGAGAACGGGTTTTTTCTTTATTGGCTTGTTCTTTTCGATGCAAGACCGATCGCAGACTAGTTTATCCAAAAATGCGTACAAGCAATCGTATGACGCATCCGTGCTCCTTAACGCGAGCAAGATCCATTTCTAAGAAACGCTCCACCCATCCGTCATTCTCTCCGAAGGCAGAGAATCCAATGTTGCGCACGCAACGTCAGCCTAATGCGCTAAAAATTGAGATATGAATAATATAAATAAGTTATTATTTTAAAGGTAAGTTTTGGTGCAAAGTCACTTTCTTGCACCAAGCAGACATATGACTGGATCTGCGGAGCATTCACTTGACCTTCACTCCATTTTTTAATACGCATAACTAATGAAGAAACAATTAATCCAACCATTGATCGCGCTTTTTCTTGCTACGGTACTGGATGTTTCAATGGCAACCGAAACGACTCCATTGAATCTGCATAGCCAAGCTATTCCTGCTGATTTCTGGTGGGCCTATTTAGCTTCTTATGATCAAGGTCCTGGATCAATTACCGTTAATCTTGGACTGAAAAAGCAGCTACCTTTGTCAACATATCCGACCTTAATTATTACAGGGGTCACTTATGCGACACAAAGAAGAGATGGGCTTCCAGAAACTTCTGACCTTGATCATTTAAATAAACTGTCCTCAAAGCTGATTGAAACGATCGAAAATGTCACAGCCGCAGTACATGCGGGGACATTCAAGTACAACCGGGAGTGTCTACATTATGTCTATGTGAAAGATAGCTCAAAAGTTGAGGAGGCACTCAAAGCGTTCTATTTGAAAGAGTGCCCAGAATGCAAGACATACACAAATATTAAAAATGACCCAGATTGGACAACTTACAAAGATTTTTTATTTCCGAATCAAGCGACACTTGATTTTTACCATGATGAATTAATGAAGCTGCCGTACAAATTGAATTAGGGCAATGTAGAGATCAATGTCGGAATAAGATTATTTTTGATGAAACACTCCACACAACCGTCATTCTTCGCGAAAGCGGAGAATCCATCGGTGCAAACGCGCCTCCAGCGTAAGACGATGATGAATATGTTGTTGAACGCATGTGCTGATGTTGAATGAGTGCCTGCCTTCGCGGGAATGACGAAGCGACGAGTGGTATTTTAATGATCGCAATAGCGAAATTGTAGATCACTTTTTTTATTTAACTGTGATAAGAGAAAGTTTAAATATATGTTTCAATCGCGATTTTTGTTATGCGCCAATGCTATTTTTCTTCTATGTGCAATCGGAGGATGTACCACAGCACCGACGAGCAATATCGATTCTCTGAAGCCGCGATTCACTCGCCCAGTTGACTCGATTTTAAATGGGCAATGGGAGGGAAGCTTAAAGAAGCGGGAGCCGCTAACATCCCCGGACCTTACAAAGTCCCCAGACACTGACGATCTCAAGCTTCGAGTAATGTTGGATGGTTGGAATGCAAAAGTATTTTTATTCGACGACGGAGAATGGCGCGAAGTGATGCCAAATAGTTTTAAGGTAACGCGCTATAGTACCAACGCGATTGCAATTGCCATTAATTCTAGCGGTTCTGAGAAAGGCGGGTGGGTTGAAAGTTGGGCTATTCTTATGACCGTTAAGAATGATGACGAGATACTGGCAGAATGGACCCGGGTTGTTAACAATCTTAGCATTGCGGCTCCCAATGTTGCTCAGACATTCAGTATGGGTGCAGTGGGAACATTGCATCGAATGGTGCTGTAATCGATCGCCACTGTCGTCCTATCTGAGCGACTAAAGTGCTAAAGTCATCACCAGAAAATATGCCGCTCTTCAACAAGGTGAATGTTCTCGAAAGAAGAATTAACGAATTCTCAGACCGGTAAATTAATTTTGATAAATTCAGATGTTTGAAGAGGAAGTTTGCTGGATATAGGAGGTGGTGAATAGTGAGCAAAGAGCACAAACGTTTACCGTCAGGTAAGGCGCTGGTCGCACCGACGATTTTTCCGATCATGATGTTTGTATTGATTGAAAAATATTTTTCTGTCGGTGGAGTTATTTACGCCCATGGCGTGATGTCTACGCTGATATTCTTCATCGCATTGGCGGGAATTGGTGTTTTAGTTGCAGGAGTAGCATATGTCGTTTTCATCATCACCTTTGGGATAAGGCTCATATAAGTCATCGTGAAATGATCGTCTTACTGAGCGATGTCATGTTTATACGCAAAAGTGGAAGCTCACAGTTGAATCGTTCGCAGCACAAAATCGTAATTCGCCTCAGGGTCTATTGCGCGAGCATTTTGGCATTGGAGCTAATGGTTTTTTTGAATGAAGGTCGTTTTGCGACTTAACTATATAACGAATTTCATATTTCAATTGATATGCTGCCACCGACTGATGATTTAGATGATAGGAAAAAAATTTGGGACATGATGCAAATGTTCTGGATGGATTCCGACATAAAAATATTGTTGCCTAAGATTATAGAAATTTGTGCCGAATCTAAATATTCAATTGATGAACTAGAGGCGATCTATTGGAACGAAGTACGCCCCGCTGTCTGGTTTAATTTATTATTTCTGCCAGCACCTGAGTGGGCTGGCTTTGACATTGAATGGCTCTCGAAGCGGATTATTCGGAAAAATCGATTTGGGAAACGACTGCCGATAAAGCTAGTTTACTGGTATTCGGATTTTTGGTGGAAAAAATTGCGCAATGGAATTAAGAATGTCAGAGGGTGAGGACGTACCTCAACATGTAGTTGGTTACACTAGATTCCCGCCTGCGCGGGAATGACGAAGTGGTGGGTAATCTTGCAAAGAATGTCATTCAGCGCCTCGAATTTTTCAAGGCGCAAAGAAGAAAAGCTGCAATATCTATAGATTCGCTACTGCTACAACCAACGACGAAAGAGCTACTGCAACCCCGCATGAGATGCAGCAGCGATGACTTAGTGTCATTTGCGGTGATTACAGGCGAGAAGTTAAAACAATATTGCCGTTCGCATCGTCATCACCCGCGCAGGCGGGTGATCCAGTGGCGTGCAAATATCTGTAGCGTCGAATCGCTATGAACCTTTCTGACATGTATTCATTTTGAAAATTGTCCTATATGAGCATCATTATTGATCCTATACAACTCGGCAGCCCAGACTTGCAAATCGTCGCCTCAAGGATGCGAGATACCTTAATTGACGTTCTTGGCGAAGAGGTCGGTGAATCTATGTATTCGCTCGAATGGCTTTATGATCGTGCCGTATCACATATCGATGGTCGTCTGTTAGGCGCGATCTATATTGCACGCGTTGGTCCTGAGAGTCAAAATGTGGGTCATATTATCGTGAGACAAGAGGAGGATGAGCATGGCAAATTTGGCCTCGTAACCACCGCCTATGTATTGCCTGAAATGCGTCGGAAGGGTATTGCTAGCACCCTACTTGGTGCTGCACATACTTGGTTTTTAAGTCGTAGATTATTTCGAACTGCTACAGATACTGCTGAGAACAATCATCCGTTAATTGCACTTTATGGTCGCCACGGATACGAAGTTATCTTCCATAGCAAAGAAAAACAAATGGTACGACTCAGTCGTGAATTACTCTCCACTAAATGAACTCTGTCGCTTTGTCGCGCTAAAAAATAATTTACTGGTATTCGGATTTTTGGTGGAAAAAATTGCGCAATGGAATTAAGAATGTCAGAGGGTGAGGACGTACCTCAACATGTAGTTGGTTACACTAGATTCCCGCCTGCGCGGGAATGACGAAGTGGTGGGTAATCTTGCAAAGAATGTCATTCAGCGCCTCGAATTTTTCAAGGCGCAAAGAAGAAAAGCTGCAATATCTATAGATTCGCTACTGCTACAACCAACGACGAAAGAGCTACTGCAACCCCGCATGAGATGCAGCAGCGATGACTTAGTGTCATTTGCGGTGATTACAGGCGAGAAGTTAAAACAATATTGCCGTTCGCATCGTCATCACCCGCGCAGGCGGGTGATCCAGTGGCGCGTGCGCGCCTTTCGCGTCGGACGGATACTTTGCATTTGCTCAGCATATGCCAGTTGTTTGTTCAGGGACAGACATTAGGATTTATTGCATCGTTGACGGTTTTTCTCGATGTTATTTCAGATTTATCCTTGCCCCAACACAAGTGTCGGACCCAAACAAGAGCGAGGGCACTAAAAAGCGGTCCTTTCAAACCTATAGACGAGCAAAACATCTACCTCCATGAATCTGACTCTATGTAGGCCGCGCCGCGGGTTCATGGTTGTTCAGACAGGCAAATCAAGACAATTGAACATCCTTATGATGCATGATTTTATTGACATACACATTAAATTGTTGTGTACTCACAATATAACCTTGTCTAATTTAATATAATTATGTTTATACACAATAGAATAGCGCTGTTTCGTACAGAGCGTGGAATCTCGCGAAAGGAATTGGCTGAAGCCGTGGGCGTCAACAATCAGACCATTGGCTATCTTGAGCGCGGTGATTACAAACCCAGCTTGGAGTTGGCCCTGAAAATATCCCAATACTTCAATGTCAGTGTTGAAATGCTGTTTTCCTTTCAACGCTTTGAACCAATCGCCATGACGCTAAAACGGGCAGGAGAAGAAGAATGAGTGCAAAGCATAAAACGATATTGCAAAGGATGGACACATTGGTGTGGTGGACTAATGCATCCGAGAGAGTTCAATGCGACATGACAATGGATTCAAATGAACGGCGCTACTATTCAATGCGATGGTTACCGCTGATGCCAATGGCGCTGGGAACAGCACTCATCTTCTATGCGATCACAACCACGTTACCTCATTTCATTTATGGCCTTGGCGGTGCAATCACCGTGATTGTTTCGGCTATCGCTATCAATGGCCCATTAGGTAAGCCCGCTATTGAAGATGATGAAAGAGAAGCTGCACTGCGCAAAAATGCATTTTTATTTTGCATGGCTTTCCTCGCCATGTCGAATATTATTGGTGAGTCATTCATACTGCTAACCATCGCAGAAAAGGGATGGGGGCGTGAGCATGTTATCGGTCTTGCTTTTGCCCTTTTTATTGCTAATGCGGCGTACTTTGTTAGTTTGCCGACGCTCTATGTTAGTTGGAAGCTGACTACCCTATCTGAAGATGAATTGTGACCGTGAGTTGGCTTGAGTCTTCACGGTGTTAATGTCGCTGCGCGAATTTTATAAGGATGATGACCATGCACAATTTAATCTCCTCACCCAGCCTGAAAAAACGTGTCTTTACTGTCTTGTGGCTCATCGCTTGTAGCCTCTTTGTGGCGCCGCTTACCGCGCTGGCGAAAGAAAGAGCAACTGAATGGGTGCTTTCCTATCAAGGGCAATCAACCAATGCTTTTATCTGGGACAAGCGGGCGCATAGTTTTATCAAGAATAGCGTTCCCGCTAAGATGGCAGCAGACTTGTTGTCTGCGCTAGGTGGTCCGCCTGATCCGGTGCTTGTCGTTGACCACCGTTATGTTCGTGTTTCCGCCTGTGTGCCTCATGCTTGCATGGACAAAGGATTTTTCTGGATCGACACCCTCAATGACATCGAACTTGGTGCGTATCTTTCAGAGGACAAGTTAGTCCTCGGATCGAGTCGCTTATCGTCAGACGAATTGCCAGTTGAGGCTCGTCAGTCACTGATTGCTTGGCTAAGTGATGTTGATATCCAGCCACACACTGTTCAGTTCGTCGCTCGTGATGGACGCGTTACCGATATCAACTCGGAGCAGTTTTTACCAAAGCAAAAGTTTCGCCCATCGCCCGAGGGGCCTTCATTTGATTGTAAAAAGGCCAGTACCAACATTGAGACTGCCATTTGCAGTCATCCCGCGTTGGCGAAACAGGATCTCGATGTAGCAGCGCTGTATATCGACATTCGACGCGGTAGTGGTACCGTTGGTGCACAGAATCAGTTAGATGTACTTCAACGCACATGGATCAAGAGCCGCAATGCTGCATGTGAAACTGCACCTGCATTGGTTGAATGTATAGGCGACCAATATCGTCGACAGTATGATCGACTTATGAACTGGGTTCCAACGCGTTGAGGAGGAATGTTTGTTTTCCTGGGAAGTGAATATGTGATTAAGGTCGAAAGCGCTGACGCGCACTGGATTCCCGCCTGCGCGGGAATGACGGCGTGGTGGTATTCAGTGTTTTGACTTTTCCAAAGTGTACGACTCAGAGTTGATTCGACCGCCAATGAAAAGCCCGCTTCTACCACGGGTGAAAAGCGTCAACTGCAGTCAAGAATCAACCACAGTCAAGAAACAACCACAGTCAAGAATTCAAAACAACATTACCATTCGCACCGTCATCACCCGCGCAGGCGGGTGATCCAGTGGTGCGTGAGCACCTTCAGGGTTGGGCGATGGTGATATGTGGTTACGGTCGAAAGCGCAGACGCGCACTGGATTCCCGCCTGCGCGGGAATGACGGCGTGGTGGTATGCAGTGTTTTAACTTTTCCAAGATGTACTGACTCAGAGTTGATTCGACCGCCAATGAAAAGCCCGCTTCTACCACGGGTGAAAAGCGTCAACTGCAGTCAAGAATCAACCACAGTCAGGAATCAACCACAATCAGGAATCAACCACAGTCGAGAATCAACCACAATCAAGAGTTCAAAACAACGTTACCATTCGCACCGTCATCACCCGCGCAGGCGGGTGATCCAGTGGTGCGTGAGCACCTTGAGGGTTGGATGATGGTGATATGTGATTAAGGCCGAAAGCGCTAGTGTGCACTGGATTCTCGCCTGCGCGGGAATGACGGAGTGGTGGTATTTAGTGCTTTAACTTCCTCAAGAGGCATCGATCGCAACTAGGATGTTTTGTAAATCATATAAAATCAGGTGAACTATTTCGATGACTTTTCTCTTTCACTGCCATGAAATTAATTGCGACTAAACATGAGAAATCGGCAAAATACGACGCATTGCGTTGTATCAGAGCAAATGGAACTGAGACGGCAACAAAGATGCCGCGTCAAGGCATATTGCCGCATGATTTGATTCATTATGTTGTTGAAACTGCGCTAGGTTATGAGTATGGCTTTTTGGGATTAGTCGCGAAAGGTTCTGAGATTGCCCTTGTGATGGAGCAGTCACACGACATTCAAAATGAAACTTTAGCAGCTCAAACGATACACGCCGAGGCCATAGTGGAAAGTTTGCAGGCGCAACTGTGGAACGGTCAATTTGATCAAGATCAGTTTTTGATTGGAATCGAGAGCGCGTGCGCTATCCGAGGGCAGCAAGCGCCGGATTTGCGGTTCATTGACCCCCAAGTTGATTTGTATGATGCCGTATCAGTGCTTTCCCAGACATGGAATCAAGTACCATTTTACGGGCAGCTTGAGCTCGATATGTAAGTGCGTGGTGCGTACGCGCTGCGCAGGCGGGTGGCCCATTTAATCGCACCTCCTCATTTGATCACGACAAGTACTCATCTAGTAGAGCAATGTCCCTGCCCAAAAAGTTAATTTTGGGGAAAAACGACTTATCATGATGCTAAAATTAAAATCAAAAAGAGCATTGATTGCCGGTTTGAAATTGCACATCAAAACGTGGTGAGTAACACTGAGTGCCTTAGGCCATAACAGTCGTCGTATTTTTGACAGGGAGTGGAACAATGAGCGTATCTAGAAAGAGAGAGGCGGCGTTAGCTATTCTTGAATCCAGCGGTATCAGGCGCAGTAATTACGCGCCACCACTGGTTCGGTTTCTCTGGAAAATGGGATTCGATGTACCGCCACCACATTTTGGCGGCTTCTTTGCTAACGTGTTGCTGACGGGTACAGTATTTGCTATCGCTTGGGGGCTCGTGATGTGGGCCGCATTGTGGTCTCGCCAAGGTTTAGCGCCGTTCGATGCGCTGATCATTGCCTCATGCGCCGGTGTGTTGTTTGGATTATCTATGGGGGCATATTACGCGTACAGTGGACGTAAGCATCAGTTGCCTCGATGGACTGAGTTATAGGAAAAAGCAGGCCTCGACAGAAAGCCTCGAGGAGTGCTGTTTGTCTGTTATCGGAATACATGTCATTGCAAGTAAGAGACTGAGATGAAAATAAGAATAGATGATTTGCAAGGAGATGAGATCCGTCGCTTACTGCAAGAGCATTTGGATGATATGTATGCCACAAGTCCGGCTGAGAGTGTACATGCGCTTGATGTGGAGAAATTGCGTCATCCGGAGATCACATTCTGGACGATCTGGGATGATGACATCCTTGTGGGCTGCATCGCACTGAAATCTATCGATGAGCATCACGGCGAAATTAAATCGATGCGTACGCCCCGTCAATTGCGTCGGCGTGGTGCAGCAAAAGCTTTGCTAGAACATTTGATTGAGCAAGCGCGTCTTCAGCATTACAAGAGATTGAGTCTTGAAACGGGTTCGGTGCAGTTCTTTGAGCCAGCACGCCAGTTGTACGCGAGCTTTGGGTTTGAATTATGTCCACCCTTCGGGGACTACGCGGATGACCCGAATAGCGTATTTATGACGATATCGCTCGATTGAGTGATACCAACGTCCCAGCGATATCTGATTCTATGCTCGATATCATCTTTACATATCAATTACAAACGTTTGCAATTAATGTGCGGTTCATCTTTCTCATATGCCGTTTGGCTACTCGTTTTCCGAAAAAAATATATGCTGCATCGCCGCATTTTTTCAACTAATTGGATAGGGTGTTGCTAAATATAGACGCATTTTTCTGACGGAAAAACGAAATGAATCGCAGTCTACCCAGCATCGCTGCATACCTTCCTTTGTAAAATATCGGCGTACAGCCGAATGCTGCGGCGCATCTTTGCAATCGATTGCAAAGAATTTTCGTTTGTCGGATAATTCCCCCATCAGCTGCACTTCTGGTGAGATCGTTATATCGCATTGATGCTCATGTTGTGCCGCTAGCAGTCTATGGTTCGATGTTGAACATACATAAACACTTTACCCGTGTGTTTCGGCTCTTCTTTCTACTCCGGTAGCAGGGAGAGCCATTTTTCTGGTGTCTCTTATTTTTTGAAATGTGATTCACGATGGATTTCCAATCCCTCCAGTCGGCTTGTTTGCAAGCCTTATCAACGACGTTGCCTGGTGCTATGCAGGCGATTGTGGTGGGGCGTTTCAGTACGCGTTCAGCGGATCTTCTGGCGAGTCTGGAATCGGTCTACGGTAGTGCGTTTGAGAATCAGCATGATTTTCAACGTTGGGTAGAGCAGCTTTGCGTTCGTTTGTCTGACACGATTGGGCAGCGCTCACCTGATCTCATTGCATTGGACTTGAAACGTCAGCAGCATCCCGATTGGTTTTGCGATGAACACATGCTCGCTTACTGTGCCTACGTCGATCGTTTTGGTGGAGATTTGCAGGGTGTGATGAAGCGGATCCCGCACCTGAAAGAGATGGGTGTTACCTACTTGCATTTACTACCGTTTTTAAAGGCGCGAGCAGGTGAGAATGATGGTGGGTTTGCAGTTTCTGCGTTTGATGAGATTGAGCCGACGCTTGGCACGATGCAGGATTTAACGCAGCTAACGCTTGCTTTGCGTCATGCCGGTATTAGTTTGTGTTCTGATTTTATTTTAAATCATGTCGCAGACGATCATCCCTGGGCCGTTGCGGCGAAAGCGGGAGATAAACGCTACCAAGACTACTTCTATCATTTTGCAGATCGCGAGTTGCCCGATCAGTATGAGGCGAACTTGGGTCAAGTGTTTCCTGAAGTCGCACCTGGCAATTTTACGTATAACGACGCCATGCAGTCCTGGGTATGGACCACTTTTTATCCCTATCAATGGGATTTAAATTATCGTAATCCTGCTGTGTTTGCGGATATGGTCATTGCGATGCTGGAATTGGCGAACCGTGGTGTGGAAGTTTTCCGATTGGATTCGACGGCATTCTTGTGGAAGCGCCTTGGTACCAACTGCATGAATCAACCAGAAACGCATACGCTGTTGCGGGCAATGCGACATCTGATCGATATTGCTGCGCCAGGGGTATTACTCAAAGCCGAAGCTATTGTACCAACGGCGGATTTGCCTGCTTATCTGGGCAGTGCTGATGGCGCACAAGCCGAGTGTCATTTGGCGTATCACAGCACACTGATGGCGTCGGGTTGGCTTTCCATCACCGAGCAGAATACGAGCCTGATGCAAGAGGTGATTCGTGCGACGCCACCATTACCTCCACATACCAGCTGGTTGACGTATGTGCGGTGTCACGATGATATCGGATGGAATGTATTGCGGCCAGAAGCGAGCTTGAGTGCACAGGATGTCCAAAGCCGGTTGGCTGCCGTAGGACGTTTTTTTGCGGGCGAGGGTACGAGCTTTGCGCGTGGTGCGAGTTTTCAGACGAATGATCCGGCGGCAGTACACGGCAGCGTGGGAATGGCAGCGGCACTGGCGGGATGTGACAGTTTAAGTTCGGCAGATCAGACGCCTGCGTTACATCGGATGTTGCTGTTATACGGACTGAGTTTATGCTTTGGAGGGATGCCCTTTATCTACATGGGGGATGAGCTCGCACAAGAAAACGACGTCGATTACCGCGATATTCCGTCGCAAGCGCTCGATAGTCGTTGGTTGCATCGACCACACTGGTCAGAAGCGTTATACGAACAACGCTTGCTTCCGCAAACAAATGCTGGTGTGATGTTTGCAGGGCTGACAAAATTGCTGACAGCACGCCGGACATTGCCACAACTGGCTGCTCACCAGCCGCGTCGTTTGCTTTCTGCAGCGCCGCCAGAAACGCTGGCGTTTGTGCGGGGGGATGATGATCATCCAGTGATATTTATTGGTAATTTTTCGGAGCATGCGTGTACGGTTGCGACAGAAGTGCTGTTGCCACCTTCTCTGCGTATGCATGATTGGCAGGATTTACTCAGTCAACAAATGTGTAGCGATCAAATGACAATAGCACCGTGGTCGCAATGCTGGCTAGTACCGTCTAACGTAACTCATCGGGCAATCACATCATGAATCACGCAGCAATCGGAAGTACCGGCAACAAAAAACCTTGGCTCTCGTTCTGGCAAATTTTGAACATGAATATTGGTTTTTTTGGTTTGCAGTTTAGTTTCGGATTGCAGCAAAGTAGCATGAGCCCGATTTATAAGTACCTCGGTGCGGATGAGGCGAGCTTGCCTTATTTATGGTTAGCGGGCCCTGTGACTGGACTCATTGTGCAACCTATTATCGGCGCGATGAGTGATCGTACCGTTAGTCGTTGGGGACGTCGTACACCGTACTTTTTGATTGGGGCACTCATTTGTAGCTTGGGGCTTCTGATCATGCCATTTAGCTCAAGCTTATGGATGGCAGCAAGTATTCTGTGGATTCTCGATGCAGCCAATAACGTTACGATGGAGCCTTATCGTGCGTATGTCAGTGACCGCCTCCGTTCAGAGCAACATGCAGCGGGCTTTTTGACCCAAAGCGCGTGCACGGGACTTGGTCAGACGCTTGCCTATCTGACGCCATCGTTACTGGTTGCATTTGGAATGAACAGCAATGCGGTCAACACCAATCATATTCCCTACATTGTGATTACGGCGTTTATGATCGGTGCCGTGTTTTCGATTACCAGTATTCTATGGAGTCTTAAAACGACACCAGAGCTCCCAATGGATGCAGAACAGATCGCAGAGATTGCAAGCCAGCCCTCCGGATGGCAAGCAACGGTCAGCGATATTGTGCAGGCGGTGAAAGAGATGCCTCTCACCATGAAGCAGTTGGCGCTGGTGAAATTGTTTCAGTGGTATGCGATGTTCTGTTACTGGCAATATATTGTGTTGTCGTTGGGACGTAGTATTTTTGGAACAGACGATCCGGCGACAGATGGCTTTCGTGATGCAGGACTACTCAACGGACAAATTGGCGCCTTTTATAATTTTGTCGCCTTTATCGCTGCATTTGCGCTGGTACCGTTTGTGCGTCGTTTTGGTCCGAAGATAACCCATGCCATTTGCTTATCTCTGGCGGGGATAGCGATGTTGAGTTTGCCAGATATCCATACGCCTGCAGTGCTGTTTTTGCCGATGATTGGCGTTGGTCTGGCATGGGCCAGTATCATGGGAAATCCTTATGTGATGCTCGCAGGGTGTATTCCGGCACACCGGACAGGGGTCTATATGGGCATCTTTAATATGTTCATCGTGATTCCGATGATTATTCAGATTTTTACGTTACCACTGATTTATCACCGATGGCTTAACGGCAATCCCGAAAATGTGATTCGATTGGCTGGCGTATTACTGATCTGCGCCGCCGCTGCAGTAAGTATCGTTAAAGTCGCGCAGCCGTCGAAAAAAACACCGTAACCTCTCCATTGAAACCTACCTAACGCACAGGCTACTTAGTGTTCTGTGCGTTTTTTTTCGTCAAATGACCGTTTAAACGGTATTTGTATGGTTTTCCGCCTATATGTTGCTATTTGCCTCGCATTTTTGTCCTTTTTCAGCATGATCTGAAACTATTTTTGTACAGACACGAATGTAAGCAATCAACTTCTGCTACTCTTTCCGATGAACAAAAACGTGGTTGTGTCCCTTTAGTACGTGCTGGCGCGGTTTGAGGTTCCCTGTGCTTTGCTGATAGTTTTGTTAGTATATTAATAATTGATGCTATTGAAAACGACATGAACTCAGCCCCTTTGCCCAACAATGAGAAAGAACGCCTCGCTGCGTTAGCAGCACTTGAGGTACTTGATTCCTCACCAGAAGCCGAGTTTGACGCGCTAGTACAAATTGCCTCGTCCATTTGCGGGACACCGATTTCCTTGATTAGTCTGATCGACGCTGAGCGGCAATGGTTTAAGGCGAACGTTGGTCTACCAGGCGTCTCTCAAACGCAACGCGATATCGCATTCTGTGCGCACACAATCCTTGGTAACGATTTAATGGAGGTGTCTGACGCGCTGGCGGATCCGCGCTTTGTCGATAATCCTCTCGTTGTTAGTCCGCCTGATATTCGGTTCTACGCAGGTGCGCCGATTGTCCTGAGTGATGGTCATCGCGTTGGCACGCTGTGTGTGATCGATCATCAACCAAAAAAATTAGATGATCAACAGCGTGCTACTTTAAAAAATTTGGCACTAGCAGCAGCGGCTGCCCTCGAAGGTCGTCGCGCGACTCGGGGCTATAAACAGGCACTGCACGAACTTCAGCAGAGCGAGGCGCATTTACGACGGTTGTATGAAGCTGCCCCAGCAATGTTGCATTCGATCGATGATCAAGGTCGCCTATTAACCGTGAGCGATACCTGGTTGTCAAAATTGGGTTACGAACGCGATGAGGTGATTGGTCGGTATTCCATTGATTTTCTGACGCCAGCGTCAAGGGAGTACGCAAACAGTGTCGTTTTCCCTGATTTTTTGAAAACGGGTCGGTGTGATAACGTGCCGTACCAAATGGTCAAAAAAAGCGGAGAGATCATTGATGTGTTGCTCTCAGCAGTGCTGGCGCATGATGCAAAAGAAAACTCTTATAACAGCATTGTTGTGATTGAAGATGTGACGCTGCGACGAATCATGAAGCATCAGCTCGAGCAGAAGCACCAGCGGCTGATGCATATCATTGATAGCACACAGCTTGGCACATGGGAGTGGAATGTGCAAAGTGGTGAGGTGATATTAAACGAACGCTGGGCCGAGATTCTTGGCTACACTCTGGCGGATTTTTCGCCACCCTCGATACAGTATTGGATCAATAACATGCACCCCGACGACGTGAAAATGTCGGGTGTGCGTCTTGATCAGCATTTTGCCGATCAGAGTAAGAGTTACCAGTGTGAATTTAGGATGCAGCATCGCGATGGACATTGGGTTTGGATCCGGAGCATGGGGCGAGTCATGACGTGGACCGCTGATGGGGCACCTGAGTGGATGTTTGGCACTCACGAGGACGTGTCGGAAAGAATCGCGGAGCAAAAAGCCTTGCAAGAAGCCAAGGAAAGAATTTCCCTCGCAACAGATTCTGGTGGGATTGGCATCTGGGAATGGGATATGGTCAACAATACGTTGAATTGGGACGCTTGGATGTATCGTCTTTATGGCACGAGTAAGGAAGATGGTATTTCCGCTTATGACTTATGGACGAAGTCGATTCATCCCGATGACGTCACCACAACCAATGCCGCCATGCAAACGGCGATCGCCGGATCCGCTTTACTTGATGTCGAGTTTCGTATTTTGTGGCCTGACAAAACGATCCGATTCTTACGCAGCACCGGCCGCGTCACCCGGGACGAGATTGGGCGACCTACGCGTATCATTGGGGCGAACTGGGATGTGACCGCACAAAAACGGTAGTGAAGCGAAGGTGATGATAGCGTCTCTATCGATCATGACCTTTCGCAGGGGAATGTAAGAGTTGAGGTGGAAGCGAGGGAAGGCAGGGCCGCCGCGTTCGCTTCCAATTAACGTCCAATGTCTGATGTTACGCGTAGCTAATTCCCATTTTTATATACACCGCAGCCCACCACCATGTCATCGACCTTTTCTAGATAGGTTGATTTGTCGTCAATCCGTTTGGTAGTCGGATTGGGCCATTTGTAATTGATCCATGCACTGTCTTTTGTCGCTGTTGCCGTCAGCATATCTTTAAACAGCGCCTTGCCATCGGCGTCCTTCATTTCTAGTACATCTTTTCCGATAATTTTAGGAAGCATCCCGTGTGAAAGCATTTTGCCTTGTCGATTGATCACAAAGATGTAGAGATCTTTTTTGATAAATTCTCCTTTACTATCGTTAAAGGCGGTAAAGCTCTTTTCGGGACCATTGGCCTTTAAATACGCGACCGCTTTTTTAACGAGGGCTGTCGCTTCCTCTGTGTTGCCATGCTCGTCAGCTGCGTAACTGAACGATTGCAACAGGAAGAGCGAGCAGAAAACAAATAATCCACGTAACATTTTTTTAATCATGGTTATCTCCTGTGAATTGACCTTATTGCATCATTGCAAGGTCTTTTTAGAAAGCAAGAAAAATGACACTGCATCACCATAGTTCTCTATACCTTCGCTTGTGACCTATTTATTTCTGTCAATAAATAGATATAGGTACAGTAGGTCTCCAAGTGGCTGAAGTCAAAAAGAAACGAAGGGGTTTGTGTAAATTTTCGTTTCAGGCGCGTTGGCGCATCACATTTGGTCATGGCGGCATTAGTCCAATGTCTTTGATATGTTTCATCACAAGGGACGGATCTTGGGAGTGGACGTAAAAGCAGGTAAAAAGACATAAATTGTTACCAATTGCACCCCTAGTGAGGGATAAAATGCAACTAGTAGTGTATGGCATGCCATGCGACGTTGCCATATCGCACCATCGCTTTGAAGCCGCACAGGCCATTTTCATTGATCCGGACCGATTAGTGACGATTGCCGCTCGCGATAAAAACCGTGAGGGGACTCCCCTTTGAAGAAAGAATGAATGGTATGAATTATTTAAAATTGGCTTTACTGAGCGCATCAAGCGCTATTGTTCTGAGTGGGTGTGGCGGTACTTTTGAGGGAACCATTGGTGGTACGGTTAGCGGACTTGCTGGTGGCACGTCGGTCACCTTGCTCAACAATGGCACCGATTCTCTGACGGTGACTGCGAACGGGAGTTTTACATTTGCAAAAACAATCTCAGCAGGTGCAGCATATGCAGTGACCGTGGGTACGCAGCCAATTAATGAAACATGTTCAGTAACAAATGGTTCTGGCTCGATTGCCAGTTTCAATAGTTCGAATGTCACCAACGTTACAGTAAGTTGTCTGCAGAATATCTCTAGTAGTAATTATGTTTATGGAAATGTGACTGGATTGCAGTCAGGACAGAGTGTCGTTTTGCAGAACAATGGCAAAGACAACTACACCAGTACAGGTGGTAGCTTTATTTTCCCAACGCCGCTGACGGCGGGTGCGAGTTACACGGTGACGGTTTATACACAGCCCTCCAAGCAAACGTGTACCGTGACCAACGGTACTGGCACGGTTGGTAATGGTGTGACGGCACAGATTACTTGTCAGTAAATGTTTTTTTCATGATGATTACCCCAAGAGCTGCGCAATACGCTCTTTCAACGCAGGTAACACGTCGTCGTTAAACCATGGGTTTTGTTTAAGCCAGATATTGTTGCGTGGACTAGGATGCGGTAGCGGCAGCACAGTTGGCCAGTGCTGCTGCCAATGTTTGACGTGTTCCGTGACGTTGCGCGCTTTACTCTCAGGTAGATGCCATGCCATCGCATACTGACCGATCACGAGGCAAAGCTCTATATGAGGTAGATGTGCCAATAATTGTGAGCGCCATTGTGGCGCACACTCTTTGCGTGGTGGTAGATCGCCTGACTGACTAGTGCCCGGATAGCAAAATCCCATCGGTAAAATCGCAATCTGTCGTTCGTCGTAAAAAGTATCTTTGCCCACCCCCATCCATTCACGCAAGCGATCCCCACTTGCATCATCAAATGGAATCCCCGATGCTTGCACTTTGCTACCTGGTGCTTGACCCGCGATCAGGATTCTGGCGTTTGGATGTACTTGAATGATCGGACGCGGCGGCGAAGGTAAGTGCGCCTCGCATAAAGTGCATTGACGGACCGCATGTATCAATTCAGGTAATGTCGTTGATGTCATCAGAAATCTGCTCCTGCACTCTCTTTAAGAAAGATACGATGCCGGAGAATCTACCATCAATCCAGAGGGTAGGTTGCTCCGATCACCGTTCATCCACAACTGCTTACGCGTTGAGCGCGACAACAGGAAAATCAATCACTGTTCTAGCGATATTATTGGTGTAGTTGGTCAATGTGGTTGCAACCACGTTAGCAATGATCTCTAAAAAGTCCGCTTCGCTCAAGCCATTCGCTTTGAGCTGATCCAGCGTCTCAATGCTGACGTGGCCGCGATGCTCTACTAATGCCTTAGTAAAACCTGCGATGGCAGAAGCACGATCAGTGACGGCATCACCGAAACGCGCCGCATGGAGTTGTTCTTGGTTTAATCCGGCATTCTTACCTAACAAGCTATGCGCGCTGACACAGTACTGGCAACTGTTTGCTTGTGATGTAGCTAACGCGATAACCTCACGTTCACTCGCTGATAAACGACCGCTGGCAATCGTTTGATTCAGACCTAACAAGCTATGTAATGCTGTTGGTGATTTTGCTAACGTTGCAAACAAATTAGGAATCATCCCGATTTGCGCTTTGACCGCATTTAAGGTTGCTGCTGTTGTTGAATCTGCTTGGTCCATCGTTAAAGAAGCGATATAAGTCATGATTAATCCTTGGTCAATGAAAGTAAAGTGTTATCTCTCGATGTGAGCGACAGAAGAGAGAATAGGCTATACTGAAAGACGTTTGTTAAACAAAAGTATCAAATTGATTGCGAATCGTCCAAAATGACCCATGATCCTCTCGCGCCGCTTCTCGCGCATTTCAAAGCGCAAGCCCAATTATTTTTTTCAGGTAATTTGTGTAACGACGTCACGTTTGGTGCGGACCTTGGAACGGGTTTTCTGCATTTGCTCAAAGCCGGTAGCATTAGCATGCAAGATGACACTGGTTATGTGGTGACCTTGCAGGAGCCAACGCTGGTGTTTTACTCCAGACCTCTCCAACATCGGTTCCTCCCTTCGCCTGACGGCGGTGCCGATTTGGTTTGTGCTTCCATGCGCTTTGAGCACCAAACCTTTAATCCAATTTTACGGGCGTTGCCCGCCCGATTCTCTTGTCCGCTGCATGATTTACATGGTGCGGAGGCGTTGTTGACTCTGCTGTTTGGCGAGGCGTTTGATAACAAACCTGGACGACAAGAGATATTGGATCGCTTGTTTGAAGTGTTATTGATTGATGTATTGCGGGCGGTGCTCGCCAAAGAAGATCGCGACCCTGGCCTATTGCGGAGTTTTACGCACCCGCAAATTAGTAAAGCACTGGCGGTATTGCATGCCGAGCCAGCACGTCAGTGGTCATTGGAAACATTGGCAGACGTCGCTGGTATGTCACGAAGCAGCTTCGCGACGACCTTTAAGAATGAGGTCGGCGACTCTCCCGGCAATTATTTGACTCGATGGCGCGTCACGTTAGCGCAAACCATGATTAAAGAGGGAGTCCCCTTAAAACTTGTGGCTGAGCGCGTTGGCTATATCAGCCAAGCTGGTTTTTTACGTGCATTTAAACTTGTTGTAGGCATGTCGCCGACGCACTGGCGACAAATCGAAACTCAGCTAAAACCAAGTGCCGGTGCGACCAAGGGCATTTCAATGTGAATGATCGTTCCTTTACCTTGTTGGCTCTGAATGCTGATATGACCACCAAGGATGCCTTCGATGAGGTTATAGCAAATACTCATACCCAGTCCGTTATTTCCTTTTCCCAGGCGGGTTGTAAAAAACGGATCAAAAACACGCTGCTTTATTTCTTCTGACATGCCGCAGCCATCGTCAGAAAAATCGAGCCATAATTTGTCATCGCTGTCTCTCGCAGCGATACGGATATGACCGTTCTGTCTACCTTCAAACCCATGCGTGACGGCATTATCAAATAAGATCGAAATAATTTGTGCGACCGTCTCCGGATAGCTATGGAGAACGATGGTCGGTGGGACATCGATATCCACCTCCCAACGATTTTCCTTATCGTTTAAGGACTGCAAGGAGAGTGTCGTTTCGATGAGTGTTTTGAGGTCGAATTGCTTCTTTACATCCGACTCCTGATCAACTGATATTTTTTTAAAATTTTCTACTAACTTACCAGCTCTGCCTAAACCACGTGAGATCATCCCCATTGCTTCGTGTGTTTGCGACAGATAATCGAGCATTTGTCCGCGCTTTAAGGGTTCTCCACTTTTCACTATATTCTCAAATGCCTGATTTTTTTCATCGAGCGTAGAGGCGACTGTGAGGCAATTACCGATTGGTGTGTTGAGCTCATGTGCAACAACCGCGACGATACGGCCAAGAGCGGCCAATTTTTCTGATTGAACGAGTTGGGCCTGCGTTTGCTTTAAGCGATTCAGGGTGTTTTGCAATTGATCGGTTGTGCTTTGCAGTTCTTTGGTGCGTTCCCATAAATTGGTTTCGCGATCATGCAGATGCTGATAATGGCGAACGCGATTGAGGAGCAAATTATCGTCAATAGGTTTGGTGAGGTAATCAACGGCACCCAGTGCATATCCTTGCTGGATAAACGCTTCACTACGCAGATGGGCTGTCAGAAAAACGATAGGAATCGTGCGTGTACGCTCCATCATTTGTAGATGGCGCGCTGTTTCGTAGCCATTCATTTTGGGCATTTGTACATCGAGTAAGATCAAGTGTACTTGGTGTTGGATGCATAGTAGTAAGGCATCCTCTCCAGAGCTCGCTTCAATGATCTTCATGCCAGGCAATTTTGTCAGCAACAATTTCAATGCGAAGATGTTATTCACATTATCATCGACGATCAGCACCACAAATTCTTCAGCCATTATTCTTCTCGTTGTTCCGACGGTAAATCGTCGTACCTTCAATGAAAGGAGTAAAACCCACTGAGCGTGCCAGAACGTCTATCCCGTCCTGTGGACCCAGCACCAAAACACCATCTCTATGTAAACAATCAAAAAAACGCAGCAATATTTTTTTCTGTAATTCAGTATCAAAATAAATGAAGACATTACGACAGATGATAAGCTGAAATTCATTAAAACTACCATCATTTAGCAACGAGTGTTGATGGAAAGCAGGAAGTTTTTTGTAATGATCTTTGATACTCAGATAGCGAGAGTGTATATCGACATAATTGTTAAATTGACCGGTACCTTGAGTTTGCAAATAATTGCTCGATGCTTGCGCCAATTCCTCTAGCGGGTAGCAGGCTGTAACGGCGATATTGAGTAAATGCTGGTTAATATCTGTCGCAAATAGTCGGCACTTTTTTTCGATATTTAACTCATGGACCAGAATAGATAGCGAGTACGCTTCTTCCCCCGTGGCACAGCCCGCCGACCACATGCGTACGACCGGAAAACTAGCTAGATAAGGTAATACGACGTGCCGTAATTGAGCGAATTGCGCTGGATGACGAAAGAATTGTGTTACAGCGACGGACATTTCTGCGAGCATTCTTTCAAACAACGCCCTATTGGAGAGAATCGCGAGTTGAAAGTCAGCGAAGCTGGGAAGGTGAAATCGGTTCATCAGATGATGAACGCGTCGCATCAGACTACCGCGTTGATACTGTGAGAAGTTGAATCCGTATTGAATATCTAACGCGTGTAAAAAGCCATTCATTGTTTGATCGCTGATCGAGGAGGTCTTACCATCGAGGTACGCTCTCATCACGCTGGCGATGACGTGATGCTTGAAAACGTAGTGACTATGACCTGCTTCTACAATAGCGTCTGGCATCGCGTCAGCACCGGCGCATTCCGACGAGTCTTCGACAATGACCGTGGCACCTGCTTTCTTCAACGCGCCGCAGCCTACGACTCCGTCATTACCTAAGCCACACAAAATAACCGCGGTCACTTTGTCACCATATTCCAGTGCCAAGGACGTCAATAGCACGTCAATCGATGGTCTCGAAAATTGGATCTTTTTATCTTTCGTGAGATAAATCAGACCATGTGCGACTCTCATATGATGCCCAGGTGGGGCGACATAAATAGTTCCTGGTTCGACAGTTTGCATATGATGCGGCATCACGACCGTGTAGTCGGTTTTTACCCGCAAGAGACTGTCTAACAAGCTGATCTGGTCTTCTAGTACATGCTGTAGAACGAAGAGGCAACTTTCCGTGACCGGCAATTGTTCAACAAGGTACATTAATTTATCAAGACTATTTGCCGATCCTGCGATCGCCACCACCTGGCATTGGACATGATGCGTGATCGTTGCCTCTACCTGCTTTTGCAGTACAGGTAAATTGAGGCGTACCAAGCGTTGGCCCAACAGATGATGATAAGCGACGATTTTAAATGCGGGGCGCTTGTCAGCACAATCACGGAGTATTGCTAGTACGTTGCTATCCACATGATCTGCATCGTAAAAATCAATTTGTAATGCGTGATTGATCGGCGTTGCATTGATGGCGGACGACACTGTCTGACAGTGCTGATCGTTCTCGATCGCCCCGAGAATACAAATTCGGTGTAATTGTTCAGTTTGCCTGACGAAAATCTCCACCTTAGTGTTGCCCCTTACTGCTAATCCATTTTTTTGACAAATGGATTAACTCATCAAAATCGACTGGCTTAGACAAATAGTCGTTCGCACCAACATCTAGAATCTTTTGCTTATCTTGCGGCATCGCTTTAGCGGTTAATGCAATGATGGGTATCTCTGATAGTTGTGCGTTGGCACGGACAGCGGCGATCACCTCATAGCCATCCATCTCAGGCATCATGATGTCCATCAGAATAAGGTCAACACCCTCTTTGTCTAGCATTGCTAAGGCGAGTTTTCCATTGATGGCGCAGAGCACTTTCGCACCGTGTTGTTCTAATGCCGCCGTGACTGCAAACAGATTACGGGGATCGTCATCGACGACCAGAATGGATTGGCCTGCTAATTCTTTGCGTTGTGTTTCAGGTCGGTTGGCCGATTGTTTAATCGCTGGGACATGTTTGATTTGATTGAGGAATCGTTCAATGTTGAGTAGCAGACGTGACTCGGATTGGGGTGTTTTGATAATAATGCAGTCAGAATAGCGATGTAAGCTTGCCTCATCGGTTTCATTGAGTTCAATGGTACTCATAAAAATGAGTGCCGTATGCGTATTCCTTTCTTTCGTTGCCTGCGCAATCTCGATGGCGCGTTGAACTGAAATGCCCGTTAAATCAATAATGGCGATACTCCAGATGCCTTCGTTAAGAGCAGCGGAGATATCCTCTTCCGCGCGCACTTCTCGAAACATTTTTTGATCGTGAGCAGGCTGATTCACAAGTAATGTTTTTATTTCCTCCGCAGTGACACCACCACTGGTGATCGTAAGAATGGCGTGTGCATTCGGTTGGCGGACAAACGAAAGTAAAGTCGCTTCCGCTTCGATTAATTGGCTCTCATTTGCAGGTTTTTGTAGATAGCCGATGCTGTGTGTCAGATCCTTCGCAGCACTATGATCCCTTGCTGAGACGATATAAATAGGAATGGAAGCAAGGTCTTGCGATGACTTAATTTTTTCTAGGACAAGTGCGCCATCCATATCCGGCAAGCCGAGGTCAAGTAGGATTCCTGAGGGTTGGTAGGTATGTGCCATGGCAATACCTTGCGTACCATTTTCTGCAAGCAGTGTCTTGTAACCAAGACGACGGTTGATCTCTAGTAGTGCCATACGGAATATGGGGTCGTCATCGATCAGCAGGATCAGTTTGTCGCCGGGGTTGATGTGCAAGCGGTCATCCGTTACGGGGGTGAGTATGGATCCTGGTAAAGGTGTGGACGTGGTGTGATGATTTACTTTAGCGACCCAACCGGCTGGTTTTTCAGGTAAATAAAGCGAGAAAGTACTTCCCTGATTTTCCACACTTTGTATATCAATTGTCCCACCGAGTAAGGCAGCAATACTACGACTGATCGTTAAACCAAGTCCCGTACCACCGAACTCACGAGATGTCGAACCATCTGCTTGTCGGAAAGCCTCAAAAATGACTTCTTGTTTTTCTTTTGGAATACCGACGCCCGTATCGATCACGCTGAGACAAATGGGTAGCCTGTGTCCGGAACGTTTTGTAATGCGGAGGGTGATGCTTCCTTTTTTGGTGAACTTGAATGCATTCGACAGCAGATTTCTCATGATCTGAGCGAGCTTGTCGTGATCACTGACAAAGTCAGATTTCAACTGATCGTCGATGATAAACTGGAGATTCTTTTCTTCCGCTTGCGCACCGAAGAGGTCTTGCAGATACGAGGTGAAGGCCGTGGTTGTGATCTCGCTATAGGCGATATCCATATGGCCTGCTTCAATTTTTGATAGATCGAGCACATCATTGATCAATGCCAAGAGATCTTTCCCAGAGCGTAAAATCACCTCGGCGCGTTTGACATCTTCCGAAGACAGCGAATGGTCGCTGTTTGTTGCCATGAGCTTCGAAAGTAAGATAATCGCATTGAGCGGCGTCCGCAATTCATGCGACATATTCGCTAAAAATTCGGATTTGTATCTGCCTGAATTTTCGAGATCTTTGGCTTTCAGGTTGAGTTCAAGTTGGGATTGCTTTAATGCCTGATTATTCTGTTCCAGAACAAGCTGCTGCTCTTCCATTTGGGCGTTTGCTTGCCGTAGTTCTTCGCTTTGTTGTTGCAACTGTTGTTGCTGTTCTTCCATTTGCGCGTTGGTTTCTTGCAAGCGTTCGCTTTGCTGACGCGCATCTTGTTCTGCAGCGGTGGCTTTTGATAAGAGTTCGCGGATACTGTCTCGCTGTTCAGCGATATACAAGAACGAGGCGATGACGCCACACGCATTCGATACGAACTCTAAGTGTATCGGTTCAAATTTGACGAAGCTCGCTAGCTCAATGACACCGAGCAGTGCTTCATCCCTCATGAGTGGATACGTGTAAGTGAATAAGGGCTTATTGCTTGTGGTGCCGGTCGTAATGGGGGCGGAGTCATGACTGATGGTCGTCAGAATGATGGGTTTGCGTTCACGTGCCACTTGACCAATCGCACCCTCACCGAGTTTGCAACGAGCGCCGAGGTGTTCTCGTTCGGTGTACATATAGCTACCCATGAGATCGAGCGCTGCTTCGTCTTCTTTGTAGATATACATGACGGCGCGTCCGGCATTGAGATAACGCCCTAGAATGGTGACGCTGAGATTGCTGAGCTCTTGGATGGAATAGTCTCCCGTGAGCGCAGTGGCTATTTGGCTGTTACCATCCTTGAGCCAGTTACGGGTATCGTTGTCGAGCTTTGCAGCACGCAACAGGCTGGTCATATTATTGATGGATATACTGAGTCTATCGTGATCAGATAATACACGCGCCTCTTTGGAAAAATCACCTTTACCAATCAGATCGGTCTGGACAGCTAAATCAGCCAGATTTTGGACGAGCTTTTTAATATTGTCTAACAGGCTGTTTTCGGGGGCAGAGTCTAAAATATGGCTGAGCCGTAGATCGCCCGTTGCGACGCGTTTGACGATGTCTGTTACTTCTTGTGGGTCTCCTCCCAAATTGCGTAATACGGCACGAGCAAGAAACAGACAAATGAGTGTCACGATCACCAATAAAATAATGGAAATCAGGCTGCCATTGATCAGCGCTTGATTTTTTGATGCCTGGGCATCGTTCGCGCTATCGTTTCCTAGTTTGACGTTATACAAAAGCATGTCTTGAATCAGGGTGTTGCACTGATCAAATTGCGCCTTTAAATTGTCGTCTAACAGCACGTCACCATTTTTATCTTTTGACGAAGTCAGAAAAGTATCGATATCTGTACTCAGGTCCTGCAACATAGACTTCAGTAAGTTGAGGTAGCGTTGATCTTTGTCATCACTAATACAACTCGTACTCACACAGCCATTCCTTTCATATTTCGTCAAAAGTTCTGTCAGTGCGTAGCGGCTTTTTTTGATGTCTTTTTCAATGTCTATGCGCTTTTGTCGATCACTGTTGGAAGCGTGCAGCTCCACTAGTGTACGCGTGCGGTTGAATTCTTCTCGTGTATCGCCAAGGATCAATACGCTGCCTACGGTATTGACATTGCCATAATTAGCTTGGTTAAAGACGTTGTTTAACTCGAATAGAATAAATCCGGAGATCGTGGTGAGGCCAATGCCGACCACCAACACAATAAGAAGCAATTTCTGTTTCAACGTCAAATTCATACATATCTCCGATGGAGTCAGACAATAGTGCGTTGCGAATGCGGCGTCTTGTGCAACACGTGCCGGGCGTCTCATGGGAGGAGAGTGCGGTGTGTGTTGAATGTGGTGCTGGTTGCAGCGAGATTTGATGCTCTGGTAGAACGGTGTAGGCAGTGACACGCTCTTTGTTGCGTCGCAGCTTCCTTTTCTATTGTCAATAATTGCCGTTAGAAAAGCAACAACATCCGTGGTGATTGAAGAGGGAGTGTTGCAGAGTTCCTACCATCGATGGCAGTCACTTTGTCGATATCTGAAGAAAGGGGTGAGGGTAAGTGAATGGCGCTTACAATTTGTATTACTTTTTCCGCGCATTAAATAATAAAAATGATAATTTAATTGCTAAAAAAGCCACGTAATCAGAATTTTTTATCAAAAAAAGGAAAAATAATTTAAAAATTTCGGGTTTTTGTAACTTTCCTTGTCAACCGGAGTCCAGCTACTCTCGTTTTGGATACTACAGAATCTTTGCCAGCACTTATTGGAGACAGCGAAGGTTCCATCTTAAAGGAGTCTGGAAATGATTTACGAAATTTTGGTGCGCTCTTCCGATAATAAAAAAATGACATCGGACAATTTGATTTGGATTGAAAGTGACTTGCCTTCACGTTCCTTTGAAAAATGGTTGCGTGACCGTGCACTGCTCGACGGTACATTACAGGCACCTGTTGTACGTTGGAGTATTGTTCAGACAACACGTCAGGCACACTTCAAATTAGCGACACAGGCCAAAGCACTGAAAAGCCGCATCTCCGAATTGATGAGCGCGCAGCCAGAGGTGCGTGAAGTGCCAGACGCTTCTAAAGCATTAAGCGCCTTTCGCCTGAAGGCACAAAAGAGTGATTTGGTGGCAGCTTACCTCTAATTCAGGTCTGCATTACTGAAGTCAAAGAAGCACAAACAGTCAGCAGCTGTTTGTGCTTTTTGTGTTTTTTGTGCTCTTTATACCGTTAGTATTTTTGTCAGATGTTCTCGCTCTTGTCATGCTGCGAGAGCGGGATGCAATCGGTATCTGACAACGACAGCCCTTGCATCCCTCTGCATCGATCTTAAAACTCGTCCCATTCAGCGGGGTTATCCGCGCCGCGAGACGGCACTTGCGCTATCGCTTTGCGCGGTGTCGGTCTTACTGTCGATGGTGCCAATCGTGGAGACGGTCTCGTTGGGCTTGCAGGCTTGTTGATTGTTGCTGTGAGTTTGGCGTTGTGTTCATCAGATAGCCTGAATTGCGCGACAACCTGTGACAATTTTGTCGACTGGTCGCGCATGCTCTCAGCGGCTGCGGCCGCTTGCTCAACCAGCGCCGCGTTTTGTTGCGTCATCTGGTCCATTTCGTTAATCGCGATATTGACTTGTTCGATGCCCGAACTTTGCTCCTGACTCGCTGAGCTAATTTCCGCCATAATGTCCGCAACGTGCTGCACGCTGGAGACAATTTCTTTCATCGTCATCCCAGCGGTATCGACCAACTTACTGCCGAAGTCGACTTTTTCGACGGAATCGTCAATCAATGTTTTGATTTCTTTTGCAGCAGAAGCACTGCGTTGTGCCAGGCTACGTACTTCGGACGCCACGACCGCAAATCCACGACCCTGTTCTCCAGCACGTGCTGCTTCGACGGCGGCATTTAATGCCAGAATGTTGGTCTGAAAAGCAATGCCATCGATTACCGAAATAATGTCCACGATTTTATTGGAGCTTTCCTTAATGGAGCCCATAGTCGTCACGACTTGTTCGACGACGCTTCCGCCCTTGACTGCAACGCCTGAGGCGGTAACCACCAACTGATTCGCTTGTCGGGCATTATCCGCATTCTGGCGGACGGTGGAGGTCAGTTCTTCCATCGAGGAAGCGGTTTCTTCGAGAGAGCCTGCCTGAGATTCTGTGCGGGAGGATAAATCGGCATTACCAGCGGCGATCTCACTGGCTGCGACATGAATCGTTTCGGTGCCTTGTCTGACGTCCGCAATCACGTAGCTTAAGCCAGTATTGATGCCGTTGATGGCATCGACCAATTCTCCGATCTCATCTTGGCGTTGATTTGTTACCGATTGCGTCAAATCGCCTTGTGCCATTCTTTTTGCTACCGCGGTCGCTTCGATCAATGGCGTTGTAATGGATCGTGTAATGATCCAAGCCAGTGCAGCGGATAAACTCACAGCAATCAAGGACAAGATGATCATGATTGTGCGGCTTGATTGATAACTTGATTCAATATCTGCACCGGTCTGATCAATTTGCTCTCGCTCAAACTTGAGCAGTTCTTCAATTTTTTTGATGTAATTAACAGAGGCTGGAATAAAAATTTGTTCCAATGCTTGGTTTGCCTCGTCTGCTTTGTCTTCTTTTTTTAACGTGAGTACTTTTTCTCGGCCTTCGACATAGACTTTGCGTGCCTCGCCAATTTCTTTAAAGAGGCTTTTTTCCTTGTCGGTGTTCATGTGCGCTTCAATCGCTTTCTGAAGTGCCGCCGAGCTTTGTGTGGATTCTTCCTGATCCGCTTTAAAGAATGCATTCAGTGATGGGTCGCTACTTTTTGCAATGGCAGAAGTGCGACGAATACCCGTATGAATATTTCTATACCAGTCACTGACGAGGCGCTCAGTCGTGAGAGGGTCGTTTAATAATTCTCGCGTTGACGTGGCGACATGACTTAAGCGCGAGAGTGCCATCAGTGTGGTAATCAGTGTCAAAACCAGAATGAGCGTGAAGCCTAGTCCGAGGCGTCTTCCTACGGATAAGTGATGTGTGAATGAATTCATGCTTGTCTCGATCGTTTTAATTTGGCTAGGGTCATGTTGTTAATTGTTGCTAAGCTGCAATGTTCACGATGTACAGTTTATACGTGAATGTGGTGTAGGTGGTGTCGACTGCCTATTAAATTTGCAAAAGTATCGCGAAACGTTAATTCTCGCAGAACATGGTGAAAGCTTCATGACTCTCATAAAATCGGTGGATGTCGTCTCGCCATCGGTTTTTGATGGGTCGGTGAACGATCTGTTCTACAATCAAGCTATTTCGCAATTTACCTTTACAGTATGGCAAGATTACCCCGTTTGGTCATTCCGCAGGCGCTGCACCATGTGATACAACGTTGTCACGATGGCATTTCTTTGTTTCGAGATGATGATGATTACCAGACTTTTCTTCGTTTTCTCACGCAAGCTGCGAAACAATTTCGGGTCGCGATTCATGCTTATGTCTTGATGCCGGATCACGTCCATTTTGCCCTGACTCCTTCCGACGAACAGGGGTTGAGTAAGATGATGCAACATATCGGTCGGTATTACGTGCCGTACTTTAATCACAAATATCAGCGAGGCGGTAGTTTGTGGCAAGGGCGTTTCAAGGCGACGGTGTTGCAGGCTGAATCGTATTTTTTGCCTTGTAGTGTGTACATCGAGACGAATCCGGTTCGTGCGGGCCTTGTCAGTGAGACAGCCGATTATCCGTGGTCAAGTTATCAACATCATGCGGGACAAAGGCTTGATCCGCTGGTCTCAGATCATCCGATTTTTTGGGCGCTGGGAAATACCCCGTTCCAACGGGAGGCCAATTACAAAGAGATGATTGCCGCATCCGTTTCTGCAAAACAGATTGATGTCCTGACTGAAGCGACAAATAAAGGGTGGTTGCTCGGCACAACCGATTTTAAAGTGGACATGGCAAAGTTGGTCGAGCGTCGGATTGAGCCTGCCAAACCGGGACGTCCTCGTAAGCAAGTGTAGTCAAGCTTGAATGCGGCGTGATGCTGTATCAGAATGAAGCAGAGGTGATCTGCTTCTTTTTAATGATAAAAATCGACTCTGACCCCAATAAAAAAACACGCAAATGATTTATATTTTTAATGCACTCTGACCCTATTTATTCTTGTTGAAGTTTCTTTTGCGCTGCACTATCCTCTTTCTCAGACTTTCAATTTTGCTCTCTGGAGATAGCTATGCAAGCCCAAGGTTTATACGATCCATCGAACGAACACGATGCCTGCGGCGTCGGTTTTATTGCGCACATCAAGGGTAAGAAAAATCACGCCATCGTTGAACAAGGCTTGCTGATTTTGAAGAATCTTGACCACCGGGGTGCTGTTGGTGCGGACGCGCTGATGGGTGACGGTGCGGGTGTCTTGATCCAAATTCCAGATCAATACTATCGCGAAGAAATGGCGAAGCAGGGCGTCCAATTGCCTCCACCAGGCGAATACGGCGTTGGTATGATCTTTTTGCCAAAAGAACACGCTTCTCGTTTGGCTTGCGAGCAAGAAATCGAGCGTGCAGTGCGCGCTGAAGGACAAGTCGTCTTGGGCTGGCGCGATGTGCCTGTGGATCGCGATATGCCGATGTCGCCGACCGTGCGTGAAAAAGAACCAGTGATTCGTCAGATTTTCATCGGTCGCGGTCCAGATATCATGGTGACCGATGCGTTAGAGCGCAAACTGTACGTGATCCGTAAGTCCGCAGTGCATGCGATCGAAGCACTAAAGCTGATCCACGGCAAAGAATACTTCGTGCCCTCCATGTCAGCGCGTACGATTGTCTACAAGGGCTTGTTGTTGGCCGATCAGGTAGGCGTCTACTACAAAGATTTGCAAGATGAACGCTGCGTCTCTGCGTTAGCTTTAGTCCATCAACGTTTCTCTACTAATACCTTCCCTGAGTGGCCATTGGCTCACCCGTACCGCATGATTGCGCACAACGGTGAAATCAATACCGTCAAAGGCAATTTCAACTGGATGCGTGCGCGTGAAGGCGTGATGAAGTCGGCCGTATTGGGCGACGACTTGCAAAAACTCTATCCGCTGATTTTTGAAGGCCAGTCGGATACAGCGAGCTTCGATAATGCCTTAGAGTTGTTGGTGATGGCGGGTTATCCAATTGCACAGGCAATGATGATGATGATTCCTGAAGCGTGGGAAAACCACGGCATGATGGATGAAAACCGTCGTGCGTTCTATGAATACCACGCAGCGATGATGGAGCCATGGGATGGTCCCGCAGCGATGGCGTTTACGGATGGTCGTCAGATTGGCGGTACGCTTGATCGTAATGGCTTGCGCCCAGCGCGTTATATCGTGACCGACGATGATCTCGTCGTCATGGCGTCGGAATCAGGTGTCTTGCCGATTCCAGAATCAAAAATCATCAAAAAATGGCGTCTGCAACCAGGTAAGATGTTCTTGATCGATCTCGAAGCAGGTCGCATCATTGATGACAAAGAAATTAAAGATACTTACGCTAACGCGAAACCTTACAAACAATGGATTAGCTCTGTTCGTATCAAGCTCAACGAGCTCAAAGGAACTGTTGACGCACAACCAGAGTCCGCGACCTTGCTTGACCGTCAGCAAGCTTTTGGTTACACCCAAGAAGACATCAAATTCTTGATGACGCCAATGGCAGTGAGTGGTGAAGAAGCAATTGGCTCGATGGGAAATGACTCGTCCTTAGCGGTCATGTCGAATAAGCTCAAACCGCTGTATAACTACTTTAAGCATTTGTTTGCGCAGGTTACAAACCCACCAATCGATCCGATCCGTGAAGCGATGGTGATGTCCTTGGTGTCGTTCATTGGTCCTAAGCCTAATCTGCTTGATACCAACAACATCAACCCACCGATGCGTCTTGAAGTGGCGCAACCTGTACTGAATTTTGATGATATCGCCAAACTGCGCAATATCAGCGCTAATACTGGCGGTAAGTTCAAATCGTACGAACTGGATATCTGTTATCCAGTCGCTTGGGGTAAAGATGGGATTGAAGCCCGCTTGGCATCGATTTGTGCTGAGGTCGTCGATGCGGTGAAATCCGGTCATAACATCATGATCATCACTGACCGCAAAATGGACGCGAACTTCGTTGCGATTCCAGCTCTGTTGGCGACATCGACCGTGCATCAGCATTTGGTCAGCAAAGGCCTGCGCACGACAACAGGTCTCGTTGTTGAAACAGGTTCTGCCCGTGAGACACACCATTTTGCGTTGTTGGCAGGTTACGGCGCTGAAGCAGTGCATCCATACCTGGCGATGCAAACACTCGCAGACATGGCACCGAGCTTGCCTGGTGGCATTGCCGCTGAAAAAGCGATTTACAACTACACCAAAGCGATTGGTAAAGGCCTCATGAAAGTCATGTCCAAAATGGGCATTTCGACTTACATGTCTTACTGTGGCGCACAGATTTTTGAAGCCATTGGTCTTAATAAATCGTTGGTTGATAAATACTTTAAAGGCACCGCGTCCAACGTCGAAGGTATTGGCGTGTTTGAAGTCGCAGAAGAAGCGTTGCGTTTGCATTCGCTGGCGTTTAGTGCTGATCCTGTTCTGGAAAATGCCCTTGATGCCGGTGGTGAATATGCGTTCCGTATTCGTGGTGAAGATCACATGTGGACACCGGATGCGATTGCTAAATTGCAGCACTCCACACGTGCCAATAACTACAATTCGTACAAAGAATATGCACAGATCATCAATGACCAATCTAAGCGTCATATGACTCTGCGTGGCTTGTTCGAATTCAAAATTGATCCGGCGAAAGCGATTCCATTGGATCAAGTTGAACCAGCCAAAGAAATCGTCAAACGTTTTGCGACTGGTGCGATGTCCTTGGGTTCGATCAGTACCGAAGCACACGCGACACTGGCCATTGCCATGAACCGTATCGGTGGTAAATCGAACACTGGTGAAGGTGGCGAAGACCCTGCGCGTTACACGCAAGAACTTAAAGGTATTCCAATCAAGCAAGGTGAAAGCTTAGCGTCGGTGATTGGCCGTGATCAGATCGAAGTCGATATTCCATTGCAGGATGGTGATTCACTGCGTTCACGAATCAAACAGGTGGCCTCTGGTCGCTTTGGTGTCACGGCAGAATACTTGATTTCTGCGGATCAGATTCAGATCAAAATGGCGCAAGGTGCGAAGCCAGGTGAAGGTGGTCAGTTGCCAGGCCACAAGGTCTCTGAATACATTGCTAAATTACGTTTCTCTGTACCAGGCGTGGGCTTGATTTCACCACCGCCACACCATGATATTTATTCGATTGAAGATTTGGCACAGTTGATTCATGATTTGAAAAACGTGAATCCAAAAGCGTCGATTTCAGTGAAGTTGGTTTCTGAAGTGGGTGTGGGTACGATTGCTGCTGGTGTCTCTAAAGCGAAAGCAGACCACGTTGTTATCGCTGGCCATGACGGCGGAACGGGCGCGTCTCCATTGTCGTCCATCAAACATGCCGGCACACCATGGGAGCTGGGTCTGTCTGAAACACAGCAGACACTAGTACTGAATGGCTTACGCGGTCGTGTTCGTGTTCAGGCTGATGGTCAGATGAAGACGGGTCGCGACGTCGCGATTGCGGCGATGTTGGGTGCCGATGAAATCGGCTTTGCGACAGCACCATTGGTGGTTGAAGGTTGCATCATGATGCGTAAATGTCACCTCAATACGTGCCCAGTTGGTGTCGCGACACAGGATCCAGTCTTGCGTGCGAAGTTCTCTGGTAAGCCTGAATATGTGGTGAATTACTTCTTCTTCGTTGCGGAAGAAGTACGTCAGATCATGGCGCAATTAGGTGTACGTACTTACGATGAGCTGATCGGCCGTGTTGATCTGCTGGATAAATCCAAAGCGATCTCCCATTGGAAAGCAAAAGGGTTGGACTTCGCGAAGATTTTCCATCAACCCGAAACGACAGCGCACCCCGATATCCGTCATGTCGAAGGACAAGATCACGGTCTCGACAAAGCCTTGGATAACAAACTGATTGCACAAGCCAAGATTGCATTGGAAACAGGAGAAAAAGTCTCCTTCATTTCGCCAATCAAAAACTTGAATCGCACAGTCGGCGCGATGTTGTCTGGTGAAGTGGCGAAAAAATATGGTCACGCTGGTTTGCCTGACGATACGATTCATATTCAGTTGCAAGGGACTGCAGGTCAATCTGCTGGCGCGTTCTTGGCACAAGGTGTGACACTGGATCTGGTTGGCGAAGGCAATGATTACGTTGGTAAAGGCTTATCTGGTGGACGAATCATTATTCGCCCTAACACAGAGTTCCGTGGCTGGGCAGTCGACAACATCATTTGCGGTAATACCGTGTTGTACGGTGCTATTTCAGGTGAAGCATTTATCAATGGTGTTGCTGGTGAACGTTTTGCGGTTCGTAACTCTGGCGCAGTCGCCGTGGTGGAAGGAACAGGAGACCACGGTTGCGAATACATGACGGGCGGCACAGTGATCGTTCTGGGCAATACTGGCCGTAACTTTGCAGCAGGGATGTCGGGTGGTATCGCCTACGTCTACGATCCTGATGGCGAGTTTGAAGCGAAATGCAATATGTCGATGGTCACCCTTGAGCCAGTACTGGCAGGTGATGTCCAAGCAGCAACGATCGATAAAGCAATTTGGCACAGCCGTGTTCGTGGTGGTGAAGGCGAAACAGATGAAGCGATCTTGCGTACGCTGATCGAACGTCATTTCAAACATACTGGCAGCACACGTTCACGTAATTTGTTGGATGATTGGGCACGTAGTCGCGCTAAGTTCGTCAAAGTGTTCCCGACAGAATACAAGCGCGCCTTGGCGGAGATGCACGCTGCCAAACAGGCTGCCGTGGTAGTTGAAAAAGCAGCTTAATCGCGCGTTTGCCAAAATGTGCCTCTCGCACTTCAGTGACACTGGTGTGAGAGGCATCAAAGAATTCAGGGCAGCCAGCCCGCAACGATATTGAGGTCAGATCATGGGAAAAGTAACCGGATTTATGGAATACCAGCGCTTGCAGGAAGCCAGCGAAGCGCCACAGTCACGTAAAAAGCATTACAAAGAATTTTTGGTCCATCTTGATGATGCACAATCCAAAGTTCAGGCAGCCCGCTGCATGGACTGTGGTATCCCGTTTTGTAATAACGGCTGCCCAGTCAATAACATCATTCCTGACTGGAATGACCTCGTCTACCACGGTGATGTGAAGCAAGCATTGGATGTGTTGCATTCAACTAATAACTTCCCAGAATTCACGGGTCGTATTTGCCCAGCACCGTGTGAATCAGCGTGTACTTTGGGTATCAATTCGGATGCCGTTGGTATTAAATCGATTGAGCACTACATCATCGATAAAGGCTGGGAAAACGGATGGGTTACGCCTAAAGTGCCTACCGCAAAAACGGGCAAGAAAATCGCGATTGTCGGTTCCGGTCCTGCAGGTCTCGCGGCAGCCCAACAACTGGCGCGTGTTGGTCACGATGTGACGGTTTTCGAGAAAAACGATCGCGTCGGTGGATTGCTGCGCTACGGCATTCCTGATTTTAAAATGGAAAAATCCCATATTGATCGCCGCGTAGAGCAGATGCAGGCAGAGGGTGTGACATTCCGTACTGGTGTGTTGGTAGGTAAAGATTTCCCAGGCGCGATCACCAATTGGTCGAAAGAAATCATCTCGCCTGAGCAACTGCAAAAAGACTTTGATGCCGTGATTATCGCTGGCGGTGCTGAAACACCGCGTGATTTACCTGTTCCTGGTCGTGAATTGAAAGGTGTTCACTTCGCGATGGAGTTTTTGCCGGTACAAAACAAAGTGAATGCGGGTGATAAAGTCAAAGATCAGATCATGGCGAGCGGCAAGCACGTCGTGGTGATCGGTGGTGGTGATACGGGTTCGGATTGTGTTGGCACATCGAACCGCCATGGCGCGAAGTCGGTTGCTCAATTTGAATTGTTGCCACAACCACCGGAACAAGAGAACAAACCAATGGTGTGGCCTTATTGGCCAACGAAATTGCGCACATCGTCGTCCCATGAAGAAGGATGTGAGCGTGATTGGGCCGTAGCAACCAAGCGTCTTGAAGGCAAAGCTGGCAAAGTCGACAAATTGATTGCGTGCCGCGTTGAGTGGAAAGACGGAAAAATGCAAGAAGTGCCCGATTCTGAGTTCGAGATGAAGGCCGATTTAGTGCTGTTGGCAATGGGTTTTGTGTCCCCAGTGCAGCAAGTGTTGGATGCTTTCGGTGTTGAAAAAGACGCCCGTGGCAATGCGAAAGCGACGACAGACGGTGTTGGTTGCTACAAAACGAATGTCGATAAAGTGTTTGCGGCGGGTGATATGCGCCGTGGTCAATCGCTGGTGGTATGGGCCATTCGCGAGGGACGCCAATGCGCACGCGAAGTAGACGCATTTTTAATGGGTAGCTCGGTATTGCCTCGATAATGATGAAGAGATGACATGGAGTAGGTTTTCCATTCATCGCAGTGCACAAATAATTGACTGATTTCTGCTGAAAAGTTGAGATCAGTCAATTTTTTTTTAGAAAAACACAAAAGAATGAAAAATTAATGACTGAGAATTCACTAATTTTTCATTGCCAAAAAGTAACAAAATGAATAAGTAATGACAAAATACAGCTTTTGTTTCTATTTGTTTTGAAAATCCTCTAAAAAGCAAAATTAATGTGATTTGCTTGCATTTTTAATATACTTCTTGTCACAACTCTGTTTGCAGATCTGCATTACAATCTAGCTTTCGTTCATACTCATCCTCGACGTGCCAAATCTCGTAGAAATTCGTAATCTGCAGTTTAGTTATGGTGCCAGGGCAATTTTGTCCGGGCTGACGATGGATTTCCCGCGCGGTAAAGTCATCGCTGTCATGGGCGGTTCCGGCTCGGGAAAAACGACTATTCTGCGTCTCATCGGTGGTCAACTTCGCCCACAAGAAGGTACTGTGCGTGTTGATGGCCAGCAAATAATGGACTTGGATAACAAGGGCCTGTACGCAATCCGTCGGAAAATGGGCATGTTATTTCAACATGGCGCGTTATTTACCGATTTAAGCGTGTTTGATAACGTTGCGTTCCCGATCCGTGAGCACACTGATTTAACAGAAGCAATGATCCGTGATCTGGTGATGTTAAAATTGCAAGCAGTTGGCCTGCGAAATGCCGCTAGTTTGATGCCCTCGGAGATTTCTGGTGGGATGGCTCGACGCGTCGCCCTCGCTCGCGCTGTGGCCCTCGATCCGCAACTGATGATGTATGACGAACCTTTTGCAGGTCTTGATCCTATCTCAATGGGCGTTACTGCTAATTTGATACGGAACTTGAACGATGCCTTAGGGTCTACCACGATATTGGTCTCGCACGATGTGAATGAGTCCTTTGCGATTGCTGATTATGTTTATTTCTTGTCTCAAGGAAAAATTGTTGCCACCGGTACACCAGAAGAGATGATGGCATCGGAAGATCCTTATGTGAAGCAGTTCGTTCATGCCGAGGCAGATGGACCCGTCCCTTTTCACTATCCAGGCAAGTCGTTGTTGGATGATCTGGGCTTGAAAGGGCACGTTGTATGATTGAAAACGTTGGTAAATGGGTGCGTGAATCCGCCAGTGATTTGGGGTACGCGACCCGTAGTTTCTTTTTAATTTTGCGCAGTGCGTCAGGTTTATGGCGCAGACCGCGACTGATTACCGATCAGATTCATTTTATTGGTAATTACTCGCTGGTGATTATCGCTATTTCTGGTTTGTTTGTTGGGTTTGTGCTCGGATATCAGGGGTACTACACGCTGAACCGTTATGGGTCTGAAGAAGCGCTGGGATTGCTGGTTGCCTTGTCGTTGACCCGTGAGTTGGGGCCGGTCGTGACGGCGTTGCTCTTTGCCGGACGCGCCGGTACATCGTTGACAGCTGAAATCGGGCTCATGAAAGCGGGCGAGCAGCTCGCTGCCATGGAAATGATGGCCGTGGACCCGATTGAGCGTGTTCTTGCTCCTCGGTTTATTGCAGGATTGATCTCCATGCCAATCCTGACTGCCATTTTTAATGCCATGGGTATTATTGGTGGTTATATCGTTGGTGTGAAGCTGATTGGTGTCGACGAAGGCTCTTTCTGGTCGCAAATGCAGGCGGGTGTGGAAGTGTGGCAAGACATTGGTAACGGTGTCATTAAAAGTATCGTCTTTGGTTTCGCCGTCACCTTCGTTGCTTTGTTTCAGGGTTATGAAGCGCAGCCAACACCGGAGGGTGTAGCGCGAGCGACAACCCGAACGGTTGTGATTTCATCGCTGTTGGTACTGGCGCTGGATTTCTTATTAACCGCGTGGATGTTTCAGTAAGAAAAAAGCGGGGAGAGGTCATCCCTGCTGATACCGGGTGCGTTGAAACAGTAACGACGACAAATGACAGCATCTCCCCATGTTGAGCAGGGTGAGAGGATTACGTTAGGAAAAAGCATGCAAAAAAAATCTTTAGATTTCTGGGTAGGTCTCTTTGTGGTGTTAGGTGCTGCGGCGCTGTTATTTTTAGCACTGCAAGCGGGCAATATGAGCTCGCTGTCCCTGGATAAGACCTATGATGTCGTAACACGATTCGATAACATCGGCGGTTTGAAACCACGTGCTGCAGTCAAAAGCGCAGGTGTGGTGGTAGGACGCGTTGCCGATATTAAATTTGATGATAAAACGTTCCAAGCGACGGTGACTTTACGTTTGGATACGCGGTATCACTTTCCTAAAGATAGTTCAGCAAAGATCCTGACCGCAGGTTTGCTGGGCGAGCAATACATTGGTCTGGAAGCCGGTGGCGACACGAATAATCTGGTCGCTGGTGACAGAATTAAAATGACGCAGTCGGCAATTGTTCTGGAAAATCTGATTAGTCAGTTTTTATTCAGTAAAGCGACCGACAGCAGTTCGGAAGAGAAAAAATGACATACCTTACAAGTAAAATGCTGCCCCCTCGCCTAGGGGTGATGTTAGCCCTCACAGTGAGCTTGCTGACGACCGCCTGCACCACGGTCACCGTGGAAAAAATCAAGGACAAAGCAGACAAAACGATCGATGCAATCGCGGTCAAGACCAACATCGGACAAAACCCAAGGGATCCGTTGGAAGGGTTTAACCGTGCGATGTTTAACTTCAACGATAGCGTTGATCAGGCCGTTCTGAAACCGGTAGCGCAGGTCTATCACGATGTGACGCCGTCTTTTGTTCAAACGGGCATCGGCAATTTCTTCGGTAATATTGGCGATATTTGGAGCGCGTTTAACAGCTTGCTGCAAGGCAAGGGTGCTGAAAGTGTGAATGGTTTTATGCGCGTCGGTCTCAATACGACCTTCGGTTTAGGCGGTTTGCTTGATATTAGCTCACCTGCAGGTTTGAGCAAGCACAAAGAAGATTTTGGTCAGACTCTGGGATATTGGGGAGTTCGTTCTGGACCTTATCTGGTATTGCCGGTATTTGGACCAACAACCGTTCGCGATGCGTTAGCGCAACCAATCGATTTCTACGGAGATGCGTGGTCCTACTACAAACCTGTGTATGTCCGAAATACAGGTAGCGTAGTACGTTTGGTCGACTTACGTGCAGGCGTGCTTGATGCCGGATCGTTGATTGAGGATGCTGCGTTAGATAAATATGTGTTTATTCGTGATGCTTACCTACAGCGTCGTGCAAATGAAATTCATCCAGACGACGAGTAATTGGCAAATCGATTAAGATGGTTGGGCACGGGATGGATTGTCCCTGATACAGATAGTTAAACAAGCGAGTGCCCGTAATTGGCTCGCTAGAAATGGAATAAAAATGAAATTCATGACATTGTTAAAAAACGGTATTGCGCAACTTTTCTTGTTGGTGGCCGTTGGTAGCTTATTTTCCGCATCAGCGGTCGCTGCAGACGAAGCACCTGATCAGTTGGTCAAGCGCATTAGTCAGGACATTATCGATCTGGCAAAGACCGACAAAGAAATTCAAGCGGGTAATCAAAAGCGTGTTTACGACATGGTAGAAACAAAAATTCTGCCGTATATCGATTTTCAACGGATGACCTCATTGGCTGCTGGAAAAAGCTGGCGCGACGCGACACCAGATCAGCAACAACAACTGATCAAAGAGTTCCGTACATTGCTGGTCTTCACTTACTCTGGCGCCATTACGCAAATTAAAGATCAGCGCGTTGAATTCAAGCCACTGCGCGCAGCACCGGATGACACCGAAGTGGAAGTGCGCTCCCAAGTGATTCAGTCACGTGGCGACCCGATTCAATTGAATTACCGTTTAGCGAAGTCGGCGACTGGCTGGAAAATTTATGACATCAACGTCTTGGGTGCATGGTTGGTCGAAACCTACAAAGGTACGTTCACTGAAACCATCAGCAAATCAGGAATTGATGGCTTGATCAAAACCTTGTCCGACAAAAATAAGAAACTCGCTGCTGCACCAATCAAGCCAGCGTCAAAATAATTATTTTTTAACGAAAGCGTTCTGTGTATACATTAGCGGGTGAACTATCTCAGAATAATGCCCACGAGCAAGTGGCAGCAGGGAATGCTGCTATTGCTCAAGGGCAATGTGATTTCGATTTTTCAAATGTTGTGAAGATGGATTCGACTGCGGTGGCCAGCATGATTGAATGGCAACGCCAGGCGGCACAACACAATAAAACACTGCATTTCCACGCAGTGCCAGCCACGCTCATCAGTTTGATTCAACTTTACGGTCTGACAGGCCAATTCCAGCTCTCTCCTGCAGAGCGACATTGACGCTTCTCGTCCGGGAAGGCGTTTTAGCCGCGATCAGCGCGTCGAGTTTCAGTCCAATCTCTGAAAATCCCCTATAATCAAAGGTTTCGTCCCTACGCGCGTGGGGATGAACCAAACGATCTCTTTTTTTCCGACTTCTTTAGAGCACGTAAGTGCGAGCACGCCACATGGCAGCCATACAAATCAGCAATATTCAAAAACGCTATCAGTCTTTACAGGCTTTGGGTGGCGTCTCGCTTTCGATCGAAGAAGGTGAGTTTTTCGGACTGCTCGGCCCTAACGGTGCTGGCAAGACGACTTTGATTTCCATTCTTGCCGGTTTAAACCGCGCCGATGCAGGAACCATCACTGTTAAAGGTCACGATGTGGTGACTGACTATCGCAAAGCGCGTAGTAACCTCGGTGTTGTTCCACAAGAGCTGGTGTTTGATCCGTTCTTTACGGTGCGTGAAACCCTGCGTATGCAGTCTGGCTATTTTGGCATTAAAAATAATGACAAATGGATTGATGAGATTATGGAAAATCTTGATCTCACCAATAAAGCCGATACCAATATGCGCGCCTTGTCAGGCGGCATGAAGCGTCGCGTTCTCGTTGCGCAGGCCTTGGTGCATCGTCCCCCCGTGATTGTGCTCGATGAGCCAACCGCAGGTGTGGACGTTGAGTTACGTCAGACACTCTGGAAATTTATCGCCCGTCTCAATCGTGAAGGCCATACTATTGTCCTGACGACGCACTACCTTGAAGAAGCGCAGGCATTGTGTAATCGTATCGCGATGCTAAAACAAGGCAAAGTCGTGGCGCTTGATAGTACAGCCGCCCTCATTAAACGGATTTCTGGATCGCAACTGCGAATTACCCTCAAGCAAGGTAGCAATATTGCCCTGCCTGAAGTATTGCGTAGCAAAATTATCAGCCATGAAACACCGTCAGACCCGCGTCAACACTTCCTGCGCGTCACGGACTATGCGCAAGTCGAACCGATGTTGGCGGAATTCCGTCAAGCAGGCTGTGTGATTGAAGACATGCAATTGTTGCAAGCAGATCTGGAAGATGTCTTCCTGCAAATTATGGAAGGCTGAAAATGACAAACATGACTGGTTTTAATACCCTTTTATACAAAGAAGTGCTGCGCTTCTGGAAGGTGGCAACGCAAACGATCACCGCGCCGATCATGACGGCCTTGTTATATTTGCTGATTTTTGGGCATGTGCTTGAAGATCATGTGCAAGTCTATCCGGGTGTGCGTTATACCGCGTTTTTGGTGCCTGGTTTGGTCATGATGAGCGTATTGCAAAATGCGTTCGCCAATTCATCGTCCTCATTGATTCAATCCAAAATTACGGGCAATCTCGTTTTCGTTTTATTGCCTCCGTTGTCGCACTGGGAAATTTTTGGTGCCTACGTGTTGGCGGCGATTCTTCGCGGGCTTGCAGTCGGTTCAGGCGTGTTTATCGTCACCGTATGGTTCGCCAATTTGAGCTTTGTGTCGCCGTTATGGATTCTGCTGTTTGCCTTGTTAGGTGCAGCGATGCTCGGAACCATGGGACTCATCGCCGGTGTCTGGGCAGAGAAATTTGACCAACTGGCAGCATTCCAAAACTTTTTGATCATGCCTGCCACGTTCTTATCGGGCGTGTTTTACTCGATTCATTCGTTGCCACCATTCTGGCTGACGCTGTCACGCTTTAATCCCTTCTTTTACATGATCGATGGCTTCCGCTTTGGGTTCTTCGGTAAATCCGATGTCGATCCAATGCATAGCCTGCTCATTGTGACGGTATTTTTTATTTTGCTGGCGACAATTGCATTGCAAATGTTGAAGCGTGGTTATAAGTTGCGTCATTAAGCATGCATGACTGGGGTGGTCTGGCTATGTAGTCACACCGCCACCACCATGTACACTGAACGATGTTATTCAATTCGTATTAGAAAGATAAGCTGTGTTTCCTACTCCTGAACAAATTAAAAACTACATTGCAGCTGGTCTGGAATGTACTCACCTCGAAGTCGAAGGTGATGGTCAGCATTTCAATGCTGTGATTGTGTCTGCAGCCTTTGCGGGTAAGCGTCCGATTCAGCGCCATCAGCTTGTGTACGCTGTATTGGGTGACCGTATGCGCGAAGAAATCCACGCTTTATCGATGAAAACACTGACGCCTGAAGAGTACCAAGCATAATGGATAAATTATTGATTACTGGCGGTTCTCGTCTGAACGGCGATATCCGTATTTCGGGCGCAAAAAATGCGGCGTTACCGATTTTATGTGCGGCTCTCTTGACCTCAGATGAGCTGGTATTGCACAACGTGCCGTCGTTGCAAGATGTGAGTACCATGTTTAAGTTACTGCGCCAAATGGGCGTTAGTATCACGCAAGAAAACGGTGTCACCACGCTGCGTGGCAATGCCATCGATAAACTCGAAGCACCCTACGACATGGTCAAAACCATGCGTGCTTCGATTCTGGTTCTAGGCCCCTTGGTTGCCCGTTTCGGTGAGGCGAAAGTGTCCTTGCCAGGCGGCTGCGGCATTGGTTCACGCCCTGTTGATCAGCACATCAAAGGCTTGCAAGCAATGGGCGCAGAGATCACCATCGAAGCCGGTTATATCCACGCCAAAGCATCCCGCCTCAAAGGGACACGTGTTGTCACCGATATGATCACCGTGACAGGAACTGAAAATCTGTTGATGGCGGCAACCTTGGCCGATGGCGTGACGATTCTGGAAAATGCTGCACGTGAACCAGAGGTCACCGATCTTGCCAATCTGCTCGTCGCGATGGGCGCTAAAATTGAAGGCATTGGTACCGACCGTTTAGTCATTGAAGGTGTGGATCGCTTACACGGTGCCACGCACACAGTGATCGCCGACCGCATCGAAACAGCCACCTTTTTGTGCGCTGTTGCTGCGACGGGTGGCGATATTACCGTCACCCATACCCGCACAGATATTCTGGATGTGGCACTTGATAAGTTACGTGAAGCCGGTGTCGTACTGACGACAGGTCCTGATTGGATTCGCGCACAGATGAGTGCACGTCCGAAAGCTGTTGGTTTCCGCACCACTGAATACCCAGGTTTCCCCACCGATATGCAAGCCCAGTTTATGGCAATGAACTGTATTGCTGATGGTAATAGCCGTGTCACTGAAACGATTTTTGAAAATCGCTTTATGCATGTACAAGAACTGAATCGCCTCGGTGCCAAAATTGAAATTGATGGCCATACTGCCGTCGTCAATGGCGTCGATAAATTGATCGGTGCACCTGTCATGGCAACCGATTTACGTGCCTCCGCATCGCTGGTGATCGCGGGGATGGTTGCTGAAGGTGAAACGCTGATTGACCGCATTTATCACCTCGATCGCGGTTACGATCGTATCGAAGTGAAATTATCGGCAGTAGGTGCCAACATTCAACGAGTGAAATAATGACGACACCTCAAACAACACAACTGACATTGGCGCTATCCAAAGGTCGTATTTTTGAAGAAACCTTGCCGCTGCTCGAAACCGCTGGCATTCGGGTCATGGAAGATCCTGAAAAATCGCGCAAGCTGATCTTGGCAACGAATGATCCTGGCGTCCGTGTCATTATCGTCCGTGCCTCAGACGTACCGACGTATGTACAGTACGGCGCTGCGGATTTTGGTGTGGCAGGGAAAGACGTTTTACATGAGCATGGCGGCGAAGGGCTGTACCAGCCTATCGATTTGCACATCGCAAAATGTCGCGTGTCCGTGGCGGTATCAGCAGGCTTTGATTACGCCAAGGCAGTGCGCCAAGGCGCGCGTTTGCGGGTGGCAACGAAGTACACCGAAACCGCTCGTCAGCATTTTGCGAGTAAAGGCGTTCACGTTGATTTGATCAAATTGTATGGCTCAATGGAATTGGCACCCTTAGTTGGTTTGTCTGATGCCATCGTTGATTTGGTCAGTACCGGTAACACGCTCAAGGCGAATAACTTGGTAGAAGTCGAACACATCATGGATATTTCGTCGCGCTTGGTGGTGAATCAGGCTGCACTGAAATTGAAACGTGAACGCTTACAACCGATCCTGGATGCCTTTGATCGTGCATCCAAATTAAACCAGTAAATTTTTCAGAGATAAGCATGGCTTCACTTATTACCCGGCTGGATTCAGCGGACGCAGATTTTTCTACCAAATTGTCGTCATTACTGGCATTTGAAGCGAGTGAAGACGAAGCGATTGACCGCGCTGCAGCGCATATTTTGGCTAGCGTGAAAGCCACAGGTGACACCGCCGTGCTCGAAGCAACAAATCGTTTCGATCGTTTGCAGGCCGCCAGTGTCGCTAGTCTTGAATTGTCTCAAGATGAAATGCAAGCAGCATTGGCTTCGCTGACGCCAGAACGACGGCTCGCGCTGGAGACCGCCGCACAACGGGTGCGTGCTTATCATGAAGTTCAAAGAAAAGAATGCGGCTCTGAAGGCTTTACTTACACAGAAGCCGATGGCACGGTGTTAGGCCAAAAAGTCACGCCGCTTGATCGCGTGGGTATCTATGTGCCAGGTGGTAAAGCCGCTTATCCGTCCTCCGTGTTGATGAATGCGATTCCAGCCAAGGTTGCTGGCGTCAAGGAAATCATCATGGTCGTACCGACACCGGATGGTGTGAAAAATCCGTTGGTCTTGGCTGCTGCTGCGATCGCTGGCGTTGATCGCGTCTTTACGATTGGCGGTGCACAAGCGGTGGGCGCTTTGGCCTACGGTACCGCGACGATTCCGCAGGTGGATAAGATTGTTGGCCCAGGTAACGCTTACGTTGCTGCGGCAAAGCGCCGTGTGTTTGGTACGGTCGGCATCGACATGATCGCTGGACCATCCGAAATTCTGGTGCTTTGCGATGGCACCACCAATCCGGATTGGGTCGCCATGGACTTGTTTTCGCAAGCTGAGCACGATGAATTAGCGCAGTCTATTCTCTTGTGCCCAGATGAAGCGTATCTGGAGGCGGTACAGGCAAGCATCGTCAAATTGCTGCCGACCATGCCGCGCCATGAAGTAATCCGTACCTCGCTTGCTAATCGCGGTGCGTTGATCAAAGTGGCCGATATGGACGAAGCCTGTGAGATCGCTAACAGTATCGCTGCCGAGCATTTAGAAATTTCTGCTGAAAATCCGCAGCAATGGGCCGATAAAATCCGCCACGCTGGTGCCATGTTCCTCGGACGTTATTCATCAGAAGCACTCGGAGACTACTGCGCCGGCCCGAACCATGTTTTGCCAACGTCACGTACTGCGAGATTTTCTTCACCGTTAGGTGTGTATGATTTCCAGAAGCGTTCGTCCCTTATTTTTGTGAGTGAACAAGGCGCGCAAACCCTCGGTAAAGTGGCTGCTGAACTGGCTTATGGTGAAGGCTTACAAGCCCACGCGCGTAGTGCTGAACTGCGACTGAAATGACGATTTGCCTGAGTCCTTGCGCATGACGGCTGATTGGAAAAATCAGATTTTTTGTGAAGACGCGCTTCAGGGATTAGCGCGTCTACCAGATGCCAGCATTGATTTATTGTTGGCGGATCCACCTTACGGTTTAGGTAAGGATTACGGTAATGACTCCGACAAAATGGAGTCAGCTGCTTACCTAGAGTGGATGGCGCAATGGATCGATGCCGCTTTGCCAAAGCTCAAAGCAAACGGCAGTCTGTATATTTTTCTGACCTGGCGTTATTCGCCGGAAGTGTTTGTACTGTTGAAGCAACGAATGACGATGATGAATGAAATTATTTGGGATCGTCGTGTGCCATCCATGGGTGGCAGTGTCCGCAAATATTCATCAGTGCATGACACGATTGGTTTTTTTGTGAAAGCCAAAGACTATTATTTTGATTTGGATGCAATACGAATCCCTTACGATGCGGCGACAAAAAAAGCGCGTAGTCGGAAGATTTTCGAAGGTGCAAAATGGTTGGAGCTTGGCTTTAATCCCAAGGATGTCTGGAGCGTGTCGCGCTTGCATCGTGAGCACGCGGAGCGGCAAGAGCATCCCACCCAAAAACCGCTTGAAATTATCGAGCGTATGATCAAGGCCTCTTGCCCACCCGGCGGCGTCGTACTTGATCCCTTCATGGGCAGCGGTACCACCGCCGTCGCAGCAAAACGTTGTGGGCGTGATTTTGTGGGGTTTGAATTAAACCCTGACTATTGCGCCATGATTGAGAAACGCCTTCACCTGCAAGAACCTGCTGTATCGTCCGCCCTACCGGCGTAGAGGATCGGCAGTAAAAAGGAAGATTCTGGTGGCGACTGACACCGACATTGAGGCGTTTTCTGCTTTTGATTTGCCATACTGCCTGGAGTACAAGGAATGCGTAGTACCAACGTAACAAATATCATCCGCCCTGAGATCGCGCGTTTGTCGGCGTATCATGTGCCGGATTCCGCTGGGTTTTTAAAACTCGATGCCATGGAAAACCCATTTGCATTGCCCGAAGCCATGCAGCAAGAGCTCGGCCAGCATCTGGCGCAGGTTGCCATGAATCGCTACCCAGTGCCATCGTACGCTAGCCTCAAACACATGATTGGCAATCAATTAGGTGTACCGGCGGGTCACGATATCATTGTCGGTAACGGCTCTGACGAGTTGATTTCGATGATGTCGGTTGCCTGCGCGAAACCGGGTGCCAAAGTGTTGGCGCCTGTCCCTGGTTTTGTGATGTATGCGATGTCGGCTAAATTCGCGGGTTTGGAATTTATCGGCGTTGATCTTCATCCCGATTTCACCCTAAACAAAGATGCGATGCTCGCTGCCATTGCCGAGCACCAACCTGCGATTACCTATTTGGCTTATCCGAACAACCCGACAGGCACTTTATTCGACGAGGACGATATCGTCGCGATCCTCAATGCGGTGGGCGATACTGGCGTGGTGGTTGTGGATGAAGCGTACCAGCCATTTGCACCAAGCAGCTTTATGTCGCGTTTGGATGAATTTGATAATCTGGTTGTCATGCGTACCGTGTCGAAGCTGGGACTGGCAGGTATTCGTCTCGGTTATATGGCGGGCAATAACGCATTGATGAATGAATTTGAAAAAGTCCGTCCACCGTATAATATCAATGTATTAACACAAGCAGCAGCCGAATTTGTCTTGCAACGGGTCGAAGTGCTCGATGCCCAAGCGGCTGAATTACGTGCCCAGCGCACGCAATTGGCGGCGGCATTGAGTACAATGGACGGTGTCGAGGTGTTCCCGTCAGCAGCGAATTTTTTGCTGATTCGTGTTGCGAATGCTGAACAAGTCTTTGTCAAATTGTTGAATCACAAAATATTAGTCAAGAATGTGGGTAAAATGCATACTTTATTGGAGAATTGCTTACGGATCACTGTAAGCACCCAAGAAGAGAATGCGCAATTTCTTGCTGCGTTTGCAGCTTCTATGTCATCAAAATGAATAACTCAACTCAACGCATTGCGGCGGTTACCCGCAATACCAACGAAACACAAATCCGTGTTGCGATCAACTTGGATGGTACAGGTCAGCAAAAACTGAACACCGGAGTGCCGTTTTTGGATCACATGCTTGACCAAATTGCGCGTCATGGCTTGATCGATCTCGATATCGAAGCCGTCGGTGATTTGCATATCGATGCCCACCATACGGTCGAAGACGTTGGCATTACGCTCGGTCAGGCATTCGCCAAAGCAATCGGTGACAAAAAAGGTATCCGTCGTTATGGACACGCTTATGTCCCGCTGGATGAGGCCTTGTCACGCGTTGTCGTTGATTTTTCTGGTCGTCCAGGCTTGGAATACCATATCCCTTTTACTCGCGCCATGATCGGCGGTTTTGATGTGGACCTCACACGTGAATTTTTTCAAGGCTTTGTGAACCACGCGTTGGTGACCTTGCACATTGATAATTTGCGTGGCGACAATGCGCACCATCAATGCGAAACGGTCTTCAAAGCCTTCGGTCGTGCATTGCGCATGGCGGCAGAATTGGATGCCCGCGCCGCTGGTACGATCCCGTCTACTAAGGGTAGCCTTTAATTATTGATGCCAACCTCTGTCACGACATGGGCTTGCTGTCTGAGCGGTGCAGTCGATGCGGGGTAAATTATGATGAATAAAATTGTTGTTGTTGATTACGGAATGGGAAACCTGCGATCTGTTGCGCAGGCCCTGCGTGCAGTCGCACCCGAAGCCAATGTGGTGATTTCTGGTGAGGTTGCGGATATCCAAAGTGCGGACCGTCTTGTATTACCAGGTCAGGGTGCGATGCCGGATTGCATGAGCAGCTTGCGTGATTCTGGTGTACAAGAAGCGGTACTGGAAGCCGCGCGTAGCAAGCCACTGTTCGGTGTCTGTGTTGGTGAGCAAATGTTGTTCGATCTGAGCGAAGAAGGTAACACGCCAGGTCTGGGTTTGCTACCCGGTAAAGTGGTGCGTTTTGCGCTCGATGGCCAAGTACAGGCCGACGGCTCCCGCTTTAAAGTACCGCAAATGGGATGGAACCGCGTGAAGCAAGCGAGGTCTCATGCCTTGTGGCAGGATATACCCGATGATGCGTATTTTTATTTTGTGCATAGTTATTATGCGCAGCCTGAAAATTCACAACACACCGTTGGATTAACCGATTACGGCCAGCCGTTTGCTTGCGCGGTTGCGCGTGACAATATTTTTGCTACCCAATTCCATCCGGAAAAGAGTGCGCAAACTGGCTTGCAACTATATAAAAACTTTGTACACTGGAATCCCTGATCCGAGACATGCGCAGCGACGTTGTGCAAAACGCGGCATACTCTCCTTCGGTTAGCCAGAATTTGGTATTTTGATTTTTTACTGTCTTTTAGACGCTTATATTTCTTTTACATCATGTTGCTCATCCCTGCTATCGACCTGAAAGATGGTCACTGCGTACGCCTCAAACAAGGTGATATGGACCAAGCCACCGTGTTTTCTGAGGATCCTGCTGAAACCGCACGTCATTGGCTCAAGCAAGGCGCACGTCGCCTGCATCTGGTCGATCTCAATGGTGCATTCGCTGGTAAACCAAAAAATGAGGCGGCGGTAAAAGCAATCATTCAAGCGGTTCGCGACTACGCTGAAGAAACCGGTACAGAAGAAATTCCTGTGCAGTTAGGTGGCGGTATTCGTGATTTAGACACGATCGAACGCTATCTCGATGATGGTCTCTCTTACATCATCATCGGCACTGCTGCAGTGAAAAACCCTGGCTTTTTAGCGGATGCCTGCAGTGCGTTCCCAGGCCAAATTATTGTGGGTATTGATGCCAAAGATGGCAAAGTAGCGACCGATGGCTGGAGTAAATTGTCTGGTCACGAAGTCATCGATCTTGCTAAAAAATTTGAAGATTACGGTGTCGAGGCAATTATTTATACCGATATTGGCCGTGATGGCATGATGGGCGGCGTTAATATCGATGCTACCGTCAAACTGGCACAGGCCGTGAGTATTCCAGTGATCGCTTCGGGTGGCGTCCATAATCTCGCTGACGTCGAAGCCTTGTGTGAAGTACAAGGTGAGGGTATCGAAGGGGTTATTTGTGGTCGTTCGATCTATGAAGGCACACTGGACCTACTGACAGCCCAAGAACGCGCTGACGAACTCACAGACGATGATAGTGAGTACTACACAGAAGAAGAGGCCGAATGACTTTAGCTAAACGCATTATTCCGTGTCTGGATGTCACAGCGGGTCGGGTCGTTAAGGGAATCAATTTTCAGGAATTGCGTGATGCGGGTGATCCGGTAGAAATCGCTCGCCGTTACGATGCCCAAGGTGCTGATGAAATCACTTTTCTTGATATCACTGCCTCGTCGGATGGTCGTGACTTGATTTTGCCCATTATCGAAGCTGTGGCTTCCCAAGTTTTCATTCCATTGACGGTGGGCGGTGGCGTCCGAACCGTAGCAGACGTTCGTCGCTTGCTCAATGCTGGTGCTGATAAAGTTGGTATCAACACGTCAGCAGTGACCAATCCGCAATTGGTCGCCGACGCAGCCCACAAATACGGGTCGCAATGTATCGTCGTGGCCATTGACGCCAAAAATGTTGCACCTGGTAAATGGGAAGTCTTCACGCATGGCGGTCGCAATGCGACGGGTCTGGATGCGGTTGAATGGGCGCAGCACATGGCCAAACTGGGCGCTGGTGAGATTTTGCTCACGAGTATGGACAAAGACGGCACGCGCTCCGGATTCGATTTAGGCCTGACTCGCGCCATTTCAGATGCGGTACCGATCCCGGTGATTGCCTCCGGTGGTGTGGGTAGTTTGCAAGATTTGTCTGATGGCATCAAAATAGGCGGAGCAGATGCCGTCCTTGCTGCCAGTATCTTTCATTATGGTCAACATACCGTTGGCGAAGCAAAGCAATTTATGGCAGCGCAACATATTCCTATGAGGTTGGTATGAGTGCCGCTAAGTGGTTAAACAAAGTGAAGTGGGACGATCAAGGTTTAGTACCAGTGATCGCGCAAGAAGCCAGCAGCAACGACGTATTGATGTTTGCTTGGATGAATCGTGAGGCGCTTTCCAGAACAGTAGAACTCGGTGAAGCTGTGTATTGGAGCCGTTCTCGTAAAAAGTTGTGGCACAAAGGCGAAGAATCGGGCCATGTGCAAAAGATCAAAGAAATTCGCCTTGATTGCGATGAAGATGTGATCTTGCTGAAAATTGAGCAGGCTGACAGCATTGCATGCCATACAGGGCGACATTCGTGCTTCTATCAGAAATTTGAAGGCACACTGAACGATGGCGATTGGCAGACAGTGGATCCCGTCTTGAAAGATCCTGAAAGCATTTATAAATGAGTATTTCCCAAGAACAGGTGCTGCAGCGCCTTGCAGACATCATTGAGAGCCGCAAGCTTGCCAATGGCGGTGATCCAGACAAATCGTATGTTGCCCGGCTTTTTTCTAAGGGCGACGATGCCATTTTGAAGAAAATCGGTGAAGAAGCGACGGAAACCGTCATGGCAGCCAAAGACGCACGTGTCTCTGGCGATCATTCTAAAGTCTTGTATGAGTGTGCCGATTTGTGGTTTCATTCACTTGTCATGCTTGCCCAGTATGATCTGCGGCCACAGCAAGTCCTCGATGAATTGGCCAGACGCGAAGGCTTATCTGGCCTCGATGAGAAAGCGGCCCGCTCAGAAAAATAAGCCCTTGCGCGCTGGTTGCTTGAGGACGACTTGGTACACATTCCTATAACAGAAAGCTTATTTAGAACGCTTATTCATTGATAAGAAACGGATAGAACGTGGATAATTGCATTTTTTGTAAAATCGTCGCCAAGCAAATTCCATCGAGCGTCGTCTATGAGGATGAAACTCTTTTGGCATTTAAAGATATTCATCCTGCCGCGCCGGTGCATTTGCTGATCATCCCCAAAGTACACCTCGATACGCTGTCGTCCGCGCAGCCTGAGCATGAAGGCGTATTAGGCAAAATGCTGGCGTTAGCGCCGAAATTAGCTGCCGAGCATGGCTGTGCACCTGTCCCGCAAGGCGATGGTAAATATACTGGTGGCTATAAAACGCTGATCAACACGGGCGCAGACGGTGGACAAGAGGTGTATCATTTGCACATGCACGTCATTGGTGGTCCAAAACCATGGCGCGGCCTAAGCTAATTTAATGTGATGTTGGTCACTGGGTAGCAGCGAAATTGCTGCCGGTGCGCATGCATCAAGTCATCATTTTTATGAGAGTATGACTCTCATCAGGAGTAGATCATGGGTTCATTTAGTGGTTTGCATTGGCTGGTGGTTCTGGTCATTGTAATTCTGGTTTTCGGTACAAAAAAACTGGGCAATATCGGTAGCGATCTGGGTAAAGCGGTCAAAGGCTTTAAAGATGGCATCAAAGGTGAAGAAGAAAAAGCACCTGTCGCCCAAGCGAATGCTGAAAAAACGATCGATGTTGACGCCAAAGAGAAATCTAAACAGTGATTTGCTCCGTGTTGATGACATTTGATTTTGTTGGCGGGCGTACACGATGATTGATTTAGGCATCAGTAAGCTCGCCTTGATTGGTGTTGTGGCATTGATTGTCATTGGCCCCGAAAAACTGCCGCGTGTTGCACGTATGGCAGGCACTCTGCTTGGAAGGGCACAGCGTTATATCAACGATGTGAAAGCTGAAGTGTCAAAAGAAATTGAGCTCGATGAACTGCGGAAGATGCAAAAGGATGTGCAACAAGCCGCTCAACATGTAGAGCAAACGGTATCGCAGTCCTGGAACGAAACGACGGAAGAAATACGTTCCATCGGCCAGGAAAACCCTGTTGCGGATACCGCGGTCTATGTCAGTACAGAGCAACTTGCTCGTAAAGCCAAAGATTTTCGTCGCAAAAAATTGGCGAAAACGTCGGCGCTTCCCGCATGGTACAAGAGCCGTCACGGACAACGGCAGCATATTGTCTCTGGATCTGCCCGCATGGCGCGTCATCGTGCTAAGTCTCGCCCACCTATCAGTTTCTTTTAATGTGTTCCATGATCCAACGTTCTCTCTTTAGGGTGGTCTTCGCATGAGCGATAAAATCGAACCCGGCGTTGAAGAAACGTTTATTTCACATCTGGTGGAGTTGCGCGATCGTCTGGTGAAGGCCTGTTATGGTCTCGCTTTTGCGACAATTCTCCTCATGATCTGGCCTGGTCCTTCGGCTATCTATGATTTTCTGGCTGCGCCTATGCTGGATTCGCTGCCGGTTGGCTCGCAAATGATTGCCACTGGCGTGATTTCGCCTTTCATGGTGCCAATGAAGGTCACTATGTTGCTCGCTGTGATTTTGGCGTTGCCTTGGATTTTGTACCAAGCGTGGGCGTTTATCGCGCCTGGCTTGTATGCGCACGAAAAGCGATTGATTGCACCATTGGTGATTTCATCATCTCTCTTGTTCATGTTGGGCGTTGCTTTTTGCTACTTCATTGTGTTCCGACGCGTTTTCAAGTTCATTAACGCCTTCTCACCTACGTCCATTCACATGGCTCCCGACATCGAAAACTACCTCGACTTCATTATGTCGATGTGCTTGGCGTTCGGTGTGACTTTTGAAGTTCCTGTCGTGGTGGTTGTTCTGGTTCGGATGGGCTTGGTGTCGGTCGAGAAGTTACGTTCGATTCGACCCTATGTGATCGTCGGCGCATTCGTGATTGCCGCGATTGTGACGCCACCGGATCTCGTCAGCCAGTTCTCGCTGGCGCTGCCGATGTGGCTGCTGTATGAACTGGGTTTGATTGTTGCACCCTTGTTTGTGCGGGTGACGCAGGCGCCTGAGACGCCCTAGCCCATGGAAGATGCCGGGATGCAGCACATGCACATCCCGGTGCCCTTGTCACCAATGTAGCAACGGCTGTTCGCTTTGAACGGGCGTTAATTACGCCGTGGCCGTTTCTGCGCCGCGCAACCAAAGCACCAGTGGCAGGGCGCTTTGATAGGCTTTCAGTAGCGTCTGCTTCACTTCTTCACTGCTTAATCCCTGATACGGACATTCCGTCCAGACCATAAAATTTTTCAGCTTCAGATACTCAATATGCTTGTGGTCGGCGTCATAGCCCTTGGGTGGGCGTTTGAGTTTGCCTTCTTCTTGCAACTCGCCGAAGGATTGCTTGAGCTTTTTATCCTTGAGGACTTTGTCAAAGCCAGCGCCATCATGGATGATATGTTCACGGATAGCTTTCAGGCGATCTGCCGGAGGCATGTACTCACCGCAGGCAAAAAACAGCCTGCCGTGGGCATCTAATTGGAAATAATAAGCCGGTCCGCCGCCTTCGCTCGGTTTCTTGCGTCCACTCGGGAGAATCGACGAAGAAAAAGTCGTCTTGTAAGGCGACTTATCATGCCCGAAACGTACATCCCGGTTGATTCGGAAGAGCGCCTTTTTGGGTTCGCATCCCGCGATGGCAGGATCAAATTTCTGAATCCCGGTAATCAGCTCTGAGACCAGTTGCAAAAATTCAGCCCGCAAAATGTCGTAGCGTGGTTTGTTCATGACAAACCAAGCACGATTATTGTTGTCAGATAACTCCGATAAAAAGCCTTGTAGATCAATCAGATGCATGGGGTGGTTACTCTTCTCGACGTGAAGGTGGTCGCTTCCCGATCAATACTTGAAGGGTAGTCTCTTGATTATTTCTTAAGACGGTAATTTTCGCTTTCTCACCCGGTGTGAGTTGTGCAATCAAATTCAACATCTCCATCGTGCCTCGGACAGGTTTTCCTTCAATGGAGACGAGAATATCGCCAGGTTTCATTCCTGCTTTATCTGCCGGGCCACCACGGATCACACCCGCGATAATCGCGCCAGAGTGTTGTTTGATGCCAAAGCTTTCTGCCAGTTCTGGTGTGATGTCTTGTGGCTCAACACCAATCCATCCACGAACGACCTGACCTTGTTTGATAATGGACTCCATGACTGTTTTGACTGTCGAGATCGGTGTCGCAAAGCCAATACCGACCGAACCACCCGTTTGGGAGTAAATGGCGGTGTTGATGCCAAGGAGATTGCCATTGACGTCCACTAACGCGCCACCGGAGTTGCCCGGATTGATTGCTGCGTCGGTTTGAATAAAGTTTTGAAACGCGTTTTCCGTGAGATTATTGCGTCCCAGTGCTGAAACAATCCCCATGGTGACGGTCTGTCCAACGCCGAACGGATTGCCAATCGCCAAAACAACGTCACCAACCTGTGCGTCATCTGGGTGTCCCAATGTGATGGCAGGTAAATCATGTAAATCGATTTTGATCACAGCGAGATCTGTTTCTGGGTCTGTGCCAACGACCTTTGCCGCCGCCGAACGACCATCTGCCAACGCCACATCGATTTCATCGGCAGATTCAACCACGTGGTTGTTGGTCAGAATGTAACCTTCTGGGCTCACAATGACGCCCGACCCCAAACTGGACTGACGTTCGGCCTTAGGGCCGGCTTGTTCGCCAAAGAAGCGGCGCAAGGTGGGATCATTCAGTAAAGGATTGCGGGAGCGCTGCACCTCTTTGGAGGTGTAGATATTGACAACCGAAGGCATCGCTTTTTGCGCCGCCAGTCGATAGGATCCTTGCGCAGGAATACTCTTCGCCGGTGCTTCCGTTGTTTTGAAGGTCGGTGATAATAACGCGCCCCGCGTGTTGCTCAAGGCATTCGTTACCCAATCGGGTTTGAGGGTGGTTACAATAAACCAAATCGCCAGACCAACTGTCACAGTCTGGGCAAATAATAACCAAAGACGTCGCATAAGGTGAATGATGAGTAAAAAGACGATAAATAGGGGTCAATTGGCAACATATCTAGAGACAGAATTGCAAGTTGCACGTGTCCGTGATTATTGCCCAAATGGTCTGCAGGTGGAAGGACGAAATGAGATCGGTCGTATCGTCACTGGCGTTACCGCCAGCATTGCGCTTCTCGAAGCGGCAATCCAACTGCAAGCCGATGCTGTTATGGTACACCATGGTTACTTTTGGCGTGGTGAAGACATGCGGGTGATAGGGCAGAAGCAGCGTCGTCTCAAGCTCCTCTTACAGCATGATATCTCTCTCTTCGGATATCACTTGCCCTTAGATATGCACCCTAGCCTCGGTAACAATGCGCGATTGGCTCAAGTGCTGGGTTTGCTTCCTGAGGGGCGTTTTGGTGAAGACAATATTGGTTGGCTTGGTCAATTTGACGTAGCCGGCGTCACGACGATCGGCGATGTTGCAGCGCATGTGGCAGCACGGTTGGGTAGAGAACCTTTATTGATCGGCGATCCGGCGCAAGCGGTGGGCAAAGTCGCATGGTGCACTGGTGCGGCGCACAGTATGTTTGACCAAGCGATTGCCGCAGGCGCCACGGTGTATTTGAGTGGTGAAATTTCAGAACCGACGGTGCATCTTGCGCGCGAAACCGGCGTCGCCTATCTCGCCTGTGGTCATCATGCGACAGAACGATATGGTATTGCAGCGTTGGGAGAGCATCTGGCGCACACGTTCGGCATTGAGCACCATTTTGTTGATATCGACAATCCGGTATAGACCGTCACACGTTGTCGCGTGTATGTACGTTTGCGGCAAAATTACAACAACGTCCTCGTTCCTCACCTATTTTCTGAGACGAGGGCGTTGTTCGTTTTTGGGGTGATTATTTCTTCAAAGCGTCGCGAATTTCTCTCAGCAGCAACACATCTTCTGGTGTCGGTGCTGGCGCTGGTGTTGGCACAGGTTCGTTTTTACGGAATTTATTCACGAGGCGAACCATCTGAAAAATCACGAATGCGAGGATGATAAAGTTCACTGTCACTGTGATGAAATTACCGTACGCTAAAACGCCACCTGCTTTTTTCGCTTCGATCAGCGTCAACTGCGTACCTTGGCCATTGAGTGGTAAATAGTAATTTGAAAAGTCGAGGCCACCGAACAATTTACCAACGACAGGCATTACCACGTCGCCAACAAGTGAGTCCACAATTTTTCCAAATGCACCGCCGATGATGACACCGACCGCGAGATCGACTACATTTCCTTTTGTGGCAAATGTTTTGAATTCTTGCATCATGCTCATTGTGGTTCTCCTAAAAGGTCATTGGCAACATTGCCGTAAGCTGAATTGTTCGTATTTTAATGTGCGAAACGATTAATTTTACGTTTTAGTTTGTCAATTATCTTTACACAAAATCATTTATTTTCGTTAATAAGCATAAAATTTCCGACGCCAATATGAACTATGTCAAATAGTGGCGGATTTGTAAAAATAAAGAGTAAGTGTTGCTGTTTACGCTGGTTTTTGCTTTAAAACCAAATATAGCTACTTTATAATCAAATGTTGCTAGATGCGGGTTTGAGCTTCATCGAGTTTCGATTTTTGACAGATTGGGGTTGGTATGAGTAATGAAAAGCAGGTCGATTCCGGCCGTCGCGGTTTGCTCGTCGCCACTTGCGCGGCGGGTGGTGTAGCAGGGTTGGCAACGGCAGGGGCACTTGTCAGTACCTTTCAGCCGTCAGAGCGGGCGAAAGCTGCAGGCGCTCCGGTTGAAGTAGATATTTCCGCTTTAAAACCTGGTGAGATGACCACCGTCGAATGGCGTGGTAAGCCAGTGTGGATCTTGAAGCGGACACCTGAGATGTTGTCCAGCTTAGCCAAAACAGAAGATAAGGTCGCTGACCCAGAGTCAAAAAAACCTTACACCATGGATCTGCCAGAGTACTGTGATAAACAGACTCGCTCCCGCAAAGAACACGCAGAGTTGCTTATCGCCGTTGGTATCTGTTCTCACCTCGGTTGTTCTCCTGGTTCTAAATTCCAAGCCGGCCCTCAACCTTCCTTACCTGACGACTGGCAAGGTGGCTTCTTATGCCCATGCCATGGATCGACATTCGATCTGGCTGGACGTGTCTATAAAAATAAACCAGCGCCACAAAATCTGGATGTGCCACGTCACATGTTTTTATCGGATACCAAAATTATCATCGGTAAAGATGAGAAAGGTGAGGCGTAATCATGGCATTTGTTGAGAAAAAGCTCCCGGCGGATGCGCCAGTTGTTGATAAAGCCCTGAACTGGGTTGATTCCCGTTTTCCACTGACCAAACTGTGGAATGATCAATGGGGTAAATACTACGCACCGAAGAACTTTAATTTCTGGTACATCTTTGGCTCGCTGGCGATGCTGGTGTTGGTCATTCAGATCGTGACTGGTATTTTCTTGGTGATGCATTACAAACCAGATGCAACCTTGGCGTTTGCGTCGGTTGAATACATCATGCGTGATGTGCCATGGGGCTGGTTGGTTCGCTATATGCACTCGACAGGCGCATCAGCCTTCTTCATTGTGGTTTATCTGCATATGGCGCGTGCATTCATGTACGGCTCGTATCGCAAACCACGTGAGTTGATCTGGTTGTTTGGTTTTGCCATTTTCTTGTGCTTGATGGCTGAAGCGTTCTTCGGTTATTTGCTGCCATGGGGTCAGATGTCCTACTGGGGCGCACAAGTGATTGTTAACTTGTTCGGCGCGATTCCTTTCATCGGTCCAGATCTGTCTTTGTGGATTCGCGGTGACTACGTGGTCTCTGACGCGACATTGAACCGCTTCTTCTCGTTCCACGTGATCGCTATTCCGTTGGTCTTGCTGGGCTTGGTCATGGCGCATTTGATCGCGTTGCATGAAGTGGGTTCCAACAATCCAGACGGTATCGAAATCAAAGAAAACTTAGGCCCTGATGGTCATCCATTGGATGGTGTTCCTTCACATCCTTACTACACATTCCACGATATTTTCGGTGTGACTGTGTTCTTGACACTGTTTAGTGCTGTGATTTTCTTTGCGCCAGAAATGGGTGGCTTCTTCTTGGAATATAACAACTTCATTCCAGCAGATTCACTCAAAACGCCACCGCACATTGCGCCGACATGGTATTTCACACCGTTCTACTCGATTCTGCGTGCAACAACGTCTGAGTTCTTGTATGTGGTGCAGGCGGGTGTTGTGGCCTACGTTGGTTTGATTTTCCTAAAAACCAAACTGCCACAAACGATCAAGTTTGCGATTGCTGGTGTTGCTTTGGTAGCGGTTGCGGGCATGATGCCTGGTGCATTGGATGCGAAATTCTGGGGTGTCGTTTTGTTCGGTGGTTCTGTCGTGATTCTTGCGGCATTACCATGGATCGATCTCTCACCAGTGAAATCGATTCGTTACCGTCCAGAGTGGCATAAATTGGTCTATATCGTTTTCGCGATTACGTTCGTGACGCTCGGTTACCTTGGTGTACAACCACCATCACCAGTTCGTGAACGCATCTCTCAGGTTTGCGCAATCATCTACTTCAGCTTCTTCCTGTTGATGCCTTGGTGGAGTGCGATGGGTACCTTTAAACCAGTACCGAAGCGCGTAACTTTTACGCCACATTGAGCAAATAAAGCGAGGAAGAATAAGCATGAAATTACTTAAAAAACTGATCGCGACGCTGGCCTTGGTTCCGGCTTTGGTAATGGCCAATGAGGGTGGTTACACGTTAGACCACGCACCAGATCGTTCGACCGATATGGCTGCTTTGCAAAATGGCGCTAAATTGTTTATCAATTATTGCCTTAACTGCCACTCTGCTTCAGCGATGCGTTACAACCGCTTGCGTGACATTGGTTTGACAGAAGACCAAATCAAATCCAACCTGCTTTTTACAGGTGAAAAAGTGGGTGATTTGATGAAAACAACCATGTCTCCAAAAGATGCAAAAGCGTGGTTTGGTGCGGTGCCACCGGATCTCTCAGTGATTGCCCGCGCGAAAGCCTCGGACGCTGGTTCTGGTGCTGACTGGATTTACACTTATCTGCGTACTTATTACAAAGATGACTCCCGTCCAACTGGCTGGAACAACATAGTCTTCCCGAACGTTGGGATGCCGCATGTGTTGTGGCAATTGCAAGGTGTTCGTACTGCCAAGTTCGTCGAAGAGAAGGATCCGCATGACGAATCGAAGACAATTCATAAGTTTGAAGGCTTCGAAAAAGTGTCTGACGGGACATTAACTGCGGCAGAATATGACAACGCAGTGGGTGATCTGGTAGCATATCTACAGTGGATGGGCGAACCAGCGCAAACAACGCGCAAGCGTTTAGGTGCTATAGTTGTGATTTTCATGGCATTTTTAGCGACACTTGCATGGCGACTGAACGCGTCCTACTGGAAGGAAGTTAAATAAAAAGCAATGTTTCTGTCTTGTGAATTGAGATATTAACAAGTCAGAATTTTCTCAGATCGTCCGTTTTTCTCCGTCGTAAACGGACGAGTAATCCCTAGGGTGAGGTGCGCAAAACTGGCACCTCGCCCTGATCGTTTTTAAGGAACTATAAAAATGATGGTTCTCTACTCGGGCACCACTTGCCCATTTTCTCAACGTTGCCGTTTGGTATTGTTTGAAAAAGGCATGGATTTTGAAATCCGTGACGTTGACCTGTTCAACAAACCAGAAGATATTTCGACAATGAATCCGTATGGCCAGGTACCTATTCTGGTTGAACGTGAATTGATTTTGTATGAATCCAATATCATCAATGAATACATCGATGAGCGTTTCCCGCATCCACAATTGATGCCAGCAGATCCGCTGCAACGCGCACGTGCACGTCTGATGCTGTTCAACTTTGAAAAAGAGTTGTTCGTACACGTTCACACATTAGAAAACGACAAAAACACCAGCTCAGCAAAAGTGCAGGACAAAGCGCGCGCAGAAATTCGCGATCGCCTGACACAGCTGGCACCATTATTTATCAAAAATAAATACATGCTGGGTGATGAGTTCTCTATGCTGGATGTGGCAGTTGCACCGTTGTTATGGCGTCTCGACCACTATGGTATCGAGTTGTCTAAAACAGCAGCACCGATCATGAAATACGCAGAGCGTATTTTCTCTCGTCCTGCTTACATCGAAGCGCTGACACCATCTGAAAAAGTAATGCGTCGTTAATCTGCTGACCAACGTCGCAGACTGACTCTTGCAGTACATCAACGAGGCTGACTAGCTCCATCAGGTCAGCCTTGTTGTTTTATACGCCGCATTCTATGCTTAATTATTTATACGTTTGAGTACCTCTTATGCAAGAAACATCGACCAAGCCATATTTCATGCGTGCTATTTACGAATGGTGCACAGATAACGGCTATACCCCTTACATGGCAGTCAAAGTCGGCGGTGCAGCACAAGTGCCGATGGAATTCGTCAGAAACGGCGAAATCGTCCTCAACATCAGCTTCGGCGCGACGAGCGGCTTGAAGATGGACAACGAGGCAGTGACATTCAAAGCCCGGTTCGGCGGTGTTTCTCGCGATATCTACGTCCCTGTGGGTAACGTCATGGCGGTCTACGCCAGCGAAAACGGTCAGGGCATGGCATTTGAAGTCGATTTAACCGAATCCGCTCAGACACCAGAGCCAACACCCGCACCCACTGAGCAAAAAAGCAAGCCTAGCCTGGGCTTAGCCGCCGTAAGTGGCGGTGCTGCAGAGGGAAAATCAGAGGGCAAACAAGAAATTTCTGAAAAAGATCAAAAAAAATCAGAAAAGCCCTCGCTAAAAATCATAAAGTAGCCTATAATCTCGGTCTTCGGAAGTGCTTAAGCAATTAAGTGCAAACGATAAGATTTTCGCCGGCTTAGCTCACTTGGTAGAGCAGTTGACTTGTAATCATCAGGTAGCCAGTTCGATTCCGGCAGCCGGCACCAGTAAGACTAAGGGCTCACAGAAATGTGAGCCCTTTTTTATTTCCGAAACTGTCAAACAAGTGTCAACCGAGAAAGTGGGTTTAATGCCCTAACTTCTTGAAGATGCTCTGGGCTTAGGTGCGCTATATCATTGTCGTTTTCAAATCTCTATGGCCTAAGACTTTCTGTAAGGTCAAAATATCCCCTCCACTCATTACGAAGTGACTAGTAAAAGTGTTCCGAAGTACATCTAATGGAGTTCTTTGGACAAGTTTATTTGCGAAGTAACTATAGGAAACTTTTCCTAATTCAAATAAAAGTTTTAACTTTTTTGCATATAATTAATTCATCTTAATATCAAAATTAGGCTAAGGCTTGCAATGCTTACACCCGAAAATCTTATCCGAACAAGTGATTTGGTCATACCCTATAGATTGAGAGCAATTGCTTTTGGGAAAACTGCTATATCTCTCGAAAAAAAACATACAATCAATGCGGTGGTTGAATTGAAGATTGGTGTTGAGCCAAAGTCTGAATATCGTGGGTTTCTTGGGGAATTCACTCAGCCATTAGTATCCTGTGCCATTTTTCATAGTAGATGCTTACTTGAGTTTCTAGGTTTGACATTAGATAAAAGTGCTAAACAACTTAATGTGACGGCTTCAAATAGGGCAAGACAAAAGGGCGACATTGGTATTGAACATTTCTTTAATCGTGATGGCGTGAATTTGCAGAAACTTACTCGCGAATCGGCATTTGAAATTTTGGATAGAGCAGATGATTTTGACGTTCTGACCCAGGCTTGGGGGGAAACTTTTGCCGCAGCCAATCAGCGATTAGCACATTTGACAAATGATGAATTGCTTGGTGGCAAGCATGCGGGTGACGCATTTGAATTGGCGTTTGTTTCAATACCTGAACTTGTGCTTCGAGCTTTTTATGACGAAAGTGGAAAACAGCGTCCAAATATAGTTTGATTTAGACCTGAATTGTCTTAAAAAAGCAAAAATTAATTTGAGGAATGTATGTTTACGGATTTGAATTCATTGTCTACATGGGGAAATATAGGTGCTGCGTTTTTTGCTTTTTGTACTGTAATTGTTTCAGTGTGCCAAATTAAAGCAAATAATCGTGTCACAAATGCTTCAATTGAGTCACAAAAAGAGATGACGAGGCTAAATTTGACAATGCAATTTATTGATAAATACGATAGCCCACATATTAGAGAAAAAAGAAAGGAATTAGCGAGGCACTTAATGCAGGAGAGGGAATATGGCCATGTAAATAAGGAAGGTATATATACTGCCGGCGTTGAACACGTCATTGATATTTTAGAATCAGTAGGTGTTTTGCATCAACGTGGTTGGTTAGATAACTCGCTTGTGTACAGTTCATTCTCTTATCCCGTCATGCAATGGTGGTACGCATTAGAAGATTACATAATTGAGGAAAGGAATACTGGAATTGAAGAGTATTACGATAAATTTCAATTTTTAGCTCAAACATTTATCAAGCGCGAGGAAGTGCAAAGAATGATGACTTTAGAGAGAAAAAACAAAGAATTAAGTGAATTCTTGCAATCTGAAATCTCATAATTTTGCAAAATATATTTGCAGACTATTTATTCAGTTTCGCTTGAATAAAAAATCTAACTGGTTTTGATCTTCATGCTACGAATGTAGTGAATGCAGCGAAGTCGTTGAATCTAGGCTATATCGAAGTTGAACCGGAGATAGTTGTTTCATGTATGCCTAGTTGGAAGAAAGAGAAGCGATATTCAGTCACGGACCTACCGTTAATTTTCGAAAAGCTTAACGAATTAGCCTAAAGAAGAGCGAAATATGATGAGTAATTTTCCAATTCACATATCCGTATCTGTGGATTGCAAAATTTAGCGAACTTCTAACTGCAAGCTATCAGCCTAAAATCATTTATATCGATTCCACTTAAAGATGTAGCGGTCGGTCAGTTGTATCGTTCGATCGTTGCGGTAGCTGCAGGGTCGGCTCTCCAAAACGGACCCAGCAGAGTAACAACGCAGCAACGCTTTTCGCTGCGCATCGCATCGATTAAACACAAGTTTCCTCTGCCAATCGGCTTAGGTACCGCAGTAACTCAATTCTGGGTTGGGTGGGTTTTCATGGTGTTGCTTGCCGGTGGCGACTTCGGTGGCAAGTGCCTCAGGAATCCCGTTTTTGACAGCGACGATTTGTGCCATGATGGACAGGGCGATTTCGGCGGGTGTTTTGCTGCCGATGTAGAGGCCAGCGGGGCCGTGTAGGGCTTGTAGGCTTTCTTCGGGGATATCGAAATGGGTGCGTAAGCGTTCGCGGCGGTGTTCGCTGTTGCGGCGTGAGCCGATCGCGCCGACGTAGAAGGCTTGGGATTGCAGGGCATCGATGAGTGCCAGGTCGTCCAATTTGGGATCGTGCGTGAGGGCGATGACGGCGGTGCGTGCATCGGGCTGCAGGCGCAGGATAAGATCATCAGGCATCTCTGCTGTGACCGTGACGCCGCTTAATTGCCAGCTAGCGCGGTATTCTTCACGTGGGTCGCACACAATCACTTCAAATCCCAGGCTTAAGGCGAACTGGCACAGAAAGCGTGAGAGGTCGCTGGCGCCGATGACGATCAGGCGGACTTGCGGGCCTAGGTAAGTCACTAATTCATGGTCGTTTAAGACGGGGACACCACCCCGGTGACCTGCGCGCAGTTCTGCTTCGCCGGTTTGTAGGTGCAAATGACGTGCAATGTTGCGACGTTGTTCACAAGCGAGCAAGAGCTCATCGAGATGGCTCTTTTCGCTGAGTGGTTCTAAGGCTAATTCAATCGTACCACCACACGGCAGACCAAAGCGATGTGCCTGATCGGCTGAAATGCCATAGCGTTGCACTTGTGGCAGCGCATCCGCACAGACGGCTTGGACGCCCTCTTCACGGATGCGGCTAATCAGGTCATCTTCGATACAACCGCCAGAGATTGAGCCCACCGTCTCTCCGCGTTCATTAATCGCCAATAGCGAGCCGGGCGGGCGGGGGGATGATCCCCATGTCCGCGCGACAGTGACGAGGATCACGGCCAGCCCTTGCTGTTGCCAGCCGCGGGCCGTCCGTAAGACGATCGTATCGAGATCTTCCATGTGCTTTCTTAGTCGTTATTTAGACATTAAACGGCAACTGACGAATAGGCTTACCCGTCAATTTGAACACCGCATTGGCAAATGCTGGTGCCAACGGTGGCAAGCCAGGTTCACCCATACCGGTTGGTGGTTCAGCACTTGGGACGATAAAGACCGTGATTTCTGGCATTTCCGTAATACGTGGCACCACAAAATCACTGAAATTACTTTGCTCGACCACGCCATCTTTGAAGGTGATCGCTGCACCCGGCAAGCACATCGACAAGCCCATCAAGGCAGCGCCCTGCACCTGTGTTTCAATGGTGCGAGGATTGACCGCCAGATTGCAATGGACCCCTGCGGTAGCGCGATGTAAAACAGGTTTGCCATTTTTGATCGAGGCTTCAACCACATAAGCGACAACGGTCTGGAAGGACTCATGCACAGCAACGCCCCACGCATGGCCTTTTGGCAGTGTCTTTTTGCCGTAGCCACTGTGTTCGACGGCCAATTGCAATGCTGCACGATGACGCAGGTGCTTGTCGCCATAGGCTTCTAAACGGTATGCCACAGGATCTTTTTTGCTTGCATGCGCGATTTCGTCGATCAGTGTTTCCATCACGAAGGCCGTATGCGTTGAGCCGACGCTACGCCACCACAGGACTGGCACATTCATTTTTGGATGATGCACAGTCAACTTCATTGGCAGATCGTAGGGTTCACGCATTCCTTCAACTGCTGTATTGTCGATGCCATTCTTGATCATGAAACCTTCGAATGGCGTGCCTGCTGTGATTGATTGTCCGACGATGACGTGATCCCAAGCCAGTACCTTGCCGTGCGCATCGAGACCAATGCTCGCTTGATGCAATTGGGCCGGACGGTAGTAACCACCGCGGATATCGTCTTCGCGGCTCCACATCGTACGCACTGGCACATCCATGCCTGCTGTTTTGACGGCTTTAGCGATGGAGCATGCTTCAAAAACATAATCGCTTGTGGCGATCGCGCGGCGACCAAAACCACCGCCAGCCATTTGTACATTGACTTTCACTTGCTCGGGCTTGAGACCTAAAACGCGAGCCGCCATCATGCCATCGAGACCAGGCATCTGGCTGCCGAGCCAAATTTCGGCTGAATCGTTATTGAATTTCACCGTGCAGTTCAATGGCTCCATTGGCGCATGCGCGAGGTAAGGGAACGTGAACTCGGCATGGATCTTTTTAGCGGCAGTGCTGATCGGCGTGACGTCGGCATCAAAATACTTGTTGCCAGGCTGCTTGGCCAACTCGCGGTACTGAGCGAATTGTTTTTTGGTGTCGACTTTCTCGACGGCAGAGGTATCCCAAGTGACTTTGACTGCATCACGCCCTTGCTTTGCAGACCAGTAACCCTCACCGATAATCGCCACACCTTCAGCGCCACGATCAAGCGGGACGCGCAGTACGGCTTTGACGCCATGGACACCACGTGCAGCGCTGTCATCGAGCGTTGCAATCTTTGCACCGAAGACAGGAGGACGTAAAACGACGGCAGTCAATTGACCTGGCAGATGCGTATCGATGCCGTAGCTTTGTTTTCCGCTGCTTTTCGCGACGCTATCGAGGCGGTTTGTTGGCTTACCGATCAGACGGAATTCTTTCGGATCTTTGAGTTTGACCGTTTCTGGAACCGGCTGTGTCATGGCTGCCTGCGCCAGCTCACCATAGCCAAGTTTGCGGCCGTCTGGTGCAATGACTTCGCCAGAGGCGGTACGCAATTGTGCTGGATCGATATTCCATTGTTTTGCTGCGGCAGCGATCAACATCGCACGGGCACGTGCACCGAGTTCACGGTATTGCGTGAAACTGTTTTTGATGGAATTAGAGCCACCTGTTAGATGGAGTCCCATCACTGGATCAACATAGGCACCGTCGCTGTTGCCGTGCTTGCTATGTACTTTTGACCAATCAGCATCCAGTTCCTCAGCCAAGATCATCGGCAGCGCAGTTTGTACGCCTTGACCAAAATCGAGACGGTTGATCGTGACCGTCACTGCGCCATCTGCCGCAATTTCAACAAACGCTGAGGGCTGCTGTGTCGGGCTCAGTGGTTTGGCCGCGTCGCCTGCTGCCTGTGCGACCGAAAGCATAGGGAACGCGCCGAGTGCAAAGCCACCAATACCAGCAAGCTTCAGGAAACTCCGGCGGGACGGTGTTGTAGGTACTTCTGGGTTGTCACGGTTGAGAATATGCTGCAAAGCGCGTGGCAGTTCGCTGTAGTCGATATTAGGTAACATGGTCTGATCCTCAGGCAATGGCTTTCGCTGCATCAGCGATGGCAGCACGGATACGGGTGTAAGTACCACAGCGACAGATATTGCCTGCCATGGCGGAATCGATTTCTGCGACCGTCGGCTGTTTGCCGCGTGGCAGCGATTTTAAGAAGGCGGTGGCACTCATGATTTGACCGCTTTGGCAGTAACCGCATTGCGCCACGTCATGTTTGACCCACGCAGCATGTACTGCATTGCCAACCTTATCTTCGCCGCCAGTCGCTGCTTCGATCGTCGTAATTTTTTTACCTTCGGCCACCGAGATTGGCGTGACGCAAGAGCGGATCGCTTGTCCATCCAAGTGCACGGTGCACGCGCCGCACAATGCTGCGCCGCAACCAAATTTTGTGCCGGTCAAACCCAGAGCGTCACGCAACGTCCATAGAATGGGTGTATCGGGTGGAACATCCACTGCGGTGTTTTTACCGTTAATAGTCGTGTTGATCATGGCAACCTCCAGTTGGTGGTAAAGAATGGGGGAGAAGGGAAGAGCGAAGCTCAGGAATAATAGTATTAAATCGCCAGACGCGTGCTGACATTTTTAATTCACGGCTATTGTCTGCTGACATCACGTCTATTCGCTTGCCTATTTCGCGGTATTTTTTGCCTAATTCAATGATTCCTTGGTGCAGGTCAGAAGCAAATCGTAGGAAATGTTACGCTATGGCTATTCGTTCATCTACGCTGCCCCTCATCGATATTTTATGCTTGCTAAACTCATTAGTGATATTGCCCAATCCGACGGTGACCACGTGACGGCGATCCCGGGCCTAACGATCTATCGCCGTAGTAAGACCACGGAGCCGATGCATTGTATTTATGGTCTTGGACTTGGCTTGACCGTGCAAGGGCATAAACGTCTTACCTTGGGTGACGAGGTGTTTGACTATGCGCCGGGACAGTCCTTGGTGACCGCCTTGGATTTGCCTGTTACCTCTCATGTCACCTCAGCCAGTGAGGAAGTGCCATTTTTGGGAATTGGTTTAGCCTTAGACGCACGCATGATCACGCAATGTGCTGCGGAGATGCAATCCGTCAGTACGTTGCGCAGTGTGACATCGCTCGCAATGTCTGTTGTGACGTTAGACGACGGGGTCTACAGTGCCATGACACGGCTTGTTCAATTGTTAAAAGAGCCTGAGTTGATTCCGATGATTTCACCACTGATCAAACAGGAAATCATTGTACGGTTGTTGAAAGGTGAGCATGGTCCCTGCTTACGCCACTTGATCACCGTCGGGTCGCAAGGTCAGCAAATCGCCCGAATTATTGCCTGGCTCAAGCAGCATTATGCGGAGGATATTTCGATGGAGGATCTTGCCAATAAAGCGCATATGAGCCCCTCGACGTTCCGCCAACACTTTCGGGCGGTGGCAGGGTTGAGCCCATTGCAATATCTCAAACAATTACGTCTTCAAGGGGCGCGGCAATTAATGTTGAATGACAACGTTGATGCCACCAATGCGGCGCTTCGTGTGGGGTATGAGAGTGCATCACAATTTAGTCGTGAATACACCCGCTTGTTTGGGGCACCGCCCTTACGTGACGTGCGCCGAGTCAGAGTGGTGGGATAACGTTGAGGGAGAGGCGGTTTGTGCTTGATGAAAGTCCGCTCAACTAAAAATCATGATCTGCTAAGGGCTGCAGCCAGTGACTCGCTACCCATCCGTGATCGCCATCGGCTGAAATCGTGACCCAATTTCCCTGCATCTGCTGGGTGTTGCACTCAACGATCTGCCCCTCATCTAATTTTTTGATGAGACGAGACTTAATATCGGGTCCAGTCCGCAAGGCAAGATCTTTGAGAAGCACACGGCACAGGTGATTGTCCGTCAAAGCACTCAGGGGCGCGATCATGGAGGCGCTCAGGGGCGTAAAAATCCCTTCACTCTTGGCAATATGAGAATCAGTCTGGCATGTTGTGAGCAGAGTCAGCGGTTCCGCCGTCGTATGGTCTGGATGAAATTGTTGCGATTGATCGTAAGACTCAAGACCTGATGCTAATACCCATCCTTTGACACTACCAGAGATGACATTTTTCCAGAGAGTGTTATCCGAAAACTGGGATTCTTCTGTGCCGAGTTTGACCGTCGAATGCATGACCAGTTCAAGAATAATCATGCCACGCTCATGCGGGGTATCACGTAACATGAGTCGATGCGAAATCACACGCATCGTATAGTTTTTTACAATAGATTGTTGCCACGTTTTTGTTGTTAATGGCAGCCGTAAGTGATCTGAAATCGATATACCTGCTGTCATTCCTGTTGTGGTCTTGGGAGCGTTTTTTTTGTTCGTTGGTCTGAATCCCACGTTGTCCTCATTCTTTTTAAAGCGGATCACCCATGTTGTAAAAGGTGTTTGATCTGTGTTGGCAATTAGGGGTTATTGGTCGGTCTTGAAAGCGCTGTGGAAACCATCGCCTCTCGGTGGTCTGCGTCATTCATGGACGGGTCTAGGGACTGGGGTACTCTCCGTTGTGACGAACGGGTCGGAAAATACTTTCTCATGTTGCAGAGCGGAGGGCTCTTCATGCAGGAAAGAGGGCTCTTTTTCTAGTGATGAGTAGGCAGATTGTAGTGACCATATCGCGATAGACGCAGCGCAGATGGCGAGGATTTTTTCACATTGAAAAGCAATGGTTTGTTGACGTGTGATGAGCAAAAATTGGTTAACGTTCATGGCGTTTTTTCCAGTGACTTCAGTTGGATATTTCTTGTTCATTAATGATGTTGTTTTCTCAATCGACGATACGTTGTTTGCATCGATCTGAACGTTCTCAGCATCCCATGCGTACCGAAGTGCACTTGTGCTTTCGATGATCGGTCTACTTTGATTTTCCAGAGTCGATAACTCACCTGCCACGATCAGCACAGAACATGCTGGTGATGTAGGTAAGGCAAAATTGATGCTTCTTGCTTGGCGATATTCACTGCGATTGCAGTGAATTTGCTGGAGAGCTTGTGTTCGATTACTAATCAGGTACGAGAGAGCTCATAGATGTTATTTTTTTTATTCTGTGTGTAGTGCTTCGGTTTAGTTGGCTTACAAATTCTACCGATCAAGCTTCTTTCGAACAGGCTCAGATGTAAGTAAATGTAATCAGCCCAAAATAGACCATCAGGCCTGCATTTTGGGCTGATTGATATAGATTAATTTCTTCTAAGAAAAACTATCAACTTGATTCTGCTGTTGATGATCGCATCGATTTTTTTATGAGGATGGGTGGCGATGGCTTGCGTAAAAAATCGTTCCAAACGAAGTCTTGCCCAATTGATCGTTTTCTTTTTTTTAATGCGGGTTCGCGATCTTTTTGCTGAAAAAAAATGCAAATTCAATACCTTCATCAGCGGTCAATGATGTCGGCTTTCAGCGTTTTCATATGCATTGGTTTGCTTGTATTTGGCAAATCCTGTCGCTCTCAATGACGACAGAGATGATCTCTGTCTTTTTTGTCGATGCTGTTATTTTGTGTACCAGAAATAGAAAAAAATGAAGCCGAGAACGGCTCGTTGCTCGCTATTTGAGTAGCTGAAATATTCTGTTACAAAGTAACTTTCAGTGTTGTTCGCGTTCTAATTTTTCGCAGACTGACGCGGGCTCGTGATCTTATCGCCACCCTACCAAGACCATCAATCAGCTGAGAGGCAAGAAAGGAGGTATTCCTCGTTGGATTGTTCTCTTTCTAGAACGAAATTCTTGAACCTCTTTTTATTTTGTTAGTCATAATAACGACAAAAATTTACTAAAAGCAATTTGCTTCTTTAAAAAAGAGTGTGGGGGATGGATGAATAAGCGTTGGGGATGGAGTGTAGTAGCGGTATGGTTAATGGGGATGGGGATCGCCAATGCCGATGAGGGACAACTGAGTCTGGAGATGTTGTACCATCCGCAGAAAAAGCAAAGCTTTAGCACGACACCGCTAACGCGATTGTCTTGGGATGCGCAAAATCGTTTGATCGAAACACAGATCAAGGACGGCGAAGTCAAATTGTTCGTTGTTGACCCAAAGACATGGAACAAACAAGCACTGACCGCCAATACGCAGATTCTCAGTATTTTGCAGAAATCGGGTGTTCCGCAGGCGCAGGCGAGATTACTGACGGACCAACTTGGTCCGCAGATCAAACCTGAAGTCTCACGCTATCTATTCACGCTTAATCGCGATTTGTGGCTGTTAGATCTGAAGAGTGCCCAAGCTCGTCAGCTGACGCATAGCCCCGATGTGAGTAAAGATGAAGCGCAACTTTCTTCTGACGCGCAATCCGTTGCTTATTTAAAGGGAAATGATCTCTACGTCACAGATATTGCGACAGCGACAGAGCGGCGTTTAACGACCGATGGCAGTGACACCAATCTCAACGGTCGACTCGACTGGGTGTACATGGAAGAAATTTATGGTCGCGGGGTCTTACGGGCGTTCTGGTGGTCGCCTGATTCCACCAAGCTCGCGTTTCTGAATTTTGACGAAAGCAAAGTGCCGGTGTACACCTTGGCCGGAGACCACGACCAGCCAGAACAGACGAATCTCACGCATTATCCCAAAGCAGGTGACCCGAATCCGACAGTCAAACTTGGTGTTGTCGATGTCACAGGGAAGCTTCAATGGACGGAGAACCCGTATCAGGGCAAAGAAACACTCATCGTACAAGTAGGATGGACGCCAGATGGTCATTTGCTCTCCGCGTGGCAAGACCGTATTCAAACGTGGCTCGATTTGCGCTTGCACGATCAAACGATGATGCACAGCAATGTGATGGTCCATGAGAGCAGTCCTGCATGGACAGAACGCTTACCGTTCCCCGTCTTTCTCAAAGATGGTGGATTTGTCTGGGAATCAGATCGTACTGGTCATCGTCATTTCTATCGCTATAACAAAGATTATCAGCTGCAAGGACCGATCACCCAAGGTAACTGGGAAGTGCGTACCGCTTATGGTGTGGATGAAGAACATGGTCGCATCCTGTTTGCGGCGGATGAACGTAACCCCATCGGGAATGACGTATATGCCGTGAACCTAGATGGTTCTGATCTTCATCGATTGACGACTGAATCGGGAACACATGCTGTTCGATGGAATAATAATTTTACTTATTTCCTCGACAGCTGGAGTAGCCTCAAGCAACCGCCGCGACAAGCGTTGTTCGACGATCATGGTGCGCAGCAAAAGTTAGTTGACGATGTTGGCATGCCAGAAAAAATGAAAGGCTTACGTCTGGCAACAGTGAAGCAACAGCAAATTATGTCGCGTGATGGCTTCCCCCTTGAAAGTTTGCTGTACTTACCACCCGACTTCGATGCGCATAAAAAATATCCGGTCTATCAGCACCTCTATGCCGGACCGATGACACCGACCGTCATTGATCGTTGGACAAACGACTTGTATTACCATTTTCTGGCGCAACAAGGCTACATCGTATGGATCTTAGATAACCGCAGCGCGAGTAATAAGGGTGTTGCTAGCGCGTGGCCCATTCACAAAAAATTAGGTGAATTGGAATTGCGGGATCAGTTGGATGGTCTCGCATGGTTACGTCAGCAAGGCTGGGCTGACATGAGCCGAATTTCATTGGATGGTTGGAGCTATGGCGGTTTCTTTACGTCTTACGCATTGACGCACAGCGATGCATGGAAAGTCGGATTTGTCGGCGCTCCAGTGACCGATTGGCATCTGTATGACAGCGTCTATACTGAGCGCTATATGGGGCTGCCAGTTGATAACAAAGAAGGCTACGAGAGCAGCAGCGTGCAAAAAGCCGCCGCCAACTTACATGGCAAAGTCTTGTTGATGCATGGAACGATGGATGACAATGTCCATCCTCAGAATACCGTCATGCTGATCGATGCGCTCATTAAGGCGGATAAAGACTATAGCTTGCAACTGTATCCTGGACAAACACATGGTCCGCGCGGTGATTGGGTTATTTGGTCACTGCAAAAAGCGAAATGGGAGTTCTTGAGGAATAACCTATAAAGCGCCGAAGGCGCACTGGGCTCCCGCCTGCGCGGGAGCGACGGATGGGGGGGGCGTGTAATGACGTGGGATAACAAGGTGAAGCTGCTGTAGCAGGTTTAAATCGTCATCAAGACCAGCCGCGATTTGTATAAAACGTCATCAAGACCAGCCTCGATTTGTATAAACCGTCATTACCCGCGAAGGCGGGTAATCCAGTGGCACGGTAGTGCCTTTCTTAGCACTTAGAAAGCGACTGCAATTCTGATGAAGCCAGCGTGGTCGCTTACTTCATGCCCTGCCAACGTGGTGTGAGTTGGTGTGGCACACTGAACATGTCCAATACACGACCCACGGTATGATCGACCATCTCGGCAATCGATTGTGGACGTTGGTAAAAGCCAGGTAGTGGAGGGAAGATGATGCCGCCCATTTCAGTGACAGCCGTCATGTTGCGTAAATGAGCGAGATTGAATGGTGTTTCTCTGACCATTAACACCAAACGGCGGCGTTCTTTCAGTACGACGTCAGCGGCACGGGTAATCAAGTTGTCCGACATGCCGTGCGCCACCGAGGCCAGTGTCTTCATGGAGCAGGGAGCGATGATCATGCCGTCGGACAAAAAAGATCCACTAGCAATACTCGCGCCGACATCCCGTACGTTATGCACAACATCCGCCAACGCCTCGACGTCTTTGCGTTTGAAATCCATCTCTTGATGTAGGTTCAACACACCTGCTTCTGAAACCATCAGATGCGTTTCGACATCCGGTAAATCTCGTAATACTTCAAGCAAACGCACGCCGTACACCGACCCCGTAGCGCCAGTGATGGCGATGATCAAGCGTTTCGGTGCGGTGTGCGTTGGCGTCATAAACATTAGTCTTTCAGCAAAGCGAGCAATTCGCCGCTTTCATACATTTCATTCATGATGTCAGAACCACCAATGAACTCGCCTTTGACGTACAACTGCGGAATTGTTGGCCAGTTAGAGTAGTCTTTGATGCCTTGGCGTACTTCTGGGTCTTCGAGCACGTTGATGGTGACCAGGCTCTGTACGCCGCAGGTTTTCAACAACTGTACTGCACGACCAGAAAAGCCGCATTGTGGGAATTGGGCAGTTCCCTTCATGAACAGCACTACAGGGTTTTGGGTTACGGTTTCTTTGATCCAGCTTTGAACGTCGCTCATGGCACTCTTCCTTATAAAACGAATCTCGACATTATAGTGGAAAGAGAAATCTGATGTCGTCTCCTACCGCAAACCTCGAACTGGCAAGTGGAAAAGACAAAATAGCCCTCTACGGTGCGTGTAATGTTATCTAAATTACATGATTGCAACGTGTCCAACCACTCCAAAGAGCGCACTGTGCGATAAGAAAGGGTGGTACATTAACTGTTGATGAGGTCAATGCAAAGCGACCATCAACCACAGACGGCATTCACGACCAGAGATGCTCCAATATAGGGGCACAATTGCCTAGGAGACATCAATGCAGCAGCTGGGAAACCACCATGCGCCAAGTGAGCTTGCGCAATCAATGGGTGTCAATTTGTCATCCACTTCCACAATCGTGGATGCCAGTACCCAGATTCTACAAGCGCACGAGCGATCGGCTGCCTATGGCGTGACGCGTGAAGCCATGCCTGACTATGAACCCGCGAGCAAAGAGAAATTTTCATTGCTGTTAGAGCAAAACCGTTTGCTTCATAGCCATGCTGTGCCAGTCATGGAAAATCTCTACGAGCAGATCATTAATACGCATCATATGATCGTATTAACCGACACGCATGGTCAAATTTTACATACGCTCGGCGATGCTGATTTTTTAGCCAAGGCAGACCAAGTCGCGTTGAGCCCCGGCGTGGCGTGGTCAGAGCAAAGTAAAGGGACGAACGCGATCGGTACAGCGATTGCCAGTGCCTGCCCGACTGTTGTCCATGCGGATCAACATTACATGCTGGCAAACAATTTTTTGACGTGTTCAGCCGCGCCTATTTTTGATGCAAGAGGGGCCATGATTGGTGTCCTCGATGTGACGGGAGATCATCATCACTTTCAGCGGCACACCTTAGCATTGGTGCGGATGTCGGCGCAGATGATTGAAAATCAATTATTTAATGAAGCCTTCCAAGGGGCGGTTAAAATTCATTTTCATAGCCGTCCAGAATTCCTCGGCACCCTCATGGAAGGGATCGTATGTTTTACACCAGACGGACGGTTTATCTCAGCGAGCCGCAGTGGCTTATTTCAGATTGGCATGTCGGCATCGGCATTACAAGCGCATACGTTTAGCTCTCTCTTTGGTATGCCCATTTCGGCCTGTATCGACCACCACCGAACCGCCACGCCAGGCTTACTGCAACTGTGCTTACACAACGGTGTGAAGGTGTATGCGAAATGTAGCGACATGCGCCCGTCGCCGTCGGTGTATCAGCATGCATTGCACAATGCGAGACCTGCTTCGCCAACGGTGATCCCAGAGCTGAAATCCCAGCCACGTTTATCGAGTTTAAATTACCTCGATACCGGAGACCAACAAGTGGCGCGGAGTATCGAAAAAATACGGAAAGTCATCGGCCGAGGTATTTCGATTTTGATTACTGGCGAAACGGGGACTGGCAAAGAATTACTGGCGCAGGCAATCCATAATGACTCGCCACGACATGCCGCACCGTTTGTCGCGCTTAATTGCGCCTCGATCCCCGAGACCTTGATCGAAGCTGAATTGTTTGGTTATGAAGATGGTGCCTTTACTGGCGCACGGAAAAAAGGGAACATCGGAAAAATTTTACAAGCCAACGGTGGCACGTTATTTTTAGATGAAATCGGCGATATGCCATTCAGCCTGCAAGCGCGCTTGTTACGCGTGTTGCAAGAGCGCATGGTGACACCGTTAGGTAGTAGCAAATCGATCCCTGTCAACGTTGACGTGATCTGTGCGACGAATCGTCATTTACGCGACATGATTGCCCGTGGCGAGTTCCGAGACGATTTGTACTATCGTCTTAATGGTCTGGTGGTGCGCTTACCCGCATTACGTGAGCGTAGTGACCTCGATATCGTCGTGGCCAAAATTTTGCAAACAGAAAGCAATGGCGTAAGTTACACATTGCATCCTGAAGTGATGACCTTGTTTCATGCACACCACTGGCCGGGTAATTTCCGTCAACTCAGCAACCTGTTACGGACTGCGATATTGATGGCTGGAGATGAACGCGAAATCCGGATGGAACATTTACCTGATGATTTTTTGGATGACATCGTGGAGATGGCACCGACCTACCCAGCGACGGCATCTACCTCTCTGACGGATCACGCTACGGTAACCTCGGTCCCTGTTGTTGCAACGATGAATGAAGTCGAGCGAGACCTCATTCAACGTGCGCTTGCAGCAAATGATGGGAACGTATCTGCGGCAGCCCGTGCATTAGGGGTATCGCGAAATACGATCTATCGCAAGAAACTGAATTGAAACGACGGCAGTGATCCAACCGTCATTCAGTCAGGTTTAGCTGGCGCTGATCGCTTCGAGCTGGGCGTATTCCTCATCGCTAAACAGTCGAGAACGCGTCAAAAAGCGTTTTCCTGTGCCGTTATCCAAAGAAAACATACCACCCATGCCATCAACGAGATCGATGATTAATTGGGTATGTTTCCAGTATTCGAATTGTTTTGGGCTCATGTAAAACGGTGCCCCGTTGATCTCGCCTAAGAGTATGTCTTGATCGCTGATCTGAAAATCATTCTGCGCGTAACATAGTGGGGCGCTACCGTCGCAACAGCCACCGGATTGAAAAAATAAGAGTGCACCGTGTTTGGTTTGCAATTGTTGAAGAAACGCAATGGCTTCGGGTGTACCAAGGACGCGAGGTAATGCGGGGTGTAATACCGGTTGAGTCATGGTCGGGGCTTCATTGTTGAATTTGACGCTCGGATGAGGCTGCATGCGAACCACTGGAATCCCGTCTGCGCGACAGTAGCGATCGCGCAGACGAGTAAACCAGTGGCATGGTTGTCTCTTCGATCTATTCGATCAGAAGAACCCAAGCGCGTTTGGACTGTAGCTCACCAACAAGTTTTTCGTTTGTTGGTAGTGATCCAGCATCATTTTGTGATTTTCACGTCCGATACCGGATTGCTTGTAGCCGCCGAAAGCAGCATGTGCGGGATACAGGTGATAGCAATTCGTCCAAACCCGACCTGCCTGAATGCCACGACCAACACGGAATGCACGTGAGCCATCCCGTGTCCACACGCCAGCACCGAGACCGTACAAGGTGTCATTCGCAATGGCGAGCGCTTCAGCCTCATCTTTGAAGGTTGTCACTGATACGACCGGTCCAAAAATTTCTTCTTGGAAGATACGCATTTTGTTGTGGCCTTTAAAGATCGTTGGCTGAACATAAAAGCCTGTTTCCAGATCGCCGCCCATGGCTTTGCGCGCGCCACCGATCAATACTTCAGCGCCTTCCTGTTTGCCGATATCCAAATAGGACAGAATTTTTTCTAATTGCTCTTGCGATGCCTGTGCACCGATCATTGTTGTCGCATCGAGTGGGCTACCTTGCTTGATAGCGGCAACGCGTTTAATGGCGCGTTCAATGAAGCGCTCGTAGATCGATTCTTGAATCAACACGCGGGAAGGGCAGGTACAGACTTCACCTTGATTGAGTGCAAACATGGCGAAGCCTTCAAGACATTTATCAAAGAACGCATCGTCTTTGTCCATGACGTCTTCAAAGAAAATATTGGGTGATTTACCGCCCAGTTCGAGTGTGACAGGAATCAGATTTTGCGCGGCATATTGCATGATAAGACGGCCAGTGCCGGTCTCGCCGGTAAAGGCGATTTTCGCAATACGCTTGCTTGATGCGAGTGGCTTACCTGCTTCCAAGCCAAAGCCATTGACAACGTTGACCACGCCCGCTGGTAACAGGTCGTGAATCAGCTCAATCAAGACCATGATAGAGGCGGGTGTTTGCTCTGCGGGTTTGAGCACGACACAGTTACCGGCTGCCAATGCTGGCGCGAGTTTCCAGACCGCCATCAGGATAGGGAAATTCCATGGGATGATCTGTCCGACGACGCCAAGAGGCTCTTGGATGTGGTACGCAAACGTGGTCTCATCGATTTGAGAAACCGAACCTTCTTGCGCACGAATGCAGCCAGCAAAATAGCGGAAATGATCAATAGCCAGTGGAATATCGGCGGCCATGGTTTCGCGGATTGGTTTGCCATTGTCGATGGTTTCAGCAGTCGCTAGCAAACTCAAATTGGCTTCCATGCGGTCCGCAATTTTATTCAGAATATTGGCGCGGTCGGCAGCGGAGGTTGTGCCCCATGCCGCTTTAGCAGCATGCGCCGCATCTAACGCCAACTCGATATCTTCCGCAGTGGAACGTGCCACTTCGCAAAACGCTTTGCCAATGACAGGGCTGATATTGGCAAAATAATCGCCTTTCACTGGGGCCACAAATTTGCCGCCGATAAAATTGTCGTAACGGTTTTTGAAAGGATTGCTGATACCCAGTTTGCTGATGTCTGCCATGTTCATGGTGGTTGTCTCCGTAATGTCGTTATGGTGGTTAATCGTGCTGTTGCACACGACCTATTGAGCAAACCCTGTGCCATGGTGGATGTTGCGCTGCACCGTGAAGCGTGTACGAGGGCAATGAGAAGGAACTTTGCACGGAGGCAAATAACGCCATGTACATACTGTGACAAGTCGGAGCAGAACGGTGGTACACACTGTTGCAAATTGGGACAGTGGGACGTTACGGTATTTCTTAGACGAAAAAAACCGGAGGCATTGCTCCGGTTTTTCATGACGCTCAGGGCGTGATGTTAGCCGCGCAGTTTTGCAAAAGCGGCAGCCATCGCGTTACCTGCTGGCGCGGTTTGTGTCTGTGCGCGATGCTGATTGAGACGTTTTGCGTCATTGCGATCACCGCGTTGTTCTGGCTTGCTGCCAGCTTGTGGCGCAGCATCGGTCAGACGCATTGTCAGTGCAATACGTTGGCGTTTGACATCCACTTCCAAGACTTTCACCTTCACGACCTGACCCGCTTTCACAACGGTGTGCGGATCTTTAACGAAGGTATGAGAGAGCGCAGAAATATGAACCAATCCGTCTTGATGGACGCCGATATCGACGAACGCACCGAATGCTGCGACGTTCGTCACGACGCCTTCCAAAATCATGTCTGGGCGCAAATCTTTGATTTCTTCGACGCCTTCTTTGAAGGTGGCAGTCGTGAATTCTGGACGTGGATCGCGACCAGGCTTTTCTAATTCTTTAATGATGTCAGTAATGGTTGGAATACCAAATTTTTCATCGGCATACTTCGCTGGATTCAGTGATTTTAATAAGCTGCTATCACCAATCACGCCTTTGACGTCTTTTTTGATATCCGCCAGAATTTTTTCAACGACCGGATACGATTCTGGGTGAACTGCTGAGGCATCGAGCGGATTATTACCGTTCATAATGCGCAAAAAGCCTGCTGCTTGCTCGAAGGTTTTATCGCCGAGACGGGGAACCGAACGTAAGTCAGCGCGGGAAGTGAACATCCCTTTGGCATCGCGGAAATGAACAATGCTTTGCGCCACACTCGATGACAAACCTGATACCCGCGCCAATAAAGGCGCTGAAGCCGTATTCACATCCACACCCACCGCATTGACGCAATCTTCGACGACAGCGTCGAGCGAACGAGCGAGTTGGCTTTGGCTGACATCATGCTGATATTGACCGACACCGATGGATTTCGGGTCAATTTTCACCAGCTCTGCCAACGGGTCTTGCAATCGACGAGCGATTGATACCGCACCACGGATGGAGACATCGAGGTCTGGCAATTCTTTCGATGCAAATTCAGATGCGGAATAGACCGACGCACCTGCTTCGGATACCACAATTTTGGTCAGCTTTAACTCAGGTTTGAGCTTAATCAGATCCTGCGCGAGCTTATCGGTTTCACGCGAAGCGGTGCCGTTACCAATCGAGATCAGCGACACATTATATTTTGCAGCGAGTTGCGCTAAGACGTGCAAGGAGCCATCCCAGTCATTACGTGGCTGGTGCGGATAAATAGTGGCGTATTCCATGACTTTGCCAGTAGCGTCGACGACAGCTACTTTAACGCCAGTACGCAAACCAGGATCCAGACCCATGGTCGCGCGTGGACCGGCAGGTGCTGCCAGCAATAAATCTTTCAGGTTGCGGGCAAACACATTGATCGCTTCGATCTCAGACTGCTCACGCAATTTACCCATGAGCTCCGTATCGAGATGCATAAAGACTTTGACACGCCATGCCCAGCGCACGGTATCGATCAGCCATTTGTCCGCGGGACGTTCTTTTTGACTGATGCCAAAGTGAGCTGCGATGCGGCTTTCGCAAGGATTTAATGGCGATGCCCACGTTGGTTTTTCTTCTTCACTGTCGAGACGCAAGGTGACGGTCAGCATCTCTTCGCGACGACCACGGAACAAGGCGAGGGCGCGGTGGGATGGGATGGTGCTGAGTGTTTCGGAATAATCGAAATAGTCGGCAAACTTCTCGCCTGCTTCTTCTTTACCCGGAACCACTTTCGATTCCACAACGCCATGGTCGTTGAGATATTCACGCAAGGATTGCAACAGGGTCGCATCTTCGGCGAAGCGTTCCATCAGAATCTGACGGGCACCGTCCAGCGCGGCTTTGGCATCTGGCACACCGGGATTATCCCCATTGTCCGTCGTAAAGGCCGGCTTAATATAAGCGGCGGCTTCTGTTTCTGGTGTTAATAAAGGATTAGCGAGTAAGGCATCGGCAAGTGGTAACAAGCCCGCTTCGACGGCGATTTGCGCTTTGGTACGGCGTTTAGGTTTGTAAGGAAGATAAAGATCTTCCAGACGTGTTTTGTCTTCTGCGTGGGTAATTACGTCGAGCAAAGCCGGGGTCATCTTGCCCTGTTCTTCGATCGAAGCCACGATCGCAGCGCGACGGTCTTCCAATTCGCGCAGATAACGCAAACGCTCTTCCAGTAAGCGCAATTGGGTATCATCCAGGCCGCCGGTGACTTCTTTACGGTAACGGGCAATAAACGGAACCGTTGCACCTTCATCCAGCAAGGCAACGGCAGCAGCAACCTGAACTGGCTTAGCAGCGAGTTCTAAGGCGAGTCTTTGTTCAATCGAAGGCAGCATAAATCCAGACAATAAAAAGCAATCAAGGCGCAGATGATACGCAATTTGTGTATTTGCGCCAGTCTTGACAGCGAGGGAGAGTGCGGGTACGAGAATAAAAATATCATGACGTTGACGTGTCGAAAGTCAACGTCATGATATTGTCTTTTTTATATTTATAGTCTTTTGCAGCGTGTTACTCAGCATTTGTCTGATCGCAATGTAGCGGGGAGTTGAGGTCAATGATGTCGGACGGGCGTATAAAAAAAGCGTGTAAAGCAACGACACATTGCCTGACACGCCTTGTTGATCGATGTTTCCTTGCATTCACATACTCGTCATGCTTGCACTGTCGTTTCGAGTGAGTCCCAAGTTAATCTCGAATCTCTAGTGCACGGTTCAGACTCAACGCCGCGAGCGAGCAAGCTGCACCGGAGAGTAAGTAGAGACTTACATACTCTAAACCAAAGTGGGAAGACAGACCCAGCGCCACCAGCGGTGCAAATCCAGCACCGACCAGCCATGCCAGATCGGAGGTCAACGCCGCGCCAGTGTAGCGATATTTTGCGGCGAAATTAGCGGTCACTGCACCTGCTGCTTGGCCGTAGGAGAGACCAAGTAAGACAAAACCCAGCAAGATGAACAGATTTTGACCACTTTCTCCACCATCCAACAAGGTCGGGACAAAGCCGCTGAGTACCGCAATCATCAGTGCCAGAGTGCCCAGCGTGTTACGGCGACCAAAGCGATCAGCGATCAGACCCGATACAATCACCGCCACTGCCATCAGCGCTGCACCGCCCACTTGGAGATATAAGAAGCTACTCAATGAGCGTGGCGAATACAGCGTAATCCACGACAGTGGGAAGACGGTGACTAAATGGAACAAAGCGTAACTCGCCAGTGCTGCCAAGGCACCAATCAGTACGTTGCGTCCTTGCGACGAGACTAAATCCGTCACTTTTGTTGGTTCAAGCTCACGTTCATCCAAGAGGCGTGCGTACTCGTTGGTAGAGACGAGACGCAGGCGCGCAAAGAGGGCGACAACGTTAATCGCAAAAGCCACGTAGAATGGATAGCGCCAGCCCCAGACGAGAAAATCGTCGGCTGAAACGTTGGAAATCAGGAAGGCAAAGATGGTGCCCGCCAGCATAAAGCCGATCGGTGCTCCGAGTTGCCCCAGCATAGCGTACCAACCGCGTTTGTTTTGTGGTGCATTAAGTGCCAAAAGAGAAGGCAAGCCGTCCCATGCACCACCGAGCGCGACACCCTGACCGATTCGAAGCATTGACAAAATGATAATCGCAGTAGCACCTAAGCTTTTATAGGTAGGTAAAAATGCAATACCAGCTGTTGAGAAGCCGAGTAGCACCAGTGCCATCGTCAATTTGGCCTCACGACCGAGATGGTGCTGGATGGTCATGAAGATGACTGTTCCAAAAGGCCTTGCAAGAAACGCGAAAGAAAATATAGTGAATGCGTACAGCGTGCCTTCAAGTCGTGGTGCAAATGGGAAAAACACCGACGGGAAGACTAAGACAGAAGCAATTGCGTAGACGAAAAAGTCAAAATACTCTGACGCTCGCCCAATGACCACGCCGATCGCAATCTCACCCGGCGCAATCGTTGAATGGTCTTCTTTGGTATTTTTAGTCGAACCCGTGTTGGAACGGAGGGGGAATTCGGTGTTATGGTCACCGTGGTGGCTGATACTTGGCATAGTCGTCTCTCGTAGTTATGGTCTGATCGATGGACGCCAGGTAACCCTCGCAGATATAACTTTGCTAAGGTAGGACAAAACGTCCAATCGCTAATGCTAGTCAGTTGATGTACCTTAACATAAAACTTAGCCTAAATTGGAATTTTTATGATGATTTCCCTACTCTTGCGGCGCGGACTGATGCTCTTATGCTTCGCGCTGTTGGCTGGATGTGACACGATTGTGTTAAATCCGTTTGGTGATATTGCCGCACAACAGAGCAAGCTCATTGTTGTATCGACAATATTGATGCTGATTATCATCGTTCCGGTGATAGCACTCACTCTCTTTTTTGCATGGCGTTATCGCCACAGCAATACCGAGGCTGCCTACGAACCCGACTGGGATCACTCCACGATGTTGGAGTTGGTGATCTGGGGCGCACCGTTGTTAATCATCATCGCTTTGGGTACGATAACCTGGATTTCCACGCATACACTTGATCCATATCGAAAGTTGTCTCGATTGGACGAACATCGTGCGATTCCTGCAAACGTCAAACCGATTGAAGTTGAGGTTGTGGCGCTGGATTGGAAATGGTTATTCATTTACCCAGAGCAAGGCATTGCAACAGTCAACGAATTGGCTGTGCCTGTTGACGTCCCTGTTAACTTCAAGATTACCGCGTCTTCTGTGATGAACTCGTTCTACATCCCAGCGTTGGCAGGTCAGATCTATGCGATGCCAGGTATGCAGACAGCATTACATGCAGTTATCAATAAGGCAGGTGTCTACGAAGGCTTCTCCGCCAACTACAGTGGTGCGGGTTTCTCTGACATGAAATTCAAGTTCCACGGTATGAACCAGCAGGACTTTGACAATTGGGTAGCAGCAGCGAAAGCAGACACACGTGCACTCAAGCGCGCTGATTATCTGCAATTAGAGCAGCCAAGTATCAAAGATCCGGTGCGTCATTTCGGTACCGTTGATGCAGATCTGTTTCATGCAATCGTGAATCGTTGCGTTGCGGAAGATCAGGTGTGTATGGATCAGTTGATGGCGAGCGATATGAACGTCAAAACTGCAAAAAACAGCGAAGTAAAAGGTCTTGCCTTGCTGGCGCAAAATCAGCGTAACGGGCGCGCTCTTGATGCTGATGTATGTACCACGCCGTCAATTACTAGTGGGAAAAAATAATGTTTGATCAAATTGATATGACTAAGCTGATATTCGGCCGTCTGAGCTGGGATGCAATTCCCTTCCATGAGCCGATCTTGCTGGCAACCTTTGCCATGGTTGCATTGGGCGGGATCACTTTATTAGGCGCACTGACTTACTTCCGTATGTGGGGTGTGTTGTGGCGCAACTGGTTCACCAGTATCGATCATAAACGCATCGGTATCATGTACATGATTCTCGGTATCGTGATGCTGCTGCGCGGTTTTGCCGATGCATTGATGATGCGTGCACAACAAGCAATGTCATTCGGTGATTCACACGGCTTTCTGCCACCGCATCACTATGACCAAGTGTTTACCGCACACGGCGTCATCATGATTTTCTTCGTGGCGATGCCATTTGTGACTGGTTTGATGAACTACGTGGTACCGATGCAGATCGGCGCACGTGACGTTGCTTTCCCGTTCCTGAATAACTTCAGCTTCTGGATGACGACCTTCGGTGCCGTATTGGTGATGGCGTCCTTGTTTGTGGGTGAATTTGCACGTACAGGCTGGTTGGCTTACCCACCACTGTCAGGCATTCTCGGTAGTCCGGATGTGGGGGTTGATTACTATATCTGGTCATTACAGATTGCCGGTGTCGGGACCTTGCTTTCGGGTGTGAACCTGATTGTGACGATCATCAAGATGCGTGCACCTGGCATGACAATGATGAAGATGCCAGTGTTCACATGGACTGCGTTGTGTACTAACGTATTGATTGTTGCTGCTTTCCCTGTGTTGACTGCAGTGTTGGCGATGTTGTCTCTGGATCGCGTTTTTGGTACGAACTTCTTCACGAACGACATGGGTGGTAACTCCATGATGTACGTGAACTTGATCTGGATCTGGGGTCACCCAGAGGTGTACATCCTGGTCTTGCCGATTTTTGGTGTGTTCTCTGAAATCGTATCGACATTCAGCAGCAAGCGTCTGTTTGGTTACACCTCCATGGTGTACGCGACGGTCGTTATTACCATCCTGTCTTACTTAGTATGGTTGCATCACTTCTTCACGATGGGTTCTGGTGCGAGTGTTAACTCGTTCTTCGGGATCACGACGATGATTATTTCGATCCCAACCGGCGCGAAGATTTTCAACTGGTTGTTCACGATGTACCGTGGTCGTATCCGCTTCGAAGTACCGATGTTGTGGACGATGGGCTTTATGGTGACCTTCGTTATCGGTGGTATGACCGGCGTGTTGTTGGCGGTTCCTCCTGCTGACTTTGTATTGCACAACAGTTTGTTCTTGATCGCTCACTTCCATAACGTGATTATCGGTGGTGTCGTATTTGGAACGTTTGCTGGTATTAACTTCTGGTTCCCGAAAGCATTCGGTTACAAGCTCGACGCGTTCTGGGGTAAATGCTCCTTCTGGTTCTGGACGATTGGTTTCTACTTCGCGTTCATGCCATTGTATGTACTGGGTTTGATGGGTGTGACTCGTCGTCTGAGCCACTTCGAAGATCCATCGTTGCAGATCTGGTTCCAGATCGCAGCGTTCGGTGCAGCGTTGATTGCTTTGGGTATCGCTTGCTTCGTGATTCAGTTGGGCGTGAGCTTCATGCGTCGCGAATCCCTGCGTGATTTCACTGGTGATCCATGGGGCGGTCGTACGCTGGAATGGTCGACATCGTCGCCACCACCTGCTTACAACTTTGCCTTCACACCAAAAGTGCATGATATCGATACATGGGCTGATATGAAGAGCAATAAGTATGAGCGTCCTACCGATGGCTTCGTTGCGATTCATATGCCAAAGAACACTGGCGCTGGCGTGATTATCGCTGGTCTGAGTGCGGCAGTTGGTTTCGCATTGATCTGGCAAATGTGGTTGCCTGCTGGTATCGCGTTTATCGCGATGATGGCCGCCATCATTACTCATACATTTAATTACAACCGCGATTACTACATTCCGGCCGACGAAGTCGCCCGTACTGAAGCAGAACGCACACGTTTGTTAGCTAGCCATGTCTAATACATCTACTTCTACTCATAACGCGACGGGCGCGACTTCCGGCTCCCGCTACTTTGTTCTGGAACACCATCCAGAAAACGGCACGATGTTGGGTTTCTGGTTATACCTGATGAGTGACTGTTTGGTGTTCGCTTGTTTGTTTGCTGCCTACGCGGTATTGGGTCGCAACTACGCAGGCGGCCCAACAGGTGCTGAAATTTTTGACTTGCCTTTGGTTGGTCTGAATACATCATTGCTGCTGTTGTCATCGATTACGTACGGTTTCGCCATGCTGGAATCGCAAAAGGATCGTTTGCGTAACACAATGATCTGGTTGGCAGTGACCGGTTTGTTAGGTGCTTGCTTTATTTATTTCGAGCTGTACGAGTTTGTTCACCTGATCATGGAAGGCTCAGGCCCACAACGTAGTGGTTTCTTGACGTCCTTCTTTGCTTTGGTTGGCACGCACGGCTTGCACGTCAGCTTTGGTATCGTGTGGCTGGTGACCTTGTTATTCCAATTGAAGCGTCATGGATTAACCCACGAAAATCGCCGTCGTCTGATGTGCTTATCGATGTTCTGGCACTTTCTTGACGTTGTCTGGATTGGCGTCTTTACCTTTGTCTACTTGATGGGAGTTCTGCCATGAGCGCACACCACGACCACGCGGCCCATGGCCACCATGATGATCACCATGGTCACGACCACGCAGATCACGGCAGTCTGAAGAGCTACGCCACCGGTTTTGTTTTAGCGGTATTGCTGACAGTGATTCCGTTCTGGTTGGTGATGGGTAAAGTGTTTGATAAGTCGAGCACCACTGGTTTTGTATTGTTAGCTTTGGCTGCGGTGCAAATCGTTGTGCATATGATTTATTTCTTGCACATGAATTCGAAATCCGAAGGCGGCTGGACAATGTTGGCTTTATTGTTCACAACGATGGTGGTTGTGATCATGATGAGTGGTTCTTTGTGGGTCATGTATCACTTGAATCACAACATGATGCCTGGTATGGACCACGAAACTGTCCCTGAATCGATTCGTGCAGTACCCGTTGAAAAAGACATGAAGAAAATGCCTGGCATGTCATGATTGAGCCAATGAACCATCCGACTGCCGCAGCCCACGCGGCGGCGGTCGATGTTTCTCAACCCCGCTCCAGCGTTGTGAGAGTCTTTCTTGCAATCTGCGCGGGGTTGTTGTTTGTGGGCTTCGCTGCACTTGGTACGTGGCAAGTGAAACGCTTGCAATGGAAACTGGATTTGATACAGCGCGTCGATCAACGCGTGCATGCGCCTGCAGTGGCGGTTCCTTCTGCGACGCAGTGGGCGTTGGTGACTGCCGCACAGGATGAATATCGTCACGTGCAATTGCAAGGGGCGTATGACTACCGCGCGACCAGTCTTGTACAAGCATCGACAGAGCTCGGAAGTGGGTTTTGGGTCATGACGCCCTTGCGGCAGCCCAACGGTGAAACCGTCTGGATCAACCGTGGCTATATTCCAACGAGTATGGCGTCGCAGTATCAGCCTGAAAAAGCCCCCGTAGACGCTGATGATAAGGCGAGTGTGTCGGTGCAAGGCTTGTTACGCATGAGTGAACCCAATGGTGGGTTTTTACGTCACAATGAACCATCGACGCAACATTGGTTCTCGAGAGATATTCAGGCGCTCTCTGAGTCTCACCATGTGGCACAGGCGGCACCATTCTTTGTTGATCAGGAACGTCTTTCTCCAGCAACGACATCCTCTACAGTTGAACCGACGGATTACCCAGTGCCGGGGCTGACGGTCATTGCTTTTCATAATAATCATTTGGTGTATGCCGTCACGTGGTACGCCTTGGCATTAATGGTTATCGCTGCATTTGTCTATGTTCGCCGCGATGATCGTCGTTTGCGATTGCAAGCGACAGAGCCCAACTCTCGATAGTCTGTTAACATAGCACGTCGCACGGCGCATTTCGCCGTGCGAGTAGACAGACCGATGAAGAAGCATCAATGGGAGAGGCACGAATGACTGTGAATCCGGCACGTCAGACACGCGAGCACGAGATACAGACGCAACAAAAACGCGTTCTGTATGCGGCATCTGACTACGAGAGTTCAGCAGGGCATAAAAATATGCTCCAGCTGATTCAGTTGCGATGGATTGCGATGCTCGGGCAGGTATCCACCATTGCTTTGGCTATTCTTGTTTTTGATATCAAGCTCCCGCTATTACAGATTTCATATGTACTCGCGGCATTAATCGCGTTCAATATTGCCAGTCATTTGCGTTGGCATGAAGAAATCAAAGTCTCGAACAAAGAATTATTCCTTGCCCTGTTGGTCGATGTCAGCATTTTGACGATGCAGCTTTATTTGTCGGGCGGCACCAGTAATCCCTTTGCCTTTTTGTACTTGTTGCAAGTGATTTTGAGTGCAGTATTGCTTGAAGCATGGTCGACGTGGTTGATTGTCGCTATCACCAGCGTTTGTCTTTTTGGTTTATCGATTTTTTATTACCCCTTGGTCTTGCCACCCGAACATGCAGACAGCATGCCCGGCTTATATCAAGATGGTGTGATCGTCTGCTTTTTAGTCAATGCAGCCTTATTGGTCTTCTTTTTGACGCGCATTAACGGCAATTTGAGTAGCCGCGACGCACAGCTTGCCGCGTTAAGGCAGCATGCAACGGAAGAAGAGCATATCGTTAAAATGGGTTTGCTTGCCTCAGGTGCGGCGCATGAATTAGGCACGCCTTTAGCCACATTATCGGTAATTGTTGGTGACTGGCGTCGCATGCCGGAGTTCAGTAAAAATCCAGAGTTGTTGGAAGAAATCAATGAGATGCAACGACAGCTCCAGCGATGCAAAAGTATCGTGAGCAGTGTCTTGTTGTCAGCGGGAGAAGCGCGGGGTGAATCGTCGGTGAAAACGACCCTGAATACCTTCTTAAACCACCTCGCTGATGATTTCAAAACGACGCGTCCTATTACGACCTTCCTCTTTGAAAATCACATCGAAGAAGATGTGCCTGTTGTGTTTGATTCCGCGTTAAAGCAGATGATCTGCAATGTGTTAGATAATGCGCTTGAGGCTTCACCACAATGGGTCAGTCTGACCGTGTCGCGTCAAGATAACACGCTCAATATTGTGGTGACTGATCGTGGTCCCGGATTTTTACCAGAGATTTTGGAAAAACTGGGCCAACCCTATCAATCGACAAAAGGACGCCCGGGAAGTGGGCTGGGTATTTTCTTTGTCGTCAATGTCGCACGTAAATTGGGGGGATCGGTGTCGGCGCGTAATCGCGAAGATGGCGGTGCAACAGTAAAAATTGGCTTGCCACTCTCGGCAATTATGCTTTAAGGGAAAACACAATGATGTCGGAAAATCGTCTGCTATTGATAGTCGAGGACGATACTGCTTTCGCTCGTACACTTGCACGTTCTTTTGAACGGCGGGGTTATACGGTCATTCACGCTGCCAATCTTGAGGATACGGCAGACTTATTAAGCAAGCATTCGCCACGCTATGCCGTGGTTGATTTGAAACTCAATGGTGCAGCGTCGGGTCTCGCTTGCGTGCAGATGCTCAATAAGCACGACCCCACCATGCTCATTGTCGTGCTGACGGGCTTTGCTAGTATCGCTACGGCAGTCGAGGCCGTGAAGTTGGGTGCGTGTCAGTACTTGGCGAAACCGTCTAACACGGATGATATTGAAGCCGCCTTTGGCCATGTGGCGGGTGTGTCCGAGCCTGAGTTAACGAACCGTTCAACGTCGATCAAAACACTGGAGTGGGAGCGCATTCACGAGGTGTTGGTGGAGGTTGATTTTAATATTTCTGAAGCCGCAAGGCGATTAGGCATGCATCGCCGAACGTTGGCAAGAAAGTTGAATAAGCAGCAGGTGAAGTAGCGCCTTCTCTGGAGGTCTTGAATTTAAATATGCATCGTAGAGGTCTTCATCGCCTATACTGAGGTAACACCCGCATTCGCAGGCGTCTACCAGGAGCAATAGCATGAGTAAAGTAACTAAGACCAATAAAGAAGTAAAAAAGCAGGCATTGCTCTCACCCAAAGAGAAAAAAGCGGCGAAGGATGCCAAAAAATCGGCAGGTTCATCGATTCCACTTGGTGCGCGCTAAATTAGCAGGCCAACTGATCAACGTTTCTTACGACCGAAAAAAGCGACTGCAAGTGATCTTGGCAGTCGTTTTTTTTATTTGACCCATTGTCCGCCAGATACCCGTTCAATCCCCGCCAAATCACGCCAGCTTTGTACGTGTACAAAACCGTGTCCAGAGAGCAGTTCGCGTACATCTTCTGCTTGGTGATAGCCGTGCTCCATCAGCAACCATCCCTCGTGAACGAGATGTTGGGGCGCGTTGGCAATGATGGTTCGGTAAGCACTGAGACCATCCGCATGATCTGTCAATGCGTTGATCGGTTCAAAACGTAGGTCGCCTTGTGAGAGATGCGGATCGTCTTTCACGATGTAGGGTGGATTGCTCACGATCGTATCAAACACGAAGCCATCAACACCGCTATACCAGTCACTCTGTATCAGGCGCACACGATCTGGCACATGGCGAGCAACATTGGCTCTCGCGATGGCTAATGCATCTGCGCTGATGTCGAGTGCAGTAACTTGGAGGTCGGGGCGGGTATGTGCGATGGCGATGGCGATGGCACCTGAGCCTGTTCCCATATCCAGTACCTTTGCCTGATTGGGGGTGTGGCTGAGCGCGAGTTCCACCAACAGTTCAGTATCCGCACGGGGGATAAGCACAGCAGGCGACGTCAACAACGGCAAACCAAAAAACTCACGCTCACCCGTTAGATAAGCGATGGGTTCTCCATCAAGGCGGCGTTGAATGAGCGTTTGGAGAGCAAGACCTTGCTCAGGGGAGAGGAGATAGTCAGACTGCGTGATCAGTTGAATTCGCGTTAGTCCGGTGACCGTCATCAACAAGATTCGCGTCTCTAATTTCTCTAACGGAGAAACGCGTTCGACATCAGCGATGGTGAGGTGATCGTGCTGCCACGCTTCCATTAACGGTGTTTCCCAAACATCCCGGTTTTTTCACGGGTAAAAAACAAAAAGACGAGTGTGATGCCAACCAGTACAAACCCGATCATCGACCAGGCAGGAATGGATAAGCCCAAAGTAGGTGGATAGGGTGTTTCGCACAAGCCGTCTGCACGGAACAAAGTGGGCCACCAGCTTGCCAGAACGATTTTATTCAAACCCGTTTCGAGCGGATCAATACCACATGAGAGTCCAGGATTTGCCAATACGTATAAATGTTTTGCTGCAACGCCAATCCCTGACAGCGCGGACACCGTCGCCAGTCCGACGCTGATGCGGCGGGTTCCACGTGGCATGGCGGCGCCGATCAAACAGAAAATGGCAATGGCGATAAAAGCGTAGCGTTGTAACACGCACAGCGGACAAGGCAGCATGTGTTCAACGATCTGCAAATAAAGTGCAGCACCGATTAAACTAATGCAAAATGCGGCGATGCCAAGGAGTACAGGTTTCGAGGATTGCATGAAATTCGTCCGGAATGTAAGAGCGGATGCCAGCTTACACGTTTTTTCACAAAAATGCGTAAAAGCGATCGTGAAGCGCTGGCAGGATCAGTCATGATTGGTTGGATGGCTTAATCGTCACCAAGTTCCGCTAATAATTCTGCTTGGTGTTCTGCGATGAGCGCATTACTGAGTTCTGTCAAATCGCCATCCATGATGAAATCGAGTTTGTATAACGTCAGGTTGATGCGGTGATCCGTCATACGACCTTGCGGATAGTTATAGGTGCGGATTCGTTCGCTTCGGTCTCCGGAGCCAATGAGGCTCTTACGCGTAGCGGCTTCTTTCGCTTGTTTTTCGCGTAACTGACCGTCCATGATCCGTGTCGCTAAGACGCGCATCGCTTGCGCTTTATTTTGATGTTGACTACGTCCATCCTGACATTCGACGACGATGCCCGTTGGGATATGTGTCAGACGCACCGCAGAATCCGTTTTGTTAATATGCTGACCACCCGCACCGCTGGCGCGGAAGGTGTCGATACGTAAATCAGCATTATTAATCACCACGTCGGCGAGCTCGTCCGCCTCAGGCATTACCGCTACAGTACAAGCAGATGTGTGGATACGACCTTGTGTTTCGGTTGCAGGAACACGCTGCACGCGGTGGCCACCTGATTCAAATTTTAATTTTGAGTACGCCCCCAAGCCTGCGATACGGACAATGACCTCTTTGTATCCGCCAAGCTCTGATTCGGACTCCGACATCATTTCGACTTGCCAACGGTTACGTTCTGCAAAACGGGTGTACATCCGGAGTAAGTCGCCAGCAAACAGGGCCGCTTCATCGCCACCCGTGCCAGCGCGGATTTCCAGAAGAATATTACGCTCGTCGTTAGGATCTTTCGGTAAGAGCATCTTTTGCAAATCACCTTCGAGTGTTTGCATGGTGGCTTTTGCAGCGTCGATTTCATCTTGCGCGAAGGCCTTCATTTCGGGATCGCTCAGCATGTGCTGTGCTTCATCGATATCCGCCTGCGCTTGCTGATAGCTTTTGTACAAAGCGACGAGCGGTTCGAGTTCTGCATGCTCACGATTGAGCTTGCGGTAGGCGTCCATGTCGTTGGTCGCGCCTTCTTGCATCAGCAAGTGGCCAACTTCGTCAAGACGCTCAGCTAGTTGATCTAGCTTCGATAGCATTGATGGTTTCATACGTCGTTTAATTCAGAAAAAGAGATGGTCGGTTGGGCGAATGCCCTTCCACTTTGCGCCATGACCAGACAATGATCATGCGCAGACGCGGACAGCGTAACGACGGGCGTCGCTAACGCTTGGTGCGGAATAAGTGAGGAAGCAGGGTTGCCAGACGTGCGCGCTCGTCGCCACTGGCTTGGTGCAGGGCCTGTTGCGGACCGTGCAAAAATTTTGCGGTAATACCTTTGGACAAAGCCTCAAGAACGGTATCGATGTCTTCGCCACGTGCCAACATTTTGCGGGCGCGCTCGAGTTCCATCATACGGACTTGTTCGGTGCTTTCGTGCAAATCTTGAATGACCGGCACAATGGCGCGACCATCAATCCAATGCATGAAGGATTGAACACGGGTTTCGATAATCGCTTCTGCTTGGGCAACCGCGGCTTGGCGATTTTCGAGACCAGACTGTACGACGGTACCTAAATCGTCAACGGTGTACAAAAACACATCATCTAATTGGGCGATTTCTGGCTCGATATCGCGAGGCACCGCCAGATCGACCATAAATACCGGACGATGCTTACGCGCTTTCACGACACGCTCAACCAAGCCCAACCCAATAATCGGTAAGGACGACGCGGTGCAAGAGACGATAATGTCAAATTGCGCTAATTGTTGCGGCAAATCGGCAAGCCGGATCGCTTTACCATTAAAACGGTGGGCTAATGCCTCGCCGCGTTCTAATGTACGATTGGCAATCGTGATCGATTTTGGGTTCTGTGCAGCAAAATGCGTCGCACAGAGTTCAATCATTTCACCTGCACCAATGAACAGAATGTGCTGATCAGCAATTTTGTCAAAGATGCGCTGTGACAAACGCACCGCTGCGGCCGCCATCGAGACGCTATGGGCACCAATTTCTGTTGTGCTGCGAACCTCTTTCGCCACCGCAAAGGTGCGTTGGAACATCTGATGGAGATAAGTACCCAAACCACCAGCCGCTTCCGCCTGACGGACTGCATCTTTCATCTGACCCAAGATCTGCGGTTCGCCCAATACCATCGAATCTAAACCAGAGGCGACGCGGAAAGCATGACGTACTGCGTTGTCTTGAGGCAGTGTGTACAAATGCGGACGCAAATCAGCGTATGGCAAGTGATGATAATCCGCTAAGAAGTGGGCGGTCGCATCAACAGGATTGCTGGCGGGACACGCGGCATACAACTCTGTGCGGTTGCAAGTGGAGAGAATGGCGGCTTCTGTCGGGTTACCGTGCGATGCGGTCGCATTGTTGTTGCCGAACCACGAACGTGCAGCCGCCACTGCCTGAGCGATAGTCTCAGGCGAGAAGGCGACTTTCTCGCGCAATGAAAGCGGCGCGGTCGTATGGTTGAGTCCGACAGCAGTGAGTTGCATGCAAATAGGTGCGTTAGTAATGCGTTGTAGATACCTACGTAGTAGTCGACATTATAGCGCGTGCTGCGGATTATTTTTTGTATGTCGTCAGTTGATCTAGCTCAAACTCGTGCAGCGGGGAAACGTAGATTGAAGGTAGAGCCCTCATTTGGGGCGCTTACGAAGTCAATTTTGGCATGATGACGGTCCATGACTGCCTTCACAAACACCATACCAAGCCCGACGCCATCATTTTTTGGCTGATCCGATGTTTTAAAACGTTGAAACCGTTGAAACAATTTATTTTGTTCTGCCCGCGGAATTCCATATCCTTGGTCAATGATGCTGCAAATAATGACCGCATCGGCGAGGTCTCGCTCAATTGAGAGTTCGCACGTAATGGTCGTGTCTCGAGGACTGTACTTGACCGCATTCGAAATCAAGTTAGTGAGCACCCGTGTGACCAGTGACCGGTCTATCCGTACTGGAAACTCATCGTCTGGGATGACGGTTTTGATACGGATCTGTTTGCTTCTTGCTAACGACCACATTTCTTCTGTGGCATCGATCAGCACGTTTTGGAAATCGACCTCTTCAAACCGATAGTCTTGCGACTCGGCACGTGCGAGTTGGACGAAGTTATCTGCCAGACCCAATGTGATCCGCGATGCTTTTTCGATCCGCGACATAAATTCAGCGGTGGGCAAGGCGGTATCTGGATCCTTTTGCATTTCTAATAATGCCAAAATAGAGGCTTGTGGTGCGCGCATGTCGTGAGAAATGAAATGCAAGGTTTCATCTCGGCTGCGTTCGGCGGCACGGATCGCGGTGATGTTGATGATGCTGACGATCCAGCCCACGAGGATTTTGTCTGCGTTGTAGCAGGGGGCACTTTTAATCAAGACATCCTGTTGCCGGGGATCGCGCACTTCGATCCCTTGTTTCATGCTGGTCGTGTGGGCAAGGTCAAGAATATCCCACCAACTAAAGCTGTTGGTCTGTGTTTGTTCACTTGCTTGCGGCGGTGACATCTGCGCGAAAAGATACGGTACCAAAGCATCATTCACCGTCGGAATCCCTAATCCTGCAAAGTAAGCCCGTGCCACTTGATTGGATAACAGAACATTTCCGTCGGTTGTTGTCACTAAGGTTGCATCCGGCAAGCTTGCGAGGCTATCGCTCACAAACTGACGTAAATCTCGTACGCGATTGGCGGCAAGGCGCATGGCGTTGATGCTGTTTTCCAACGTGTCGGTGAATGTTGGGGTGGGATTATCATCTTCATCGACAAATTCCGGTAAAAGATGCGGCTCTTGCTCCAGAAGCGTGAACTCTTCCCCCAGATACTGAATGGCAGCTTCTAAGCGGCGCCAACTCCAAATGGGATAGGCGATGATTAACGCACACAGGACCGGTGAGGTGGGTAGCCACCAACCAGCAAAGCGCATCATCAGAAAGCTACCTGCAATCGCGCCCACAAACAAGACGCCAGTGGTGATGAGGGCTTTTCTTGGAGAGAGCAAGTGATAAGCCGCCAAGGCCATCATCAGTACGAGCAAGTTGTAGGCGATGACCTGCAACGGCGGCAAGAAGCGGATGCTGCGTTGATCTAAGAGGCTTGCCAAAATATTGGCGTTGATTTCGACCCCAGAGACCAATCCATCGTTACCAGAAACCGGTGTGGGAAAAGAATCGGCCATACCAACAGCGGTGGGGCCGACTAAAATATATTTGTTTTTAAGAAAACTGGCCGGCACTTCCCCGCGCAGTACTGAGACGTAGGGCACGGTTTGGAAATGTCCATTGCCACCCGAGAAAGGGATGTGCATTTGATAGTCTCGTTGCCATGCATCGGATTTGGCATTGCTGTCGCGTAAAAGCGTTGGCGGACGTTCTCCGGGGAGGTATTTTTCTGTGCCAGGTACGATTTGTTGAGCGCTATCCTTCAGGGCCAATGCGAAATGTGGCCACCATTGACCTCGTATCCCTTCCCTTAAAAATACACTTCGAGCTACACCATCCGCATCGAGCTCGATGTGGATGTGCCCGAGGCCCGCTACCTTGGCGAGCTGGGGAATAGGAAGGCTGGCATCAAGTCCATGACCTGCGCTTTCCGACACCAATGGTAGTACGACATGCTTACCTTGGGCGATTGCTTCCGCCAAGGCTTGGTCGCCACCCGGAGAACCATCTGGATTGGGCGCTTCTTCTTCGTCAAATAAAATATCAAGGCCGACGGCAAGTGGGGCTGCGGCATTGATTTTTTTGAGTAGTTCCGCATGCCGCTGGCGGGGCCACGGCCATTTACCCAATTCGTTGAGGCTAACATCATCGATTGCAACAATCAGGATGTCATTTCGTACATCGGCCGAATTGAGCTGCATCATATGGTCATAAAACACCAGATCAATGCGGTTCAAGGCGTCTGTGAAAGCCAGAGATGCCGTTAAAACAAGCAGTAAACAACTCAGAATGAACCACTCGCGCAGGGCAATGCGCTTTACCGGCATCTCATTTTTAGTCATCATTTACACATCAAAATCCAGTGCCCACAGTGCCTGCACCTGAGCCGATTGCTTCACCATAGTTATCAAGCCAACGCGCTTTAATGGTGATTTTTTGGGTGGACGAGAATGCACCGACGTAACCATCCGGATCCGTGGCACGAACACGAATATAGTATTGTCCCGCACCAGGGCGTGGGATTTTTAAACCTGTATCGCTGGTTTCCCGTGACAGATACATATGTTTAAATTCAGGATCAGTCGCAATCTGAATCAAGAAAGTCTGGCCCGGTTCTGCAACCCAATTAAAGGAAATATCTTTCCCTTCAGAGTCAGCAAATGTGGCTGAGGTTTGTGGCGGTAATTTGGAGAATGCTTGAACATCACTGAATGGTCCTTGATCCAGCTTGCCATCCTTTTGTGTTACCACCGTCGCAATACGCCAGAAATACTGGCCAGCCTTGAGGGCATCGGAACTGAATTGCACGTCCTTGAGGTCAGTTTGATCGATGACGATCTGATTGAATGTCACGTCCGTTGCCACTTGCAGATGATACGACAGGGCGTTGGCGGCCTCGGTCCAAACGAAATCTGTTTTATCGCTTCTGATTTTGTTTTTTGGTTGAACGGTGAACGGAGGTTCTGGCCGCGCTTTGAGGACAAACGCTTGCGTCAAGGGAATACCCTCTAAGCCGTACTGGTCAATCGCGGCGATGCGGACAAAATAGCGACCGTCGACTAAGCCGTCGAATTTAAAACGGTTTTCTTTGAACGTGTTTTCTGTCAATACATCCAGCGCTTGCTGATCGGACGCAATCTGGACGTGATAGCCCACGGCATTGCTATTTTTATCGACCAGAAACTGGATTGTCGGACGCACCTGCAATAAATACTCAGACGGTAATGTTGGTGCTGGTAGGAGGTCAATAGCTTTACCAACGGTCGTTGCGCTGATGATGTTCCCTTTGCCCGCTGGCAGCACGATGCCGTCGGATTTTTTCAATGAGGGGTTATTGACGGCTACACCGCCTTCTAGCACCTCATTGGCCGTACCCGCATCGGTCACGCCGACACGGAAATGGGTACCGCGTACGCCCGCCACAGCGAGTGGTGAGCGTACCTCAAAACGTCCTTTGTTGGATAGCAAGCTCGACACGTGGGATTCCACTTTGCCCTCGACCAATGCAATCTCGGTTCTTGGGCTGGCGGTGTATTTGGTTTTACGCAGTTTACTTAAGCTGATTTGGCTATTAGAAGGAATGGAAACACGCGAGTTGTCTGGGAATGCGAGCGTGACGAAGCCATTTTTACCCGTGAAAATTTGCGTGCCTTCTTTGACAACGGTACCGATTGCCAATGGCGCTTCCGTACCGTTGAGGGGTTTGTAAGTTGGCGTCCCTGCCAGTGCTTGCACTTTGGCTTCGCTATCTTCCTCCGGCAATAAATCCAAAGGAATCAGGATTGGTGTGCCGATCGGAATCGCACGATCATCGGCGATATGGTTACGTTTGCTCAGCGTAGGCCAGTTGAGTGCTTTGTCTGTAAAACGTTTTGAAATCCCAGACAAGGTGTCGCCTTGCAACGCGAAATAGGTCATGTCCGGTGGTGTAGCAACGACAGTCCCTGGCTCGCCAGTGACTTTTTCTGCAAAGCTGAGTGGCGAGGCGACGAGACAAATGGCAGCCAAGCAACTGGCTTGAAATTGTCGCAAGAGAGAAGGGCGAGAAGTGCTCATGCGCATAAATCCTATCGTGAAAATGACATCCGGGTCAGATAGCTGACCCGGATGGTGTGATTTTTATTCTGGCGTAACTTGTTCTAGTCGGTAGCCGTAGCTATATACCGGCGCAAGTCGATAACCATTTTCGGGGCGGAGTTCAAGTTTGCTCCGGACACGCGAAATATGGGTGTCCATTGTCCGTGATGGGATATCCACATCGCGTGACCAGACAGCTTCAAGGATGTAGGCGCGTGACAAAGGACGGCCTAGGTTGCGGAATAACAAAAGTGCGAGATCGAACTCTTTTTGTGTCATTTCGACAGGTTCATCGTTGATCGTGATACGACCTGCGCGTGTTTCAAATTTGTAGGCACCAAACTGTAAGTGCTCTGATGCGGTTTGCGTTGGATACGCGCGGCGCAACAACGCTTGTACACGGGCCACCAGTTCGCTACGGCGGATTGGCTTGATCATGTAATCATCCGCACCAGCCGCTAAGCCAGAAACGATGTCATCTTCACCAGAGCGGCTCGTCATAAACAATACTGGTAGCGTCGGAGAGAGTTTCTCTCGTACCCAATGCAAAATCTCTGTACCGTTCAAGTCAGGGACTTGCCAATCCAGAATCAGCATGTCGTAGCTCTCTCGGCGCAGTTGGTGCAGCATTTCTTTGCCGCTCAAGAACGGATGGCAGGTATGGCCGGCGGCATTCAGAATGGTGCAGACCAATTCCAGCAGGTTGTTATCGTCGTCAAGTACAGCGATTCTCATAGGTAGCTACCGTTAAAGTCCGGCGTTTCGAAATTGATGCTTATCATTATATCGAAAGCAATTGAAAAAATTAAAGATTGTGAACAGGTGTAACCTATTCATCGTCACTCTGGCAAGTATTTTTGTTGTTCTTTTTCACAGGACTGCTGTGATCCTTGGCTATCAGGTGCTTACTTCGGGTGGAGATTCATGCGCGTGAACGCAACTTTCGTGTTGCCGCGATTTTATTTGTTCAATGAGGACAATAAGCAACAATACAGCTGCTTTGTGTCCTCATTAGAACGTTTTCAAGCGGTCAATAGACTTAGTTTCTTACGTCGAGATCAGGCAGAACGACATTCACATCGAGCACTTCGAGGTTTCCTTGTTTATCCAAGGAAACTTTGATGTCTTCAGCGTTGACTTTGGTGTACTTAGAAATCACAGCAATAAGCTCTTCCCTTAATGCCGGTAAAAAATCATAGCCTTCGCGTCCGGTGCGTTCGCGAGCGATGATAATTTGCAGGCGTTCTTTCGCCATATTGGCGGTTTTGGGTTTGCTGTTAAACAAAAAAGAAAGCAGAGCCATTTTATTTACCTCCGAAAATGCGCTGCAGCAATCCCGGTTTTTCATAGTTAATGAAACGTAATGGTGTCTCAATACCTAAGAAGCGTGAAACCACGTCTTCATAAGCATCAGAAACATCGCTGCCCTTCATATGAATTGCTGGGTTACCTTGGTTTGATGCGTGTAAAACGGCTTCGGATTCAGGAATAACGCCAATCAGCGGGATGCGCAAAATCTCTTGTACGTCCGTGTGGGAAAGCATTTCGCCTGCCTCAACACGTTTTGGTGAGTAGCGCGTAATTAATAAATGTTCTTTGACTGGCTCACCGCCCGCTTGTGCGCGTTTGGATTTTGCCTGAATGATACCCAGAATGCGGTCAGAATCGCGGACGGAAGAGACCTCGGGATTGGTGACAACGATCGCTTCATCGGCAAACGTCAGTGCCATGACAGCGCCGCGCTCGATACCCGCTGGAGAGTCGCAGACGATGTATTCAAAATCCATACTGATCAGATCATTAAGGACTTTTTCAACGCCGTCTTCGGTCAGCGCGTCTTTATCGCGTGTCTGGGAGGCGGGCAAAATAAACAGGTTGTCGCAATGCTTGTCTTTGATCAGCGCTTGATTGAGCGTTGCTTCGCCACTAATCACGTTGACCAGATCGTAGACGACGCGGCGTTCGCAGCCCATAATGAGATCAAGGTTGCGCAGACCAACGTCAAAATCTAACACTGCAGTTTTGTGACCACGCATGGCCAAGCCAGAGGCGAAGCTTGCACTGGAAGTCGTTTTACCTACTCCGCCCTTGCCGGATGTTACAACGATGATTCTTGCCACAAAAAACTCCTTTTTCTATCCGAAATAACTGCATTCATTTTGCTTATACAGGGCGTCAGCCAACTAGTTTTACTGATGATACTTCAATACTGTCACCATTGAGCTTCACTTGTACTGGGTGATTTGCTTTTAATGGTGGAAATCCGTTCTCAAAGGTCCGGTAAATGCCGGCAATGGAGACTAACTCTGGTTCCATGGTGAGCGCGAAAATCCGGGCTTCGGTGTTACCCGTCGCGCCTGCCAGTGCACGACCACGGAGTGGGGCATAAATGTGGATGCTACCATCTGCGATCACTTCAGCGCCATTATTGACGGATGCAGTGATGATCAAGTCTGCACCGCGCGCATAAATGCGTTGACCCGCGCGCACTGGGGTATCGATCACCATCGCCGGATTATTGCGAACAATGATTTGTGGCTCGACGGGGGCAGGCGCTGGCGCTGGCACGACTGCAGGGGCGGCGACTTGTTCGCTTTCCAAACGTGGCTTACTGACAACGTCAATACTCAGTCCGTGGGAGCGTATCGTCGCATAATCCTCTTCCCGTGCATGGCGAACAGCGACCGGATTGAGTCCATGTGACTTAAATAAGGGGATGAGTGCATTCCAATCGACTGCGGCTTCGGCGATTGCTTCGACATCAATCACCGCAAATTCATCGTCAAAAAAATCAGGGGAACCCGCCGTCATTTCTTGTAAAGCGGCCTCCAGCGCAGGGATGGACGCTTCGTGCAACAAAATAGCGACCGCAACAACGGTGGAAATCTTAATTTCAATAGGCTTGCGCGTCAGACTGTTTTGCATAGGTCCAAGGGAAAAGAGGAAAGACGGTGAGCAGACATGCCTTGCTAATATAACCCAGTCAACTCGTAAAGTGATGGTAATTTTGTTGCCATCCTGAAACAGTTCGACGCAAGGAAACCACTCGTCCGACCTAAAAGGACTCATCCTACCAATTGATGAGCAAGATTGCAAAATTATGCTTGCCTTTTGTCACAGATGTTTCTATTGGGAAACACCTGTGACATCAGCGGCTGCCGCTGGCTTTCCATGACAGGTGGATCTCAACGGAGATTGTCATGCAGCCAATATCTCTTTCGTTTTGATTTTAGTCCGCTTGCCGCAGTGATTGAGGGGTAATTGATCGCCGAGACCAAACAATTGATGCCGCAAACTACCCTCTGTGTAATGGGTTTTATACCGTTGACGGGACTGCAATTCAGGCACCACGAAAGTCACAACATCACTGATTGTTTCGTGCGATAGGGCAAATGCCAGATTAAATCCGTCGATACCGGTGTCATCCACCCACGACTCAAGTTGATCTGCAATTTCTTTTGCGTCACCAACGAAGACTGGGCCTCGGCCGCCTAAACCGATAAATTGGGCGGCTTCTCGTACTGTCCAGCGCTTGTCTGGATCGGCCGCACTGAACGAAGCGAGGGCAGAACGACCTGCTTCTGAGTCGATATAGTCAATCGTGGCATCCAATGGGAAACGCGAGAAATCAACGCCTGTCCAACCCGATAACAAGGTAAGCGATGCCTCGATATCGATGTAGCGTAAATAATCTTGGTATTTTTCATGCGCAGCGGCCGACGTTTCAGCCGTGATGATTAAGGCCTGCGCATAAATCAAGATTTGATCAGTTCGGCGTCCCTCAGCAATGACGGCAGCGTGGATATCATCGACATACTTTTTCACGACCTTTTTACTCGGGCCACTGACAAAACTACATTCAGCATGGCGCGCCGCAAAAGCCGTGCCGCGTGTTGACGTTCCCGCTTGAAATAGCAGTGGTGTACGTTGGGGGGAAGGTTCACAAAGATGAAAACCTGGTACGTCAAAATAGCGACCGTGATGTTGGATGGGATGAACATGGGCAGGATCAGTATAAACGCCAAGGTGTTTATCGCGCCTTACTGCTTGGTCATCCCAGCTCTGTTCCCATAATTTATAAACAACGTCGAGATATTCGTCTGCTAGGTCATAGCGTTCATCGTGACTTAATTGCTGTTGCAATCCCAGATTGCGGGCCGCACTGTCAAGATAACCCGTGACGATATTCCATCCAATCCGGCCTTTCGTTAAATGATCGAGTGTAGACATGCGTCGTGCAAACGGGTACGGATGTTCGTAACTCAGCGCACAGGTCACGCCGAAACCCAGATGCCGTGTGACCTGCGCCATCAATGGTACGAGCGCCAGAGGATCATTCAGAGGCAATTGAATGCCATGTTTGAGCGCGGTATCGGCACTTCCTTGATACACATCATATACGCCCAGTACATCGGCTAAGAACACGGCATCAAATAAACCGTATTCCAGCAGACGCGCGAGTTCTGTCCAGTATTGTGCGCTTGTATATGCATGACTGTTGTCGCGTGGATGACGCCACAGACCAGGGGATTGATGTCCCGGTGTATTCATCTGAAAAGCGTTAAAACGAATGAGTGTCGCCATGATTTATTTTGATGTCGCTTCAAGGGCTTGCTGATAGTCGGGCTTTGCAAATCCCGAAAAGTATTTATTCGTCACCGCCAGAAATTCGCGTGAACGATAGGCTGCTTCAAGATCTTTGACCCAAGGCTTGTCTTTGTCTGCGGTGCGAATCGCGACAAGATTCTGGTAGCGCGTTGAAATTTTTTCTTGGGCGAGCGCTTCTGTCAGCTTGAGGCCGGAGGCCAGCGCATAATTGCCGTTCACAAAGGAATAATCGGTATCTTCGAGCGAACGGGGAAGTTGTGCTGCTTCTAAGGGGATTAATTTAATTTTTTTACTATTTTGTGCGACATCATTTTCTGATGCACGGATAGGATCGACGTTGGCTTTTAGTTTGATCCACCCCAGTTGCTCAAGCAATACCAATGCACGTGCTTGGTTCGTTGGATCATTGGGAAGCGCAACGGTCGTGCCCTCTTTGACCTCGTTGAGCGAGCGGTGTTTTTTGCTGTAAATCGCGATTGGTGCAGTTGGCACTTTAATGAGTTCGCTTAAGGCGAGTTTATTGTCGGTGGAGAATTTCGTTAGATAGACAATGTGTTGAAATGCATTGGCATCCAAGGCCCCTTCAGCGAGGGCAAAGTTGGGTTGAATGTAGTCATTAAATTCAATCACCTTGACCTTATAGCCTTGCTTTTCGAGGATCGGCTTAATGCCTAGTTTGATTTGATCAGCGTAGGGGCCAGCACTGGTGCCGATAACGAGCTCCTTCGCATCTTTGGCGATGGCAGCGCTAGCAGTAAGGAGGAGCGCGGTGATCGTGAACGTTGAGATGAATAGGCGTTTTAACATGATGTCCTTGATGATGTTTGTTTTCTATAAAATAACGAGCGCAATCACCGATGATCGATTGCATGTGCGATACGGTTGCCTGCAAACTGAATGATCTGCACCAAGGCGACAAGCAGTGCAATTGTCACGACCATGACGTCTGTTTGGAAACGATAATAGCCATAACGGATAGCGAGGTCGCCGATACCGCCGCCACCGACTACCCCTGCGATGGCAGAGTACGACAGAAAACTAATGGCCAACACTGTCAGCGCCAGTACCAAGCCTGAGCGGGCTTCGACAAGTAGTACCCGCCATATAATTTGCCATTCAGAAGCGCCCATCGCATGGGCGGCTTCAATCACGCCGCGGGGTACCTCTTTGCAGCTTTTTTCGACGAGCCGAGCAAAGTAAGGAATAGCTGCGATCGATAGCGGTACGGACGCTGCCAGCGGTCCAATGGATGTTCCGATGAGCCAGCGGGTGAATGGAACAAGCGCCACCAATAAAATAATGAACGGAAATGAGCGCACGGTATTGACGATCCAGCCTAACGCAAGCGATAGGGGACGGTTCTCTAATGATTGTCCGGTATCCACCAAAAATAAGAGAAGCCCGAGCGGCCCACCACACAGAATGGCCGTCGCTAATCCAATGGCGAGCATCGTCAGTGTCTGCACAATGGCAGTGCCGAGTTCTGGCAAGAGCAGAATAATATTATCCAACATGTGCGAGCCCCTCTGGCAATGGCATCGCATGTTCTTCATGCCAGTGATAGATTAATTCACGGCCAAGTGCCGTGCGCCGAAGTGCGGTGCTTTCTGCCAAAGCAAACGTCTCTGCAACTTCTCCATCAACGATGACGGCAACGTGGTCGCATAACTTACTGAGCACGGCAAGCTCGTGACTGACGATCACAATTGTGACGCCAAGACGCTGATTGATATCGCGTAAGGTATCGAGGATTTCACGCGTTGTTTCTGCATCGAGGGCGGATGTCGGTTCATCGCATAATAAAACTTGTGGTTGCGGTGCCAACGCACGTGCAATAGCGACGCGTTGTTTTTGTCCTCCTGATAGCTGTGCCGGGTAGCTGTCTTTTTTATTTTCTAGTCCCACAATGGATAAACATTGCTCTACCCGAGCGTCGATCTCTTTGGTACTCAATCCACCTTGTATTTTTAATGGGAATGCGACGTTATCAAATACAGAGGCGTTTTGAAGCAGATTAAACTGCTGGAAAATCATGCCGATTTGTTGTCTGGTCTGGCGTAAGGATTTTTTATTGAGCGTTGTTAGATCCTGACCAGCAAAGATCACCTGACCATGATCTGGTCGTTCAAGTAAATTGATTAATCTGAGCAGGCTTGATTTGCCTGCGCCACTTTTACCAATCAGTCCAACAATATCTCCCGCATAAATGTCCAGATCAATATTTTTGAGAGCATGGAACACACTTTTATCAGGCGTTGGATAGGCTTTGCTGGCGTTGACGATCCGAATGAGGGGAGATGTCATCATGCCTCCTTGTAGGTGAGGAACGTCAACACTTATGAGTACGGTGTCGGATCAGGAAACTGGCCATCAAGCAGATAGCGTCCAAGATCCCGCAATTTATAATCGATCGGATCGTGTAAGGTATGGACCCGAACATTGCGCCAGAAGCGATCAAAGCCATACTTTGCAGATGTTGAGCGCGCGCCTGTAGCATCAAACAATTGCGTACTCACTTCGATGCCAGCGCGATGGGCAAGGCATTTCGCTTCTGCGACCGAAACCGCTAAGTTGCCGCGGTCTTCTTTCGTGATCAATGCGCCTTTCTCAAACACGCGATTGAGTTCACGCCCTGCGCTATCGGCCAGTGCAATTGCTGGACGGAGCAGTAGCCATAGTTCTGCGTAGCGACGTTGAATAAAGGGATCGTCGGAAGATTGCTCTACACCGGACGCAAACCACGGTTTAGCATGCTCTTTGGTGTAATGACGTGCTGCGTCGAAGGCACCAAGACCAATCCCAAGATAGAGATTCGTCATGATCAATTGCGCCACCTGTGATCGGACGGTCGCTTGTGGTGTGGGCGTCTGTCCTGGGGCTTGCAAAACGAGGTGATCAGGTAAGAAAACCTGACTAAAATAAACATTCCCGCTATCGGTCTGTCGCTGACCAAACGCATCCCAATCAGACTGAATCTGAATCCCAGGCTGTTTGCTGGAAATCACTGCGATCAATGGACTTTGCGTTGTTTCATCCCATGCGGAGATCGTGAGCCAGTCGGATCCCACGGAGCCTGAGGAAAAACTTTTGACACCATTGAGCACGTAGCCATCCTCTAAGCGTGAAGCGACGGTACGTTTATCAAGCGGATTGAGTGCGTTACCCCAGAAAATATTGTTTTCTACGGTGGCAGTTAGTAGACGGCGTTGCTGTTGCGCATTGCCATAGAGTTGAAGACCCGCGATCTGCAGATGGTGAAAGCCAAACACGTGGGCTAACGAACTATCGGCTTTTGCCAAGATGCGTACGACCTGATTAATCGTTTCCCAACTAGCACCTTGTCCGCCAAATTCTTTAGGAACGGACAACGTGAGTAATCCAGAAGCGCGAATTGATTCTCGCTCCGCAGCCGCATGTCCTCCCGCCTGATCACGCTCGACGGCCGTTTCAGAAAATTGTTTCGCCAGTGTTTTGGCGATGGTCAGCACATCATCAGCATGTTGGTCGTCTGCGTGCGTTGTATGGCGATCGATCTTTTGTAAAGATGGTGACATAAAAAAACCTTTGAGAGTTGGCTGCACATGTGCAGCATTGCAGATCATGGTGTCACTTAGTTTTACATAGGGATCGGCCGTCCGTACACGAAGATTTTTTATCTTACTTATGCAGAAAATGGCTATTGCAGTGCATTGAAAAAAAAGTAAATTAGATAGATGAAAAACTTCCTTGTATTGCAGTACGCCTCTTTTTATGATCGACCTTATTGCCTCACTTTACTTCACGTCGAACGAATTCAAATAAAGGGACATCATCAATGAGACTCGAAACAATTGCGGTACATGGTGGCTATACGCCAGATCCAACAACACGTTCAGTCGCGGTACCGATTTATCAGACCGTTGCCTACGCGTTTGATAATACGCAACACGGTGCGGATTTGTTTGATCTGAAAGTACAGGGCAATATTTATTCACGCATCATGAACCCGACAAATGACGTGTTGGAAAAACGGGTTGCTGAACTAGAGGGAGGGATCGCTGGGCTGGCGCTGGCATCGGGGCAGGCGGCGATTACATACGCTATCCAGACCATTGCCGAAGCGGGCGATAATATCGTCTCGGCATCGACGCTTTACGGTGGTACGTACAACCTTTTTGCGCACACATTCCCACAATTTGGCATTGCAACGCGGTTTGCTGATTACCGTGATCCCGCATCGTTTGCGAAACTGATCGATGATAAGACGAAAGCGATTTACGTTGAGTCGATTGGTAATCCACTTGGTAATATTACCGATATCGAAGCGATCGCTAACATCGCCCATGCGCATGGTGTTCCTTTGATTGTTGATAATACGGTCCCTTCGCCTTATTTGTTAAGACCGATTGAGTTTGGTGCCGACATTGTGGTTCATTCGTTGACGAAATATCTGGGCGGACACGGCACAACAATTGGCGGCATCATTGTGGATTCTGGCAAATTTCCATGGGCTGAGCACAAGGCGCGCTTTAAACGATTAAATGAACCCGACGTTTCTTATCACGGCGTCGTCTATACCGAAGCATTAGGACCTGCGGCGTATATTGGTCGCGCGCGCGTCGTTCCGCTGCGGAACACGGGTGCTGCCTTATCGCCGTTTAATGCCTTCCAAATTTTGCAGGGCATTGAAACGCTGGCTTTACGTCTTGATCGCATCACAGAAAATACAATTAAGATCGCCCACTATCTGAGTAAGCATCCCAAAGTCACTTGGGTGAATTACGCAGGCTTGCCTGATCATCGTGACCATGCGTTGGCGCTGAAGTATTTAGGAGGTAAGCCTTCAGGTATTTTGACTTTTGGACTGGCAGGTGGCCGTGAGGCTGGCGCGCGGTTCCAAGATGCGTTGCGATTATTTACCCGTTTGGTCAATATCGGTGATGCCAAATCTCTCGCTTGCCACCCAGCGACGACGACACACCGTCAACTCAATCCTGAGGAATTGCTTAAAGCAGGGGTGACGGAAGATACAGTGCGTTTATCCATCGGCATTGAACATATCGACGATTTGCTCGCCGATCTTGAACAAGCAATCCAAGCCGCTTAACCATCAACAAGTGACGTCTCCTTCCGCTCGCAGTGCAAGCGATTGGGAAGGAGATGTGCGTTCTTCTGGCGCCTTGGTGTTCTCCACCCTCAAATTCAAATCACAGCCGTTCTTGCTTGTCAATGATGCTGATCATTGCCTCGTGTGACTTGCTGCCTATAATCCGCCTGATATAAAAATAAAGCACGCCCCGCCCCATTACCTGACGCGGTGCCCGTGCGCAGGAGGCATCATGGTAGTATGATGGCATGCAATAAATGCACGATCTACCCCATGCATCGTCGTAGAACAACGAATCACCACTTACTCTCTTAAGCTCATGTCGATCTCAACCGTATCCACGCAGGGAAATGCATTGACTCCTTTGCAAACGCTGGCGGACCTCTTTCGCTGGCGCGTGACCCAGACTCCTGATCTCGAAGCCTATCGCCAGTTTGACGAGAGTAGCCAACAGTGGGTGAGTTATAGCTGGCTGCAAACTGAACAAAAAGTCACTCAATTTGCGCAAGCCTTAGCAACGCTGCAACCCGAGCGTGGAGCGCGTATTGCTATTTTGTTACCGAATGGTATTCAAGCGGTATGTATCGATCAAGCAGCAATGCGCTTAGCGTGTGTGCCCGTACCGATGCATGCGTTGGATAATCCGGCAAGTATTGCGTATATCGTGAGCGATAGCGATGCGACGATGTTGGTCGCGACGACTGTCCAACAATGGCAGGATATCGCTCAGACTGGCATCCCCATGCCAGCGTTACGTCAGGTGGTGGTGCTCGAAGCAGTGACAGCGGATGCGGCTGCAGCAAGCCCCGTGCCTCTGTTGAGCCTCGATGCCTGGCTTGCCCAAGGTGCGCAGTCTGTGCTTCCTGAGCAGTTGCCCACGCAGGACGATTTAGCAGCATTGGTGTACACCTCTGGAACAACAGGTAAGCCAAAAGGGGTCATGCTGACACATCTCAATGTGATGTCTAACGTGAAAGCCGTTGTGTTACGCGTCTCCCCTGTTCCTAGTGATGTGTTTTTATCATTTTTGCCGTTGTCGCATACTTTTGAGCGTACAGCAGGCTATTACTTGCCAATCGCGGCTGGCGCTTGTGTTGCGTATTCACGTTCCACCAAGCAATTGCCTGAAGACTTAACGATCGTTAGACCCACGATTTTGATCTCCGTGCCACGGATTTATGAGCGTGTGTACAGTGTGATTCAGACGAAGCTGTCGACTTCGCAATTTGCGGCGAGCTTGTTTAATGCGGCAATTAACGTCGGCTGGCGTCGTTTCTCACGACAACAGAAGACCTTGTCTGATAGCGCATTGGCGGCGATGTTCGATGAATTGGCTTGGCGCATTCTTGATCCTTTGGTGGCGACCAAGCTCAAGCAACAGTTTGGTGGACGTCTGCGGGTTGCGGTGAGCGGTGGCGCTGCTTTATCGACGGTCATTTCAAGGTGCTTCTTGGGATTAGGTATTCCGATTGTGCAAGGCTATGGCATGACAGAAACGGCACCCGTCGTGGCATTTAATTCGCCAGACGACAATGATCCCAATTCCGTTGGCCGCACGATGGATGGTGTCGAAGTCCGTATCGGCGAAAATAAAGAGTTACAGGTACGTGGACCTAACGTCATGCGCGGATATTGGAAGCGTGAAGAAGATACCGCCAACGCGTTTATTGATGGCTGGTTACGTACTGGTGATCAGGCTGCGGTGGTCGATGGTCGGGTACGGATTCTTGGCCGTGTGAAAGAGATTATCGTGACGTCAACGGGTGAAAAAATTGCACCAGTCGACCTCGAACTCGCCATCTTGACGGATGCGTCATTTGAACAAGCCTATGCCTTTGGTGAAAATTCTCCGTTTATTGGCTGTGCAGTGGTCTTAAGTCAGCGTTATTGGCATGAATTATGTACTTCTTTGCAACTTGATCCTGCTAACCCCGCCAGCTTGCAGGCACCTGCTGCGGTGGATGTCGTTGTTAAACGGGTACGTGAATTGACGAACAGTTTGCCGTTTTACGCCCAACCAAAGGCGGCTATTTTGTCTCTCGAACCGTGGACCATTGAAAATACCTTGATTACGCCGACACTCAAACTCAAGCGTAACAACTTGGCGAACCATTTTGCTGCGGATATAGCGCGCATTTACGCACCACGTCGCTGATTGCATTATTGGCGCAACGTCAACAAGGCACGCTCTTAATGAGCGTGCTTTTTTTGCTTCTACAGTATCAGTGGGGAACTTGCGCGAGGCAGCTCATTACCGTGAAATCGGGCTGATTTCGCATTCCTCGGGGTGATGTCTGAATCAAGTTTATAATGCTGTCTTGATGACGTAATGAATAGTAAAGACAGAGAATGACCAAAACAGAAGCCATGCAAAGAATCAATGGTCGCCTTGGCTCGGTGATGTTGTACGACAATAATACCTTTTGGTCCGCTTGCGGCCGTTATGGTGGTGACGAAGGATGGTGGGTCAAGATTCCGCTGGCTAGTTTTAAAAGCGATATCCACATCATTCTCAATCGCGACAGCAGTAAAGTGTTTCTGCACTTAAAAATCCGGGCACGCGAGATCCTCAGCCCAGGCACAAAATTCCGTTGTACCGACCAAATGGCTGAAATGTTTATCCCTGCGGCCAATATGCGCCGACTTGGTGATGTCCTGCCGGGTGGTACCAAACACGGTCTCACCAAAAATATCGTCGCCGAATATCGGTTCTGAGTAGAGCGTCATTCATCAACATGAGCGAGACCATGACCGAGCAAGCAAGCATCAACGATAAATTGAGTGTGGTTGATCGCGATGGCTTGCCGCCGAAAGAGCGCTCACTCGCCATGTTGTCACTCGCGATCGGTGTCGGGATGGCATCACTTGATACAGCCATTGCCAATACCGCATTACCAGCGATTGCCGATCAACTGCACACCTCGCCAGCGGCGTCGGTGTGGATCATCAACGTCTATCAATTGGCGATGGTGGCAACGCTGCTGCCATTGGCGGCGCTGGGTGAGGTGATTGGTTATCGCCGTGTCTCTATTGCGGGACTAGTGGTCTTTACGCTTGCTTCATTGGGTTGTGCTTGCTCTTGGTCGCTGACGTCGTTAGTGATCGCTCGCTTGTTCCAAGGGGTTGGTGCGAGTGCGATTATGGGTGTCAACACAGCGATGTTAAGGGCGATTTTTCCGGCGCACTTACAGGGACGCGGATTTGGTCTCAATTCCTTGGTCGTTGCCGTCGCCTTTGCAGTGGGACCCACCACCGCCTCATTGATTTTATCGGTATCGACATGGCCTTGGTTGTTTGCGATTAATGTGCCACTTGGCGTATTTGCGTTTTTTCTCGGAAAAAAAGTCCTGCCGATTACCGCTCGCGCTAGCCATCAGATTGACGGATTGACCGCGTTCTTCAACTTGGGCGCCTTCAGCATGCTCATTTTGTTGCTGGGCGATGCCGCGCATTTGGCCCAGCAAAAGACCTTGTTGATGGAACTTGCCGTAACGATTTTCTTTTTTATCTTGCTATTGCGTCGCCAGGCGGGACATCAGGCACCGATGTTACCGGTAGATTTATTTCGGCGACCAATGTTCTTTTTATCTGTTGTGACCTCGATCTGTACGTTTGCAACGCAAAGCCTCGCCTTTGTTTCTTTGCCCTTTTATTTCGAAACGGTCCTTGGACGCTCGCCCGTAGAGACAGGATTTTTGATGACACCTTGGGCCGCATTGGTGGCCATCATGGCACCGGTGGCAGGTCGGTTGAGTGATCATTATCCCCCGGGAATGTTAGGTGGGATTGGTTTAGCAATTCTATCTGGGGGAATGCTGGCGCTATTGGGCATTAGCGCGCATCCATCGGTCGTTGACATTTGTTGGCGTATGGCGGTCTGCGGTATTGGCTTTGGATTTTTTCAGGCACCTAACCTCAAAGCGATCATGGGCTCAGCGCCATTGAGTCGTGCGGGAAGTGCGAGCGGCGTCGTGGCGACGTCACGTCTCATGGGGCAAACGTCCGGTGCCGCCTTAGTGGCGTTTTGCTTTAGTTTTTTCGCAGATAAGGCATTACATTATGCCTTGGGGATGGGCGCGTGTTTTGCAGCAACCGCCAGTCTGGCGAGTTTTTCGCGTTTGTTTGTCGGGAAAAAGACCGCTGAAAGATAACGACAGCGTTGGTCGAAGCGGAGAAATCTGCTGGTGGCGTTTGCACAAACGCCACCAACGAGATCAGAAATGACTTAGCCTACCCAGAGCACAACGAGTGAGGCGAACAAGCAATACGCACCAAAAAAGTGCCAGCGACCTTGTTCCAACCAACGAGATAACCAACGCAAAGCGATCAGGCCTGTCAGGAAACTCAATACCATTCCCAATAAGCCTGGAAACAGGGCGTGCAGTAACACGGCGGTATCATTGACAGCGGATGCGCTCTCGACCTTATACAAACGAACTGCTTCTTTCACGATCACAGCGGGTGTCAACACAACGGCCAGCGCAAAGCTGAACTGTTCGGCACGACGACGATTCACCCCCAATGCCAAGCCAGTAGAGATTGTCGCACCAGAGCGTGAGAATCCGCGGAAAGGCAGACACAAACCTTGCACGGCGCCGATCCACAAAGCACTGCGTGTATTGACGTCGTCATTGCCTTTTTCTTTCATGCGAGATGAAATGATAATTAGCACGCCAGCAGATGCTAAAGCAGCCGCCATTAATTTGGCGTTACCAAATAAATGTTCAATCTCAAACTTATCGGCATTTTCAGCAAAGAAATGCTTGATGATGGTTTGCAAGCCGAACCCAACGATCCCTGTTGCGATGGTCGCAATGATCAGATTGGCACCGTTTGCGCGGAATTGCTGCGAAGACGCGAAATAGGTTTCACGCCATGATTTCCAGTAATAAGCGATGACCGCGAACATCGTGCCGGTATGCAGCATGACGAGCACCATCGTCATTTGTGGCGATGTTGGATCGAGCCCCATTAACTTTTCAGCGACGATGACGTGCGCAGAACTGGAGACGGGTAATAGTTCGGCAATGCCCTGAACCATCGCAAGAATAAGGATGTAAAAGAATTCCATGCAGCTCTTTCGGGAAAAAGCGCAAGCATCGCCTATTCTTTGTCGTTTGTCACCACATCTCAGTCATTTTTCATGAAATATTCATATTACTTTTTCGGTATCAAGCCCAACAATCTCGTTTGCCGCACGGATAGGCATATCGCCATTTCCTTGAAGTAACTTATTGACCATCAAGGGGGAAATAGGGGGCGGTGTTATTTTGTCATGTTGAATTTGTACAACGGCAAGAGATGCCTTTTTTTATTGTTTAACATTCGTCCTATTTTTATCATAAAGATATCACCTTTATTCACTCTTCCCTCAGCAAGCCAATGATGCCGCTGGCGATATATCTATTTCGACAAGCGTATCGAGATCGTTGGCATTCAAGTGACGGGCGACAAATGATTTACTTTGTTTTTGCTTCTTGCGATTATATGTTCATCCCCTTTTGACGACATGTGACGAAGGCGGGACAGCATGATGTGCATTTTTGGTGCATAAATACAGGCATCAAACTTGCTTTCTTTCAGATCGAGTAGTGCGGCTGTATCGCTCAATATTTCAGATTATTCAAAATTTAATTTGGTATAGCCACGCTTACACTGTTTATTGTTGGGAATTTGTCTTAACCTGACCTTCAGTGAGGAGAACTGATACGTCGTTGTACGGTATCAGGTGCAAATAAGAAGTGAGACATACACAAAGGAAGAACATGAATCTCAGAAAAACAAAATTAAACCTATCGCTGGCGTCACTGTACTCAAACTACCAAGGTGCAAAACAGCACACAGGGACCGTTGTTTGTGCACTTGCTGCGAGCTCGGTGATGTTGTCGTCCCCCGTCTTAGCGCAACAGGCGACCGACGCAGCGACCGCAGCACCTGTGGCGAAACCTGGTGCACTGACAGATCAGATTCAGTCCATCAATATTACAGCGACCAAGCGTAAAGAAGACGCTAGCAAAGTGCCTCTGAGCGTGTCAGTTATCGGTGGTGATGAGCTCACTGCACAGCACATTACCGATATTGCCGATGCAACGCGTTCTATTCCGAATATCTCTTTCTCTGGCGGTGGCGGTGGTGGCAATGCAGGTAATGGTCCTGGCTTGTCGAACGTGGAAATGCGTGGCATCAGCTCCGCTGCAGGTTCGGCGACCGTTGGTATTTACCTTGATGATGTCTCCATGACTTCTGGCAACTTATATAGCCAAGGTAGTGCAGAGCCAAAATTCTTTGACTTGGACCACATTGAAGTGCTGCGCGGACCACAGGGTACGTTGTACGGCGCGAGTTCCATGGGTGGAACGCTTAAGTTTATTTCGAATCAACCAAACACCAAAGTTAATTCAACAGATATCTACACTGAGGTTTCCTCCACGTCGGGTGGCGGTACCAATTACCTCGGTAATGTCGTTTTAAATAAAGTGTTGAAAGCGGATGAACTGGCAGTGCGCGTTGGTATCCAGACCGCGCATAACGGCGGTTTTATCAATCTGGTTGATCCTAATACAACGGCAACAACGGCAACGGGTATCAATACCGAAGATGACGCCGTCGTGAGATTGGCACTGAAGTGGAATGTCACCAAGGATCTGACGCTCACACCATCGATTTTCTATCAACGTGTCAAAACGGGTGATATCGATGTTGCCTACACGCAGACGCTCAATGGCGTTGCATTGCCAACGAACACCACCAGCAAAACGGTGCGTGAGCCAGGCAAAGACGTATTAACAGTGCCGTCTTTGACCTTGAACTACGATACCGGCTTTGGTGATTTGACTTCGGTCACGAGCTACTTTAAGCGTAACTTCGATCGTACCCAAGACGGGACAACCGTTAACAGCTCCTACTTAGGATCACAGATCACTTCAACGATTCCTAGTATCGCAGGAAAGCCAATTTCTGCGACAAATCCATCTTTGTCATCCGTCGTGGGCAGTCTGCCCTCTGCCGTTTATTTGAACAATGATGTCACGCAATTCTCTCAAGAAGTGCGCTTGTTATCTAAGCCGTACGATCCAGCGGTTTCTCCTTATACTTGGCTTGTTGGTGCGTATGCATCTAACCAGCACACCACGGTGATCGACAATGAGCCTATTTTTGGTATTAACGCAGCGTTTAAAACAGCGGGCGTGAGTATCACTGATCCGAATGTTCTTGCTAATCCTGTCAGTGCAGGTTTTCCAAACGACAACTCTTACTATGCTGGTCGCTACTACCACGACACACAACAAGCGGTGTTCGGTGAAGGAAACTATTACTTTAGCCCTACTTTCCATGCGACATTGGGTGCGCGTTATTTAAAAGCAAGTCAAACCTTCACACGTGATGGTTTGTATTACTTTGCTAACGACACGACCAATGATGGTGTAGCTCATTCCACCCAATCATCGAGTGGCAGCAAGGTGACACCAAAAGTTAGCTTGACGTGGGAAGTCGATAAGAACAACACCATCTACGCATCGGCAACCGAAGGGTTCCGTGTTGGTGGTTCGAATTTCTTGCTCCCACAAGGCTACTGCTCACTGGCAACACCCAATCCAACGAGCTACGCCCCAGATAGCTTATGGAGTTACGAAGTTGGTAATAAATCTCGGTTCTTGAATAACACCTTGTCTATCAATGCTGACGTGTTTTACATCAACTGGAAAAACCTGCAACAGGCCATCAACATCCCTGCTTGCGGCTATGCTTACAACACAAACGTCGGTAATGCCACAAGCTCTGGTGCAGAGATCGAGATCAAATTTAAACCAACAAAGAGCTTAGTTCTGGATCTGGCTGCTGGTTACACTGATGCATCCTTGTCTGACAGCGAAGGTGCAAACGCAGGTGTGATTGGTGCCGTCAAAGGTGCAAAAGTACCTGGCGTTCCAAAATACAATATGGCCCTCACAGCACAGTACAACTTCTTCATCAATGATGACGTGTACGGCTTTGCACGTGGTGCAGGACATTGGACTGGTGCCAGCAATGGCGCGTTGGATCCAAGCAATCCTGACTTCCAGCGTCCGTCTTATTCGACCTTTGATGCCAGTGTTGGTTTGAGTAAAGATATTTGGGAAGTGACTTTATTTGTGAAAAACCTGAGAAATAACCAAATGGTGATTCAGCGTCCACAGGTTCAGGGTACTGCCAATGAAGTCTATCGCATCACACCAAGAACCGTTGGTATGAGCCTCTCAGCCAAGTTCTAATCGTTGTTGACGATTTGCTGAAAACCCCGCGCTGTGTGAGCAGCGTGGGGTTTTTTCTTGCAATGCGTTGAATGCACTTCTGCGGAGGTGCTTTTTTTATTGTGCCGTTGATTTGTGGATCCCCCGCCTGCGCGGAGGATGACGATCTGGGGGGGCATGCGGTGTTTGGGATGAGGTATGTAGGATGCGACTTGGCGGATAAGGTAGCGAGGTATAGATGTAAGGACTTAGGAAGAGCATGACGACGTCAGCAGAGGATGAGGGTTGCCCCTTGATTGACGGGCGATGACAGCACGCCCGTCCCACACATTTCCATTACCCCGGTTCTCGTCATCCTCCGCGCAGGCGGAGGATCCAGTGCGCGTACGCGCTTTTTTGCCAGACAATCTGTCATCCAAGTATGCTGTCATGAAAATATTTTCATTTCCCTACAATATTTACGTTTCTTAAACGTCTTCTAAGGTATGGCAGACCAACATAAGCTGACTCCGCAGGAGCAACACCCCCCATATCGCCGTACCCATCATGTGGTGACGGAGGCGGTTCTGCGTTTTGGCAAAAATTTGGGCCATTTTATTTCGCGTCGGGTCGCGGATCCTACTGATGCGGAAGATATTTTGCAGGAGGTTTTTTTCGAACTGGTTGAGGTCATTGAGCTGGGTGAGACAGTGGAGCAAGTCAGCGCTTGGCTGTATCGGGTGGCACGGTTCCGGATTATTGATCGTTTTCGAAAAAAGAAAGAACAGTCATTGGATGCGCTCACCGACGACATGGAAGGGGCGAAGGCAGACGGAGATGAGGATTACCACCTCGATCTGATGCTGCCCTCGCCACAAGAAGGGCCGGATGCGGCGTTGGCGCGGAAAGTAGTGCTGCAAGAGCTGCAATTGGCCATCGATGCCTTACCCGATCTTCAGCGTGAGGTATTTATTGCACATGAGTTAGAAGGGCAAAGTTTTAAAGAGATGGCGGTAGAGACGGGTATTCCGATCAATACCTTACTGGCCCGCAAACGATACGCAGTATTAGCCCTGCGTCAGCGTTTGCAGGGTATTTATGATGAACTAGAGACGTAACGAAGGAGTACAACATGACATACACATGGATACGGTGGTTTAAGGGATTGGCGCTGGTGGCGATCGCGTTGGTAGCGGCAGTCGTTATGTGGTTATGGAATTGGGTGATGCCTGCCTTGTTTCAAGGGGTGCAGGTGATTGATTACTGGCATGCATTGGGCTTGTTGGTGCTTTGTCGCCTGTTATTTGGTGGCTTGCGTGGGCACGGCGGTTGGCAGGGGTATCGTCATTGGCAGAAATGGCAAGGACTACAAGAGATGACGCCAGAAGAGCGAGAGCAGTTTTTTCAGCTGCGTCGTCGTCCGTTTGGACAAAGAGACAGATAGCCATGGCAAGCGATCTCCCATTTGAATGCAAGCAAGCGCCCGGTAGTGTCATTCCTTTGGTGAATGTGGGGCGTTGCGAGGGAAAGGGCGATTGTGTCGATGTGTGTCCGGAAAATGTCTTTGAACTACGCACCATCGATCAATCGACCTACCAACAATTAAACCTATTACAAAAACTCAAGCTACGCGTGCATGGTATGCAAGTCGCCTATACAATGCACGCTGATGCCTGCCGTGCCTGTGGTTTGTGCGTGAAAGCATGCCCGGAACGCGCAATTACCCTTGGAAGAAATCCTCAATGACGACACAACCAACATCCTCATCAACCACTGCTTCGCCCACTGCACCGACACCGTCCGCTGCTACCGCTACGGTATTTTCGGGTTATCAAAAGAAAGTCGTGGGCATGCTGGCCTTTTTGCAGTTTGCGGTGATTCTTGATTTTATGCTGATGTCGCCGCTGGGGGCGATGATTATGCCGTCGATGGCGATCAGTGCAAAGCAATTCGGCCTAGTTGTGTCGGCGTATGCTTTTAGTGCTGGATTATCTGGTCTGCTCACGGCAGGTTTTGCCGATCGTTACGATAGAAAAAAACTACTTTTGTTTTTCTATACTGGTTTTATTCTCGGTACGGTTTGGTGCGGCATGGCACAAACCTATGAAATGCTATTAACGGCGCGTATTGTGACGGGACTGTTCGGCGGTGTGATTGGCTCGATTGTGCTGGCGATCTCGACGGATATTTTCGCGCCGCAATTGCGCGGGCGGGTGATGGGGATGATCCAGACGGCGTTTGCTGCCAGCCAAGTGCTAGGTCTTCCATTTGGATTGTATTTGTCCAATCGCTGGAACTGGCATATTCCCTTTTTTGTTTTAGCATTTTTAGGTTTGATCGGTGGACTGATTGTGCTGTGGCAAATGAAACCAGTGAACGCTCACCTAGCGATTCCGCAAGAACACAGCGCATGGAAGCATTTATTGCATACCGTGACCGAGCCGCGTTATTTATTGGCTTTTGCCGCCGTATCGTTCTTGCAAACGGGCGGATTTATGTTGATGCCGTTCGGTAGTACCTTCGTCGTGAACAATCTTGGTATTAGCATTCATCAATTGCCTACGTTGTACGTGATCACGGGTATCTGTACTATTTTCATCGGCCCCATCGTCGGTAAAGTGTCGGATGCCGTCGGCAAATTTAAAGTGTTTATCTTTGGTACACTGTTGTCGATGCTCATTGTAGCGATTTACACCAATCTGCAATCATTGACCTTTCCACTGCTGGTTGTGGTCAACGTGCTGCTCTTTGTGGGTATTTTCTCGCGCATGATTCCGGTTCAAGCCATGATGGCATCTGTCCCGACACCAGTGCAGCGCGGCTCATTTAGCGCCATTAGTGCCTCGATTCAGCAGTTGTCCGGTGGTATCGCATCGGTGATCGCAGGACATCTTGTGCGCTTTGATGCGAACGGTAAGCTCTTGCATTACGAAACATTGGGTCACGTGGTGATTGGTACGTCGATCATTGCCTTTTGTATTTTGTGGCGCTTGCAGCATATCAATGCCCGTGCCGCGGTCGAGACAGTGTCCTGCCCCGCCTGATCGATATCGAAACGATGACAAAGACATCGCGTTAAATGAAGAAAGAGGATTTTGGTGTTTAAGTTGCCCACCGTTGCCACGGCGCCATTTTGCCCATCAGAAGTTACCGGGTCGGTCACCGTTGTTTCCACGGATGCTGTCTGGAAAAAAATTCTACGATTTGCAGGTCCGGGGTTATTGATTTCGATTGGTTATATGGACCCAGGAAACTGGGCAACGGCCATTTCTGCAGGCTCTTCATTCGGGTACAGTTTGTTATTCGTCGTCGTTTTATCGAGTCTGGCCGCGATGCTGTTGCAGAGTATGAGTCTTCGCTTAGGGATTGTGACCGGTAAAGATCTGGCGAAGCTATGCAGTGAACAATACGCGCGACCGACGGCCATGGCGATGTGGTTTTTCGCTGAGCTTTCTATTATTGCCTGTGACATCGCTGAAGTGCTGGGATGTGCGCTCGCGTTTAAGCTCATTTTGGGCGTATCCTTGCCTGTGGCGATTGGCATTACTGCGCTTGATACGATTTTTGTGTTGGGATTAAAAGGCGCCGGATTTCGTAAGGTGGAAGCGATTATTCTGGGACTGATTGCAACGATCAGTGTTTGTCTGCTGGCAGAATTGGTGCTTTTGCATCCGTGCTGGACCTGCGCTGCGCAGGGGACGATGCCGTCTCTGAGTGCGCTAAAAAATACCGAGAGCTTATATCTTGCCATTGGTATTCTTGGCGCCACGGTGATGCCACATAATTTATATCTCCATTCTTCCGTGGTGCAAACGCGGAAAATTGGTCACAGCGATGCCCACCGCCGCGAAGCGATTCGGTTTGCGAATGTGGATTCGATTATCTCCCTCACATTCGCCTTATTGATCAACGCCGCCATTCTCATTCTTGCCGCAGCGGCTTTTCATGGGCAATCCGTGGTGATGGAATTGGATGACGCTTATCATTTGCTTGATCCTGTGACAGGCAGTGCGTTTGCCGGTTTAATTTTTGGTATTGGCTTACTTGCTTCCGGTCAGAGCTCCACATTCACAGGCACGATCGCCGGGCAGGTGATTTTGGACGGGTTCTTGCAGATGAAAATCCCCTGCTGGCAGCGCCGTATCGTAACGCGTGGCTTGGCGCTGATTCCCGCGCTCATCGGTGTGACCGTATGGGGAGAGCATTCTGTTGGGCGGCTATTAATTTTGAGTCAGGTAGTACTGAGCTTGCAATTACCGTTTGTTATGTATCCCATGATTAAGATGGCAGGCAATGCTAGGCTCATGGGGCAATTTAAAAGTACATGGCCGGTGCAGGCTTTGGCGTGGGTATTGTTTGTTGTCATCTCTGGAGCAAATGCGTGGTTGGTGTTGCACACCTTTGATCTGGTATGAGACCTGAGGTGATCTGCATCGCATGATGATCAGTGGCGCAAAAGAAAAAACCGGCAATGTGGTTGCCGGTTTTTTACATTTAACATCGATAACAGGTTCACCGTATCGGTGACACATCGTTAATCTTTTTCGATATCTTGATTAGCATCGTTGTGGATATAGCCTTCATCACGAATGACATAGGTGTCGGCTGGCAACGGCTTCTCGTCCAGTGCGGTGACACGCCACACAACTTGTGTGTCTGAGGTCATGATCAGCATCGGAATACGATAGCGCTGACTCCAGCAAATGTGAGTTGTATGATCCGCTTGCGTGAGATCGTACCATTTGCAGGCGTCGAGGGCTGCCGGGGCTTTTGTTGGAGCATTTGTGGCGAGAAGACGGTAGTCACCTTTGGGATGCTTAAGTCCATGCGCCAGATCGAACCAATCGGTAAAGTTACCGATACGGTACAAGTTTGTCCGATCGATTCTCGTATGAATGTGCTTTTTCAAATCCAGAATAGACATGCTGTATTCAGCATCACCAGGTTTGCGACTGGCGTAGATCTCAATACGATCATCAGTACGTCGTTTTAAGCGTCGTTCACCGTCACGCCACACTTGTAACTCATGATCTTCACCTTGAGCCGTCACTGTTGCTTGATAATGGAGTCGTTTTCCTTCGTTTTTATCACTAAATATCTGATTAAAACTGAGGGTATCTGCGAGTGCATTCAGATGAGAAAAGCTCGCGATACACCCTATCGCGAGCCCTAATCTGAATCCCATCGCTTTACGAGGGATAGAGAATTTCATTATTGCCGAATTGCCTTTGCGTAATCAAAGTAACGATAAGTTTTGCCATCAACAGTCAGATCTTTGATGCCGAGGTTGATGTTGTAGCTACCACCGGTCAGCGAAGTGTCAGCCGTTGCACCAGTTGGATCAGTTGGCAACTCAAAGCGCAGACCAGTTGCTGGGCTGGTTGGAGTAACTGTGCTGGATACGACGGTAGGTGTTGACTTGCTCGCTGGTGTGGCCAGCGCTTCGTTCAACACACGACCATCTGCCTGTGGCATCGACAAGCCTAACAAGTAAGCAACGGTTGGTGCAACGTCGACGTTACCTGATGGTGTTGCAACTGTTGTGTTCGCAAATGAAGGACCCGAAGCGATCAATGTATTGTGGACATCGTTGACGCCAAAGCTACCGTGCATACCATGTTGACCAGCACTGAAACTTTCGAATTCAATCCCTGGCATACCTTGGATGGATACGGTGCTATCCCAGGAGAAACTGACCACAACGTCTGGTTGGCCATTATTCTGGCGTGATGCATTTTCCAGATTCACTTGTGCCATTGTCAGTGTGCCTGGAATGTTACCGTAACGACTATCCACAAAAATCGCGCCGTATTCTTCACGTTGCTGCAAGAACTTCACGAGATTTTTTACGGTCGTTGCATCGTGGCCAGGTACGTAGAAATAATCAGAACCACCGTTAGCCGCAACAACGATACCGTTCGCTGGCAGGGAGCCTGGGGCTGGTACCGCAAACGAAGCGATTGGCGTTGGTAATGATGCACTGATTGCTTGATACTTGGTGTTTGCAGCACCACACAGCGCGCCAGAAACATCGAGCTGGACAGGCAGCGTTGGTACACCAGTTGCACTTAAACCATACATTGGAGACACAGCACATTTTGTACCGTCGTACGCCTTGAAGCCACGATAGGTCAGTAAGTCAGCAGAGCGCACATCGCCAGAGAACGAATAACCACCTGTCGTTGTCACAGTACCGATACTTGCTGTGTTGGTGCCGTTTGTTGAACCATTCACCAAACCACCGTTAGGCAGCGTAGTAGAGGCATTGATATTGCGCAATGGATACAGGTTCAATGGACCAGAGACGCTGGAGTGACCGTGATCTGACACAACGATGATATTCGTGGAGCTGTCCATGCCATTGCTGCGCAATGCAGTAATCAGCTCGCCTAAACGTGTGTCCTGTGAGCGCAGACCTGCTTTCGCATTGGCAGAGCCTGGACCATAACCGTGTTCAACGTTGTCTGGTGTACGGAACCAAATGAGTGACAGCATCGGTTTTTTTGTTGGCAGAATATACGATGTGAAGACAGACATCATATATTTGTTAGCCGCATCTTCAGGCGCGCCTTGTGTTGTATCACTTGGATCACGCGAAGCGATCGCTAACACACCATTAGGATCATAGGCTGTTGTATTGAACGTAATATAGCCAGCACGTGCAGTCGGGTTGCCGTTAGTAGAAGCGAGGGTGACGGTATCGGTACCCGAATACGCGTTGGTGATATTTTTCGGCAATGCGTAGCCAGCCGTTTGCAATTCAGTGACCAAGCTGCGTGGTGATACGGTATTTTCATCAATGAAATAGCCGCCTTTGCCCAAATCTTGAATATACGCCGCACCACTCTTACCAACGGTCGCAGTGACCAAGCCACCGGCTTGTGCCGTTGCAAACAGACTCTTCACTAACAGCAGTTGTCCGCTGTAGTAGTTATTGAGTGTTGTCAGTACTTGATAATCTTCAGTAAAGACAGGGTCAACATAATCTTGTGCCGTGCCGCCAGCACTGTTTCCTGATGGAATGGTGTTGCCTGTACCTTGTGGTGGTGTCCAGAATGTATTTCCGTAGAAGCCACTTGTCTTTGGGAATGAACCTGTCGCAAAAGACGATCCATTCATCATTGTGAATGTTGGGTACGTCGAGTGGTTATCAGTAAAGTTTGCACCAGACTGGCGCAATGCGTACAGATTGGGTGTATCCGTTGCATTAATCGAATCTGGGCGTAAACCGTCCCATACCATAATGATCGTGCGGGTTGCTGCCACCGGTGCTGGCGCTGTTGTGCCACCCGATGAAGAGCTACCACAACCACCAAGCGCTAAACTGGCAGTGAGTGTAGCAATGAGGGATAAAGAGTATTTCATGTAAGTGTGCTCCTTGCATGTAAGGGAAAACGCGTGTTACTCAACCAGTGCTGGTTTTAACCCTGAGATACTATGTGAGTAAAGTTACATGGAAGTGACAATCTCTCTTTTGAAGAAGTCAGACAAATCCGGATAAAGCAGATCGGACAGGCTCTATTAGCATCAATGGTGCAGATAGTATTGACCGGGTTGAACGGAACGCGACGTAAATTCAGACATACTCAAAGTGATGCCCGTACAGAAAACGTGATGTACCCCACAATGGGATAGATCAAGAAGTAGCACATTTCTATCGCCATCATTGTGAAATGGGAGTAATTATTTTCTTATTCGCAAGCACTCATAGACATTACTATGCGTCAAACGCGTGTTGCATTAAGACTGAAGTAGCTTTGTATTGAAGAAAAAGACGATGAATGGATGGTGAATGAAACTGTGCATCAATGAAATATAAATATATTTTAGAGTAAAATTAGAACCAGAATCCAAGCTGATCACGTCGGATGAGCACGAACGGGTTTTGCTTTGATAGGCACTGCTCCTGCTCGATCTCGGGTCGAGATCAAGTTCAAGATGACTAGCGCGATCGCGCCTCGTTGTTGGATGACGCTTTTCCGGAACAGAATTTTTTATAAAGTTTAAATGAAGGGCTAATGTGGCGACAATTAAAGATGTTGCCCGCGTTGCGGGTGTAGGTCTGGGTACAGCATCCCGGGTACTGAGTGGGCGAGGCTCGGTGTCTCCCGCAACGATGGAAAAAGTAAAAAAAGCGATTGAAGAGCTCGATTTTCGTCCTTCGCATCTAGCGCGCTCTTTACTGTCCGGAAATTCGCTCATGGTAGGGGTCTATATCCCTGTTCTGACAGGTACTTTTTACACGCCAATTTTACAATCCATTGACAGTGCTTTGCGCGCAGCGGGTGTGCATATGGTGGTTGCGTTTGGCAATGGAAACGGTGATGCGAGAGAGCAGGAGCTGGAAGGTATTAACTTCCTAATTCAGCGTGGCGCTGATGGTCTCATTGTGATGAGTAACTCGCTGACGACCCAGGACCTGACACACCTTGGAGAGATGCAATCGAAAGTTGTATTACTCAATCACTACGTTCCCAAAATTAAAAATCAATGCTTTGTTGTTGACCACCATCATGGTGGTGAGCTCGCCGCGCGCGCTTTTCTCGACTATGGTCACCGAGATATTGCGGTGTTATCGGGGCCGTCCACGTCACAGGATAACGTTGATCGTATTCAAGGTTTCTTTGATGAGTTAAAGCGTGCAGGTATTTCAAAGCGCAAAGTCTTGATGGTAGAGAGTGACTATTCATCGGAAGGTGGTTGGTTTGGTGCGGAAAAATTAATGCAGAAAGGTCTTAGTTTTACGGGGCTGTTTTGTGCGAATGATGAGATGGCCGTCGGGGCACTATCCTACTTTAAACAGCAGGGTATTCTTGTGCCTGAGCAACTTTCGGTTGTTGGCTACGATAATACGACCACCGCAGAGTACAGTGCGCCGCGATTGACTTCTGTACAAATCCCTTGGGGTGAGATCACCAAGAATGCGACGAATGCTTTACTCAATCGTGTCTATAACTCTCAACTTCCCGTTTCAAAAAAATTTACGCTCGATGTTCATTTTAGGGCGTCGTTGATTCGTCATACTGCCTAAACAATGTGACGCTATGCATGAGGGTACATGCTGAATAAATCATAGGATTGTCGACAATACCTACATACAATCCTATCGCGGCATGTTGCTTTTTCAATCGCAGCTATAAATCGCAGCTATAAATCACAACTATCTGCCCAAGCATTGATTCGCCAATGCTTTTCTGCTTTGTATCGATGCAATGCGATGCAACGCCACGCCATGTGTCACGCCTTTCGCAACGATTGGATAAGACCAGTGCAACGGATATTTTCCAGATAACGATGCAGATGGCGTTCCTTTCTGATCAAAAAAAGAGCAATTAAGTTGACACAAAAATTCTAGCGGTGCTATATTTCTCCTAAATTGGAAACGTTACCAATTCGAACGTTGACGAATCATGAATCACATGTAAGACGATTTACCTATAAAGGTAGACGATCTGACGCGCTTGTTTTATCACAAAAAAAATATCAATTAGGAGACTTCAAATGCGCTTTTTAGCCGCAGTTGCTCATGCTATTCAATCCACGCAAAAGAGCATCAAATGAAACCATCACACATTCTCAATACGAGCTTGATGAGCTCCGCAATCGCTCTCGCGTTAACTGCATGTGGGGGAGGTGGCGGAGGAGGTGCTTCGCCCGCACCAACGCCGACACCGACACCTGTCACTTATAGTATCGGTGGAAGCATCACTGGCATGGGAAGCGGAACTCAACTTGTTCTTAGCAATAACGGTAGTGATAGCTTGACCGTGAATGCTAATGGTACCTTTAGCTTTACCAATAAGATTGCATCACAGGCAACCTATCAAGTCACAATTAAGACGCAGCCCACAGGCCAAGTATGTGCATTGAATAATGGAAACGGGACGGTTGCGACGAATGACGTGTCTAACCTAGCGATTACTTGCGTTTATCAGACCAATTTACCTCTGAGCATGTTGCATGCCAATGGCACCAATGTTGTCGACGCGAGCGGTAACAAAATTCAATTGCGCGGCGTGAATCTCGGCGGCTTATTTGTAATGGAAAAATGGATGTCACCGCTCGATAGCGGTAACTTACCTGATACCTATAGCGTGATTCAAACCTTAGACAACCGCTTCGGTGTCGCAACGGAGCAAAGTCTGATTACGACTTATCAACAGAGTTGGATTACAGGTACCGATCTCGACAACATCAAAAATGCCGGATTCAATCTGATACGGATTCCTGTTTGGTGGGGACAATTTTATGTCTTAAATAATACGACACCAAGCGGATGGCGTCCCGATGCTTTCACGATGCTGGACTGGTTGGTGACGAACGCTGCTGCACGCGGTATTTATGTTGTCATTGATATGCATGGTGTTGTTGGTGGCCAAAGTAATAGTGACGATACCGGTTATCAGAACCAAAATGCTTACTGGACGAGCGCTACCAACCAAGCAAGCACGGCGTATATGTGGCAGCAAATTGCGACCCATTACAAAGATAATCCTGCGGTCGCTGGCTACGATCTGATAAATGAGCCGATCGGTGCGCCAAATACGAATGCAGTCTGGACGGCCTACAATAATTTATATAACACCATCCGTAGTGTCGACCCCACGCATATGCTCATTATGGAGGGGACATTTGGTAGTTGGAATTGGTCAATGTTGCCGCCACCATCAAAGTACGGATGGAGCAATGTGATGTATGAGATGCATGAGTATCAGTACAACGGCTCACAAGCCCAAGTCACCGGTGGCTCAGATAATCAAGTGACGGATTTCATTAATCATGCTTCATGGAATGTCCCTGGTTACATTGGAGAGTTTAATGATTTTGGCTATGGACCGACGGCATGGCTGCACTCCATAAATGCGTATGACAACGCCGGGCTAAGTTGGACAGTATGGTCCTACAAAGCGATTGCGGGTCCAGCGCCGAACTCATGGGGTTGGTACGATCCGACGAACAAAAATGCGGTCATACCGAATATCTCCTCAGACAGCGCGGCGACCATTGCGAGTAGTTGGCAGCAGTGGACGACGAGTAATTCATTTGGGTTGAATACCGGAAATGGTTTGACACCATAATTCCGCTGAAACCAAATTGATTTTCTGGTACGGCATGACATGGCATCTGTCATGCCGTCAATCCTCAGTTGCTTTTCCTTTGTGGTAGAAAGCCTGTTCCATGAGCATCACTACTGGTCATCTATGTCTGTCAATATACTTATCGCAGAAAGTGATGTTGATACGGGTATGCTATTAAAGGCATATCTGAAAAAGCATCAATGTGATGTGACGATCGCAGAATCAGGCGAATCGTTTTTCGCACATTTTTTTAATCAGATAAGTGACTTGTCATTGGTCATCATCAATATCATGCTCAATGATACCGATGGCTTTTCGATGAGTCACCTTGTTAGGTTGAATTCAGATATCCCCATTATCATGCTCACTGGTAGTGGCGCTGATTCCCCGATGGTTTCGGTACCAGGATTTTCGACCGTGCCGTGCAGCGTCAACTCATTTTTAGCAAAGCCATTTCATCCTTCTGAATTACTTCGGTTAATTGAACAGGTGACGCATGATGATTGAATCGATGCATACATAGGCTCACATTCAATGGGGGTCGTTGATCATGAACATAATGCAGAAAAAATCGATAAATATTGCAACAAACAATGCAACAAATAATGTCATAACCAATGCGATTGAACATGTATTTAAAAATGCTCAGCAAGATATCGCGCCATTGAATTTTTTATGCTTTCCTATGAATTTGTTTCATCACTAAAAAAAATACCTGCTGTACCATCGCAAACAACAACAGCTAATAAATTTCGATTAAAAAAGATTGACACCACGCGTAAATAAAACACATAATTTAATCACCGATTGGAAACGATTCCAAAAAAAGGAAAATCGAAAAAATGGTGATTCAGAAGATCCTGAAAATATCCAAAAACGGGACGAAGTATTGATGAGTGAAGTTAATAAAAATAAGGCCATTGACGCAGTCAGTGTGCAAAAAAATATAAACAAGGAGAATCAAATGAAGAAATTCAATCACTCCAAAGGCAACTCGGTGGAGACCACGCAATTTAAATTACGCCCATTACCTGCTTTGTGTGCATTGATGTTTGTTGCGCCCGTCAGTATCGCCATGGCGCAAACAGTACAATCAGCAGCAAATGTCCCAGCTCCCTCAGCTGACGGTGTACAAAGTATCGTTGTCAATGGATTGCGGGGCAGTATTGAGAGCGCCATTACCCTGAAAAAAAATTCTGATTCGATTGTTGAAGCGATCAGTCAGGAAGATATCGGTAAGCTGCCACAACAGAGTATTGCCGATGCATTGTCGTCCCTACCTGGTGTTGCAGGACAACGTGTCGATGGACGTGAGCAAGTCATTGCGATTCGCGGTATGTCGCCAGACTTTACCGGCACATTACTGAATGGTCGTGAGCAAGCAAGTACTGGTGTGAATCGTGGCGTCGAATATGATCAATATCCTGCAGAATTGATTTCAAGCGCGTTGGTGTATAAAACGCCAGATGCCACATTGCTGGGCCAAGGTATTGCTGGCACCGTTGACTTACACACGATTAGCCCTTTGGATTATAACGAGCGCAAGACGGTATTGTCGGCCTCTCTCGATAAGAATTCAATTGGAAATCAGAACAATGGTTATGGCGGCACCTCAGACAAAGGAGGGCGGGTCAGCTTTTCTTATGTAGACCAATTTGATGATCACCGCCTCGGCGTCGCACTTGGCTATGCACATTTGGACGCTCCTGGCCAAGAGCAGCATGAAAAAGCATGGTGGTGGGGTGCTCCAGGGTCTAACTTCTACAATGGTGCAACAGCCATGGGTGGAAACGAAATTGAAGCAATATCTCGTAAAGAAGTCCGTGATGGCTTAATCGGTGTTGTTGAGTACAAGCCAAATAAAGATATCCACAGTAAACTTGACTTCTATTATTCCACGTTTAACCAGACTGAAGTGATGCGTGGTGTGATGTGGGATTCCAACCCGTGGAATAGCGGTTATACCTACACGAATCCAGGATTTGCAATGGCTGGTGGAACCTCCATTCTGAATTCAGGAACAATTAATTTCCCTGCGAGTGGTAATCAGCCAGTCGTGCGCAATGATTACAATAAACGAAAAGACACCTTAGGTTCTTTTGGTTGGAATAATGAAATCAAAACGGGTGATTGGAAGTTAATCAGTGATGTCAGCTACTCAAGCGCCAAACGTGTTGAAGATTTATTTGAGACGTATGCTGGTAGCAAAACATCCCAAATTACTTTTAACATCCCAGTAACAGCTGGTTTTGGTGTCTTTACACCCAATAATAGCTTTGCTGATGGCAGCCAAGAGGCGCTGGGTGATCCGGGCAATTGGGGTCACGATGGTCGCTTTCAATCGACGACGCAAAATGACGTTATTAAGTCATTAAATCTGCATGCGAAACATCGCATAGGTGGTATTTTCAATATGGCGGATGCTGGGATCAATTTTACCGCACGCGATAAAACGCAAAATTTCCTGGTGGATTTTGCTACGCTGAAAAACGGAGCGAAAAGCCAATTAATCGCTCCGGGTAATTTGCTGACACCAACATCACTGGCATTTGCTGGTGCGGGTAATGTCTTGAGCTACGATGTGAATAATATTGCGAATCAGTACTACACGATGACGCCCAATATGAGTGGCGGTCCAAGTGGCGACTACTCTCATGATTTTGGAGTGCATGAGCGTGTGACGACTGCGTACATCAAAGCAGATATCGAAACAGACGTTGGAAGTATCCCTGTTCGCGGTAATATTGGCGCTCAATATGTCAACACCAATCAATATTCGAATGCATGGGCATTTGCATCCAATGGTAGTCCATCAACACCATTTCAAGCGGGAACACGCTATGGAAACTTCTTGCCAAGTTTAAATCTTGTTGGTGATATTGGTGGTGACCGATTAGTTCGCTTTGGTTTAGCACGCACGCTTTCTCGTCCGCGTATTAACGACATGAATGCATCCAATTCCGCTGGGGTTAGTACGACGACGCACTTGTGGGGCGGTGGTGGCGGAAATCCATTGCTCAAACCTTGGATCTCGGATGGTGTCGATCTGTCGTTCGAAAAATACTGGGGTAAGCGTGCCTATTTATCGGCAACAGTGTTCTACAAAAAATTGGACAGTTATATTTACCAAAGTACGATTCCGTATGATTTCACTGGCTTCGTCAATGCTACGCCAACTGTTCAACCGATCTCTAACATTGGCCAGTATTCGACACAGGCAAACGGTAGTGGCGGTACGATGCGTGGTATTGAATTAAGCGCATCTGTGACAGGCGATATGCTGACGCCGGTATTGAGTGGTTTCGGTGCGATCGCTTCTGCGTCTTTCACGGATACGACGATTTTAGTCAATGGTCCTGGTGGTTCTACAAGTAACCCTTCAACACCAATGTGGGCGACCTTGCCAGGCTTGTCTAAGACAGTGGCTGATCTGACTTTGTACTACGAAAAGAATGGCTTTTCTGCCCGTATCAGTGATCGTTATCGCTCTTCATTCCGTGGTGAATACGCCTCGCTGTTCGGTGCAACGTCAGTGATGCGGACATTGAGCCAATCCATTGTGGATACACAAGTCAGTTATGAGCTGCAAGAAGGCCGTTATAAAGGAATGACTTTCTTACTGCAAGTAGCCAACCTGACTGACCAAGCAGATCGCAATGTACAAGACGGTTCAGGTTTTGGGGGAGCGACAGCGCCACAAGAAACCAATAAATATGGACGTACAGTGTCAGTCGGTGTGAACTATAAGTTTAAATAATCCGACAGGTTGTCTGGTTAGTCCAGCAATATGAACTACGGTAATAGCAACCCATGCGATGCATGGGGCGTTATTACCGTCTTTGCCTTTTTTTTTAATTGATCAATACGGGCGAGTTGAATGCTAAATAGCGCAAATGATGATCCGACACTCATTCGTGTCGAGCAATTTCCAGAGCATTTTTTATGGGGTTGCTCTACTTCTTCCTACCAGATTGAAGGTGCAGCACAAGAAGATGGACGTGGTCCTTCGATCTGGGATGAATTTTGCGCACAATCGGGTCGTATTCTCGATGGTAGTAGCGGCGCAATTGCTTGCGATCATTACCACCGCTGGCCAGAGGATCTTGATCTAGCGCGTGACCTTGGTGTGAAGGCTTATCGCTTTTCTGTTTCTTGGTCAAGAATTTTCCCCGAGGGAAGAGGAAGAGTAGAGCCACGCGGTCTCGCTTTCTATGACCGATTGGTCGATGGGATATTGGCCCGCGGCATGGAACCTTGGTTGACGCTCTATCATTGGGACTTGCCACAGGCATTACAACTGCAAGGCGGTTGGAAATCGCGTTCAACGGTCGATGCTTTTAATGCGTATGCCGATTTACTAAGCAAGCATCTTGGTAGTCGCGTGAAACATTGGATTACACATAATGAGCCGTGGTGCTCTTGTATCATGGGCTACTATGAGGGGGTTCACGCACCTGGTGAAACGAATTTGCAATCTGCACTACAAGCATGCCACCACGTTTTATTATCCCATGGTCAGGCAACCAAAATTATTCGCGCAAATGTTGCAGATGCAAAAATTGGGATCACGTTAAGTCTTCATCCAATTGAATCCGAAACCGATTCAGTTGCCGATGCAGCAGCAAAGACACGCCATGATGGTATCCGTAATCGTTGGTTCTTAGACCCGTTATACGGACGTGGTTACCCACAAGATACGCTGTTGTTGTTAGGACGAATGACACCACTGGTATTTGAGGGGGATATGGTTGATATTGCTACACCGACAGACTTTCTCGGTGTAAATTACTACTTTCCTGAGGTCGTGAAAGATGCGCCATCCTCACTGCCATTTGGCGTAGAAGTCGTAGAGACGCCAGGCGTAGAAAGGACGGGTTTCGGTTGGCAAGTCGCGCCAGAGAAAATGACTGAATTATTGATGCGTATTCAGGCTGATTATGCACCGAAGCACATCTATCTGACCGAAAATGGATCGACGTATGAGGATGTAGTCAACGACTCCGGCGAGATCATCGATGATCAGCGTAAGCGCTATCTTGCGCGCCATCTTGTCGCCGCACTGGAGTCAGTCAAAGCGGGCGTCAATCTCCGAGGATACTTTGTTTGGAGCTTACTCGATAATTTTGAGTGGGCTCAAGGTTATCTGAAGCGATTTGGTTTAACGTACATTGACTATCAGACACAGCGTCGGATACTAAAGGAAAGCGGAAAGTGGTATGCCCGCTTTTTAAAAGCGGAGTACCAGAAATAAACAAAGCTGGTAATAACGGAAATGAATATGAGAGCTCCTCTGCAGAAGTATGGTCGGTTGAAAACAATCATTAGAACTATCGGTAATGCCATCGGGACGGTCTTCTCAATGTCTCTCGTTTCTACTGCGACCTTGCTAAGTGTGCCGGCGGCCGCACAAACGAGTGTGACAACAGGAAAACCAGCAGGTGGGACAGGTCCAAGAGCAGAGGTCATACATTGGTGGACTGCAGGTGGAGAATCATCTGCTGTCAAATCATTGGCGGAATCGTATCGCGCCGCTGGTGGTGTTTGGATCGATAATGCCGTCGCATTAGGAGAGCAGGCGCGCGCAGTCGCTTTAAACCGAATGGTCGGAGGTAACCCACCGACCGCAGCGCAATTTAATACGACAAACCAATTTAAAGACATGATCGATCAGGGCATGCTCAATAATGTGGATGCGGTTGCCCAACGTGACGGATGGGATAAATTTTTACCAGAAATTGTGCTCAATATTGTTCGTGTCAAAGGTCACTATTACGCTGCTCCAGTCGATATTCATATGCCAACGTGGATTTGGTATTCAAAAGCGGTGTTTAAAAAGGCAGGGATCACAACAGAGCCGAAGACAATGGACGAGCTCTTTATCGATCTTGATAAAATCAGAGCGGCAGGTTTTATACCGTTGGCTCATGGTGGTCAATCCTGGCAGGACAATATTGTTTTTACCACCGTATTAAGCAATGTCGGTGGTCGGGAGTTGTATCTCAAAGTATTGCGTGACCGCGATCAAAAAGCGATCATGTCTGAGCCGTTTAAAAAGGTGTTGTTGACCTTTAAAAGACTACAGTCCTATGTCGATAAGGGATCGCCTGGCCGCAACTGGAACGACGCGACCGCCATGATTATTAACGGAAAGGCCGGCGTCCAGTTTATGGGTGATTGGGCAAAAGGTGAATTTTCTGTTGCCAAGCAAGAGGCCGATCGTGATTACGGATGTATCCCTGGTTTTGGTGATAAGTCTCTGTATATCATTCAAGGAGACGTATTTGTATTTCCAAAGACCACTCAGCCTGATCAAATTAAAGCACAAAATCTCTTAGCAAGTGTGATCATCACGCCGTCAACGCAAGTGGCATTTAGTCGAAATAAGGGATCGATTCCGATTCGTACTGATGTCGATGCGAACAAACTCGATGCCTGTGCGCAAAAGGGTCTCGCGATCATGAAAGACAAGACACGTCAGATTGGTAATGGCGAAGTTTACCTGACACCTGATCAGAATGGTGCCTTGGCTGATGCACTGACGAACTATTGGAACAGCAATATCCCAGTAGAAAAAGTCCAGCGTAATATTATCTCTGCGTTAGGGTCTTGATTCATGATGGTGGTGACCTCTTTTCGGCCGTGGCTACGTCGGGTAATCACCAACGTAACACCATGGTCCGCATTACTTCCGATGTTCATCATCACGCTCGGATGCTATCTGTGCGCAACGCTATGGACGTTGAGAATTTCGTTAAGTACATCGCGTAGTTTCCCCAAGTACGATTTTGCTGGTATATCGCAATACCAACGCTTGTTTGACAATGATCGTTGGTTTGATGCGGTTGGAAACCTGTTTTTGTTTGGGGTAACGTTGATTGTTTGCAGTATCGTTATTGGGTTTGTTTTAGCAGCACTGATTGACCAGAAAATACGTGCCGAGTCGTTGCTGAGAACAATTTTTTTGTACCCATATGCAATGTCGTTTGTTGCCACGGGTCTCGTTTGGCAATGGATTTTGGATCCTGAAAATGGGATTGAGCACAGTGTACGTCAGCTTGGTTTTTCTCAATTTGTGTTTGATTGGATCGTGACACAAGATAAGTCAATTTATGCGGTTGCCATGGCGGCGATTTGGCAAGTGTCAGGAGTTGTGATGGCGCTCATGTTATCTGGCTTGCGCGGGATCGATCATGAAATCTGGCATGCCGCTCGTATCGAAGGTATCCCAACATGGCGCACTTATGTTTCGATTATCTTGCCGATGCTCAAGCCAACAATAGCAACTGTATTTATTTTGCTTTTGACGAGTGTGGTGAAAGTGTTTGATGTAGTTGTTTCGATGACGCAGGGCGGGCCAGGAACCGCGACGGATGTACCCGCCAAATTTATTATGGACCATTTATTTAGTCGCGCTAATCTTGCCCTGGCATCCGCGGGCGCCATGACTTTATTCATTTTTGTCATGGCAGTGTTGGTGCCACTGTGGTACTGGCAAACATCGCAAAATGCGAAGGGGAAACCCTAATGCCGCCTGTAGTCTCTCCTGTTTCCGGTGCCTTGCGACAGCAGCAACCTCGTTCACACCGATGGTCTATTGCGCGTGTGGGTCTGTATGGGTTTTTGATCAGCGTTGCTGTATTCTTTTTATTGCCTCTTTACGTCATGTTAACGACCTCCTTCAAAAGTATGGATGAGATTCGTCAAGGGGGCATTTTCTTATTGCCTTTGCATTTAGATGCATCGAGTTGGATTCAGGCGTGGACGAGTGCATGTACTGGTGTGAATTGTGATGGATTGCAAGTAGGTTTTTTTAATTCAGTGAAAATCGTCATTCCAAGCACGATCATTTCCGTTTTTTTAGGTGCATTAAATGGATATGCGTTAAGTTTTTGGCGCCCGAGAGGGGCGGGATTGTTGTTCGGCATATTGATGGGCGGAGCCTTTATTCCGGTACAGGTGATGATCTATCCCTTAGTCAAAATCCTCGCCTATATCGGCATATTCAGTTCACTCTACGGCATTGTGTTGGTCCATGTCGCCTTTAGTATGCCGATAATGACATTGCTTTTTTTTAGCTATTACAAGGGCATTCCGCGTGAGCTATTCAATGCGGCACGTATTGATGGCATTGGATTTTGGCGAATGTTCGTCCACGTGATGTTGCCAATGGCGAAGCCAATGCTGGTTGTGGCGGGTATTATGCAAATCACTGGGATCTGGAATGACTATATTTTAGGTCTTATTTTCGCTGGATCCGACAATCTACCCATGACGGTACAACTTAATAACATCATTAATACGACCACTGGAGAGCGTTTATATAACCTCAATATGGCCGCCACGATGATCACATCCAGTATTCCGCTACTCGTATATTTTGTTTCTGGTCGATGGTTTGTTAAAGGGATTGCAGCGGGTGCTGTTAAAGGATAGTTGCATGGCGCAGGTAGATATTGAAAATTTGAATGTAACGATTTCGTCCCACGAAATTATCGGTCAGCTCAATTTGCTGGTACATGCCGGCGAGTTTCTTGTGCTGTTGGGACCCTCTGGCTGCGGGAAATCCACCTTATTGCACGCCATTGCAGGACTCCATGAGGTGACAAGTGGCGTTATTCGTATTAGCCATCAAGACATGACTTATGCGGAACCGTGCGATCGTGGTATTGGAATGGTCTTCCAGTCATACGCCCTCTATCCGACGATGACCGTTGAAGACAATATGGCGTTTGGTTTGCGGGTAAGGGGTGTTCCGAAAAAGGTGATCCAGCAACGTGTTCATGACGTGGCTACGATGTTGCAATTAGAGCCATGGTTAAAACGGAAGCCCGCTGAGTTATCTGGAGGTCAACGACAGCGCGTGGCGATTGGTCGTGCATTGATGCGTGATGCGCAGGTTTTCCTATTTGATGAACCGCTCTCAAATCTAGACGCAAAGTTGCGAACAGAACTCCGTCGTGAGTTGAAATTGCTCCACAAAAAGCTTGGGGCCACGATGATTTATGTCACGCATGACCAAGTGGAGGCGATGACATTAGCAACCCGTGTTGCTGTCATGAAATCAGGAGTTATACAGCAGATTGGAACGCCAACCGAGGTCTATGAACATCCTGAGAATTTGTTTGTTGCCGGCTTTCTTGGGGCACCGACAATGAATTTTTTTGACGTCAAGGCAGAACAAGATCCGCAATCCGGACAATGGAATATCAGTGCACCGTTCGATGTGCTGACAAGTGCGACATCAATGCGTCCTGAGACGCAATTGCATCATGGTCAATCACTGGTATTGGGTATTCGCCCTGAGCACATTCACTTGTCAAATACCGGTCCTTATGTTGCACAGGTGATTTTTCTTGAACCCATGGGAAGCACAGTGACGGTATGGCTAGAGTTGAATGGTACGAAATTTTCAGCAGTGGCACATGGCGACGTGCATCTAGAGGCTGATCAGATGGTGCGTTTTTCGATCGATACGGCAAAAGTATCCGTTTTTGATCCTCAGACGACGCAGCGCATGTAAGCGATGCAGCATCGCCTTTCCGTCGTGCTGTGGGGATCTCGTGCCAATGTGATGCTCATTCTCTATTGATTCATTCGTGATAAATAAATAAAAAAGGAGACGCGTATCATGCGAAAGCTATTACCTTCGTTGATCGCCATCGTCATACTGAGTGTTCCCTTATGTGTCATGGCAGAAGGGACGCCAGTACAGATCTGGTTGACGACAGCAGATCAACACCATTTACTTTCACAGCAAAGCGATCTCTCCTTTCGGGATCAACAAGCGGCCTCGATCGATGTGGTCGTCGATTCTACTAAGACATTTCAAACGATGGAGGGCGTTGGCGCTGCAATGACCGATGCGTCCGCTATTCTTCTTCAACAGAAGATGCCTGCTGCTTTACGTCAAAAAGTGATGGCGGAGTTATTTAGTCGTGATAATCAAGGTTTAGGTTTTGATTTCACGCGTATTACCATTGGAGCCTCAGATTTTTCGGATGCCCACTACACGCTTGATGATGTACCACCTAATACGAGTGACGAAACATTACAGCATTTTTCGATGGCACCGCAGTCTTTATATGTCATGCCAGCCCTGCAACAGGCACTCACACTGAATCCTTCATTGAAGATTATGGCAACGCCATGGAGTGCACCTGCTTGGATGAAGACGAACCACCATCTGTATCAAGGTGAACTCAATCCAGTGTTTTATGACGCTTATGCACATTACTTTTTACGAACAATTGAGTCATACCAGATGCATGGTGTGCCGATTTTTTCGATTAGTGTTCAAAATGAACCCCACTTTGAGCCTAAAGATTATCCTGGCATGCGATTCAATCCTGAGGACCGTGCGAGGTTTATTGGTCGGTATTTAGGCCCTTTGTTTGCGCAGCACAAGGTGACGACGAAAATATGGGATTGGGATCATAACTGGGATCAACCAGAGTCCCCCCTCAAGGTACTCTCTGATCCTCAGGCAGCGTCGTACATCACAGGTGTTGCGTGGCACTGTTATGCTGGTAATGCTTCTGCTCAGTCGATTGTGCATCACCAGTTTCCAACCAAGGAGACGTGGCTCACGGAATGCTCAGGTGGAGAATGGAGTCCAGATTGGGAGTCCTCGCTCCCATGGCTGGAAAGTAACCTCATCATCGACAGCATTCGTCATTGGTCAAAAGGCGTTCTCATGTGGAATCTGATATTGGATCAGCATTTTGGACCGCATTTAGGGGGATGCGCTAACTGTCGCGCTGTCATGACCTACAACACGGAAACGGGCGCATTAACCCGCAATGCCGAATACTACGCATTTGGACATATCAGTAAGTTCGTGCATAGAGGGGCTAAAAGAATCGCGTCCTCTGATCAAACAGAAGGTGTGAATAATGTCGCTTTCATCAATGAAGATGGAAGTATCGTCATCGTTCTCTGTAACACGTCGACGACACCGCACAATGTGAGTGTCCGAAGTGGCACTCAACGGTTTGCTTATCAGTTGCCACCAAAGAGCGTCATTACCGCTGTGTGGAAATGATCGATGCCTTGATATAAATCATTGCATCTTGTTTCCACTTCCGACCTAAAAATATGATTGACAAAAAAAACCAATTAAATCATGATTGACATCAATGCATGGAAACGTTTCCATGCCATCTGTCAATCAACTTCTTTCAGCCCGCATCTACCAAGTACTGTTGGTCGTGTCGACATGATTGAAGTTAGCTAACCTTCATTATTCAACATGAGAAAACCTACTCTTTATCCAGCATTTGCAACGGCGTTATTGGCAGTCTTCGCTTCAGTCTCGGCCAATGACGAAGTGAAATGGCCGCGTGTAAATAGCGCGATACATCAAGATCAGAAGCTAGAACAGAAAGTCCGTGAAATCGTCGCCAGTATGACGCTCTCTCAAAAAATAGGACAAATGACACAGCCGGAAATTAAGTCGATTACTCCACAACAAGTAAGACAGTTTTACATTGGCTCAGTACTTAACGGTGGAGGGAGTTGGCCTCATGGTGATAAGTACGCAAGCGCGAAAGACTGGGTTCGTTTAGCTGACGAATACTATGCAGCGTCGATGCATACCGACATGAAATATCCGGTTCCAGTCGTTTGGGGTATTGACGCTATTCATGGCAATAGCAATGTTTATGGTGCCACCTTGTTTCCGCATAATGCGGGTCTCGGTGCAGCTCATGATCCGCAACTGATTCGAGAGATTGGCGGTGCCGTGGCGAAAGCGGTTCGCGCAACGGGGATCAATTGGGTCTTTGCCCCTACCGTTGCAGTGAGTCAGAATCCACGGTGGGGACGAAGCTATGAAAGTTTTTCTTCTGATCCGTCCTTAGTAAAGTCTTATGCATTTTCTTACGTCGCTGGCCTGCAATCTTCGTTTGAAGATGACCGTCACGTGATTGCCACGGCAAAACATTTTATCGGGGATGGCGGTACGGACCAAGGTATCGATCAAGGTGTCACCAAAGTGAGTGAAGCGCAATTGCTCAGTGAACACGGGCAAGGTTATATCGGAGCAATGGCGGCCGGCGTGCAAACGGTCATGGCGTCTTACAATAGTTGGGTAGATATGACGCATCCTGATACACCTGTCAATTTTGGAAAAATGCACGGAGATAAAAAACTCCTCAATGACGTTTTAAAAGAGAAGATGGGTTTTGATGGTTTTGTGATTTCCGACTGGAATGCCATCGGGCAATTACCAGGATGCACGAATGCGAGTTGTGCATTGGCAATCAATGCAGGCGTCGACATGGTGATGGTTCCTGACGATTGGCAAGCATTTATTCACAATACGATTGCACAGGTGAATGCAGGCGAGATTCCGATGTCGCGTATTGATGATGCCGTATCTCGCATCATCCGAGTGAAACTGCGCGCTGGTTTATTTGGGAAAAAGCCTTCAGCAAGTCCTGATGCGGGGAAACAAGAGAGTTTGCAAGCCCGGGAATTAGCGCGTAGAGCCGTACGTGAGTCGCTTGTGTTGCTTAAAAATGACCAGCATACGCTTCCACTTCACGCGCATCAGCGGATTTTAGTGGTAGGTAAAAATGCAGATAATCTGGTAAATCAAACTGGCGGATGGTCTCTTACTTGGCAAGGCGCTGAAAATACCAATCGTGATTTTCCTTATGGCGACACAATTTTAGAAGGCATACTGAAAAAGGTGGGGGCCGGTGATGTGGTGTATAGCCAAAACGCCGATAACGTCAACCTGCAAGATTTTGACGCCGTTGTTGCAGTGGTTGGAGAAACACCCTATGCCGAAGGAAACGGTGATATTGGACCGATCGACAATCTCAAGCATACCTTACGCTTCCCAGAAGACTTAGCAGTAGTAAAAAAAGTAGCCGGACACCAGGTTCCTGTTGTGACAATTTACGTGGGTGGTCATAACGCCTATCTCAACGATTTGATCAATCTTTCTTCTAGCTTTGTGATTGCCTGGTTGCCAGGCACGGAAGGAAGTGGCGTTGCGGATGTTCTGTTTCAAAGTAAGATCAATGGCAAGCCCGTTGACTTTACGGGGACTTTATCTTTCCCATGGCCGGCCAACGTTTGTCCATCATCCCACCAAAAAAATCAGTTCGAGCGGGGATTTGGCATGAGCTATGCGTCGCAAATCAACCTCGGTCATTTGCCAGAAGATCCAACAGTGCAGGGTTGCGGGAATAGTACTGCCTTACCTATTTATGTCTTCAATGAACGTCCCGGTATTGCGATGCATATTCAAAGTGGGCGTGAAATACGGGCATTGGGACGTGACTTAAATGCGGTGTTTTCGCTCCCAACAATCGCGGCGAAGACAACGCAGGTCAATACGCAGCAAGATGCCAAGCTGGTGACTTGGACTGGAAATGCCCGTTTTTATGCAACGACCAGCCATCCAATCGTTTTGTCAGAAATGCTCCAAGACGGTTTTTTACAATTTGATATGGCAGTGAAAGAAAAGAATGAGGCACCTGTCTACCTGAGTCTAGGGTGTGGTGCGGCATGTGAAGGAAAATCGATTGATATCACTCCCTATTTGTTGACGAGTGCAGGCAATGAAAAAACGACGCTCCAGATTCCGCTTGCCTGTCTGGTGAAGGATCAAATGCAAATGAAAGAAATTGATCAACCATTTTCAATTGAAACATCTGGTCGATTTTCTGCTGCATTTGCCAATATCAACATAAAAAACAAAGCGGAACTAAAGAGCAATGCAGTGCAATGCCGCCATGACTGATACAGATCGATAACGATCAGCATTACAGAAAACGAAGCATCCTCAAAAGACAATAACAGGAGATCATATGCAACAAGTAAAGTCCATTCACCCTCAGTCAGAGGGTGAGAGCCAGACGGAGCGTTCGAGGGTCGATAATATGAGTACCCGAGGCGCACTGATGATCATCACCTTTTTATTTTTCATGTGGGGGCTGCTTACATCATTGAATGATGTATTGATCCCTCATTTGAAGGCGATTTATGATTTGAGTTATGTGCAGGCGATGATGGTGCAATTTTGTTTTTTTGGCGCTTATTTTATTGTCTCGGTTCCCGCCGGTACGCTAATTAAAAAAATCGGCTATCAAAATGGTATCGTCACAGGTCTGCTTATTGCTGCTGGCGGATGCGCCTTGTTTTATCCTGCTGCAATGGGATCGTATGCGGTGTTTCTGATCGCTTTCTTTATTTTGGCGACAGGGATTACCATCCTACAGGTGGCGGCTAACCCTTATGTGACGATCCTTGGTACCAGCGCTACGGCCTCAAGTCGCTTGACGCTAACACAAGCATTCAATTCTCTCGGAACGACGGTCGCGCCGTTTCTAGGCGGAATGTTGATTTTGTCAGTTGTGAGTATCGGGCCGGCCGACTTAGCGCGTTTGTCACCTGCGGATCAACTTGCACAACACGCGCGCGAAGCAACTTCCGTTCAGACACCCTATCTCATCTTGGCTGCTACATTGGTCGCACTTGCTGTGATTTTTAGTGTGATTAAGTTACCCAAAATCGTTGATGCGATAGAGCCTGTGCAGATTGGGCAGTCAAAAAAGATGTCGATTTTCTCGTACCGCCATCTCGTTCTCGGTGCAATCGGCATTTTTGTTTATGTCGGTGGCGAAGTGAGTATCGGTAGCTTCATGATCAATTTTTTGGGCGAAAAAGATGTGGCTGGGTTGGCGACGGCAGATGCCGCCCGTTTTGTTGGACTGTATTGGGGCGGGGCGATGGTTGGACGCTTTATCGGCTTTGCGGTGATGCGGTATGTGAGCCCAGGTAAAACGTTAGCATTTAACGCATTGTGCGCCGTTGGTCTCGTATTGGTCGCCGTATTTAGTCAAGGACCGTTTGCAATGTGGTCAATCATTGCCGTCGGCTTATGTAATTCGATCATGTTCCCGACGATTTTTAGTATGTCGCTTCACCGACTCGGTGCTCGCACAGGGCAGGGATCTGGGTTGCTCTGTATGGCGATTGTTGGCGGAGCGCTCGTGCCGTTTTTGCAGGGTGCATTGGCAGATCATTTCGGCTTGCACTTATCGTTTGTTTTACCAGCACTTTGCTATATGTATATCGCATTTTTTGGATTCCACTATGCGGGGATGTATAGCGAACAGCAAGACCATGGGGTAATAGTCTAAGCTGTTCAACATTCAGATAAGCACTGGCGAACCTCATATTGTTTCGCCAGTCGCTTGATGTGATTATTTTCAGATGTCATTTCCTTATTTTTTGTGATTCAACTATGAATTCTCCTGTCTTGATTGCAGATATTGGTGGAACCAATGCTCGCTTCGCATTAGAAACTGCGAAAGGGAAAATAGAAGCGATTGCGGTATTCAATTGCGCTGAGTTTAATACGATCTCAGAGGTGATCGACTCTTATATCACCAGACCCGACGTACGTAGCCTAGGGGGTGCCAAGATCTGTAAAGCTGGGATTGCGATTGCTAATCCAATCCATGGTGATATCGTCAAAATGACCAATCATCATTGGGAATTTTCCATCGAATCTGTTCAGACTGAATTTGATCTCCAAAAGCTTTTAGTGGTGAATGACTTTAAAGCGCTCGCGATGGCATTGCCATCACTGTCTCCATCACAAAAAAAGCAGATAGGTGGCGGGGTTGCCATTGATCGATCACCCATTGCGCTGGTTGGTGCTGGTACCGGTCTTGGTGTGTCTGGTTTGATTCCGACAAAAGAGGGATGGCATGCGCTGGAGAGTGAGGGGGGACATGCAAGTTTTCCGCCCAATAGCCAATTAGAAATACGCCTGTTACAGACCATTTTTGATCAGTTTGGACATGTTTCCTGTGAACGATTTTTATCTGGTGCTGGAATCAAATTGTTGTACACCGCACTGTGTTCTGTCAGAGGCGTACCAGTAGAGTCGATTGAGGTACCAGAAATTATGCGTCGAGGCCTCACCTCTGAATCACTGCTCTGCAGAGAAGCATTATCGATTTTTTGTGACATGCTCGGAACAATTGCGGGTGACCTGGCTATTACCTTCGGTGCTAAAGGCGGGGTTTATATTGGTGGTGGTATTGTTCCACGATTAGGACAGTTTTTTGATGACTCCGGTTTCAGGCAGCGTTTTGAAAAGAAGGGAAGACTGTCCGATTATTTAAAGGACATTCCCACTTTCGTCATCACAGAACCGTATCCTGCGTTCCTCGGTATGTCGGCATTGATGAAGAGTATTAATTAGTGCTTTTTCGCCGGAAAAAATGCAGCCACTACCTCAATGTATCTACGCGGAGTTACCTTGAAATTGTCCCCTTATCGTCGACTGCTTTCTCTCACCATCACTTTGCTACTGGTTGCTGGTTGTTTTTTTTCACAATCGGCACTTGCCAGTGTGCGATTGCCCCGCTTGGTTAGTGATGGCATGGTTTTACAACGGGATAAGCCGATTCGCATATGGGGATGGGCCGATAAGGGAGAGCACATTGAAGTGACCTTAGGCAATCAACATGCAAGTACGCAGTCTGTTGATGGTCGATGGCAAGTGACATTCGCCGCCATGAAAGCCGGTGGGCCCTATTGTATCGATATCAAGGGTGTAAATCATCGTCAGATCTGTGATGTACTGATCGGGGATGTTTGGATTGCGGCGGGACAGTCCAATATGGAATTAAAGATTGATGATGTTAAAACCCGATACCCTGATCTGATTGCCACGACGCACTATCCAGGCATTCGCGAGTTTTCAGTACCGTGGGTTTATAATTTTCAGGCTCCCGCGTCCGATTTTCAAGAAGGCGAATGGAGAGCCGCAGAGGGGCCGGCACTGGGGCATTTTTCTGCTGCAGCATTCTTCTTTGCCCGTCAGCTACACGAAAAATACCATGTGCCAATTGGTATTGTGATGTTGGCAGTAGGTGGTTCGCCCGCTGAGGCATGGATGAGTGAAGAGGCACTTTCTGCCTATCCCCACTATCTTGAACGAACCGCTCCTTACAAAGATGATGAAGTACTCAAGAAAGCAATTGCGAAAGAAAATGCGGCCACTGCGCAGTGGTATGCATCGCTGACACATGATGATGTTGGTGTCGCGAATGGATGGCAATTCGGTCAGCAAGATGCAAACGATTGGAAACCATTTATTGTTCCTGGCAATCTCCACGAGCAAGGAATCCCGTTGGACTATGGATCGGTTTGGTTTAGAAAGACAATAGATCTGTCTGAAGAACAGATAAAAAAACATCCTATCTTGTCTTTGGGGTCTATCGTCGATCATGATCAAACCTATATAAACGGTGTCGAGATCGGAAGCACGCCCAATTTGTATGTGATGCGTCGTTACCCTATTGCAGCCAATGTGCTGAAAGTAGGGCCTAATGTCATCAGTATTCGTGTCGTTACGACGACGGGAAATGCGGGCTTTATCAAAGATAAGAAGTATGCACTGGAGATCGGCGGAGAAACACTTTCCTTGGAAGGGTCCTGGGAGTATAAAGTGGGCGCAGTAACAACTGCACCACCTCCAACCACGATGTTCCCGTGGCTGCCCTATGGTTTATATAACGCTAAACTTGCACCATGCCTGCCACTGGGTATCAAAGGGGTGATTTGGTATCAAGGTGAGTCAAATACAGACCGCGCTTCGGAGTATGCGTATTTATTCCCTGATTTGATCAAACAATGGCGGCATGATTTTAATCAAGGCGATTTTCCATTTCTCTTTGTGCAACTGGCAAATTATCAGGAAGCCACGACAACACCTGTCGAGAGCCGTTGGGCTGAATTGCGCGAGGCCCAAAGGAAAAGCTTGCGTGTTCCTAATACGGGTATGGCAGTAACGATTGATATTGGAGAGTGGAACGATATTCACCCTTTAAACAAGCAAACTGTCGGTGAGCGGCTTGCGCTGCAAGCACAAAAAATTGCTTATCACGATGTAAGGCTTATTGCGTCTGGACCGCGTCCTCAAGGTCTGTCCCGTTCCTATGGACAGCATGGTCATGAATTGGTCATCCGTTTTGAATCAGAGGGTGGTCAATTGGTGATGCCGCCCGAAGGCAAGATCGCGCAGCTAGCGATTGCGGGCGCTGACAAGCAATATGTCTGGGCAGAGTCAGCACTGATTAATGGAACATTACATGTTTGGAGTCCGCTCGTACCGTTACCTCACTCTGTACGCTATGCTTGGTCGGATAATCCCATCGGAGCAAATCTAAAAAATCGGCAGGGATTACCCGCCTCGCCATTCGAGCTATCGCTCCCATAGTTCACGATACCACTGGTAATGGATGAAATTACGACGACTTCCGCCACAACGGTCGAACCCGTAAAAACAGGTCGTACATGACATCCAGAAAACCAATGGCGAAACGATGAGATAAAAAAGGCGTGAGCCACGCCAGCGCTGGTAAGTGCTTCCACATTTCGATAAACGCAGCGGCACCTTGCACGAGGTTGCCTTGCGCATCCCTCACATGCAATCGGGCTAATGCAGTTTGGCGATGAAGCGCCGTGCCGAGCTCTTGTTCTTGACAGGTACTCGCGTCCACCCATTGAATGCGATCTCCACCTTTTAATTTCTGATAGGTACCGATCTCTTTGGAGCAAATCGGACAGGCTCCATCAAAATAAACAGTACAGGTAGTGTCGACGGTGTGATCGACGTTTTTTGTGACGGAATGCGACGTGGATTCAGACTTGCTCATGTTGATGCCTGTGCAGGAAACGTGATCCGCACCACGCCGGGATAGGCATGGGCGTTGGGCATTTCTGCCGCCCTCATTATGCCATTAATCAATTTTCTTTTTTGAGCTGCTCCATTTTTGACCGGGTCGAGAACTTGGGTTCGTTGCTTCCTGCATGTTGAGTTTCCGTAAAGGTGTTGCCCCAAAGGACAATAGGAAAAAAATATTTCCACACGTAAACTTCTGCATGCTGCGTGTTTCTGTTGATAAAAAATCAGCAAGTGAGACATCGTTCTTTTTAGCAAATAACAACTTATAACGAACAATCACTGTGGAAAAGAGAAAAAAATGTATTTGAGGCAATGGCTAAGGAAAAAAGAAATCCTGATCTGCATTCCCGCTTTCACCCTATTAGTCGCCTGTGGTGGCGGTGGCGGAAGTGGAGCTGCCAGTAGCGACGCGACACAATCGACCACGACACCAGGGGGCACAACAACTGGAACACCACCCGGAACACCACCCGTTGATCCGGTGAGCATAGCGTTAACGAGCGGTGATCCTAGCAAACTCAGTGTCTCGGACAGCCCAACGTTATTACAGCAAGCGACTGCCCTCGCCATCAAAATTCAACAACTGCAAAGTGCTGCTATCACATCGATTTATAGTGGTAATGCAACGACTGCTGCGCTCAACCTGACAACCAACAGTAGTGATATCAACATCCGTAACCACACGGTTGCAACGCCATTAGTGACGTCTGATGATGGCAGTACGCTCGCCGCCGTCGCGATGGTGGGACAGGGGCGTGCACTGGCGTATGGCGCTGACGTTTTAAAATGGATTGCCACGCAATCAAAAGAAATTCAGCACACCCCGGTATTTAATCAAGCATTCACGTGGGCCGTTACTGGCAATGCGACAGGCAAACTGCCCGCAAGCGTTAAATATGCGACTGCCGGATATGATGCGCCCACCGTCGGTCGACTCATTACAACGCTGGGTGGTACACCGCAGACGGTGTCCTGTGATCTCGTTGATCCCGCCAACACTTGCTGGTCCGGTCTGGATGTTTTGGTATTCGGTGCGGGAACACGCAGCGATCCTGCGTTGTCCAGTCAAATTTTGAAATATCTGCAAGCGGGTAAAACCGTGATTTACATGCACGCGAGCTGGATCGATTCTGCTGGCGGACGACAAGTGCTCAATGGTATGGGCATGGACTTGGGTGGTTATCCGGGGAATTATTTTGCCTCTGCTGCAGCGGTTTCGGTCGCATCGGGTACGACGACGAGCACCATGGTGCAACGCGATGATCAGCTCACACCATTGGTCACCACATTGGGTTATCTCGGTCAGGCACAGCCGACATTGAAACTCAGCACGGACACCTCGCCTGCAACGCCCATTACCTTTATCCAAAACGACCTTGCAACGATGCAAAGCAATGGCATCGATCTGTTCAAAACGCCAAATACTGATTTGTATCGGTTGTTGGTACTGTGGGCAGATTTATATCGTCCAACGATTAAATACGGCACCATTAACCGTGATACGGCGGGAGGTGATTTTCTACGAACCTACGCTTCTGATTCTTGGGTAACCTTTAATCGTGCAACGACGACGACTGCGACGGCTGGTCAGGGTGATTACATGCCAGCTGCTGCACAGTCGATTCCTGTGAGTAGTAGTGACGAAACCATCACTGTCACGATTCCACAAACTTCTGGTATTACGCTCATTGGTCGTGGCGCGATTCCAGCACAGCCAGTAACACTGCAAGTCGTTGATAGCGGTACGGTAACTGGTTTATCGGTACAAACAAATCACTTACGTACTTGGGGAGATCCATTAACGGATGATGTTGCCTCCAAATATAAACGCCCACGTCGTCCTAACTCTTTTGCTATTCCGCTCTCTATCGCGAGTAATGCATCTCCAACGGTATTTAATTCACCGTTCGGCGGACCGTTGATGTTGAACTATTCCGGTGCAACGCCAGGGCAAACCATTACGCTGAAAATACGTGGTTCCGCGAAGTATTCGCATTTCGATATGACACAGCCACAATCCGCACAGGATTATGCCGATGCGATTGCCGCCACCAAGCGTAAAGATTTCGGCTGGCAGACCATCAAAATGGTTGGCGGTGAGATTCAGCAAGTCATCGGTTATGTGAATGCCAATGGTGATCCAAATACGTATATTCAGACACATATCAAGGACATGCTGTTTAATTCAAACCACATTGCGAATGGCTATAACGATGTGGGCATGACGAATAACGTTTCTTCAGTTTGTACTTTGCTCGGGTGGACATGCGATGGACCGATTCATCGTGCGCCTAACATCCAACACTTTGTTGGTTGGATCGCCACCTGCGGCTTCCTGTGTAGCGGCAATCCTGCTGATGGCTATGCAAGTATTGATGCTGGATGGGGATGGGCGCATGAAATGGGGCACAACACGGTTCAGCGCGTATTGCATATCGCATTCAATGGTCAAGGCTGTGTTGTTGAATGTGACAACAATATTTTGGCCAGTGCCACAATGCTTCGTGAGTACAAACTATACGGTATCGATTCCGGCCATACGACTGATCATGCCACTTTGTATAAAGACATCGTTGCAAACAGAGCCACTGGCTTGACCGGATCCGCCAAAGTACTCGACATGCAAACCCATCTTTGGACCATGGCAAACCAAGATCCAATGCGTGCTGTCCATTTTCAGTTAGCATTTTTGTTTAGTCGTTACCGCGTCAAAGAAAGTGTTCCAACGATGGAAACAACATTGGATTTTCTGAGCTTGCTCAATAAGAGTGATCGCTTAGTTTCCAAGGCGTGGGATGCGAACAATAAGAGCAAATATGGTATGAGCCGTTTTGCGGATAATAGTACGATTTCTAACCCCGACCTTATCTTTGTGTTGAGCTCGAAAATCATCGGACAGGATTTACGCAACATCTTTGCGATGTACGGCATTACCTTATCGCAGACGGCATTAGATTCTGTTGCCGATTTAAATTTACCAGTGTTGCCAGAGCAGTTTTACGCACTGGCTCAAAATAAATTTAATCAAGTATCGACAGGACAATGGTTGGATTTGTCGACATCAACGCCAGCTTATCCGTTCTAATTTAACGTCGTTGTATCCTATGAAGGCTGTTACCTCGTAACAGCCTTTTTTTATGATCGCTTTTTTAACGATAATGACTAATGGTCCGTATGGTGCCGTGGTTTCTGAATCTGTACATCGATGGACGACGCAGCTGATGCGGAGGGGTGCGCCAGTGATGTGGCTTGCGTCTGCGCACGCGCTGGCTCGGTGAGCGGTCCGTTGTATTCTCTCGCCACGCTTCCGACAGGATGTTGGTACCAACCGGGATCTTTATAGTCGCCGTGTGGCTGATGTCTCCTCACCTTCAATACACTAAACATCCCCCCCATTTCTAGTCCACCAAAAGGACCTTCGCCACCCATCATCGGGACGGTATTATCGGGAATAGGCATCTTCATTTCCCCCATGTCTGCCATGCCACGCTCGCCCATTGCCATGTAATCGGGAATCAAGTGATTAATTTTTTCAACGAGATCGCGTTGATCTGCACCAATCATCGTCGGAACATCATGACCCATGGCATTCATGGTGTGGTGGCTCTTGTGGCAATGGATCGCCCAATCACCTTCCTCATCGGCAATGAATTCGATTTGCCTCATTTGCCCCACTGCAATATCGGTTGTCACCTCAGGCCAGCGCGCAGTTTTCGGTATCGCGCCGCCATCGGTGCCGGTGACGATGAACTCGTGGCCATGCAGATGGAGTGGGTGGTTGGTCATCGTGAGATTACCGACACGAATACGCACTTTGTCATGTTGTCGCACATTGAGGGTATCGATACCTGGAAAGACACGACTGTTCCAGCTCCATAAATTAAAGTCCCACATGGTCATGATTTTCGGTGTAGCACTGCCGGGATCAATATTGTAAGCATTGAGCAGAAAGCAAAAGTCACGATCTACCTCGTCAATGAGTGGATGGGGGGCTTTCGGATGGGTGATCCACATGCCCATCATTCCCATGGCCATTTGCGCCATCTCATCGGCGTGAGGATGGTACATGAAGGTGCCGGGTCGCCGAGCAATAAATTCATAGACGAAAGTTTTCCCTGGTTGAATCGATCGTTGTGTTAGCCCACTGACGCCATCCATCCCGTTAGGCAGCCGTTGCCCATGCCAATGCACACTCGTGTGTTCTGGGAGCCGATTCGTCACGAAAATGCGTACTCTGTCACCCTCAACGACCTCAATAGTCGGTCCGGGGCTCTGGCCGTTATAGCCCCACAGACGTGCATTAAAACCGGGTGCCATCTCACGTACGACCGGTTCTGCAACCAAATGAAATTCTTTGACACCCTGATTCATGCGCCATGGCAGTGTCCAACCATTGAGCGTCACGACCGGACGATAGGGGCGTCCGTTCTCTGGGGTCAGTGGTCGCTGTGTCTCTGGTGAGGTTTGACTCACGATCTCCGGTAGTGCTGCCAACGCCACCTTGCTCACGCTAGCGGCTGAAACGGCCGCAGCGATACCACCCGTGATGGCACCAGCGCCGCGCAAAAATTGTCTTCTTGAGTTCATGGTGTTTCTTTCTTTATTCATTGCTCGTGACACGTTGGGCGTTGTTTTGTGTTTGGCCGATTGGCTGTCCGATTGGTTGTCCGATGAGTGCATGCGTGAGAGTTGCTTGCGCTATCCAGAAATCTCTCGTTGCCTCAATGGCTTTATTGACGGTGGTGATGTGATCGCGTGCGTCTTCTAACAAGTCGAAAACGCTGATGAGCATACCGTTGTAGCGAAGAAGATTTTCGTCATTGACCTGCTTTCTAAGCGGGACAATCGTGTCACGATAGTGCCGTGCAATCTCATAATTGGATTGGTAGACGTCGTAGGCTTGACGCACTTCTGATTGCGCATTGATCGCGATTTGTGCCGTTTGATGGAGCGACTGCATATACAAGGCTTCGGCACGAGCGACTTTGGCATCACCCCAATCAAAAAGAGGCAGTTCAACAGAGACTTCATAGCCTTGCCGGCGAAGCGTGTTGCCGCTCCCTTCGAGGACGCTCGCCGGACCAATATCAAGGACGTTGACGAAGCGAGTGGTCTTTGTGAGCCCAAGTTGTGTCGCAAGCGCTTCTGTTTGTAAGCGCGAGATCTGTAGATCTAATCGTTGTTCCATGGCGAGGCGCTCGATGTTTGGTAATGCGTCTGTCGTCGAGGGCAGATCCGGCAAGCGCATAGGTAACTGCAAGGCCATCCGCTGATCGCTGAGCCCCATCAATCGAATGAGTTGCTCACGATAGCCATTGGCGATCTGCTGATACTGTGTGCGTGTCACTTGTGCGTCTGCATAAAAACGCTCTTCGCGCGCTTGTTGTAGTTTGTTAAAGTTGCCTGCCTTCGCCATGCGACGCGCTAGCTCCGCACCGGCTTCCGCGGCTTCGCAGACTTGCTGTGCATACTGTACCGATTGCGCTGCGGCGACGGCGTTGTAGTAGGTCTGACGTGTTTCTGCCGCTAGACGCACTACATCGAGAATCACTTTTTGTTGGGTTTGTTCAAATTGCCGCTGTGCGATCATCTTGGTCTGCGGCATCGTCAATAAAGACAGCATACGAAAACTGACAACTTGCTCAACCGTATAGCTCATGCCCGATGTGGTCGGCGCGGAAGCATGGAGCAGTGTGATCCCCGGATTAGGAAGTCGTCCCGCCTGAACGAGATTTGCTTCGCTGATCGCGAGTTCGGCGAAGGTCGCTTGTAATCCACGATGGTTTAACAATGCTACTTGTACTGCGTCGTCGACACTTACTGGTTTTTCCAGTAGCGCATTGACGCGTTGATGAATGGCTTCTTCATCAGCGGGGGATTTAGACCAAATCAGCTCTTTACCGAGACGGTCGTGGGCAGCGTGAGCGACGTGGTCAAAGCCGCCATCTCTACTGAAACTAGCGCAGCCAGTGAGCAACAGAGCGGATATCGCCAATAGTGTTAAGAGACCGGTAGAGCGGGGTGATGTACGCAATCTAGCAGAACATGGATAGCCGGAAACGGGCACGATGTTTCGTACCCATTGGCTTGAGCAAAAATGTAGCATGAATACTCCGGGGTAATACATGGCATCTCCGCCCACAACATGAGCGAGAACACCAAGGGAAAGTCAATAGCAGTTGTTGCGCGGGGCGCAGGTCGAGCGAGGGCTCAGAGGAATCGTGGACGGGGAGGTCGGTCGAGACGAGTAGGATCGATGGAGTGTTCACCCATCGTCAGGGCAGGGTAGTGCTCTGGCGTCGTGATATTGACGTCGAGAGGCAGCGACGTTGCTGGCAGCGCAGCCGCTATGCAGCAGACGGCACAGTGATTACAGGTACCATGACCATGCTGAGCGTGGGTGGAATGCTGCTTTGCGCTGTGTTCAACGCATGCCATGCCCACACCGACCATCTCTGATGAGCGTGATGCCTGCTCAGTCTGGTGTATTTCGCTACCGACGCACTTGTCCATCGCCACTTGCGCTATTCCTTGTGAAGAAAGCGTCAGAAGCAGAAAACAGATGAGCAGAGATCGCCAGATAGACAGCATCAAGATCGGTTGGTTTGGTGTGGATGTGTAAGAGTATCGGTGAAATGTGGATTTGACGTCAAGATCATCTCACTCACTTATTCACTCACTTATTCACTTATTCACTTATTTAGGTCATTGCTATTTGAAAAAACATCTCTTATCTTCTTTGTTCAAGGTAAATACCCGTGACAATTATTAACTTATTTTCAAGATGACTTGGTGTAGGGATCGCGATCGCTTCTGTCCAAACAAGAACAGATCGCTGTGATAATGCACCAAGGGAGACCAATGTGAACAAAAAGACTATATGGATAGTAATTGTCCTATCCCTGATTTTATCAATCATTGTTGCCGTGAGTGCGCCTTTGTCGCAGGGCGTGACGTCGCGAAAACAAGCACAAATAGCGGCAGTCGATGACACGTGGCGGGCAAGCTTACCGCGTGATCCAATGGCAGCGACCGAGGCCTATATGGCACGGATTTCGCCCGAAGCGAAGACTAGATCAGATGCCTATTTTGAAGGGAAGTACTGGTTGCAATTGATTGATCTCTTCGTCAGCATTGCCGCAGCAGTGATTGTCTTACGGAGCAAAGTGTTGGCGCGCGTCAGGGACAGGCTATCGAAAAAGTGGCGTTTTCAATGGATGATTGACTCGGTAACCGCCATGGTTTGCACCTTTGTGATGTCAGTGATTACCTTACCTTTAACGGTGTATGAGGGATTTTATCGTGAGCATCTCTATGGATTGTCGAATATGCAGGCCCTCGATTGGTTCAAAGAAAATATGCTCATGGTGTGTATTTCTACTGTGTCGATCGGTATTTCCATTGGCATGATTTACATTGCATTGCGTCTCACGCGACGTCACTGGTGGTTGTGGGGAGCGGGAATCAGTATTTCCTTATTGGGCGTTTTCATGTTTCTGGCACCCAACTACATTGACCCCTTATTTAATACCTATCAACCGATTACCGATGTCAGAATCAAAGATCCTGTTTTGGCAATGATGCGTGCCAATGGTGTGCCGGTGAATAATGTCTATCAGTTCGATGCCTCCAAGCAGACCGATCGTGCGAGTGCCAACGTTTCAGGTATATTTGGATCGGCTGCGGTACGGATGAACGACAATTTACTGCAACGTAGTTCCGTGAGTGAGATCAAGGCGGTACTGGGGCATGAGTTAGGCCATTATGTGATGAATCACGTTTATAAAATCTGGATGGAAATAGGCATTGTCTTAGTGCTTGGATTTGCGTTTGTGAAGCGCTTACTCGAATGGTCGCTTGATAAATGGGGGTTTTCTCTCGGATTGAGGAGCTACGCAGATATCGCAGCGTTACCGCTATTGAGCATCTGGTTTTCTGTCTTTATGTTTATTTCTACGCCGATCAGCAATACACTGATTCGAACTCAGGAGACTGAGGCCGATATATTTGGTATCAACGCCTCCGCTGAGCCGCTGGGATTTGCCGAGGAGATGTTGAAGCTGACGGCATATCGTAAATCAGATCCGGGCGATGTCGAAGAATGGCTATTCTTTGATCATCCAAGCCCAAGAAAACGCATCTACAGCGCAATGCGCTGGCGCGCTGAGCAACTCAAACCCTAAGTACTGATTCGGCGCGGCGTACCTACCAAAAAAAACTGAAAATAGATTTCCGCTTTTGCCTCCGTTGAGCGAATAGGAAAGAAGCGTTACTTGTTGATAGCGCGATCTTATTAGGCAACAAAGACCGATCAAGACGATGGATGAAAGGAAGATCATCGTATGACTGAGCGGATCGCGTTGCCCCTATTTTTCTGAATATCCAGACTCAGGAGGTAACAAGATGGATACTTTGCAATACCCTACGCTCTCACTAGAACCGAGCCAGACCGCGCAGTTATTGGACTATCTCAATAGCGAAGGCTTTCCTGCCTCGATTGATAGCGATGGTGACATTATTTTTAAATCAGAGGGCTTGGATTACGCATTATGCTTCGATCGCAAAGATGCGAATTTTGCAAAATTGATTTTGCCTAATATTTGGGAAATCAATGAACAAGCTGAATTGCATCAGGCACTGATTCAATTGGATAACATTAATCGCAAACTGAAGGTGGTGAAGGGGCACACGGTGAAAGATACGGTGTGGTTGACAGTAGAATTTTTTTATAACGATGGTGCGCAGATCACGTTTTTTGTAAAGCGAATGATCCGATTGTTAGCACACGCGGCCATGGTCTTTGCACGCGGCATGGAAAGCGATAAAGAGCAGTTGATCGAATTGGCATCAAGGTCTTAATTTTGGAGGTGAAATCCACGTTCATCGATCACCATCGCCTCGTTGAAAACGCTCAATGAAGAGCGTTTTTCAGCATCTCTGCCATCGATTTCGCATCCATTTCTCCGGATTCGCTCATCAACTGAAATAAATTCAGTTTTGCAGGGGTGTAGTGTTGCGCAATGGCTTCTTCAAAATAGGTGCGTGCTTTGCTGACGTTCTTAGGCATACCTTGGCCCAAATACGCCATTTCACCTAACTCATTGAGGGCAAAGGGAAGATGTTGATTGGCAGCCATTGTCAGCCATTTGATGGCTTGTTGATTGCTACGAGTTTGCTTCATGCCGACGCCAAATCCTTGACGGTAGGCAAGACCAAGAACGGATTGCGCAATCACGCTTCCTCCTTTGGCCTGCTGCATCAACCGTGGTAAATCATCCGCATTAAGCGATGCCGCTTGCCGCTGGATATCGACGGTGAGTTTCATTTGCTCGTCGTTATTGAGGGACTGAAACCATTGCAGCAGCGGTGGACTATCGGACACGGTTGACGTGGCTATTTGGCCCCGTGTATGCGCACTGGTCGTCGCTTGTGTTGTTTTCACCGCGGTCAATTCAATATGCTGCGCAGCGGTGGGAACCAGCACAAAGTTCCCTATCAGCGATGTCGCCATCCATGGGCGTTGTTCATCTTTTGTCTTTGCACGCACGTCCGTCATGACGTGCTTAATCGCTTCTTCTAAGGGCATTCCTGGCTTCACGATCCATTCCGCGAGCGCGAGTGCAAAAGGACCGTCACGGCCTTCTCCATCCAACGCGCGTTCGCCGGGCTGCGTGGCGTAGGCAATCACCATGCCGTTGGCAGGCTTTTCCGCCATAAAACCCGTTGATGGGATGCCGCGATAACGTTGCTCGAACACCAAGCTAGAAGGATCATTGCGACAGGCATCCAAGAGAACGATGGATAAGTGTGCGTGACTTTCCCTGAGACGTTTCAACAAGTCATCCACCGGCACCGACTCTTGGGGGATCGCGCCAAGCACCTTGAGTGACACATTCACCGGGATCAGGTAATTGCGCTCTTTGATTTCAGCGCCATGACCAGCATAATAAAAAACACCCACACCGCCCTGATTCAGATGATCGGCAAGCCGCCCGATGGCTTCGTACATGGTTTGCCGATTGGCATTGTCGATCAGCTCGGTCGTGTATCCTGCACCTTGCAGTCGTTGTGCTAAGAGATGCGCGTCATGGTTGGCATTGCGTAGCTTTAAGGCCCCTTCATAGTTTGCGTTACCAATGACGAGTGCAAACTTCGGTGCACTGCGGTAATCAATACTTTGCGCAAGAGCAGGGCACACGAAGCTGAGTGCCGTAAAAAAAATTAACGCGATCCGCATTGCACTTTTCCTGTCACGATATGACCGTCTAACAGCATCTTGTTCGCTTTAAGACCGGCGAGGGCTTGTTCACCCGTTCCGGTTAATACGGCAAGCGTCGCTTTACCTTGCTGGTCTGGACCGCAGATGATGGTGAGTCCAATATCCGGTAATACGCGTCTCAAATCAGCCACGGTAATCGTGTCGGACAAGATCACCTCTAACGCTGGCGTCTCTGTATTCGCAGATGCGGCTATTCCACGATACCGACTGTCATGTTCCATATCGATAGATACGGAGCGTAACTGATATGTTTGTACCCCTGTGGCGATGACTAGGCAAGCGATGGCGCTGACGGCCCATCCCGATGGCATAGGGTGATGCCATCCCTTGTCGAACCATGCCTGAAGTCGCTCAATGATCGTTGGAGTACGGGGCGCTGAGGGCCATGCAATGTCCTCAAAACGTAATAGCGGTGGGCTTGTCTGCTGCGCCTCCGCGTTGGCGTTACGTGCCGCAGTGACGAGCATCTGGTCAGCATCAAGCTCCGCTTGCAGCTCAGGATGGGATTGCAACATGTGCTGCATCCATGCCATCTCGTCAGCATCTAATTTTCCACAGGCATAAAAAAAACAGAGAGAGCGGAATCGATGTAGGTCGTCAGTCATTTGTTATTCCTCTCTTTGCTTCTGTCATTGTTCCAGCCAAGCTTTTGTGAGATGCATTTTTGCATTTTGATTTTTGCATGCATGACCCATTTTCGGACCTGCTCAAGATTGATATGTGCGTGGTGTGCAGATTGTGCCGCTAAAATGGCTGTCATGTCCGCATAGCGTAGATCTTCATCGAGACATAATTCCATCGCTTGCCGATAATTAGGTCCGCCATCGTTAGGCAGTAATTCGATACAGGTTTTGATCGCGTGTTGTAACTGTTTTTCGTAGACGAGGTCATCCGAGTGCATCAACGGACAGACGAGATTGTCGAGATCTTTACCCAACGCATCAACATCATCTTCCACGCTAATAAACTCACGCAATGTGTTGACGCTCGTCGTTGAATAGCGCTCTTTGTCGTGTGATGCGTCCTCATCGCCGCTCAATGCTGGAGCCGTCTTTTTTTCATTCTTGTGATGGTCATCCTCTTCATTTACAGGAATAGTTCGATGCTCAACGGTCTGATAATACGCACGTAATGCATCGATCGCACAACGATAGGCAATGACCTTGGACCACGTTTTGACGGACGATTTGCTCGCGTCATATTGATCAGCAGAATTGATTATTTTGAGCCATGTTTCTTGTAGCGCCACCTTGGCTAACTCGTCGTTGTAATTGACGGTGACTCGTATAAGTCGATCAAGTCCACCATTGAGGTAATCAAAAAATTGTTGATGGTCTTGGCGCAAGGCGGCAGAGGTCCCTTTTTTGGTGGCGAATTTTTTTAATAATCGTGTGAGTTCTTCATTAGAGACGCGCGGATTTAACATGGAGAAGATGGCTGAAGTCGTGCACTCGGGAAATGGTCGTAATACAAAAAGACGATAAGAGGTGCGTTGTTTATTTACTAATAATCAAGCAATGTCTTAACGACTGTCGCGCTGACGCTATCGCTTACTATCGCCGGTAGCGGCGTTTAAGCTTGTTTCTTTCAATAAAAAAACAACAATTGTATTTTTAAATAGAAAAATTAACTTATTATTTTGCCAAAGTGTAAAACAATGTAAGCATATTAAGTATGATTTTAAGCAACTTGTGTTGCATAAATGCGTATCACAATACCGCAACGTTAGCGTGTCTTCATGCCGCTTCCATCGCCAAAGTTGCTTTCAAAAAAATATTTGCAAGATAAAAATGACAATAAAAATAATACGCGCCGTTCCTCTCTTTTTAAAAAACGTCGTTGATTTTGTGAGTGAGCAATGGAAATCCGTTTTGTTTAGTGCTGCGTTGGCGGCCATTTTTGAACATTTAGGTATCCTAAAAATATTCACGAAGTTTTCCTGGCTGCTGGTGGCGGGTCTTGCCGCTCAGAGTACGGCAATCGATGTCAGCATTAACCGTCATACACCTATCGTCGTCACCTTGAGTGAAGACCGCTTTATCACTCACTACAGTGAAAAAAGCCCTCTCGACCGTTGCATGTTACGTGATGATATTACCGCGATTCTGTCGAAAGGAACGCAACGTCTTGCAATCGATTTTGACTTGTCCCCATTAGCGAAAGGGAATAGCACTGATCTGGCATGTCAAGCTGCACTCGATTCGCTTCTTGATCAAGAAGCCAAACGCTTGGTGATTCTGACGCCATTTCCAGTGAAGGGCGATTTTAAACGTGCCAAACACACGTGGATGCTAGAGCGTTGTGCTAACGGGGTGCATTTTGGTGATGGTGCACTGGATAAATCGTTAGGCATGGTCAACGAGCAGTTTATTGGTGAAGAAGAAATTCTTCAATCACGCTTTGCCGAACAATTACATCATGGCTTCAATGACTACGCATGTCAGCTTGTGAAGCAAGCATCCTCTCCTGCTGATAACCCTTGGTTACAAAAAGACGACGAGAAAAAAGAAAACACGACTTACGAAACCGCACCGATTAATTTTTCAGCTGTCCAGAAACACCTCGCTGTTATTCCGATTGGCAGCCAAGATTTTAACGACGGGTTGCAGTGGAACGACAACCCCGTTTTGTTTGGCATCGATTCGGATAAAGAAGATAACTACCTCACGCCATTAGGAAAATTGGCAGGTGTCGTTATTCATGGCGCGCGTCTTGTTAGTCTTGAATACCCCATCGAAACATTACCTGCTTGGTTAGGTCTTCTCATTGATATGGGCATTGCGTTTTGCTTTGCGTGGGTAGTGGGACAGTTTTGGAATGGGTATGTGATGGCAACCCGTTTTGATATGCATATCCGCGAGTTAAGTAAAGGGCATTTGCGTACGGCTATTGGTACAGGTGTGATTTTTGCCTTCGTCTTGGTGTATTTGCTGCTGGTGCTGTATTTTATTTTCGCCTCAGAGTTCTTTTTCCTTCAATACCATTTCATGCTGGCCCCTTTGCTCATTGCGATTTCCATTCTTTTTGATGGGTTTGTTTCTGCGCCGATTGAGCAAATTCAACGATTATTAGAAGAGCATAAAGAAGAAAAAGAAGAGCATCACAAGACCGCGATCGTTCGTGAAGCTGATAAAGAAAGACATCGGCTTGGAAAGCGATTTATGTGGTCGGTAGCGGTGATTGTTTGCTTGTGCATTGTATTAGCGTTAGCCATTTTTAGCGGTTGGATTGATTTTTCTGCGATTGCGGGGGAGACGTTTGAGTTACTGATTGGTGGGCTTTTCATTAGCTTTTTCTTTGGACTTTTGGTGTATGTGTATGAGGCGTTTCAACGCCGGAAGACATCCCACCATCATGATCTCTCGTATTTTTCAATCACGCGTGTCCGTCATGCGTTACAACGGCTTCTCCCTTTTAAGGTGATTCCTGCTGCTTCACCAGCGCAGCAATATAAACAGTATTTGAGTTGGGCAGTTCATCTCGGCTATTTCTTGGGATGGCTTCGCGGACTGACGTTCTGGCTCATTATTTTTATTGGTATGAACTATCTATTTAATTCTTAAATTATTTAATTCTTAAATCACCTTTCTCGATGGATGCGAAAGCTATGAAAAAAAATATTGCAATGACAGTACTCGCCCTGACAACGGGCGTGGGACTGGTGCATGCGGAAGAGTGCCAATTGCCGCCACAGCAGGCCAATTCTCCTCGAACCGAAGCGCTATCGAAAGAACTTTCCAAAACAAACGCCTGTAAGACAGTCAAGGGAATTTCAGCAAAATCACTCAAAACAGTATGGCTGGCGCTGCTTGATACCAAATCAACGGGTGGCAAGCGCTTCGAGACACCGCCGCCTATGGGTACGCCAACGGGGAAGGTCTTTGCTCTCGGCGACAAAGTACCTTTCGATGTAAGCGCGGTCGCGCAGGAAGGACTTGTGAGTCTTACTGTCACGGCAGAAGGCACAGGAAAGGCCCTGAAGCTGCCGCAATATGTAGCGGGCCAAGCGTTATTGATTGAGAAAATGCAACCCGGTACTAGCTATAACTGGATACTGGTTACACGGAAAGAGACTTACCGGGGTAGTTTTGAGATTCCAGAAGCGGACGAGCTGCAAGAGATGAATGGTAAGTTGACTGAGTTGGATGCGCAGGGTTTATCGTCGGATGTGAAAGCGATTTATCAGGCAGCCATTTTTGAAGAAGCAGATTACTACTTTAATCGGGACATGATTTTAGCCTCTTTACGCAACGGCAAAAAGTGATTAACCCGATGATCTGTTTGGCGTACTAATTTTGGATGACGATTGATGACGTACACTGTATTGACGCTGAAGAAGCGCGGCTCTATTTCACTGCCCACGAAGATGATTCTGCAATGTAGCATCGGCATCATTGCACTATCGTTATTATCGCCAGCCAATAGTGGCGAAGATCAATCAAAGACCGATCCACAGGTGAAGCAAGAAAACGCCGAAGTTCAACCTGCATCCGAAAAACCGTCTCTCTTTAAATCGATTGGCAATTTCTTTTCTGGCGGTGCTAAATCAAAAGAAAATGAAGCCAAGGGCGATACAAGTTCTTCGGCCTCCGCAGCAAGTGCATCCTCGACGGCTACCTCTACGGCCTCCTCAAGTGCTTTCAGTATCATCGATATTGATACCTGGTCGAGTGTGTCTAACGTCGTGCTAGATCCGGTGTGCAAACAACCGATTCAGCCCTTTGGTATCACCGATAACCTGACGTCACTCGGTATGCTTGCAGCAAAGCTTAAGTTGAAAAGCTTTACGGATAGTTTAACGAAGAATGGACAGCAGCCTGTTGCGGTCAAAGATATCGTGAAATTAGCCGCGAGAAATTTAAATTGGATGCCAATGGAATTTGAAAAGCAAATTGGCGAGGGCAGGGTGCCACAAGAGGATGTGCTCGATGAAAACAAAAATAAAGAGATCAAAGCCGTTTATGCCAAATCAAGGGCAATTTTGGCTGACATCTTAAAAAGCATTCCAGAAAACAATCCCTACGATTTTAAAATTTTGGTGGTAAAAACAAGTTTTACTAATGCTGTTGCCTTACCCGGCGGCATTATTCTGGTAGATAGAGATTTGTTCAAGAAGGGGATGCCGGAAGAGTATCCTTACTTTGTCATCGCCCATGAAGTCTCACACGTGTTGCAACGGCACCAGACCCGCGCTTATCAAGCGCAGTTAGCAGACGGCATTGATTCGATCGATAATTTCAGAAAATTAATCAGCGATACCTCGCATGCCAATCCAACTGCGGTCCTCGGCTACGCCTCCGCCTTGAAGAGTATGGTGGTGAATTACTCAGAGCAACAAGAATTGCAGGCAGACAGCTGTGCTATCCGTTTAATGAAAGCGCGATATCCTGATCAAAAAATCATTCAAGAAAAAATATCGAAAGTAGAACAGCGACTGGGTCCGATCGTACCTGAGATTCCTGATGATTCGAAGGATCCTGCATTACTCAAACAATTGCACTTTTTGGGTGATGGTGTGATGGAGCGTCATCCTAATACGCGTAAGCGCAAAGAGAATTTCCAAGTGACGATCAAAGCGATCTATACGTCATGATAGGACTCTCTCGCGTTGTGTCTCATGCGGTTGGTTCGGGGAAGTGTTGGATGCGTCGTCATGATAGTCAATGGTGACGTCTTTCTTTAGAATAGGGGCATCTACTCCAACCAAAGAGGTGCGCGATGTTGACGACACGGTTCAGTACGGTTTTCGGTCTGCAATCACCGATTGCCCTAGCACCGATGGCATTGACGTCTGGCGGAGCACTGGTTGCTGCCTGTGCGCAAGCGGGGACGCTCGGGTTGTTGGGCGGTGGGTATGGGGACGTCGCTTGGGTGCAAAAAGAGCATGCATTGGCGCTTTCCTTACTTTCCCATTCGCCAGGCGCGTTAAGTCGGTTTGGGTGTGGCTTTATTACTTGGCGCTTGCACGAAGATGCCAGTGCGCTTGATTGGCTACTTGATCAGCCTCACACCCCTGCTGCACTGATGTTATCTTTTGGCGATCCGCGTCGCTATGCCGCGAGAATCGCCCGTCGCGGTATTCCGCTTATTTGCCAAATCCAACGTATTGAGCAACTTCCCTTGTGCCTTGAGGCGGGGGCCGCAGTGATCGTTGCACAAGGAATCGAGGCGGGTGGTCACGGGATGAACAGTCTCGATGGTCGTTCTACAGTGAGTCTGGTACCGGAAATGGCAGATCAGTTACAACAACGGTCGCCGTCGACGCTATTGTTGGCCGCTGGGGGTATTGCTGATGGACGTGGATTGGCCGCAGCCTTGGCCCTGGGTGCCGATGGTGCATTAATCGGTACACGTTTTTGGGCAACAAAAGAAAGTCTCGCGACAGAAGCTGCTGTCAAGGTAGCGCTTGAGACCAGCGGCGACGCGACCGCCCGTTCTCCAATTTTTGATATTCTCCGTCGTAAAAATTGGCCCAACGAATTTAACTTCCGTGCCATTCGCAACCTGCTGCATCAGAAGTGGGAATCCCATATGCCTGCATTGATGGCATCGCCGGAGGCGGCAAGACACGACTACGATGCAGGTGTTGCTGCCAATGATTTCGATCGCGCCCACATTACGGTTGGCGAAGCGGTAGGGCTCATTCACGACTACCCAGCGGCAGCGGAGTTAATCACCAGAATCCATCAACAAGCCACCCAGCTACTGTCTCGGTAAGATGCGGTTACTGATGCCTTGTGCACATCATTGAAATATATTAGGTAAAATCCTTTGGTGTTCAGCCACTGTCCTGTGTTCTTTCATCCGTTGAAAAGAAGAGGCAGTCTGCCATCGCGGTTTTATTTCACTTGATTGCTGCATAAAGGACTCTACCAATGATGAAGCGTCGCCAATTTTTGATCAAAGCACCGATGGGGGTACTGGCAGTTGCCAGTGCGGATCGGGTCAGCGCGCAGGCTACACCAAGCGCAACAGCAAACCCAATGCCAACGCCAACGCAAGCACCCGCAGGCGCACCGCCTGTGTTTGGTAATGCGCCGGCCTTCGGTCCCGAGGTCTCGCCGGCTACTTTTGCCGAAGCAGAAAAGCTCATGCAAGTGCAACTTTCTGAAGCTGAGCGACGCATGGCGAGTGAAAGCTGGCGTAGTTTGATGGCGGGTATGCTGGAACGACGTACTGGACCGCGCACAACAACGTTAGAGAGCACCGATGTCCCTGCATCACAATGGAACCCCGTCTTACCAGGTATACACATCGCTCCAACGAAAAACCACTTTGTACGTAGTCCGCAGGGTGGACGACCACTCCCCGCGAGCGATAGAGACATTGCCTTTGCGCCGGTCCATCAATTGGCGTATTGGATTGAGCACCGACAACTCAGCGCAGAGCGATTAACGCGGATCTATCTCGAACGCATCCACCGCTTTAATCCTACCCTTCGGTGCGTCATTACGCTGACCGAAGAACATGCCCTAGAGCAAGCTCGGCAAGCGGATCGCGAGATTGCTGCGGGTAAATACCGTGGACCGCTGCATGGTATCCCGTATGGCGTTAAAGATTTACTCGACACGGCAGGCATTCCCACGACCTACGGCGCTGAACCGTTCCGTGACCGAATTCCCACGAAAGACGCCGCGGTGATGCAGCGTCTTCATGCTGCTGGTGCCATCTTGATTGCGAAACTCAGTCTGGGAGCGCTTGCGCTCAATGACATTTGGTTTGGCGGTCAGACAATGAACCCTTGGTTAATCGAAGAGGGGGCATCAGGATCAAGCGCCGGTCCGGGCTCTGCTACGGCGGCGGGCTTGGTGGCGTTTTCGATTGGCAGTGAGACCGGCGGTAGTATCGTGAGCCCCAGTATGCGTTGTGGCGTGACGGGATTGCGTCCTACATTTGGTCGCGTGCCACGCACCGGTGCGATGACGCTGTGCTGGTCACTGGATAAGTTGGGGCCAATGACACGCTCCGTCGAAGATGCAATGTTGGTGCTCAAGGCGATCTCTGGTCCGGATGCAGGTGACGCCGCTAGCGTGTCTGCACCACTCGCATTTAACGCTGGCGCTCCTGTACGAGGTCTCAAAGTGGGATACATTGCGCAGTGGATGAAAGAAGACCCCGCCAATGAAGTGGATCGCGCCGCGCTGGATGCGGTGAAGGCGCTTGGTATGATACCCGTGCCAGTGACCTTGCCGGATTGGTCTTATGATTCGCTTAATGTCATTCTTTTTGCGGAAGGTGCGGCGGCATTTGAAGAGCTAACGCTTGACCACCGCTTGGATCAATTGAAAGAACAGGTCCCCGACGCATGGCCCAATATCTTCCGAAGTGCCCGCTTTTTGTCAGCGGTCGACTTGGTGCAGGCGGACCGACTACGGCGCAAAGTGGCGCTTGAAATGGCACGAATAATGAATGACGTTGATCTGCTCTTAGTGCCGTCGTTACGGGATGAGATGCTGGTGATTTCAAATAATACGGGCCATCCTTCTTTGACCTTGCGGACTGGCTTTGTCAATGTGTCAGAAGCCCGTAGTGACTGGGCACCCGATCCAGCACATCCTCTGCCACAATTTTCTCCACCTCGTCGTGTTCCTTACGGTGTGACCTTGATTGGACGCCTGTTTGATGAAGGGACCATCGCGCGTGTTGGCCTGGCCTTGGAGACATATTGCGCAGTTGCTGATGAGCATCCACCAGGCTTTTGATGCGACATGTCCGCCATGACAGACCATTGTCATAGCGGACATGTTTCCTTGGTAGCAGATACAGCGCGATGACTTATTGCTGTATCTGCACACAATAACTCAATGATCCTTTTCCACCCGGATTGAGACCGCCCTGTGCGCCACTTGTGGCACCAGGACTATCGGTCATCGACCACGTGACTCCGCCTGTACCGCCGACATTGGGTGACGTCGTGACGGCACAACTACTGATCCCCGAAGTAGGCAGCGCAACACAGAACGCATTTACAAACGAGGTGTACGCCGGAATTTGATCGTAGACCACGAGTTTCGTCATCGGCGACGCGCTGGCATTGGTGTAGGTAATTAAATACTGCACAAACTGACCTGGCGTGGCATTGATTTCTGTTGCGTAAATATCTGAGACGTTGAGTGTCGACTGATTAGCATTGGCGGGACAAGCACTCACAACACGGAGCTGTTTGGTCAGCGATAAATTCGACGTGCCAACGGATGTGGTGTTGATCAAGGTGAAGGTTTGCTTCATGACACCAATCGTCGGCTGAGGCGTGTAGGTCTCTGTTGCAGTGATCGTTGTTGTGTTGACGGTGTTATTAGTGGCGTTGGGGGCACTGGTGACATTGATCAACAGACAGATCTGATCACCTGCTTTAACACTGATCGGCGCAGTAATGATCGTGGGGTTACTTGCCAAAGAACCCGAGCAAGAGGCGTCACGATAAATCACAGAACGCCAATTTTGATTGGGTAAATTTTGTGCGTCACTGGTGGTAAAGAGAACCGAGGCGGCATTGCCCGCGTTGTAGACATGAGCGTAGGTCACAGCGCCGTTGATCGCGATGGTTTTGCTCGCGTTGCCGGTGAAGGTACTTTGATTCACTTCGCCTAAGACAATCGATCCATAATTGGTACTGGCGATCGCGTTGAAGGTTAAGGTATCCGTTGCGGCGTTATAGGTACCACCCGTTGTGCCAACATTACTGCTGACCGCGACAAAGCCAGCGCGCGGCGTTTTTACAATACACATACTTCCTGTTGTCCCCGTTGGTACCGTTAGTCTGAATTGACCCGCGCCATTTGTGACTGTGGTACTGAATGTGGTTGCGCTGCAGTTCGTCAATGTGATGGTGACGCCAGGTATTCCGGTTTCAGCACCATTTTGAATACCGTCATTAGCGATACCGCCGCCTTTACCGTTATCTAACAAAACGATTCCGCTCACTGTGTTACTTTTTGGGGATTCAGTATAAGTACATGTCACCCCATTCGTGACATCCGCTGGTGTCAATGTAAAGCGAGCAGGGAAAACAGACGTAGCAAGGTTGCTACTGTTGTTACATGAAACGGCAATCGAGTAATTCGCATAATTGAGAGAAGGCGAGATTGTGGGGGCCGGAAGAATGATCGTTTGTCCTGGCTGGATATTGCCCACAGTGCTTCCGCTCGTGGTGTTGCCGGTTGTTGTTGCGGACGAACTCACGCTGGCATCAAGTAATGCGCCTGCGGTTGTGATTGTTGCGGTATCACCGGTTGTTGAACCAAGACCCCAGGTATTGTTGAGTTTTAAAAGACCAAACAGCGTTAATTTCACCGTACCCGGTGTTTGCGTATTGATAGCACTCAAATAGCCACTGGGAGCAACGATATTTGAAAAACTGCCATTGAGCGCCCCAGTATAAGTTGCAATCGTATATGACCCCGTAGGTACACCTGCATTCAGCGTGACATTGAGCGTTCCGCCAAGTGTTAGGTTGCCACTGACATTCAATTGATTCTGGCTCGTTCCCACATTCGCGTTAAACACAGCTCCGCTATTGAGTGAAGTCGTTCCCATACCTAAATTGCCTATGCCACCGGACCCTGGCGAGAGCACGCCGCTGCTGTTGACGATTAATGCGCCTGCATTTGTACCTGTTCCTGTTAATAAACCACCATTAACTGATATAAAAGTACCCAAAGTACCAGCGAGATTCAGTGTTCCTTGTACAAGTACCGTCGGACCAGTGTAGGTGTTTTTACCCGACAGCGTTAATGTGTTATTGCTTGCGATGAATAATCTGCCTGATCCGGTGATATTGCCGCTCAAAACTTGTCCTACGCTACCAGCCCATGTCATGGCTGTATCATTTATGATTGTTGCGGAAGATGCACCGTTATCGATGAGACCTCCAAGCGTAATACTGCCGGTACCATTCAATCTCAGGCTATTCGTTGATACCGTCAGAGGAGAGTTAATGATCGCTGTCGAAGTACCGATATTTGCGATGGTGAGTGGTCCAGTAGCATTTAATGTACCGCCATTGAGTACATAAGAAGCACTGCTGCTATTAAAGTTAATCGTTGTGATGTTTTGAGTCCCGGATACATTCACTACGCCCGGTTGCGCATTGGTACTGCCAAACACCGCCGTTCCTGCATTTGCCCATAGTCCACTTGATATGCCTGGGGCAGGATTGTTCACCCAATTGTTGTCGGTTAAGTTCCACGTTGAACTTGTTGTTCCAGACCAATAGTTGCCCGGTGCTCCGGGTATATTGATGATCGTTACGCTTCCATTACTACCTACACGACCAGGTAGAGAAGTGTCAGTTTGGCCGCTACCCCCTTGATTTCCTACCGATAAGATAGGCGTTCCAACAATGGCTGAAATGGCTAAACCATAACAGCTTGTTCCTCCTCCGCCACCGGTAGCGTGCGTATTGAAATCGACTCCATCCGAACCAACGAGGCCACCAACGTAGCCTCCACCACCACCGCCCCCACCGCCGCCATCGAGCGTTGCAGAACCGCTATGGCCTCCGTTTCCAGAAATACTGCAATCGACAACCGCCGTCAATGAAGTACTCGACGATCCAGATAATCCAAAAAAATTACCCGATCCACCGCCACCGCCACCGCCACCGCCCGCATGCAAAACCGTCGTTCCTCCGAGCAATAGTGATGTACCACCCCCACCTCCACCACCGCCACCACTGAAGCCAATGGCAGAGGCACCGTTACCATTACCACCATTACCTGCGCCCGCACCAGCAAATCCACCGGAAAGATCTTTTGCATAAATACCGCCGCCGCCGCCTGTTCCGACGATGCCCGAAAGAATTTGACCCGGACTAACATTCAGTTGGGTAGTCAGTGCCACCCCTGGCCCTCCATTGCCACCATAACTCGTCGCTAAACTAGCCACTCCACCGAACGCATCTGCTCCACCACCTCCTCCGCCAGCACCTGAGATGATGACTTGTACCGAATAAACGCCTGGAGGGACAGTATAAGTCCACGTGCCAGCAGTTGATGTTGAGTACAAGTTGTTATCGGCCTTCGCTGACATGCTCCAGACAAGCAATAATAAGAGAAACAGTGTCAGCAAATGCCGCCTAAACATTTTGCGATTGCGCATAGGTTGGTGATCTCACTTCAAAGCAACTTCATCCATTCTGGTACGCAAAAAATTCGTCAATCGCGTTCATGGAAACGCATTGCATATGACAAATAACGGTGTTTCATCGCAATCGTTTTTGACGCGATTTGTTGACGTGCAATTCATCGACACGTGTGACATTTTTGCGCTGATTGATAGCGTTTTAATTATAGACAGGGATCTGATGTGAACGATTATTTTGAAATGAAATAATTGAATACAGATGTTTTTTGACCAAACTTTTTCTTTTAAATTCAATCAATTTGTTTTCAAGCATTATCGATTCATAACGTCTTGATCAGTGAGCGTTTTCAGAAATGCGACGACATCATCGATATCTTTTTCTGTCCAGATAGGTTTTCCACCACGCGTGTTATTCATTGGCAAATCGATGGTGTTGACATTGCCACGTTGTGCTGGTGGAAGATCATCAAAAGACGTGACATGATTTTTTGTTGTCGGGTACCATTTTTCTGGATTGGTGTCGCGCTGAACATAAAATGTCAACGCTTCTTTGAGTGAATGAAAGTATCCGTTATGAAAAAATACTGCACGGCTCGCCACATTGCGTAACGTTGGCGTTTTAAAAAATCCGCATAGATTATCGTTATCTGTGAGGTCTTTTCTGATTGGTCCACAAACTCCTTTATCATAAAAATGGGGATCGTCATTTGCCTTGATGTTGTGATTGCGGGGAACGCCCAAGGCTTCATACTGAAAATTCGTCAGCAACGGATGTGAACCATCTTGTCCTAAGTTATTGCTGTGGCAGCTTGCACAGTTACCTTTGTTTGGATCATTAAATAAACGCAGACCACGTAGTTCAGCATCATTGAGCGTCGCTTTGCCATCGAGAAACGCGTCGTACTTGCTGGTGAAAGGATGAAAGCTTTCATCACTGATTTCAAATTGTTCGATCGCCATTAAGGCATCTTGATAAGCCTTCTGTGGCGTATTAAAAATGTCAGTCCCAAATACCGCTTGAAACTGATGCGCATACGGCGCGACGGCTATTTTTTTAACGATGTCTTCTATCGATGTATTGGCCATTTCATTAGCGGCCATCAATGGAAATGCTGCTTGCTCATGGAGCGTATTGACGCGACCATCCCATGTGAAACCACCGGACGGCGATTCTATGCCTTCACGAATTCGCTCACCCAAACTTCTGACATATGGGATATGCCAAGCAGGTGTGCGGTCGAGCACGTAACGCAGTGAAGGAACCGCTCTCGTTCCTTGTTGATCCAGATGCGCACCGCCTAACTGTACCGAGAGTGCGTTATTGGGCCCATAGGCAAAAGCAGGATCATGGCAGCTTGCGCAAGACTGTTGTCCGGAAGCGGATAAGGTTTTATCGTGAAAAAGCTGACGCCCGATTTCTGCAGCGCGCTTTTTATCCAGTTCAATATTGACGTTGTTCGCTTTTTTATTCTCTTGTGTTTGAATGCTGGTGTGATCACCACATCCGTTCATGACAACCAAGAAGAGAATGAGCAATGACATGCGTCGTGCTAGTTTCATTGCAGTCATGTTGAAAGCGATAGGTCGTGATGCTGAAAAGGTGAGAGTCATAGCTTCTGCAAGAATGCGTTGATGTACAACGAAATAGAAAACAAAACAAAAATCAAAACAAAAAGCACAACAAATCAGGCAGAAAACTGACTGACTTGTTGTGCAATGAAGATCAGATTATTTGAACACCACTGCGTCATCACCGATGCGTTGTAACGTTGAATCGTTCGCATAGCCCAGATATGCATTCACTTTAAAAATCTGTTCTAACGATCGTAATAACGAATAATGATTGTATGGCGTTGTCGATACCGACCCCGGTTTAACAAAGGGAGACAACACAATCGCCCCCACATTATCGCCACCGTAATTATTCATCGCGAAGGTCAGATTCACACCGGAAGGCGATACCGCTGCTGAAGGCAAACCAAATGCGGATGCATAGGCTTGTGGCAAAGAGAGCTGATACGTCGTTGGGCGGGAGCTTGCTAAGTTAGGACCTGCTTGTTGATTACAGCAGATCGCCCCTGGGTAGGTCACTGTCAACGAATTAATCAATTTGTTCGCATCAAAGCCAAAGGTATTGGTCGATTCGCCTTCATCAAAAGTGATCACAATCATCCCATCTTGTTGGTACGCAGGAGATGCTTGAATAATCGGGATCCAATATTGCAGGAAAGCGTCTGCCGATTTCAACCCACCAGGCTGGCCGTTCGCGCAAGGCGATTTACCTGTACCGTCACCATCATGGCCGTCGTTACACAGATTCGGCGTAATGAACACAAGGTTTGGCGTTGTGCTGTAAGAGCTCAGATCTTTCGCTAACTGCGAGTTAGGCCCAGGTGTCGTCGCCGCAACGGCAGGTGATGTTGTGGCCGTAGGAATGTAGGTTGGCAAGCCAACGACATTGCAAGTCGCATCAAGCGAATGAAAATACGGGAATGGATTGTGACGCGTCGCATAAGCATCGCCGTAAGGAACTGCTGCACTTGGCGCTTCGGAGGTCGTCGATGGATCATAGACAATCGTGCTTGAACCTACTGGCGCTGATGTCGGATGACCACAAGAACCAGCAGGCTCACGGGCAGGGTCGTTGCCCATATCTTCCATGTAGCCTTTCCATGTTAAACCCGCTGCCACTAGCTGATCAGGCAAGGTTTTAACAGAAGCAGGATACACACAGCCGCCGCTCGCAATGACTTGGCCATCGCTGGTGGTGCCAGTTTGATTGACATCCAAAAACTGTTGCTTCGCGCCTGCAAACAATTTCGATAGACCGCCAGGCACGCAATCGTTGATGGTATCAGGCGTTGCCGCTTGACCGCTCAGCAGCGACACATAGTTATCCAAACTGACGTGGCCAGTACCATAGTAATTCGAGAGCAACGCGCCCTGAGGAACCAAAGTTTTTTGCATATACGGGTTTTGCGTGCTCGTGCCAAAGGTGTCGCTGTATCCGTGATTCTCCAACATGATGACAAAGACGTGCTTGATATTACTTGCCGAAGTTGTTGGTACGCCGAGTGGCGGTGGTGGCGTTGATGTGCTGCCACCGCTACAAGCAGCCAATAGCAGTGATGCGGCGCTGATCAAGCCAGCGAGTGCATAAGTGAATGTTTTTGTGGGCTTCATGGTTATCCAAAGTTCATAGAGAAGGTGAAAATTGCGACAACAATGAAAACATACAAATATGTCTTTTTTATGACGACATACAAAATTGTATGTTTTTTGAGAAAAAGAGGACTTAAAGAGTAAAAAGACAATTCACCGAGAGGGTGGAGGCACGATTGATGAGGGGCAGAAGAGCGACTTGAACCTAGGCGGCGTTGAAAATGTCAGAACGACAGGACCATCCTGTATCGATGATCGGGATGGTGACTGCTGAACAAGTAGATGAGGTGGATGAGGCAGATCAGGTAGATCAGGTAATTCAGAGAGAGCAGAGAGCGTACATCAACAAAAAAACGACTCCCTACTCAGGATCAGCGTCGCTTTTGTTTAATGCGTCAACAGGCCCCGCTTCGCGTCGCACACGAACCATCTCAGTCGTGCGCGCAGCCAACTCAGGAGGAATCGGCAGAAATTGCAGTATCCAATCCAACATGCTATTGAGCTTCTCAGGCGTAAAGTCCTTGTCAAAGCTATACATGCTGGCACCCTGCAACAAGCAACGCAAGGCCGCCATCTCGGGAGTGATATCCCCCTCAGCCAGCCCCAGAACACGCTGATTGGCACTTCTCATAATCGGATCAATCGTCGCCAACAATGCAGCATCTCCCCTTGCCGCCATCGATAATTCCAGCATGGCACGGGTCGCCTCAGACGGTGGTCGTGAACGCATACTCATCAGAAAAAGATACATGCGTGAAGTCGGCGACAAATGCCCCAATGACTCCACCATCTTTGCATCCTGCGCAATCACCGCTTCAAGATAGGCAGGAAATAGGTCGTATCGACCTTTAGGAAATTGGTAACGAAACGCCCCCCGAGTGCATTGACATAATTCGCAGAGATGCTCTTCGCTCCACGAGGCATAGCCCTCGTTACTGAGAATATATTGTGTAACGTCGAAGATTTTTTGCCTAGTGCGCTTTGCCTTAGGCGTAGACACATGCGTTTCGGGATTGATCATTTTTTTATTGATAACTATATGACCGTATTATGTCATAAAACCGCCCCCCACTGAACCGCACCATCCTCCAACCGCCCTTCCAAAAATGTGATGCAAAACAAGCATTTAGCCACAGATCAGGACTGATATGCGAGCGTTTGGCATTGGGGGAAACATGGGCGAAGAAAATGAATGGCAAAAACAGAAAAGCCGCTTAACAAATTTCTCTGTTAAACGGCTTAATTCTTGGTGGCCCGGGGCGGAATCGAACCACCGACACAAGGATTTTCAATCATTGTTTCCCATCTTTTTTGGCGCTATGAGAAAATAGTTTTATTATGTAACTTCTTGATTTTATTGGATTAAGTGGTTTCTGTTGATTTCCGTTGGTTGCCATTGTTTGCCGTTGTGGTGTAGCCTATGCGTAGCCTAATCTAGAATAAGGATATTGTTATGTATGAGTTCCCAGATAAAGTAAAACTTACCAAAAGCGAAATTGATCGGTTGCCGTTTTCACCCGATAAGCAGAAAACTGTTCACGATACACAATTGCCAGGATTCGCTATTCGCATTGGTTCGGCAAGTAAAACTTTCATTGTCTATAAGCGAACGCCATATGGCGTTCCTAAGCGTGTAACAATCGGACGCTATGGACATTTGACCGTTGATCAGGCTCGTGTTTTAGCTCAACAGGAATTAGCAAAAATTGCTCAAGGCATTGATCCGAATCAGGTAAAAAAAGAAGCCATTGAAAAACATAAAAAAGATGCCCAAGTAGAAAGTCAAACATTGCAATGGCTATTAGAAGAATATAAGCAGGAACATTTGATTGATGAAAAGGGTGGGAAATCAGGCACGCTAACATCTATGAAATCGTGTATGGATTACATGAGCCAAAGAACCATTACTTTACTAAAAAAGAATCAAAATGATGAGTGGGTTATTGATCGGAAAATTGAGTTAGAAAGCTGGTTGAATCGTCCGTTCCGCCAAATAACCAGAGAAGAAATTTTGGAAAGATTTGATTATTTTAATCGGGCATTACCGACGAAAATATCAAAGAAGGGGTTAGCTCCAATTGTTCGGACCCATCAGGTTGCTTTCACACTTTTAAATTCGGCCTACAATTTTATAATTCCACGATTGCAGTTAGATGAAAAAGAAAATTTCAGGAATCCAGTAGATGTTTTAAAGGTATACAAGCGTTGGAAAGCTACGAATGTAAAAACTAGACATGTAGAGTTCCAAAAGGTTGAAATTGCAGATTGGTGGAATGCCATTGAAAAATATAGCGAAGTCAATCCAGTAGCGTCAGCATACATTTTATTTAGTTTGCTACAGGCTGGGCGATCTATTGATATTGCCAATATGCAGTGGAGCCAGGTAGATTTTGAATTAAATCAGGTAACTTATTTTGAAACAAAAAACGGGGAAGACTACACTTTTCCAATAAGTAAATTGGCTTGTGAAATTCTAAAAAAGCTTTGGGAAATTCATCTAAAAATTGATAAGGAAGCGAAAGAATATCCATTTGTTTTTGCGTATCCAGAAAGTGAAACTGGGCATATTCCGCAGGATGCACGACACCATTTCAAACAGCTTGAAGAACTCAGTGGGAAATTTGTCTCTCATCACGATTTACGCAGGACTTGGGGTAGTGCTGCCCATCTAATGCAAGCAGATGGACGGATAATTAATTATTGCTTGAAACATAAAATGACAGATGTTAATGTCCGTTATTTGCTGAGAAACCAAGGGACAATTCTGGATACTTTGCAGACAGTGGAAAATTTTTTCATAAGCCAAGTTGAAAAATTTCGCCAAATTAAAACGACTAAAAACTAATCTGCATTTGGTTCCCATATGAATACTGAAGACTTTTTATATAAGCTAAAAAAGCTGCCACCAGATACGCCAATGACTGCGATTCATATCGCAGCTATTTTAGAGACATTATCAGGCAACCTAAAAATAAAGGCTAATACTGATTTTGATAGCCTTTCTCAGTCAAAATTAATTGATGAAGAAATGCTCGCTGATTGGTTAGGTGAATCACCTTCAACCTTGCAAAAATGGCGAGTAAAAGGTGGCGGTCCGCAATTTGTTCGCCTACCAAAATCTGTTCGTTATTCTGTTGGAGCAGTTAGAGATTGGATTGAAACTCATACCGTATCTTCAACTAGTGAAGCTCATGTAAAGGGACTCACCAAATTTGAAACTGATGAAGATTTTGGAAAAAAAAGCTCTTCATTCTTCGATTTATATCCGGTCATTATTTATGAAAATAAATATCTCGGATTTTTCCGTAGTTTAGATAATGGCTGTGAAATTGAGCCTGATGGTTTTAAGTTGGTAAGAGTAATGACTCTTTCCGCTTTGCAGCCGCCGACAGTGCCAGAAAATCAAAACGAACTAAAAGATCTGTTGGTCGCGCTGAATGAAATGACGGAATTGATAGCAAAAAATCCTGCTGAAGCCAGAAAAAAATACGGTGACTGGGAAAAAAGAATGACCGATACGCAACGGTTGGGCTATTTTGAAACCGCATTGGCATTTAATCTTGATTTCGCAAAAGAAATTGGCAAAGATTTTTCTCGCAATTTTTTAGCAGAAAATTTTAATCCAACTCTCTGGTTTTGGAAAAATATAGTTGAGCAAGATGAAGCAAATTTTTGCCATGAAAACCCAGTATATGTATTTGAATATTTGAAAGAAATTGGGGTTGATATTAATCACGCAGCAGAAATTATTGATGCGCACAACAATGAAATTTTTTCAGGGACTGTAGCTCATATAATGGCAGATACCTTCGCTGAAAATTTTCACTTGAATTATCCTAATCAAGAGTCACCATACTACCAACAATTATTATTAGGCTTATTGGAAAATGGGCTTGATGTAAATACTGATGAAAAGTACGGCAAGAGTCCAATTTCAATTGCAGAAGAAATCAATCAATCAGACGGCGCTCAGATTAGTGTCTTCTCAAAAGTGTTGAGTGGTTTTCAGTTGAATAAAAAATTGCAAGCATCTTTACCAGAAAAACCTAAGAAGTCATTTAAGAAAAATCCATTTTAGTGGGTATTTGACTTAATCTGCTTTTCCCAATAAGTGTTTAGTAATTTTTTTTGCAGTTTCAAGATCTCCGCGGCGAATGCAGTCATTGATCTCAATAATGTTAATCGCTTCTAAAAATTCGTCATATATATTGTGTGATTTTAAAGCCTGAATGCATGGCTCACAAAGTAACAATCCTTTAACGAGGTATTCCATCTGAGCCATGCTTTCACCAACATCCATCGCAATTCGCCACATTGCCATAGCACCAGCTAATAATTTCAAACTTGGTTGAAAATAGCCATCGGTATAAGCCTTTTTTATCGCGTTGACTGTGGGATTGCACTCAGGTTTGGAAAATTCTAATTGTTCCCATTCAGCTTTTGGAACAAATAAATTAGCTAATGAACTGACCCGAATTGAATATGGTGCGCCACAGTCTCTAAAATTTTGCATTTCACCACAAATGGCATCTACCATGACCCATAAATGATCTGATTCGTGTGAGCGGAAATTGGGATTGATCTCAAATAATCGCCAAACTGGGATCAGTTCATTTTTTTCATATAGGCCAGATTGGAATACCGGCTTTGATCCTGGTACACGATCTGGCGTATCCACCAAATTCAGTCTAGTTTCATCTGGGCTTTTACCATGGTTCTGATACTTGTCCCATCGAATATCTGGTATGTCACCATCTAATTTAGCGCGGCTAATTGCAGTGTTTGCAGCGACTTTAAAAACAAGCCTATCAAGCTCACTAATGTTAGTTGCATTTTTGGATTTCAAAATATAAGTAAGCCATGCTTTTGTTTGCATGGTCTCCAATAAAGTTCTCCCAGGCCTTCCGTCTTTTTTCTTATTTTCCAAAATATTACTCCGACCAATATTGATGTGACTATTTTAACAAATTAGCTTAATCACGTCTCTTTGGGCAGAAACTTATATTTTCAAACCAATGAGTATTTATAGCGGGCGGAATAATCTATTAATCCTGATTAGGTAATCAGTACGGATTTTTTCTTTGGACAGAAACTTTTATTTTCAAACCAATGAGAAATTTTGAGTAAAAGAATATTCTCTTAATCGTGTTTCAGGTAATCGAAGATTGAAGAATAAATTCAGTGGAGCAGATCTTGAACAAGCATGTAGAAGCGAAATTATTATGATTGTGCTGTATTGAAACGAGAAATGATTTTGGAAAGAAACGAATATTTTCAAACCGTTGAGGATCCAATTAAGTAAGTACACAATATCAATACCAACTAAACAAAGGAGATAAAAATGAAGCGCTTAAAAAATTGTAATGCCAAGCAAAATATTTACTTTAAAAGTCATGAACAATTTTCAGTCAACGAGATGATGGAAGAAGACTGGGATGAATATCTTGATGCTGATACTAACGATGAATATACCGAGAGACATTACAAAATCGGTTTTTGGAATCTTGGAATGTATGGCGAAAAAATCATTCGAGCTTGTTCGGAAGAAATGGCGGAGGAAAACTTCCTAGATGGCTACAAATCAAAACTAGGTAACCAGCCTTACATCGCAAGATGTGAAACCCTTGCCGAAGTCAAAGAGAGAATTGCATCTTATGGTGATTTGATGCCATACAACGGTCAAACATGGGTAGAAGGCGATCCACGAAATATGTATTACGAAGCATTATATAACTGAGTAAATAATACCAAATTCAGCGATGGAAATTAACATCGCTTAATACTGAAGTATCTAGCAAAAAAAAGGAGCAGTAAAAAACATTTAAACGAAAGGAAATCGTATGAGAGTCATTAAAGATGCAATTCAAAATAAGCAGGTTCTATTAATTTTATATAAGGGCTTACCACGAATGATTGAAGCCTATATTTGCGGTAAGAACTCAACAGGTCAAGAGTTTGTTCGTGGCTATCAAATCGGTGGCACAAGTTGTACCGATGATATTGGATGGAAAATATTGGATATGAAAAAAATCCAAGCGGCGATTGAAATACCTGAACACCACTTCGCCAAACCAAGGCAAGGTTATGTCAGAAATGACCCAGTCATTACCACCGTTTATGCACAGGTGTAAAACAGCATAAGCAGTTAATAGCCCAAGACAATAAGAAAAAGTAGTGGGCTATTTAGCAGTCAATGTTGGAAGTAGTAGCGAGTAGTAGAAGTAAAAATACAGCGACCATGTCCCCCATAAATAGAGCGATTTTGCTGGAAGTAGCGGCAACCCAACATCTCAAAACTATCTGAGATTGGAAGTAAAAAACAAAAATGCAATCTACTATTTAAAAAGGGAAAAAATCATGGATAACTACCAAAAAAAACAATTAATTCGTTCTGCAATCTCAGGCATTGAAACCATCATTGATGTTTCAAACCTAGCCGGAATCCCATTAACTAAAACACTGAATGCAGAAAGCCTTAAATTGTGGGCTGATGTGATTGCAGCTTTGCACGAAGAAATGAGTGGCGAAGAAATGGGAATCATGTTTGCATTAATTCTTGATGTTGCTAACAGGGGCAACACTATCAGTGAAGTAAAAAATATTTGCATGATAGATATAGGCGACCAGTTTGCGATGCAGGTTGAATTAAAAACGAGACCTGAAGATGCAACGACAATTCATTAATACAACCAATTTACAGCGACTACCGTAGTGCAAATTAACCCCATTAAATGTGGTTATTGGTGGCACAAACGGCTCCATTTTGCAGGTGCAAAGTGTGAATCCACCGTCAAATGGAATATAACTGTGAAGGAAAATAAAATGAATAATACCGAAAATACCGATGTAAACTTTTTTGACCCATTTGGTGATGCTCCATTATCAAGCGGCGCGAGCACTTTGAAAAAACCAGAATTAAGAAATGAAATTACAAATGCTGTTGGTGGATACAGCGACATGGAAAGTGAGTTTGCTCTACTTCGTGACTTGAAAGAGTTTCGCGAAAAATATGCGATTATCAATCGCACAGGGAAAACATATATCTGCTGGGAAGATACATTTTTGCAGAGCCTTGAGTTTCAAAATATTGCGGATTTCCATAATTTTCATGCTCATCGTTATCACTATATTCCCCAAGAAAAAGCGAAGTCAGGCAAAGCTCGTGAAGATAAAAAAGTTTTAGTTACACAGGCTTTTCTTGAAGATAAATTTACCACTCGTTACGAAGGGATTGTATTTGACCCATCAGAAACTTGTGGGAAAAAGTACTGGAATTTATGGAGAGGTTTCAAAGTTAAACCAAAGCAAGGAAACATTTCACTTTTCTTAGATTTGATTGCTGCTTTGTGCAATGACGACCAAAGTTGTATGCAATATCTTTTAAATTATTTAGCACACATGGTTCAGAAGCCTGCAGAGTTGCCAGAAGTTGCCATAGTCATGAGAGGTGCACAAGGTATCGGTAAAGGTTCACTTATGAAAACCATTGGCGGTTTTACCGATAATTATAAGCATTTATCATCAACCCACACTTTAACTGGTGAATTTAATGGACACCTTTTAAATGCCTTCGTTATTTTTGCAGATGAGGCGGTCTGGGGCGGTGATAAATCAGCCGAAGGACGATTGAAAGCGATGATTACCGAAGACTTGAATATGATTAATGACAAAGGACGTCCAGCGATTCAAGTCAAAAATTATTCTCGTCTTTTTGTCGCTTCCAATGAAGAATGGTGTGTGCCTGTTGGCGAAGAAGATCGTCGCTTTTTTGTCATTGACGGTAGTTCTCGCTATAAGGGTAAAACTAAACCAGGTGAGTTCTTTTATCAATATAATGAATGGATTAAAAATGGTGGTCGTGAAGCGATTTTTTATACTCTTAAAAATCGTGACATTTCAGGATTTACACCACGAGATTTTCCTAACACCAAAGCCCGAATGAATTTAATGATTCGCAGCTTGCCATTGCCAGAGCGATTTATTTATGAAGTCTTAAATGGTTCAGCCTTGGTAGAGAATAAAACGATTGTGAAGGCTCCTGATGGTAGCCAAAGCCGTTGTTATCGTAATGCCTTCTATGCCGATTGCTTAGAGTGGTGCAAGAGCCTTGGATTTCGTTTTATGCCTAGTGCCGACGAAATGGGTAAAGCCATGAGCAAGGTATTTGCCTTTGAACAGGACAATCCTAACTGGCGATCTAACTGGAAGAGTAAAACGCAGGGTTATTTTTATCAGTTACCAAGCCGAACTGAATGTATGAAGCGATTCGCTTACAACCTTTGTAAGGCTGAACCAGCAATGGTGTTCTTTGACTATGAAGACGAGAGTGAATTGAAATCTAACGATGACAATTCAAATGTTGTGAATTTTCAGAAGCAAGCATAATTAACTTTGTTGAAGATGAATGAAGAGCCGAACGGCTCTTTTTTCATTTATGGAGTAGCCATGTTCAATTAACGCCTAATGCGCAGAACCGTGCAACCCAATACCAGCAACAGATATTTTTCTAAACCTATACCGGCATTTACTTTCCGCCGTGTAGAACCTAAATTCATCGTATTTATGCGGGTCGCAAAAGGAAAAACAGGTTCTGCTCGAACGACTGAAGTTCAGTACAACTAAAAAGCGCTATAGCCTTTCTGCTCTCCTTCTTTATATTAATTATCTAGAGTAGAACCGCAGAACTAATAGGAAAAGATAAGCTGGACGTAGCTTTCAAGGTTCTATGATAATTTTCCCCACCGTAGAAATGAGCAGAACTTAAAGACAAGAAGTGTAGCAAAGAAATTATTTGCCGTTCAGGAAAATTATTCAATATTCCGAATAAGATCGATGCTCCATCCAGTTGCTTTAGATATTATTTTTTCGGAGACCCCTAGCAATTTTAATTGCCGAATAATTTCCATTACTGATGTCCTAATATTTGCTTTTGAACGGTAGTATCCTGAACCATATCTGACAAATATTTGATCGATGAATAGCGGCGTATATTCACAAATTTTTGCAATTTCATGGGCAGCTAAAACGGAATCTCTGTCATTAAATTTGCGACTAAATTCGTACTCAAATATTTCTTTAACTCGTTGATCTGGCTTTACCGTATCTGCCCCAAAATTCATTCGCATATGTTGAAAAGTTGCGATTCCAATATTTGGCAATGAACCGATAACATCATTTTTTTTATCTTTTAGATTTGCTTGCGAAGCCCATGCACTCAACACCGCAAAATCATTTTCATTGTTGTCAACTCCTTTGAGCATTGGCAAAATTCTTTGAATCAAGGAACGTAAGGTTTCAAATTTCTTTTTATCATTATGTCCCCAAATTTCTTTGAATGATGGCGCGGTCGTGTATTGCTGAAGTAATTTCTCCAACTCTGTAATCGTTAAATTGGGGTGATTATCACGCATTTTTTTGACGTGTTTAAGCACCTGTTTGTTGTAGTCTCTATGAGCAGCTAAGATTACATCCATTATTGCAATCGCTGAACTAGCACGCGCATTAATGGTGTAATCTCGAGCTGATTGTTTAGATGATTCATAAATACTTAGTCCTACATCTTGCCCATGCGAGTCTTTCGTCGCGGGAGCATCACCTAGCTTTTTTACAATCTTTTTTATTTTCTCATATTCGATTTCCTGAAAAAAAGATGTTTGAATTGAGGTCTTTGTTTTTAAGTTTGATAAATCTTTTTTTTCGGTCATATGCAAGGCTTTGAAAGATGAGTGAAATTATTTTTGTGTTAAAAAGCTAAGGGTTCATTGTAGCTCAACATTTTTAATAAAAAATAATTTTCGATCTCGGTTAATCAGTCCAAAGACAAACGATTAAAATCAAAATCAGCATTATCATCATTCACTCCAAATAAAGCATAGTCTCTTGGCTCAAGCATTCCTGCTGAAATCAATTCCTTACCTAGCTTTCTCAAGTCGTTCTCCGCCAGCTTAATAACGTAAGCACCCGCCAGAATTTTTCGTCTTGTATCTCGCTTTCTTTCTTCCATCGCTTCACGGTTTTTAGTTTGCTGAATACGGGCTTCAAGTTCCGCTTTTTGCTGGAGTAATTTTTCTAAATTCGGTTTGCTCATTTTTTCATCTCCTGTTTTTATTGTTTTGGCGTTGACATTTCAAATTCACGCTGTAGTACTACAAATAACAAACAAAAAAGAAACGTCAAGCGCAAAAGGCAAAAAAATAAAACAGCGAAATGCGCACTTATACATTGAGGATAAATCTCTCAACGTGTGCTCAAAGCTGAATGCCCAAACAAAGACGTTCAGGAGAATGAATATGGCGATTTATCATTTGAGTGTAAAACTCATTACCCGCACCACTGGAAAAAGCGCTGTCGCAGCCGCAGCATACCGAGCAAGTGAAAAACTCCACGATCGCCGCTGCGGTAAAACGTTTGACTATTCCAGAAAAAAGGAAGTTACTTATCGCTGTATCTTCGCACCACCGAATGCACCGCAATGGATGAAAGATCGTGAACAGCTTTGGAACCACATTGAAAATTTCGAGTCCAGAAAAGACTCGCAACTCTGTCGTGAAATAGAAGTCGCCCTACCAATTGAATTAAGCCCTTCACAGCACATTATTTTGCTTGAACGATTTGTGCATACACAGCTCATAAGCAAAGGCATGATTGCAGACGTTTGCATTCACAATAAGAAGGGTAATCCTCACGCACATATTTTGCTGACCACTCGCGAAATCAATATCACTTGTGACGGCTTCGGAAAGAAAAATCGTGACTGGAATAGTAGAGAACAACTTGAGGAATGGCGTGAACAATGGGCAAAGCATTGCAACAGAAGATTATCGATTGCAACAAGTAAAAGCCGTATTGACCACCGTTCTTTACATGACCAAGGATTAGACCAAATCCCGACTGTTCATGTAGGTGCAAATTGCCATGCGATGGACAAACGAGGTATCACCTCAAAAAGAAAGGCACTCAACACATTAATCAAGGAGAAAAATATGAGTAACGAAAAAAGTAAACAATTAATCGCTTCATTGAAGTTGGAAGGTGAAACCAGCCCAATCCAGCAAGAAATTGTTCAAGCAAAAAAATCGAAGAATTTATTCTTAAACCCAACCGACACAAAGAACAATAAAAAATATCGTGACGCGATTTTTGCTAGAACTTATATTCCGATTTTGTTGGAAATATTTGCCAGCGATTGCAAAGGAGTGGATGAGATTGAAACCGAAATCGGCACATGTTTTCAAATCAATCTCAATGGTGGCGGAAAAGTATTTGATTATGGAAGTCAAATTAAAATTGATAGTGGCACAGATGAAGAAGTCAAAGTCGCAATTCAATTAGCAGTTGAAAAAGGTTGGCAAGGGCTTCACATAACGGGCTCTGAATCCGTCAAATCGCAACTTTTTATTGAAGCTGTTTTTTCGGGGTTCAAACCAGAAAATATTACAGGGTATAAACCGACCAAACGAGATTTAGAAATCATCAGTGACTATAAGCCAGCGTTGAAGATTGCCAACGATACCAACATCATTAAAAGTTATATCGTTGAAAAATCAGATGGAAGTGGCACTGTTGGCGCGAAAGAGAAGGTGCAAATTCCACGATTGAAAATTTGATTGAAAGTTGCTTTTTGATAAGTGTGTCCAGTCATGGGTAACTTGACTCAATTCACAGCTTTTTGAACTCGATTCTGACTAAACCAAGTAAAATGGCTTAAAATTTTTGAGGTACTAGTTATGAATATAATTTCACTCTTTTCTGGGGCGGGCGGACTGGATTTAGGAATGATAATGGCAGGACATGAGGTTATATGGGCTAATGATCATGATGCTGATGCAGTAGATACATATCGGAAAAATATTGGAGACCATATTGTCTGTGGGGATATTGAAAAAATAGAAATTAATTCAATTCCGGACGCTGATGTCGTAATTGGTGGATTCCCATGTCAAGGTTTTTCTTTGGCCAATCAAAAACGGGAGGTCACTGACGAGCGAAACATACTGTATAAATATTTTAAGCAAGTAATTGAAAATAAAAAGCCTAAGTATTTTTTAGCAGAAAATGTTCGTGGCATCTTGAGTTTAGGTGGCGGAAAAGTTATTGAGAAGATCGTTAAGGATTTTGAAAAAGCTGGGTACAACGTAAAGGTGAAAGTATTTAACGTCGCCGATTTTGGTGTTCCTCAGACTCGTATTAGGGTCATTATTGCTGGAACTAGGAACGATCTTCCCCCAGAATTGGAATATCAATTCCCAAAAGAAACTCATACGAAAAAAGTAGATGAATCGCAACTAAAACCATGGGTTAGTATCGGAGAAGCTCTTGGTGACATTCCAGACCCAGATGTTTTTCCTGACGCATATCCAAATCAAATTTATTCGAAGTATAAGGTTACTAACAGAAATTTTACAGGCCATAGAACTACAGACCCAACAAAACCTTCGCCGACCATTTTAGCTCGAGGCAATGGTAAGGGAGGAGTTTGTGCGATTCAACACCCAGAAAATTTAAGGAGAATGTCAGTTAGGGAGAGTGCTTCTGTGCAGACTTTTCCTTTGAACTTCGAGTTCACTGGGGCAATGAATTCTTGCTACAGGCAAGTTGGAAATGCAGTTCCAGTTTTATTTGCTAAATGCTTAGGTTTGCAGTTAAGACTGCTTGAGCCAATTATTTTTCAAGATTGCAAGAAAGTTGAAAGTGACCTGCAAAAAACAAAGAAAAAATTAAGGAAAGAAAAAGTATGCGCGTAGTGTCGTTGTTTTGTGGTGCAGGTGGGCTTGATCTTGGATTTAAAAAGGCAGGTCATGAAATTATTTGGTCAAATGACTTTGATAAAGATTCCGTAGAAACCTACCGTAAAAATATTGGTGCGCATGTTGTGCATGACGATATTTCAAATATTTCAGTTGTAGATATCCCTGAGTGTGACATTGTTATTGGTGGTTTTCCATGTCAAGGTTTCTCTGTGGCGAATATGAATCGTCATGTTGCCGATTCTAGGAATCAGTTATATCTTCAGTTGCTTAAGGTTATTACATATAAACAGCCAAAATTTTTCTTAGCTGAAAATGTTAAAGGATTAATGAGTTTAGGCAAAGGTGAGATTTTAAAAATGATTTTAAAAGACTTTACTGAAGCTGGATATAGGGTTAGTTATAAGGTCTTAAATGCAGCCGATTTCGGTGTTCCTCAGAAGCGTGAACGATTATTCATCATTGGTGTTCGCAATGATGTAAATGATAAAATAGAATTTCCAAACCCAACACATGCCCCCCTTGAAAAAGCAGATGCTTTAGGGCTACTACCGTGGGTTAGTGTCGGAAAGGCTTTGGAAAATATTCCTGAACCTGAAAGTGACCATAACCTAAGTAATCACACATACTCAAAATTTAAGCTGAAATTTAATGGATACTTGGGGAATAGGCACATAAATCCTGATTTACCATCTCCAACCGTAACGGCTAGAGGTGATACGAAAGGTGGCGTTGTCGTACTTCATCATCCGAGAAATCACAGAAGAATGTCTGTGCGAGAATTAGCTATTGTTCAAAGTTTCCCGCTTGACTTCGTATTTCATTGTAACCAATCGTCTGCATATCGCTTGATCGGAAACGCAGTATCTCCTAAACTTGCCGAAATTATAGGAAATCAGTTTCCAAAATCAACTGGAGCAGCGAATGGTCGTAAATCTAGAGGTACCACAAAAACCGATTAAACCGTTTGATGGATATAAATGGCGTTGGGCTACATTGACGCCGACTGAGGGCTTAAACGATCCGGCAGTTTACATTGGGGTTCTTCGCGCGTTATTTAAACATCAAGGTCAATCTGCGTCGTCTCCAAGCCTCAAAATAAGTCTTCAAACGGTTCAAGATGAGACTCATTCAACTGTTCAGTTAGCAAGAAGTGCCGACCGCAATTTAATGCGAAATTCGCAACAATATTGGAAAGCACTAGGCGTATTGGAAAATACATCACCCATTAGACTATCACCGTTTGGAATAAAATTGTGCCGTGGAGAAATTACTCCAGCAGAGTTTTCTGCCACAGTTATTAAAACACTTACTTTGCCAAATACCTACATAGAAGATAATGTGTCTGCTTGGGTTGCAAGTGGCTTGCAAATAAAACCACTTGAACTTGTATTAGATATTGTTGCAAAGTTATTTGAAATTTCAGGTGCGGAAACTGCATACATTACAGCAGATGAACTTATCCTCATCGTCATTCCGCTTGCTGGAGTCAATACTAAACTAATCGCTTATTGTTCTGCCTTGATAGCTTATAGGCAAGGTATTTTAGATATTTCTGGATGGCCAAAATGTACTCCTGCTGCAAACGACAAACGAATGGCAAAGGAGTTTCTGTTGTTTCTTTGCTCATATGGATATTTGGAAGAAATTTCTGTTTACAACTCAGTAGTTGCTATATTTGAAAAAAGATTTGCTCTTCGAGATATCTCTCTACAAGATATAGCTGATTTAGCATCGATGCCAAACCTTGAGTTAGATAGAATTGATGATGCAATCGGTGTGATTCGCGATTCCGATGTCCCGAGTTTAATGGATAGACGACGTGTTACGAGAGAGTTTATTGAAAGACCAGGGCAGCAAGTTTTTAGGCGGAATGTTTTAGCTGCTGCCTCAAAAAAATGTGCTGTGACAGGAGTTAGTGTCGAAACCGTACTTCAAGCTGCTCATATAATTCCTGCCGCAAAAATGGGAAATGATGACAAGAGTAATGGCCTATGTCTTCGTTCAGACATCCACATATTATTTGACAATGGGTTACTTAGAATACACCCAGAAGGAGATATTAAGTTAGCCCCACATGTTATTGGTGATGAATGTTATGCTTCGTTGCCCACCAAAATCATGATTCCCCCATATGTAAATCCAGCTAACTTGGATTGGAGGTTGAAATATACGTGATAAATTGGCAAATAACATGTAGATGTTGCCCGACTTAGTGATTAAAATTTTCCATTGGTTCTGCTCAGTTCTGCGGCGAAAAACATCAGGCTAGAACCATCAAGGGCATATCCAGCAATGGTTTCAGCCAAGGTTCTGCGGTTCTACTCTAATTAATTGATATAAAGAAGAAGAGCAGAATGGCTGCTGCGCTTTTTACATGTACCCAACTTCCATGATTCGAGCAGAACCTGTTTTTTCGCTGAAAACTCTTGATTGATAAGGCCTTTTTGGTTCTACTCAGCTAAGAACCAATGCCAATAAGGGCTTCGAGTTAAGAGTGTTACGGGCATTAGCTTTCACGGTTCTACTCTTTTTGAAGAAACATTAAGATGCAGGCTTTTACGCCCTGTTTATTGATCAGCTCTTCAAAGGAATGCCACCCAAAGCTGCCAGTTTTGGCTGAGCACCTAAGATATGGCGCAAATCATCCCTGAGTAGCAATGCGTAAATCAGTCCTATTCCCCATAAAGGTGTCGTCACGATGCAAATGACAACGACAGCTTTACTACGTCTCCAGTAATACAATTTACCATCTTGTAGTTTAACGCCAATAATCCTACTGCCGACTAAATACAAAGTAACTTCTTTTCCGAGACCCCGCTCAATGAAATCATTCAGACTTCGTGCGGTTCTCAGTTTTTGCAAAATCTGATCACCAATTTCTATTGTGTCGTAGTGAGTAAATGATTTGCCGATTTGATTGACACTTGATGTGCCACTGCCCAACATGCTTAGAACACCGGTTACTTCACGCATGGTTTTATCCCTTTCATTATTTGCGAATTTGTAGCCGCATAGAGGTGATGAATCTATGCGAGACTATCGGTTAGACTGACTATTTAAGGCATGACGCCGAAGGAGAAGTAAGCTGGTCCGTTGGCAAAGTTGTTGCCTGAATTATTGCCAGTCACTAACAGACCTGCTGGAGAAGAAATAAGGTAATTGACCGTACCGTCCGACACCGAAGCTGTAGCAATACCAGTGATCGGAGTATTGGCGGTCAATGGGATGTTTTGGCTTTTTACAATTAGGTTTTGCTGAGATGCTGTTAGTGGATTCTGAATGCCATCGGTCGTGTTGAGCACATAACTTCCAGCCAGGGGATTCCACGCGGCTTGGGGCACGCCTAACCACATACCCGTCACAATCCCGCCACCACCTGTATCATTTTCTGTCACTACCAGTGTGCTATTGGCTCCAGCACCAACCATAAATGCTGTTGCACGTACTAGTCCGCCAGAAGATAGGTCAAAAGCATAACTACTACCAGAATGTGCTGCGAAAGTACCAGTCGCTGTTGCAGTGGAACAGGTAGAAGTGTTTTTGCACATACTCCAATTGCCGAGGTTATCAATCGTGATGGTCGCATAGGACATGCGGGTCTGAGCAGGAGTGCTTCCAGTGTCATGCTGATAGCGAAGCACAGTATAAGTGCCTTGCAAAGCTCCAAGGTTGGTATTAGAAGCTAATGCTGTGGTATCCATCAGGAAGACAGGCTGATCAGCACCATTGACCACCGTATGCGATAAACCTAACGCCCCATTGCTTTGCATGACCGTGCGCATGCTAGTGCTGGAATTCCCTGTGCTATCCATACAAGCTTTATTCAATGGTGCTGGGGCATTCGCATCCTGAACCAGATTCAATGTGCCAGATAAGTTACCCGAATACGCTAATGTCGTGCCACCATTGGAAAATTGCGCTGTACCGGCTCCACCAGTCAGGGCTAAAGCTATCAGTGGATGGGTATTGGCAATGGTGCAGGTAGTTGTCGCAGTGCCGTTACTATTACCACCCGAACTATTGCCAGAATTTGTGCTTGCAGTATTGCTCCCATTTCCGCCACAAGCTGAAAGGGCTAATACAAATAAACTTGCGACCACGATATGAAATTTCATGTTGCTTGCCTTTTATAGAGATGAAAAACGAAACTTCCAAGAACGGAAGTGCTTAGGTATTGCTACGTGCTGCTTTTGATTAGGTACTTCTTTCTGTAATCACTTCAGAAATTCCACCAATTAGGAATAGACCTATAAAATCAACTAATAATGATTTAATATGTCATTTTACATTAACGCATTGAGTCATTCCAAGGTTGACGTAAAAAGATCACACTTCAAGATCTAATATGACGGGGTGTGTCATGCAACAGAAAGAATTGAGTTCAGAAAAGCAATTGGCTCGTGAAGTCGGTGGGATTATTGCTATTCGCAGGAAAGCCAAGGGATTGACTCAGGCACAACTAGCCGAGCAAATGGAAATAGAAAAAGAAACCGTCAGCAGGATAGAAACAGGTCATATAGCTCCGACATTGGCACGCTTGGCTCAGATAGCTAAGTTACTGGATTGTGAGATTAGCGACTTACTCAAAATCAGCACACCTGATGTGAGTGACCAGGCATTGGCACTAATGAATCGCATGGAGGATTTGAGCCAGAGTCAGCAAACTATCTTGCTGGATTTATTCGGTAAGGTTGCAATGGCTATGGGGAAGCTGAATGCCAAGGATAGAAAAGTCGTGGAGAAATTTCTTGGCGATATTTTGTAGTAATTTAATTTGTGATCAATGCCTATTTGCCGCTTAACTTTACCGAAGGAAAAAAATGTCTCGCCTGGGGATAGATATAAATACTGGTTTGGTATACGAAGGTCGTGAGGGCCCTACACATCCCGTCTGGCCAACTCCGCCTGTATGTAACGCGACATTGATCGAAATTCCAAGTGACGTTCAAAAAGTTCCGCAAAATTTTTTCAGTAATCCATTTGGTTGGATATTCGTTGAGACTTCTTTTGATTTTAGTGCGAGGATTCGGCGTGGTAAGTTATATCAGAATTTCGGAAATGTGAGTAGAGAATCTGTCCTAGTTGAGGCACATCCTGCTTCCCATTCGGATCTGATTAAAGCTGCAAATAACTCATGGCGTGTTTCAAAGGATTTGACTGTTTATATTGAATGCACTGAACTTCTTCATAGACATAGATGTGGTGAAGGATTGCGAATGATGTTGGGGCAGGGTGATGCAGCCTCAGTATGGAAAATAGTTCAAGTAGAGCGCACAATTGAATCAGATATATTGCTTACTCTGCGTTCAGAATCAGCACTCGGAGTTCTCCCTGATCTAGACACTAGTCGGATTAATCCATTAAGTTTTGGAAGCATACAATCTGCCTATGACAGAGCTTTAAATGCTGCATACCGAGAATTGCCAACCTCGGTTGTTGATCAGTGTAGAAATGCTGCGGTTGTTTTTGTCTCGCGATGGATGCAAGGCGAAAAGGACTTAGAAACACCAATTGAACAAGATCTCGGTGCTTGGATTAAGTCAATTAAGGATCACTTCGGTGACAATCAAAAGCTCGCACTACGGTCTGCTTTAGAGATTATTAATAAACTTCACCCGCGAGGTAAAGACAATGAGCGACATAAAATGTCACTAAGGGTCGTGGATGATAATGACGCGGTATTTGCGGTGCATGCATTAGGATTTTTATTGCGTGAGATTGGATGGGCGAAATGATCTTTCATTATTTAGAGTGAAAATGAAAACCAAAGTTTGACGCCTGGATTTGCTTAGGAAAACAGTCGACCATGTCGCATGCCAAAATGCCCCTTTGCAGACGTTCAAACTTACGTATTAAGAGCCATCTTGAACTTACGAAATGAAATACAATCTTTGTAGTCCTGAGCCGCTAAGATGAATTGTTTTAATTACGATGAACACAGACCCAGCCAATTGAAGAGCAATGCACCGTCATGAATACAACGCAAAACATACAAGTAAACATACCACCAGAAATTCAAGAGAAAATTGATGCCGAGGAATACACGCGAAATGGCAATGTAGTTAGAGATAAAAAAGGTCGGATCATATGCAACTTGGAATCATTGGACATCGATGATGATCACTTCTTCTCTCCGAGCATTTTCGTAAGTTTTCAAAGTTTAGCAATCACATCCGTCTCTACAGTATCGACCCGTTTACAAAATGAATTGGCGGAACTTCGTACTTCATATGCGTCATTTGATTTGAAAATTGACAGCGTTCTAGATAACCAAACCAATACCATAATTGCGTTGATAGCGGAGTTTGAAGAACATTTCAGAAGCCTGATCGAGAAAAGCACACTAACAGATGAGAAAAAAGCTTTTAGTGCAGGCATTGCTGCTGCTACGCAACTTGCAGGAAGCATCCAGAGCTACATTCGTGGCTATCTAGGGTCGACAATCGTATTCTACGAAAAGGGTAAATATGAGGGGGAGACATACTCGACATATTTGGCAGAAAATAAAAACAATAAGTACGCCCCGACAATTACCAGGACCAAGTTTCAAAATTTTGGTGCGAGCAATGCTTACTTCTTTACGTACTCATTCATAAACGTCATCAATAATATCAACATACTTTCCTTGTGCTACGACTCTAAGATTTACCCACGGTATGAGGTAAGTCTTCAGCAAATTAGATCAGAAATGGTAGAGATCCTATCCAAACTCATTAATGGTTTAGAGCGAGAGGGCGACATCTATGATATGTGTTACAGCACGAATGAATTTAAAGAATTTTACCCCATAGACAAAGAAATTCTTGACAAATTATTGGCCTATAGCAGGGGCGACATTAATCAATTGATATGTAGAAACTACGGAAGTCAACGGCGAGACAAATTTGACGATAATAGATTTTCTTCCATGCAAACGGTCATTCGGATCATCGATGACATTGATAACCTATTAGAGCGGAAGGAGCAATTCATTGGACTAGATTTGAAGGAGCTACCTGAGCTTGAACAAATTAAGAAACTTACCTTTGGCAATTGAAGGTGGCCATGGTTGGGTCTGAACGCTTTACCTTCTGGGACTTTAGCAATCAGGGGGCGAGTGCGCAGGGTGCGCAAGCGTAAAAATAGCCACGGAAGTTGCAAATCCACATGGACAGCCCGGACACCTTGGGCAAGAAATTCTAACAACTTGAATATCAGTGTCCAGCTCGTCCACGCAGTCCAAGCCAATTCTTAAAGCTCTGCAATAAAATCTACTACAGCAGCACCTCAAGCCAATTCCACGGCAACTCTGTTTTTGCCCGTCAATCTATCTGCAACACCTTTTCCCCGTCTCGCCAATACGCCAAGATTTGCCCAGACGCGAATCAATACCAGCACATGCCCTTCGGGATTTTCTGCAATCGGTTCTCTCTTCGTTGCGACTGCGATTTTGACAAATTGCTTGCATTGCTTCTTGTTCGTCCGGGCCTATCGGTGGCAGGCGAAACGACTCAAAAATGATGCAGATAAACGAGTTGTGAAGTCTGCAAAAACAGAGCAAGTCTTCAATTTAAATTCGGCTCAACCAGCCTAAAAACGATACGAAAGCAGAGAACACCATGAGCACATTTTTCGCACAGCCTTATAGCTTGGACGCAGTTGGTTTTTACTTTGAGACATTGGAGTCATACACCGAAAAATCAGAAAACCTGTTGGACGCCTTTGGCAACTCTGTAGAGGAGTTTGAAATTCAATTCATAGATGGTGACGACTGCGAGTTGTTTTCAGCGTGTGGTATCAATCAAGCCAATTTAAACCTATGGTTTGAATCTATTGCCGATTTAGCCGAGCATGAAAAAACAGTTTTATATTACTTGTGCAGTGTTTCAAGCTATAACTTGGAAAATGCTTTGGATAAGTTGGAAGACGTGAATTTGTCCGAAGGCACGTTAAAAGATGTGGCGGAAAACCTGTTTGATGAATTCTATTTAAACGACGTGCCAGAATCCGTTCGTAATTATATTGATTATAAAAAGTTCGCACTAGATTGTGAACTAAATGGCGACTTATACGAGTTTGATTTTGAAGGCACAACTTGGACATGTACCAATGCTTCAAGCATTTAATCAAAATAACGTGGACAGGGTGGGCAGGTTGGACATGCCTACAGAAAGAACGTGTTTTGATTGAAAATATTGATAGGCTACGGCGTAGCCTATACGTAGCCTAGACACCAAGAAACAAAAAAGGGTTAGTGCCTACTACGGCTCTAACCCTTCATGTTCTTGGTGGCCCGGGGCGGAATCGAACCACCGACACAAGGATTTTCAATCCTCTGCTCTACCGACTGAGCTACCAGGCCAAGACCACGCATTATAGAGATGTGTTCGCCCAATTGCAAGCCCTGAGGCGAAAAAAGGTGTTTATTGCCTTGGGGCACGCTTTGATGTGGCTCATCAGGTGTCTGTGCGGTGTGCCGTATAATGGTGGGATTGTCTATGGGGAAGGTCTGATTATGACGGCTCAGGTTCATCATTGTGATATTTGTGTGGTTGGGAATGGCGCGGTCGGTAAGGCGGCGGCTTTGGGGTTTGCACAGGCGGGGTTGCGGGTGACGGTGTTATGTCGCAGCAAGGCGCCGACGCCGGTGTCGGCGAACTGGGATGTGCGGGTGTTTGCGCTGAACCATGTTGCTCACCAACTTTTATCGTCATTGAAGGTCTGGGATGCGTTGGATTTGACGCGGGTTGCTCCGGTGATGGAGATGCAGGTCAAAGGTGGCAATGAGGCGAGTGACGGGCAAATTGGTTTTGATGCCTACGGTGCGCGCAGCGATGAGTTGGCGTGGATTGTGGAAGATCGCAATTTAAACCATGCCTTAGATAGCGCGATGAAGTTTGCGCAGCATCTGGACTTGGTGGCAGGGCAGGCGAAAAGTTTGCAGTGGCATGAAGATCACGCCGAGCTGACCTTAGAGGATGGCTCTTCGATCCACGCTAGTCTGGTGGTTGGTGCGGACGGTTCGCAGTCATGGGTACGAGGTCAGTGCGATATCGGTCTTGATTATCGTTCTTATGGTCAGCAGGGCGTTGTCACGAATTTCGAATGCGAAAAACCGCATCATGGCGTGGCACATCAATGGTTTGTTGAAGAGCAGGGCATTATTGCTTTATTACCATTGCCAGGTAACCGCGTGTCTTTAGTTTGGTCCGCACCTGATGCCTTAGCGGCGACATTATTGCGCGAACCGCTTTCTGCATTGATTGCGCGTCTTGAAGTGTTTTGCTTAGATAAATTAGGTCATCTCACACCTGTGTTGCCGGAAGAAATCAAAGCCTTCCCATTAACGTTGATGCGACCACACAGTATGATTGCGCCACGCGTGGCCTTAGTCGGCGATGCGGCGCATGTAGTGCATCCCTTGGCGGGACATGGCATGAATCTGGGCTTTGGCGATGTCGCGAGTTTGTTGGACTTAGTCAAAAACCGCGAAGACCACCGTGATTGTGGTGATGCACGTGTACTTGAGCGTTATCGTCGCGCCCGTAAAGAGGAAGTGTTGCTCATGCAAATCACCACCGATGGTCTCGCGCACTTGTTTGGCTCAACTCTGGCACCATTACGGTTGGCGCGTAATGTCGGATTGAACTTACTGAACCGATTGCCAGTCATAAAGAACAAATTAATCTCGCACGCGATGGGTAGTCGATAATTTTGCATCGCTGCAACCGATGGCGTACGCCACAGAAGGAATAGGTATGAAATTAACGCAATGCGTCGCTAGTTTGACAATGATCGCCGGCCTCTTGGTCTCAGGCGCAGTATGTGCAGAGACACCACAAGAAGCCGCGGTTAAAAAATTAGTTGAACCGAAGCTCGGCGAAGGCGTGAAAGTGGATTCCGTCGTCAAAACACCTTACTCTGGCTTGTTTGAGGTACGGATTGGTGGCGATGTGATTTACACAGACGACAAAGCACAATTTTTGTTTGTTGGTAATGTGGTCGATGCTAAAACGGGCATGAACTACACCAAGGCCCGTATTGATGAATTCAATAAAATCAAGTTTGCAGATTTACCATTTGATCAGGCGTTAAAAATGGTGAAGGGCGATGGTAAGCGCGTGATTGCCGTGTTTGAAGATCCTAATTGCGGGTATTGCAAGCGCTTCCGTAAAACACTGGCAGGGATGAACAACATCACGGTCTACACCTTCATGTACAACATTTTGGCGGATGATTCTGCGGTGAAATCCAAAAACATTTGGTGCTCGGCGGATCGCAATAAGGCGTGGGATGACTGGATGATCAATGGCAAAGCTGCGCCGGTAGCCGCTGCAAACTGTGTGAACCCCAATGAAAAAATCTTGGCATTAGGACAAAAACTGAACGTTCGCGGCACACCAGCGATTTTCTTTACCGATGGGACCCGTTATCCAGGCGTTATGGATGCGAAAGCCCTCGAAGAGCGGTTTGCCAGCATTGGTGCCCCGAAAGTTAACTAAATACACACCAACCACTGACGGTCTTTTTTGAAGGCATTTGCATGACGACTCGCCCGCACTGGACTGGTATTTTATTGGCTGCCGGGCGGGGGAGACGGTTTGATCCATCGGGAACCGAGGACAAATTATTGCAAACGCTTCCCAACGGCCTGAGCTTGGTGGCACAAAGCGCCGTGAACTTGGCGAGCGTCTTTGACGATGTGCTGGTCGTGGTACGGAAAGACAATGTGCGGTTGCAGTCTGTTTTGCACACGTTTGCAGCAACCCATGCTGCGCAGTTTTCCCCACTGATTTGTGATAACGCCGATGAGGGCATGGCGGCGTCGCTCACGGCCGCCTTGCGACAACGTCCTGATAGTTCAGGGTGGGTGGTTGCCTTAGCGGATATGCCGTTTGTCCGGCCATCGACCATTCGACAGGTATTGCAAGGCTTGGAAGACGGGGCTGACATCGTGGTCCCGGTCTATCAAGGCCGGCGCGGACATCCTGTTGGCTTCTCGCGCCGCCATGCCGCTGAATTGCTGGCGCTGACAGGTGATCAAGGCGCGCGCCGTTTGCTGCAGACTTACCCTGTTCAGGAGATTGTCGTCGATGATCCGGGTATTTTGCAGGATGTCGATCAACTGAGTGATTTACAGGGCTATCTGCAGAATCTTCCTGCAAAAAACACGCCAATTTTGAAATGATTTAGCGGGTTTTTGGGTTCTGTTGCGATCAGATATATCTAACTCGGTGTTTTCCTCTTAGAATAGTGGTTTTCGTCAATTCGAACGAAATCAGTTTTGCACACGTTTTTAGCGGGAATTTATGAATATTCTGAATCAAAAACTTGCCATCCGCCTCGGCTTTGCCGGTCTGATCCCTTTTATTTTGTTGACCGCGGCTTGTTGGTTGGTGCCATCGGACTTACTCAATAACTTCATCCGGGCCCAACTTGCCTACGGTATCGCGATTTTGTCCTTCCTCGGAGGCGTACATTGGGGAATTACGATTATGGCAAGAGGTGAGGACGTGGAAGAAACCCGTAAAGCCTTAATCTGGGGTGTTATCCCAACGATTATTGCTTGGTGTTCTTTGTTTAATTTGTTGATCGGCTTTTTGGTGCAAGTGGTGGGATTTATTGCTGCCTACAAGATCGATAAAAAACTCTATGAAAGCTATTCCGTCCCTACCTGGTTCATTGATTTGCGATTGCAATTGACGCGGGTTGTTGTCACCGCCCAGATATTCACGTTCATCGCTGCGAATGTGCGCACTTAATTCATTACACATCATTACTATCAGAAAGATCGTTGAGCATGGCAAAAGCGACGCAAACCAAGAGACAATCGACCATGCCTGTTGGCACAGCAGGTGCAGTTCACTACACGATTATCCCCAAAGATCTGGCCGCACACCTCTTTGAAGTCACATTAGACATCGCCGAACCAGATGCAGAAGGGCAAGTCGTTAGCCTTCCTGCTTGGATACCGGGTAGCTACATGGTGCGTGAATTTGCGCGCAACATCATCCAAATCAAAGCGACGTCCGGCGGTAAAAAAGTTGTTCTTAAAAAACGTGATAAGCACACATGGCAAGCTGCACCGTGTCAGGGAGCACTCACGATCTCTTATGAAGTCTATGCGTGGGATTTATCAGTACGTGCAGCACACCTTGATCAATCGCATGGCTTTTTTAATGGCACCAGTGTCTTTTTGAGTGTGCACGGTCAGGAGTCAGCACCGCATATTGTGGACATTCAACGCGCTGCTGACGCCTCGTGCGCAACGTGGCGTGTTGCGACCTCATTGCCTGAACTCAAAGCCAAACGTTATGGTTTCGGTACTTACATCGCCGCCAATTATGATGAGCTGATTGATCATCCCGTCGAGATGGGTGATTTTGCATTAGCTACCTTTGAGGCGCATGGAATACCGCATGATTTTGTCGTCACAGGCAAAGTGCCGAATATGGACATGGCGCGGATGGTGGCGGATGTTCAAAAAATCTGTGAATCACAAATTGCATTCTTTGAACCACGCACCAAAAAAGCACCGATGGATCGCTATGTATTTATGACCATGGTGGTTGGTGAAGGTTACGGTGGTTTAGAGCATCGCGCTTCTACTGCGTTGATCTGCAACCGCAACGATATTCCGGTCAAACACCAGCCAGAAATGAGCGAAGGCTACAAAGGTTTCTTGGGTTTATGCAGTCATGAATACTTCCATACGTGGAACGTCAAGCGCATCAAACCTGCTGCCTTTGCCAGCTACGATTTGCGTCAGGAAAACTACACCAGTTTGCTTTGGTTGTTTGAGGGCTTTACGAGCTATTACGATGATCTGATGCTCGTTCGTGCTGGTACGATTGATGAGACTGCCTACCTAAAATTGGTCTCCAAGACCATCAATATGGTGACACGTGGTAGTGGTCGCTTAAAACAAAGCGTTGCTGAATCGAGCTTTGATGCTTGGACCAAATATTATCGCCAGGATGAAAATTCCCCCAATGCCATCGTCAGTTATTACACCAAAGGTTCGTTGGTGGCATTAGGACTGGATTTGACGATTCGTGCCGAAACGGAAGGTAAGAAATCGTTGGATGATGTCATGCGTGCGTTATGGCAAAAATACGGTCGTGATTTTTATAGCCGCACCCTGACTGGGACACAACAAGGCTTGCCTGAGAATGAGTTCGAGGCGCTGGTCGAACAAGTCACGGGCGTCAACGTTCGCCGCTTTGTTGATAAGCATGTGCGTGGAACAGAAGATGTGCCACTCGCAAAACTCTATGCCGATTTTGGTGTCCACCTTGATACAGGCAGTGCAACCAAGAAGGCAAGCTTAGGAATCAAAGCGGCACGTGATGGTAATGACTGCAAAATTGCCAGTGCCTATGAAGGGCGCGCTGCACATGTGGCTGGTTTGTCCGCACAGGATGTGATTGTGGCAATCAATGGTCTGCGCGTTACAGCAGCAGATGCCGCAGACGGTCTGACTACGGCACTTGGTCGTTATCGTGTAGGCGAAGTCGTCGAAATTCATGCATTCCGTCGCGACGAACTCTTCGTCGTCAAAGCGAAATTGCAAGCGGATGATGTGCCAACGAATCAGTTAAAGCTTGTCGTTGAGCAAGATGCAGCATTAGCGACAGCACGTCCTACTTATGTGAAAAAGGCGAAACGTTCAGCATCATAACGTTCAGCTTCAATACCTTAATAAAAAACCGTTTGCGTGTCATCGCGCAAACGGTTTTTTTTTACGACATGGAAAGAGCGTCCTTCCATGTCCGCACTGGTTCAGCGAACCATGATCACGCTTCTCAAAAGAATAATTTCTGCAACTCAGCGCCGGGATGCTCCGCACGCATAAATGCTTCGCCGACCAAGAAGCTATGCACGTTAGCATCGCGCATGCGTTTGACGTCGTCGGTGTTGAGAATTCCCGATTCTGTGATGACCAATTTATCGTTTGGAATACGAGGTAACAGACCGATCGTCGTGTCTAAGCTCACTTCAAAGGTGCGCAGATTGCGGTTATTGATGCCTAACAGCGGTGTTTTTAATTTCAGTGCCGCATCAAGCTCTTCGCCGTTATGCACTTCTACTAAAACGCTCATGCCCAACTCATGTGCGCATGATTCCAACTCCGCCATCAATCCGTGATCTAACGCTGCAACGATCAGCAACACCGCATCAGCACCCCATTGTCTGGCTTGATAGATTTGGTAGTGATCGATCATGAAATCTTTGCGTAAAGCAGGGATGCGACAGGCCGCCCGCGCTTGTTGCAGATATTCTGGTGCGCCTTGAAAGAAGTTGACGTCGGTTAGCACAGACAAACATGCTGCACCATGGTCTGCATAACTTTGTGCGATCTCTGCCGGCTGAAAGTTGGCGCGCAAAATTCCTTTAGAAGGCGATGCTTTTTTGACTTCAGCGATGACCGCCGCCTGACCTGCATTGACCATTGTTCTCAATGCAGTTTCAAATCCGCGTATCTGTGCTCGGGCTTCATGATGAGATTCAACTTCATCTCGCAGGCTGATGAGCGATTGGAATTTTTTTGCCGCTGCGACTTCATCCTTTTTGACGTCGAGGATTTTATTGAGGATGTCTGACATTTTATTTTCCGAGTTGCTGAGTAACGTTGATGAACTGTTGAAGCTTAGCCAGTGCCGCACCCGACGCCAGCGTCTCTTGGGCTTTTTTGACACCATCGGCAATCGACGATGCTACACCCGCGCCGTAGATAGCTGTTCCTGCGTTAAGCGCAACGATATCGCGTGCAGGACCGTCAACATTGTTCATGACTTCTAGGATTTTTTCTCGCGACTCGACAGCACCTTCTACACGCAAATTGCGGTTCGATACCATCTGTAAGCCAAAGTCTTCTGGATGAATGTCGTATTCACGGATTTCACCATTCACCAGTTCGCCGACCATGGTCGGTGCACCAAGCGAGACTTCATCCATGTTATCTCGACCCCAAACAACGAGTGCATGTTGCGCGCCCAATCGTTGCAGCACGCGAACTTGAATACCCACTAAATCCGGATGAAATACACCCATCAAAATATTAGGCGCTCCTGCTGGATTGGTGAGGGGTCCCAAGATGTTGAAAATGGTTCTGACGCCCAATTCTTTACGTACTGGCGCTGCGTGTTTCATTGCTGCATGGTGATTCGGCGCAAACATAAAGCCAATGCCGGTTTGTGCGATCGATTGGGCGATTTGTTCTGGCTTAAGATGAATATTCACACCCAGCGATTCCAGCACATCAGCACTTCCTGAGGAAGATGACACACTGCGTCCACCATGCTTTGCAACACGGGCACCTGCCGCTGCGACCACAAACATCGAGGCTGTTGAAATATTGAAAGTATTGGCACCGTCACCACCTGTGCCGACAATATCAATCATGTGTTGCGTATTGGCGAGCGGCACTTTGGTCGAAAATTCTCGCATCACTTGGGCGGCGGCAGTAATTTCGCCGATACTTTCTTTCTTTACCCGTAGCCCCATCGTCAAGGCGGTGATCATCACTGGCGATAATTCACCCCCCATCAACTGACGGAACAGATACAGCATTTCATCATGAAAAATTTCACGGTGTTCAATCAGTCGGGTTAACGCTTCTTGTTGCGAGATAGTCATGATGCAGTTCCAGTCAAAAAGTTTTTCAACAACGCATGGCCGTGTTCGGACAAAATGGATTCAGGGTGGAACTGTACGCCTTGTAAATCAAATTCCTTATGGCGCACGCCCATGATTTCGCCGTCATCTGTCCACGCAGTCACTTCGAGGCAATCAGGCAAGCTGGCACGTTCAATCGCCAGCGAGTGGTAGCGAATGATGGTGTAAGGGCTTGGCAAGTCTTTAAAAACACCAACACCGGTATGTGCAATCGCTGATGTTTTGCCGTGCATGACTTGTTTTGCACGAATGATCTTGCCGCCAAACGCCGCGCCAATACTTTGGTGACCAAGGCACACGCCTAAAATAGGAATCTGCCCTGCAAAACGTTCGATGACAGGAATGGAAATACCCGCTTCATGTGGCGTGCAGGGGCCGGGGGAAATGCAGATACGGTCAGGACGCAATGCGGCGATGTCGTCGAGCGTGATTTCATCATTACGGAATGTACGGACATCCTCACCTAACTCGGCAAAATATTGCACGAGGTTGTAAGTAAAGGAATCATAGTTGTCGATCATTAATAGCATTTAAATTTCTCCATCCAAGCCATCTTGTACTTGTTCCGCGGCACGCAATACGGCACGGGCTTTATTTTCGGTTTCTTGCCATTCCATTTCGGGGACCGAATCCGCAACCACACCGGCAGCTGCTTGAACGTAAAGCATGCCATCTTTGAGCACACCAGTACGGATGGCAATCGCTAAATCCATTTCACCACCAAACGACAAATAGCCACACGCTCCACCGTAAATACCGCGTTTCACGGGCTCCAGTTCATCGATCAGTTCCATGGCACGCACTTTAGGCGCGCCGGATAAGGTACCTGCTGGGAAGGTCGCTTTGAAGACATCCAGGTTCGTCAGGTGGGGCTGCAACATGCCTTCTACATTCGATACGATGTGTTGCACATGAGAATATTTTTCAATGACCATTTGATCGGTCACTTTGACGCTGCCTGTGGTGGCAATACGACCGATGTCGTTGCGGGCAAGGTCGATCAACATGACATGCTCAGCGATTTCTTTCGGGTCGGCTAATAACTCTTTCGCTAATTCTGCGTCACGCTCTGGTGTCGCGCCGCGAGGACGTGTGCCTGCCAGAGGGCGGATCGTCACTTTTTTGCTGCCATCATTGAGGGATTCGTTGCGGACCAAGATTTCTGGTGATGCGCCAATAATTTGCATGTCGCCAAAATTATAGAAATACATATAAGGCGAAGGATTTAAGGAGCGCAGCGCACGGTACAGCGACAGTGGTGAATCCACGTAGGGTTTTTTAATACGCTGACCGACTTGTACCTGCATCAGGTCGCCAGCCATGATGTATTCTTTTGCTTTTTCGACTGCCTTGAGGTAATCCTCTTTGGCGAAGTCGCGAATGGATTCGGTGCGAACTGATGCGGATGTTACTGGCGCATCGACACTGCGGCGTAACATGGCACGTAAGTCTCGCAAACGTTGACGGGCTTGAGACCATGCTTCTGGTTTGGTCGGGTCTGCATAGACGATCAGGTATAACTTACCAGACACATTATCGATGACAGCTAATTCTTCCGTCAGCAACAGCTGAATTTCTGGCAAGCCGAGATCATCCTTTGGTGCTTTGCCTGCCAAACGTTTTTCAACATAACGCACCGCATCGTAACCAAAATAGCCTGCCAAGCCACCGCAAAAACGTGGCAGGCCAGGTCGCAGTGCGACGCGAAAGCGGCTTTGAAATTCCGCGATAAAGTCGAGCGGATTTTGTTGATGTGACTCGACAACTTTGCCGTCGGTCACGACTTCAATCAAGTCTCCTGTCGCTCTCACTAATGTATGTGCAGGCAAGCCAATGAATGAGTAGCGTCCAAAACGTTCGCCTCCCATGACGGATTCCAGCAAGAAAGTATTTTTCCCAGCGTGTTGCGATTGCGCGAGTTTTAAATACAGGGTCAGCGGTGTTTCCAGATCTGCGAATGCTTCCGCAATCATCGGAATACGGTTGTAGCCTTGCGCGGCCAGCGATTTGAATTCGAGTTCGGTCATGGTTTTCTTTCAGCCGCCAGCCTTAGCTCCAGATACACGCGATGCGTTGTATGCTGCTGATCAAGAATACGGGCGATGAAGCGCGTATCAGGAATAGGGACGGATAAACTAGATTGATAAAACAAGCAAGGAGATGTGCTTAGGATGTGCACAGCCACTCGCGGCATTCTGAGATTAGGAGAATTGCCAGCGTCGCCATAGCCAGGCCTCAAAGGCGCCTGGTGTCATTGTCGGACGTTTGTTATCGAGAAACATTCGTGAGTGGAATGAGATGAATTAACAGTGTTTGCGGTGTTTTTAAGACCAATGTTTTGTTGGAAGCAATTGTGCCGCTACCAACAAGGTTTCGACTATACCATCACTTTCAATATTTTGTATAGCTTCACCGTGGTTGTATCCATACGGAACGACCAAGACCGGGCAGCCCGCTGCTCTCGCTGCTTGGGCATCATTACTCGAGTCGCCAATGGCCACTACCTGTGATGGAGAGAGCTGAAATTGTTTGCAGGTTTCCAACAAGGGCATAGGATCCGGCTTTTTGCGGGCGAACGAATCGCCACCAAAGGTCAGCTCAAAAAAGGGTGCAAGACCTTTCTTTTCCATGAGTGGCAGCGCAAACGCGATCGGCTTATTCGTGACGCAGGCGAGTCGCAAGCCTTTCGACTGCATGGACTGGAGACCTTCAATGACCTCTGGGTAAAGATGCGATTCAGTGCCGTTAATATCGAGATAGTGCCGTTGATACGATGCCATCGCCGCAGAAAAATGGGCTTGGCACTGATCGGCGTCAAAATCGACAGCTAATACTTGGTTGATGAGATGCTCTGAGCCTTTACCGACCATTTTTTTAATGGCGTCTAATGTGAGCGGCGCGAGTGAAAAATCGTTTCGCATCCGATTGATGGCCAGCAAAAAATCAGGCGCAGTATCAAGCATCGTGCCATCTAGATCGATGATTACCGCGCGGATGTCAGTCAAGGTCATGAAGTCAATATAAATAGGAGCACTGAAGAGAATGCATGAACGATCCCGCCAATAAGACGATGTTGAGTCGTATCGCGGGATACGTTTGTGCTGTCAGAGGTGTGAATCAGATTTTGCTCAATTCAGAGCGCATCGCATCAATGATGGCTTTGTAATCAGGCTTCCCAAAAATCGCAGAGCCGGCAACAAAGGTGTCCGCACCGGCAGCCGCAATCTCAGCGATATTGTCGATTTTTACACCACCATCCACTTGCAGCATGATATCGCGTCCAGATGCATCGATCAGTTTGCGTACGGCGGCAATTTTTGTCAGTGTGTGGGGAATAAACGATTGACCACCAAATCCAGGATTGACGGACATTAACAAAATCAAATCCAGTTTATCCATGACATGCTCGAGATAGTGTAATGATGTCGCTGGATTCAATACCAGACCCGCTTTGCAGCCGTGGTCACGAATTAATTGCAGGCTACGATCAATGTGTTCAGATCCTTCTGGATGGAAACTAATGATATTCGCACCGGCCTTTGCAAAATCAGGAATGATGCGGTCAACGGGCTTCACCATTAGATGAACATCGATGGGAACTTGCACATGTGGGCGAATCGCTTCACATACTAAGGGACCGATCGTCAGATTGGGGACGTAATGGTTATCCATCACGTCAAAGTGAATCATGTCAGCCCCCGCTGCAACGACGTTGCGTACTTCTTCACCCAAACGGGCAAAATCGGCGGACAGAATGCTAGGAGCAATGCGGTAAGTAGTCATGGTCAAGGTCTTGCGGATAAGAGAAGCCGTATTTTACCTTGGGCTCACCGTGCCGTCTTGGCATTCATCTGGCACAATGGCATTTTGCCGCAAGTTGTTGGGCGTTATCGCGGCTGTGTTAGGATGGATTTTATCTTTTTCACAAGAAAACGACGCGCGCTCAAATTGAATAATAGTGATGTAGCTATATTAGGTCGCTATGTCGCTGAAACGAACAACTTAACAGTAATCTACTATCTCATAACTTAATACTTTGCTTTCACGTCATCGATGATGATGCTGATGCAATAGGGGTAATCATGGCAACATATGAAATGACGGTAAGCGTTGTGACTAAGTACATTCCAGAGCAGTCGGAGCCAGAACTCGGTAATTATGTGTTTGCTTATACAATCACAATCAAAAATACCGGCACGATTGCTGCGCAGGTGATTTCACGTCACTGGATCATTACGGACGCAACCAATAAAACGGAAGAAGTCAACGGTCTTGGCGTTGTGGGACACCAGCCTTTCTTGCCACCCGGACAGACTTTTGAATATACCAGTGGCAGCGCGCTTAAAACCCCGCAGGGGAGTATGAAAGGGGAGTATTTCTGCGTGGCAGAAGACGGACATCGTTTTGAAGTGCCGATTCCCGAATTTGTATTATCTCTGCCCCGCACATTGCATTAAGCGACTAAATGCCTCATCTGCAGCATTAATCCGCCTTATGGGTCGGCTTTTTTGTCTTGGATTTTCTCTTTGGTGAATTGGATTGCTCTGGTTTTCTGCCGGAAAACATGGTCCACCAGACGATAAAGATAAGTAATGAAAGCGCAAAAAGTGCCTCCAGTACGAGGATGAGCATCGCAGACATAGAAAGATCTTGAAATCAGGTTGTAAGAAAAGTGACAGGTATCCCGTTTAATTTCACATGATGTAGCAACGATCAACCAGCCGTACCAGACAAACTATATAGGAGAACTTATGGAATTCGAATGCATTATCGTAGAGACCAAAGAAAAAGTGGGTTTAATTACCTTAAATCGCCCAAAAGCATTAAACGCATTGAACGATCAACTCATGACTGAATTAGGTCACGCGTTAAAAGGGTTTGATAAGGATGAGGGTATCCAATGCATCGTCATCACTGGAAGTGAAAAAGCATTCGCGGCTGGTGCAGATATCGCAGCCATGGCGAATTACACTTTCATGGATACCTATAAAGAAGACTACATCACACGTAACTGGGAAACAATTCGCCAGATTCGTAAGCCAGTGATTGCAGCAGTGTCTGGTTATGCACTGGGTGGTGGCTGTGAACTGGCGATGATGTGTGACTTTATTATCGCGGCAGATAACGCTAAATTCGGTCAGCCAGAAATTAAACTTGGTACTTTGCCTGGTGCGGGCGGAACGCAGCGTCTTCCACGTGCTATCTCTAAGGCGAAAGCAATGGACATGTGTCTAACTGCACGCATGATGGATGCGGTGGAGGCGGAGCGTGCTGGTTTGGTTTCTCGTGTGGTACCGCTTGAAAAATTAATGGAAGAAACACTGTCAGCGGCAAATACCATTGCGTCCATGTCGCTTCCAGCAATCATGATGGTGAAAGAGTCGGTGAATCGTGCTTACGAGACCACTTTATCTGAGGGTGTTCATTTTGAGCGCCGCATGTTCCAAGCAAGCTTTGGTACCGAAGATCAAAAAGAAGGGATGAAAGCCTTCCTTGAAAAACGTCCAGCAGAATTTAAAAATAAATAACGGTCTAAATTATTTTTAAATTTCCTTGCCTAAACGGGGCGGACTTTGCTATAGTTCGCCTCCCGCTAAAACGGGAAGTTAGAAGAAAGCAGCAGCCAGCAACTCCGGCGGTTTGATTTGATGAAGTTGACGCGAAAGCGACAACATCTGCATAAGATGCATCAAAACAAACAGCAAAAGCAGTCAGGGAGTTGACAGGGTAAATAAAGTGCTGCATAATCTCGCTTCTCTGCTGCAAACGAACACAACGCTTCGTTGCTAAATCAGGTCAATAAGTGCCTTGATTTGAGCGGAAAAGAATTTAAACCATTCGGTTCTTTAACAATTAACAGTCAATAAATGTGAGCACTTGATGAAAGCGCGCCGATGTGTTTTTAACAGATCGGTATGCTTAAAAAATATCAAATGCTTCACAAGA
>NZ_JBMPPA010000004.1:0-526085 GCF_049340215.1 Undibacterium sp. MH2W | reverse complement strand
GTCCGCTGCCAGGCGGGACAGAAGATCTGTTTGAGAAGCTCAAAGTAGAAGCCGTGAAGGTACCGCAACCGGAAGTCAACATCCGCGGTGACCAAAACGTCCGCTACGAGTTCGTTGGTAAAACGATTCTCAATGCCCAACGCGCAGGGATTGCAAAAGTGGGCTTCGTGATCGAACCACCACCACGCAACTAAAGGAAGATTATGGGAATGCAAATAGGTTCCGGCAGCTCTTCAGCCGATCCGGAAGTGATGATAGAAATGAACATGACGCCGTTGATCGACGTTATGTTGGTGTTGATCATCATGCTGATCATCACTATTCCAATTCAGAATCACTCAGTGAATCTGAACATGCCGACGAATGCGCCGTCCAAGCCGACAGAGCCGCCAGTGGTAATTAACATTGACGTCGATTTCGATGGAACGGTATTGTGGAACGGTGTTGCGGTTGCAAGCCGTGGCGAATTGGAAAGCAAGCTGACAGAAGTGGCAAGCAATCCAAATCAGCCAGAGGTTCACCTGCGTCCTAACGCAGTGGTACCGTACAAATCCGTTGCTGCCGTGATGGCTTCTGCCCAGCGTTTGGGTGTGACCAAAATCGGTATGGTAGGTAATGAGCAGTTCTTGAAGTGATCACGACATTTATTGTGGTTTGAGCACTTCAATGTTTAAGTCTTGATGTATCATTGAAAACTGGCAGGGTGATCCCTGCCTTTTTTCATATTTGCGGAATCTGGTGCCTTTCATGCCAAGCTTTGGCACAATAGTGGCACGGTTTTTGAGTTTATTAAATTTATTGATTGAGAGATCAACATATGAAGCAACTTCGCTTGTCTCGTATCGCTGTATTGGTTGCAGCGATTGGCTTTGCTGCCGCGCCTGAATTAACTAACATTGCTGCCAATACTGCTCACGCAGAAGAAGCAATGCGCCCTGAAATTGGCCGTATTGTCCAGTCCGCGGGTGAGTTGTATAAAGCGAAGAAGTACAAAGACGCCTTGGCGAAAATTCATGAAGCAGACGCTGTCAGTGGCAAGACCGCCAACGAGAGCTTCACCATTGAACGGATGCGTTTGTCCATCGCTTCCGCAGCTGGTGATAACGATTCCGTGATTCGTTCCGCGGAGGTGATTGTTTCTGCAGGCAAGTTGCCTTCTAAAGATCAGTTGCAAATGATTCAGGTACTGGCTAATGCTTATTACAAAGCAGGTAACTATGCGAAAGCGGCCACTTGGTATAACCGTTACTTTGCTGACGGCGGCACAGACCAATCTTTGCGTCCATACATGATTCAAGCAATGAATCAGGGCGGCGATAGTTCTAAAGCGCTTAAAGAAGTCATGGCAGATATGGCTGCAGATGAAAAAGCAGGTCGTGCACCAAGCTTGGCAAATCTGGAGTTTTATGCAAATGCTGCCCTGAAACAAAAAGACATGGCAGGTTATTCCAGCGCGCTGGAAAAAATGGTGTCTTACTATAACAAGAAAGAGTACTGGGTAAATCTGCTCAACAACATCGAGCGTAAGCCAGGTTACTCTGAACGTTTGAAACTTGACCTCTATCGCTTGAAGATCGCATTGGGCCAAGTGACGAAGACTTCTGATTTTATGGATTCCTCACTGATGGCAATCCAAGCAGGTTTCCCTGCAGAAGCCACAAAGATCATCGATGCAGGCTACAAAGCAGGTGCATTGGGTGCAGGGTCTGATGCTGAACGTCATAAGCGTTTGCGCGACATGGCAACAAAAGCGCAAGCTGAGGCAGACAAGGGTATGGCGGCTGCACAAGCTGAGGCGCAATCAAGCAAAGATGGTACTGGTTTGCTCAACATCGGTTATGCGAACGTGACCGCAGGTAAGTTTGATCAAGGTTTGGCGATGATGGAAGAGGGTATCAAGAAAGATAACCTGAAACACGTCGATGACGCTAAATTGCACCTGGGTATCGCTCAGTTGCAAGCAGGCAAGAAAGCTGCTGCGATCAAAACGCTGAAAACAGTGCAAGGAAACGATGGCACTGCTGATTTGGCACGTTACTGGATTATCTACGCGAACCAGTCCGGCAAATAATCTGGTGTTGGATTCCAGATCCACTACCAGACGTTTTTAACGTATATGGTGGTGAGCATTTCCGCTGTATAACGCAGCGGAAATGCTAGGTTCGGTTAACGCTGTTCGTTGGTGTTGGCCAGCGTTAGTCAGGTTTGCTCTGGATTTCGGAAAAAAAGGGGTGGCATTTATTTGCCACCCCTTTTTGTTGTTTGGGTACAGATGCTACCCGGCTATTTTGCTTATCCGTGACGTTTTTTCGGTGTTTTCACGTGCGCTACCAATGCGCGCGAAGGTGCTGCATGTGCAGGGGTTTTGCTGTGGGATGCCACTGTTGTGCGGTTATTTTTATTCGTCACCGGTACTTGCAGATGTAAGGTTTGCCCGTTTGATACGCTATCGTGTTTCAGGTTGTTCCATGTCCGCAAATCTGCCACGCTGACTTGATAGCGCTTGGCGATTGAGTTCAGGTTGTCGCGCTTACCGACTTTGTAACTGATCTGGCGCGTTGTCACTGCTTTTTCGATCACTAACTGCGCTTTATCGGCCAACTCTGGTGCGATATCGTTATCCGCTGTTTTGTCCGATTTCGGTACGAGAATCGTTGAGCCCGCTTTCACGAGCATTTTTGCTGGAATCAGATTGACGTCTCGCAGCAGATCCGGCTTGACACCTAAGCGTGAAGCCAAATTCTCGACCTTTTCGGTCTTTTGAACAGACATGGTCGACCAGCTTGAAAGTGGCCCCTGCCATTTGCTCAAGTTTTCTTTGAATAGGGCGGCATTATCTGTTGGAAGCAGAATCTTCGTATTGCTGTTGCCAGTAATCACAGGGCGGTTAAACTGAGGATTCAACGCATTGAATTCATCAAGCGATAATTCAGCCAATTGCGCCGCAACCCGCACGTCGATATCACGCGTTTTATCGACAGAAACGAAATAAGGCTGATTTTCCAGCTTAGGGAGCGCAATATTAAATTGCTCTGGGTGAGCGATGATGTTTTTTACTGCTTGCAACTTCGGCAGATAATTTCGCGTTTCTGGCGGCATTAAAGGCGACATGCTGTCGAAATCAATGGGAAGTCCGAGTGCTTGCTGCTTTTTAATCGCTCGCTGCACGGAGCCTTCGCCCCAGTTATACGCGGCTAATGTCAATTGCCAGTCGCCGAACATACCATGCAGGCGTTCGAGATAATTCAATGCTGCATCGGTCGAATCCAGCACGCCACGACGATCATCCTTAAACATATTTTGTTTGAGGTTGAAGTCTTTCCCGGTTGCCGCCATAAATTGCCACATGCCGGTGGCTTTGGTCGTTGAAATGGCTTGGGGGTTAAAGGCTGACTCAATGAAAGGCAATAAAGCCAGTTCCGTTGGCATACCCCGTTTCTCGAGTTCTTCTACGACGTGGTAAAGATACCGCGATCCGCGCTGAACAGTCCGTAAGATGTAATCGGTTCTGGTGCTGTACCAAGTCAGTTGGTTATTAACGAGTTTGTTATCCAAGTCTGGAATCGCATAGCCTGCACGTACACGTTCCCATAGGTCTATTTCTTTACTGCCGTAGTTGAAATTCGGGAGCTCTGTGTTGAGTTGAGTCGTTGCTATGTTACTGCTTGTGCTAGGAGGGAGACCTTTGGCGTCGCTAAACACAGATGTTTTTGTGAGGGCGAGCATGGATGGTGTATCTGCGTAACTAGATTGCGGCAACGTCCATATCAGTAGTGCGGACAAAACAGCAAGGTGAGTGGGGCGTCGTAATCGTTTCATAGGCAGGATGAGGTGCTCATCGACCATCGTCGATATAGAATCCAAGATCGTGAGAGTGTACGCAAGGGCGGATTGTCACGTCAAGGAAAATGTCTTGATGATTCCTTCGGGAAAAAACCGATTCGTCGGAATTTTTCCTTGCGGTAAGTTTTAATCGTTGCCTTTTATTCTGCCGGTTCATTTGTGCCTTGATGCACATTGAACTGTAACGCCGCCAAAGTCGCATAGACGCCTCCGAGTTCCACGAGGGAGTTGTGCGTCCCACTTTCAACGATGCTGCCTTGATCCATCACGATGATTCTGTCTGCGCTTTTTACGGTAGCAAGTCGGTGCGCGATGATGAGTGTTGTCCGATTCTGCATCGCCACTTCCAATGCGCCTTGGACTAATCGTTCCGATTCAGCATCCAATGCACTGGTCGCTTCATCGAGCAAGAGGAGGGGGGGATTTTTGAGCAAAGCGCGGGCTATCGCGATGCGTTGTCGCTGACCGCCAGAGAGCCGAACGCCACGCTCACCTAAAAATGATTGATATCCTTCGGGAAGTTTTTCAATAAATTCATGGGCTGCCGCCATTTTTGCGGCGGCGATCACTTCTTCGTCACTTGCATCATCCCGACCATAACGGATATTTTCTATCGCATTGGCTGAAAAGATAATCGTTTCTTGAGGGACGACGCCAACCGCTTGTCGAAGCGCGTGCAATTGAAGATCGCGAATATTCACACCATTGAGTGTAATGGTGCCCTGTTGCGGATCGTAGAAGCGCAATAGTAGTTGGAACAGCGTTGTTTTACCTGCGCCAGATGAGCCGACAATGGCGACCGTCTCACCGGCACGAATGTCTAGACTGAGGTGAGAGATGGCGTTGGTATTAGGGCGAGACGGATAGTGAAAGCTGATATCACTTAAAGACAGTGTCGCACCTGGTTGATTGATTGCGGCGTGGTGCGGCAGCGCGTGAGGATGCGTTGGATTTTGGATCGGCGATTCGACCGCCATCAAATCGAGCAGGCGTTCCGTCGCACCCGCTGCGCGCTGTGCGTCTCCCATGACTTCAGAAAGAGCACCGAGTGCGCCCGCTACCATGGAGGCGTATAAGATAAATTGGCCAAGCTCGCCACCGCTCATGGTTCCTTCGATAACCGCATGGGCACCCAGCCAAAGAACAAAAACGATCGCACCGAAAACGAGCAGGATTGCGATCATTGTTAAGAGTGATCGTGCGCGTATCCGACGCATTGCCGTCTGAAAGGCATTCTCAACCGAACTAGAGAAACGCTTTGCTTCAATGTGTTCATGGGTAAAAGCTTGTACTGTCGGCATGGCATTGAGGATTTCGCCAGCGATGGCGGAGGCATCGGCAATTTTATCCTGCGAGTCACGTGAAAGCTTACGCACTCGGCGACCGAAGAGCACGATCGGTAAAACGACGAGCGCTAAGAGGACGATGATAATGGCGCTTAATTTGATGCTCGTGACAAAAAGCATGACCAGACCACCGATAAATAACAACGCGTTCCTTAATGCCATTGAGATACTGGTGCCAACGACTGTTTGTATCAGCGTGGTATCGGCGGTCAGGCGGGAAAGCACCTCGCCAGTCTGCGTCGTTTCAAAAAATTGCGGACTTTGAGTTACGACGTGAGCGTAGACTTTACTTCGGATATCGGCCGTCACACGTTCGCCTAACCATGAAACCATGTAGAAACGCGCTGCAGTGGAGATTCCAAGGACTGTCGCAACGCCAAACAAGGCAAGAAACGTGAGGTCAACGTGACGAATGCTATGACCTCCCGTGCCACCAAATCCCATATCAATCATTTGCTTAAACGCAGCGGGGATCGCGAGCGTCGCTCCCGCCGCAATCAGCAAGGCGATGCCTGCAAGAAAGAATTGCTTCTTATATGGACTTAAAAAAGGTAGAAGTCCCTTGAGCGTCGTGAGACTGCTTCGCTGGCTCGCATTGGTTGTGGGTGTCGGTGTGGTTGTGCTCATGGGGTATGGAGTGAGTCGTGCGAAAAAACAGGGCAAGACGGTTGGTGGATAAATAACACAATGGATGCGCCATGCAAGAATTTCAAGCACATCTTCTATTATCGCTCAGACTGCGTTGTAACGTATTGCATGAAGGCACCTAGGAGTACTCATTTCGTTATCTTGGGCGGAAGCCGTCAAAAGGTCGTGCAATGCGTCGATCGTTGAGTCCCCCCGATCGCCTGATCACGAGATGGGCTTGCGTTAATCCTCGTAAAAAATCGTCAAACTACAACGCTCCTCGCGTTTTTTGTGGTGAAGATGGCAAAATTGCCTTTACTATAGAGAATGCGGTAAAAAGCTGCGCGTAGAATCTTCTTGTCCCTGAAACGAAAGCGGAATGATGAAACAACTTTTAAAGCGAGGTGCAGTCGCACTCTTGGTATTAGTGGTTCTGTGTTTTCTGGCGTTAGGTTGGTATTTACATACAAAAAAAGTACAGCGTGATGGAACAGTCGCGTTATCTGGACTCTCTGCGGCGGTGCAGGTGACCTACGACGAACGTGGCGTTCCGCATATTCAAGCCCAAAATCAAACCGATCTGTACCGCGCGCTAGGATACGTCCACGCACAAGATCGTTTGTTTCAGATGGAGATGGTGCGCCGGCTGGCGCGTGGCGAACTGGCTGAGATTCTGGGGCCAAAACTAGTCGACATGGACCGACTTTTCAGGACGCTCGGTTTACGTGCTTTTGCAAGTGATTATGTCGAAAAAATGGATAAAAATTCTCCGTCCAGCCGAGCATTAATTGCCTATCTCGATGGCGTTAATCAGTTCCAGGCATCCCATCCTGCACCCTTAGAATTTGACCTGCTCCATATTCCCAAAAGACCGTTCACTGTTGAAGATACGATCGCTGTTTCTGGTTATATGGCGTATAGCTTTGCAGCCGCCTTTCGCACTGAGCCTGCGCTGACCGCCATCAGAGATAAATTGGGTGCGGACTATTTAAAGATATTTGATCTCGACTGGCACCCTCAGGGCGTCGTACAACAGCCTCTTGCTTTGGCGAGCAAAGATTGGTCGACGTTGGACAAGATCGCAACACTAAGTCAGGCGGGTATCGAAGAATTAGCGATTCCTCAATTGGAGGGGAGTAACGCTTGGGTTGTTTCTGGCACACACACCGCCAGTGGGAAACCCTTGCTTGCGGGCGATCCGCACATTGCTTATTCTGCCCCTGCTGTGTGGTATGAGGCGCAATTATCTGCCCCAGATTTTGAGTTGTACGGTCATTTCCAGGTCTTAAATCCGATGGCGCTCTTGGGACACAACCAGCAATTTGGCTGGAGTCTCACGATGTTCCAAAATGATGATATTGATTTGGTCGCCGAAAAAGTGAATCCAGAACATCCCAATCAAGTGTGGGTGCATGGTCAGTGGGTTGAGATGACAACGCGTGAAGAGCTCATTCAGGTCAAAGGCATGGCGCCAGTGAAGCTCTCATTACGCCATTCTCCACATGGACCCATTATTACGGATGCATTTAAAGACAATTATGGCGATGTGCCTATTGCGATGTGGTGGGCATTCCTCGAAACCGATAACCCTGTTCTTGATGCCTTTTATGAACTCAACCGTGCGGACACGTTGACCAAAGCCCGTCAGGCTGCCAGTAAGATTGGTGCGCCGGGGTTGAATGTCGTTTGGGCTAATGCGAAAGGGGATATTGCGTGGTGGGCGTCGGCGAAGCTGGTAAAACGGCCTGCGAATGTGAATCCTAACTTTATCCTTGATGGCACGTCCGCTGATGCGGATAAGACGGCGTTTTATGATTTTGCCGATAATCCTCACGAAGAAAACCCAGCGCGTGGATTTATCGTGTCGGCTAATTTTCAACCAGTTTCACCGACAGGCATCGCTATTCCGGGTTATTACAATTTATACGACCGAGGGCAGCGCTTGATTCAGCTCTTGGGTCAGCCGGGGATGAAATGGGATACGAAAAACTCCCAAGCGCTGCAATTGGATGTGAAAACAGGCTATGCCGATCGGGTGTTAAAGCCATTGCTCCCCGTCTTGAATCAAGTGATAAAGTCACCTGAGGATGGTCGTCTGCTGGATATTTTGACCAAGTGGGATGGAAATTACCAAACGAATTCCATCGCACCGACTTTATTCGCGCAATTGATCTACCAGATTGCTCACAACACGATGGCAACGCGCCTTGGCGAAGTCCAGTTTCAGAATTTGCTCAGAACGCGGGCATTAGATTTTGCCCTGCCACGGTTATTAGATGATCCGCAATCGGTGTGGTGGGGAACCTCTTCGGATTCCCATTTCGATGCGCGCCAGTCGATGCTCGCCGGTGCGTGGAATGACAGTATGGCGCACTTGCGTCAAACATATGGTAATGACACGACCAAGTGGCAGTGGGGCCTTGCCCATACGCTGACACATCGCCATCCGTTGGGGCAACAACCACCATTGGATAAGTTGTTTAATATCGGACCTTTTTCCGTGCCCGGCGGACGTGAAGTGCCTAACAATTTGTCCGGCCCCATTGGTCCTGCCCCTTGGTCGGTCGCTTATGGTCCTTCAACGCGCCGGTTGATTGATTTCGCTGATACGACGAAAGCGCTGGGGATTAACCCAGTTGGTCAGAGCGGCGTTTTGTTTGATGCTCATTACAACGATCAGGCGAAACTATTTGCCGCTGGCGAGTATGTGAATGAGCATACTGAAAAAACGGATGTCGCGTCCCATGCCCGAGAACATTTAGTGCTGCAGCCGCATTAATAATGATTATCTTCATGGTAACTTATTGTCATTCGATTCATCATTTGCAGCTCCGGAGGGGCTGCTGATGGGCTGCTTTTGGTAATTATTTGAATTTGAATATATCCAAGCTCATTCAAGCCTTATATAATCCTCGTACTTGATCGGGAGAGCACATTATTGAAACGAATCTCAAGGTTTTTGAAGAGATTGTGCAGTAGCTGATGTCGCCGAAGGGGCTAATACCCAAAAACTCTCAGGCAAAAGGACCGGTCAACGGGGTGTTCATGACGCCCCACACTCTGGAGAGTGGTAGCAGCACAATCGCTGAACTACCCACCGAAGGTGCGCACGAGATGGTAACGTCAGTAATAGTCTGACGTTGTTCTCGTAATCTCTCAGGTACCAGGACAGAGGGGTATGCGATTTTCGCATGCGATGGACATCGTCCGTCAGCGTGTGTTTGTTCGTCCCTTCTATTTTGGTAATGAGGTTCACATGACGCAAGCGACACCACTCAAGGCAACCCCTCTCAATGCAGCCCATCGTGCGGCTGGCGCAAAAATGGTCGATTTTGGCGGATGGGATATGCCAGTCAACTACGGTTCCCAAATCGAAGAACACCATGCGGTGCGCACAGATTGCGGTATGTTTGACGTTTCCCACATGTGCGTGGTCGACTTGCATGGCGACAACGTTCGTGGTTTTTTACGTGGCCTCGTGGCGAATAATGTCGACAAACTGCAAGTGCCTGGTAAAGCATTGTATTCGTGCATGCTCACACCAGAAGGTACTGTCATCGACGATCTGATCATCTACTTCTTCAGTGAAAACTGGTTCCGCCTTGTTGTTAATGCAGGTACGGCAGAAAAAGACGTGGCATGGATGAATGCCCGTAACGCGGAAACAAATAGTGGTCTCACAATTACCCAGCGCCGCGACGGTGCAAACGCTTTCGCACTCGTTGCTGTTCAAGGTCCTCATGCACGAGCAAAAGCATGGGAAGTATTGCCAGAAACAAAAGCAGCTAGTGCAGAAATCAAACCATTTAACGCCGTGATCGTTGCCGATACTTCTTTCGGTGAAGTCATGGTGGCGCGCACTGGCTACACAGGGGAAGATGGCTTTGAAATCGCGGTCGCTGCTGATCGCGTCACAGAATTATGGAATGCGTTAGCTGCAGCTGGCGTGAAACCAGCGGGTCTTGGTGCTCGCGACACACTGCGTCTCGAAGCGGGGATGAATCTGTATGGTCAGGACATGGACGAAACAGTGAATCCGCTCGACGCCGGTCTCGCTTGGACCATCGATCTGGTGAGTGAACGTGATTTCGTTGGTAAAAAAGCATTGCAAGAGCAGGGTCAGAAAGCGCAATTTTTGGGCTTAATCTTGCGTGAAAAAGGCGGTATCCTGCGTGCACATCAGAAGATTATGACAGCGCATGGCGAAGGTGAAATCACAAGTGGCACTTTCAGTCCAAGTATGCAGCAGGCGATTGCACTGGCACGTTTGCCGATGGGTGTAGCAATCGGTGATACGGTGCATGTCGTTATCCGTGACAAACAATTAGCGGCGACTGTGGTCAAGCTGCCATTCGTTCGTCAAGGTAAAGTATTGGTTGCTTAATTTCTACAGGATGCGAATCCCAAGGATATAAAACGGAATTCGCATCCACCCACGAAAAAAATTTATTACATCATCTTATTATTTGGAGTCCACCATGAATGTCCCAGCAGATTTGAAATACACATCCTCCCACGAATGGGTACGCGTAGAAGCCGACGGCACGTTAACCGTTGGTATTACTGAGTTTGCACAAGATGCCTTAGGCGACATCGTTTTTGTTGATTTGCCAAAAGTAGGTGCTGCATTAACTGCTGGTAAAGATTGCGCAGTGGTGGAATCTGTGAAAGCAGCTGGCGATATTTACGCGCCTGTATCAGGTGAAGTAGTTGCTGTTAACGAAACATTGGGCGATGCACCAGAATCGATTAACGCGGATGCGTTTGCTGCATGGTTGTTCAAGCTCAAACCAGCAAACATCGCCGACGTTGATGGCTTGATGAATGCTGAAGCTTACGCAAAAAATATTGGTTAATCTGCGCTGAACGTTGCACTGGCGGCGTGTCCGTCAGTGTGCTGTTGCATGCTGCTTTCCCCATCTTCTCTGTCTGCCCAAATCATGACCCGTCCTTCTTTACACCAACTGGAAGCGCACGACGCTTTCATCGCCCGCCACATTGCGCCATCTGATGCTGAACAGGCAAAGATGCTGGAAGTCCTTGGCTATGCAACCCGCAAAGCATTAATTGATGCGATTGTTCCTGAGAATATCCGTCGTCACGATGTCTTGCCACTCGCCAGTTTTACTGAACCGAAAACAGAGCAAGCTGCGTTGGCACAGCTCAAAGAATTAGCAGGAAAAAATCGTGTTCTGAAATCGTTTATTGGTCAGGGTTACTACAACACGTTCACTCCTGGCGTTGTTCTGCGTAACGTATTTGAAAACCCAGCGTGGTACACCGCCTATACGCCTTACCAGCCAGAAATCTCTCAAGGTCGTTTGGAAGCGATTTTGAACTTCCAGACCATGATTACTGATCTGACTGGTATGGATATCGCCAATGCGTCTATGCTTGACGAAGGAACTGCAGCCGCTGAGGCGATGACGCTGTTGCAACGTGTCGGCAAATCGAATTCCAATGTTTTCTACGTTGCCGCCGATATTCTCCCGCAAACACGTGAAGTTATCGCTACCCGCGCTAAACCGCTGGGCATCGAAGTTCGCACTTGCCACGGTACCGATGCCTTAGAGAACGAGTGTTTTGGCGTATTGCTGCAATACCCAAGTGTCGATGGTGAAATCCGTGATTACCGTGAATACGCCGCTGCGATCCACGCTAAAGGCGGTATGGTCATTGCTGCTGCAGATTTGTTGGCTTTGACGCTCATCACGCCACCAGGCGAGTGGGGCGCGGATGTCGTTGTTGGTAATAGTCAGCGTTTCGGTGTACCACTTGGATTTGGTGGTCCACACGCAGGCTACATGTCCACACGGGATGCTTTCAAACGTAGTATGCCAGGCCGTCTGGTTGGTGTGACGATCGATGCACAAGGCAAGCAGGCATATCGTTTGGCGCTTCAAACACGTGAGCAGCATATTCGCCGTGAAAAAGCGACGTCCAATATCTGTACAGCACAAGTTTTATTGGCGGTCATTGCATCGATGTATGCGGTGTACCATGGTCCAAAAGGCTTGCGTCAAATTGCGCAGCGCGTTCAGCGCTTTACCGGCATCCTCGCATCTGGTCTGAAAGACATTGGACTGACCATCGCTAACAGCACTTACTTTGACACACTGACAGTCAATGTTGCTGACGCATCCGCGGTTCATGCCGCTGCTGTCGCAAAAGGCTATAACTTACGTCAAATCAGTGCGACACAAGTCGGCGTTTCTTTGGATGAAACAGTGAGCCGTGAAGACGTGAGCAACCTGTGGGCGATCTTTGCACTTGGTCAATCCACACCCGATTTCAATACCATCGAAGCTGCCGTCAGCAACGCCGTGGATGCGATTCCGTCCGCATTGGTTCGTACTAGCGAATTCTTGACTCATCCAACATTCAATCGCTACCACGCAGAGCACGAAATGCTGCGCTACTTGCGTAGTTTGTCCGATAAAGATTTGGCGCTGGACCGCAGCATGATTCCGCTCGGCTCTTGCACCATGAAATTGAACGCAACGAGCGAAATGATTCCAGTGACATGGCCAGAATTCTCCAACATCCATCCATTCGCACCGAATGACCAAACGGTTGGTTACCGCGAAATGATTGATCAATTGGAAGCCATGTTGTGCGCAGCGACAGGCTATGCAGCAGTGTCGTTGCAACCGAATGCGGGTTCACAAGGTGAGTATGCTGGTTTGCTGGTGATTCAGGCTTACCACGCTTCACGTGGCGAAGCACATCGTAATATCTGCCTCATCCCATCTTCTGCGCATGGTACCAATCCAGCGTCAGCAGCGATGGTCGGTATGGAAGTCGTTGTGGTTGCTTGCGATGAACGCGGCAACGTTGACTTGGTTGATCTGCAAGCCAAAGCAGAAAAACATAGCGCGAATCTGGCTGCAGTGATGGTGACTTACCCATCGACACACGGTGTGTTTGAAGAAGGTATCCAGCAATTGTGCGAGATCGTCCATAGCCATGGTGGTCAGGTCTATGTCGATGGCGCTAACATGAACGCATTGGTGGGCGTTGCAGCACCGGGTCATTTTGGTGGTGACGTCAGTCATTTGAACTTGCACAAAACATTCTGTATCCCTCACGGTGGTGGTGGACCAGGTGTAGGTCCTGTGGCAGTTGGCGCACATTTGGCTAAATTCTTGCCGAATCAAAAATCGACTGGCTATCTCCGCAGTGAAGACGGTATTTCTGCAGTGAGTGCTGCGCCATTTGGCTCCGCAAGCATTCTGCCGATTTCTTGGATGTATATTGCGATGATGGGCGCTGAAGGCTTGAAAGCAGCGACAGAGACAGCGATTTTGGCAGCTAACTACATCGCCAAACGTCTCGCACCACATTATCCAGTCTTGTATGCAGGCCATGATGGGCTTGTTGCACATGAATGCATTCTGGATCTGCGTCCACTGACTGATGCCACTGGCATCAGCAATGAAGACGTCGCTAAGCGTTTGATCGACTTCGGTTTCCATGCGCCGACGATGAGCTTCCCAGTGCCTGGTACATTGATGATTGAGCCGACAGAAAGTGAATCACTGGCCGAACTCGATCGCTTTATCGATGCAATGATTGCTATCCGTGAAGAAATCGCGAAAGTCGCGAGTGGTGAGTTTGATCCAAAAGACAACCCGCTCAAACATGCGCCACACACGATTGAAACACTGATTTCTGGTGAATGGACGCGTTCTTACAGCCGTGAAACAGGTGCTTACCCAGTCGCTACATTGCGTCATCAAAAATACTGGGCGCCAGTTGGCCGTGCAGATAACGTTTATGGTGACCGTAATCTGTTCTGCTCTTGCGTTCCTTTGTCAGACTATCAGTAAGCGGTTTGCTCACACCCTTGAACTGACTGATTCTGTATTTTTATCAGTCAGCTTAATGTGCGAAATAGACTGAACGCATGAAAAAAGCGTAACACCGAAAGGTTGTTACGCTTTTTTTGTTTCAGATCAGTTTAAATAAACGCAGAAGAGATCGACCTCTCATTACTGATGCAATATGGATGATGATCGGAATGACAATGGCATCAGCAGAAGTTGATTAGGACGCCACTTGATTACGTCCTGCGTTTTTCGCTTTGTACAAGGCCATATCTGCTGCATTAATCAATTGGCCGCTATCTTGACCGATTTCTAGGCAGGCAACGCCAAATGATCCAGTGATGTGCGGCATGGCTTTACGATTATCTGGAAAAACGCTGGTCTTGGCGAGCTTTGAACACAAACGTTGTGCAACACCCGTCGCCGCTTTGAGCGACGTGCCAGGTAAAATGACCATCATCTCTTCACCACCGTAGCGGGCTGCAAAATCGGTGGGGCGCAAGCCAGCATTCAAGACCTTTGCCGCCGTTTGTAGGGCATCATCACCAAGAAGATGGCCGAATTCATCATTAAAGCGTTTGAAGTGATCCAGATCGACCATGATGATGCTGAGTGGATTGCCGGTGGCGTGGGCATTTTCTACCAAACCTGGTAATTGTGCATTCAGCCAAGCGCGGTTATGTAATCCAGTCAGGCCGTCCACCATCGATAACTGCCGATAAAATTCCCCGACCTTTTGGCGACTTCGAATCTGCGCGTTGGCAGCGCGAATCCTGAACGACAACAGTTGCAATAAGTTGCGTGCCACACCGTTCAGTTCATCAATGAGCCGCCACAATATTTCTGCTTCGATCACGAGCAATGCGCTGTCAGATAAAGCGCAGATCGTTGCTGAGTGAATTTCTTCATCTAACACTGAAATTTCACCAACACACTCTCCCGGTAGATACTGGGTAATGGCGTTTTCGATGTGGTTATTATCTTCATTCAGTTTCGTGACGCCCAGTGCCCCACTTAAGACGATAAACAAGCGCGAGCCGGAACTATTGGCGTCAAGCACCACTTGGCCTTTCGCCGCTTTGACGATAGGGCAGTGTTTGATGATTTCGCGACCTAACAGGAGGTTTTCTTCGTCAACGTCACGAAATAAGTGGATGTCTTCAAGATGATAATGCGTATCCTTGAAATACATCAGTTGTTCCAAAATTGTTTTATCCAAGTACATGATAACGTCTGTTCAAATGAGGATTTGGTTCAATGCTTCGAATCGCATTTCTGTTTCTTTGAAAATCGCCAAGTAATCCGCTTCCTTGAGTCCGAGCGTATCCCACGCCTGCTGAGATAAGGCCGGAACGAGTTCGTCGTCATTGTTAGCGAGATCTAACGCGTGCACGATTGCATTGGCAACGTGAACGACCGGTGCGAGGGCGTGAATGCCCTTGATGTCCGGATCATGATGACCTTTGATCGCCTCTTTCACTGCATCCGCGAAATGCCATTGCTGCGCCAGAGCAAGCCCTGCATCAATATGGTCAATGTGGAGGACGTGGCGTTCCGCTGCGATTAATTCGCAGTCATTCATGTGCCTGTAACTGAGTACCTCTGTATATTCTTCTGAATAATAAGTCACCAGCACTAGGCGACCTATATCGTGTAACAAGCCCGCCGTGAATGCAAAATCGTGCTTCATATGAAGTGCGCGTGAAATGAGCTCGGCGCAATTTGCCGTCGCGATACTATGACGCCAGAATCCACGGAAGTTGAATGCGGCGCATTCCGGGTGAGGGAATCGGTCAACCATAATGCTCATGCGGATCAGATTTTTAATATTCTGAACCCCAAGCATTGCCGCCGCTTGTTGTATGGTCACGACGTGCGAGTTGTGACCAAAATGCGACGAGTTTGCCAGCCTTAACAGTTTTGCAGTAAGCGCATGATCCATAGCGATTTTTTCGCTGATGGATTCTAGGCTGCTGTCTTCGTTGTCAAGTTCGTACAACAGTTCTTGAGCAACTTCAGGTAAGGTTGGTAAATCCTTAATATGCCTGACGATCGCATCAAGGCGTGATCGGATATCATCATCAGTGCTCATTGCAACTGCTCCTCGCGATAATGAACCAGATACTGTTTGAGCGTTTTCGCGGGTTCTTGATTTTCTTGCGTTCGAAATAATCGTTCGACTCGTGCTAATTTTTCTTGCTGTTCTTTTTTGACTTCGAGTGCATCAGCATCGTCCATTTGAACGCACAGCTGAAGGATATGATGGTGTCCGATTGATTGAAGCATGGACGCTGTGAGTTGAGTGCCTGCTGGAAGCAGAATGTGGCCGACTTTATCCAAGAGATCCTCAGCGAGCATCATCCCCTCGGTCACGTTAGCCAGTGGCAGGTAATGGCTATGTTTGCTCATACCTATTTACTCCAGTCTCGGTCATCAATGGGGTCACTTTACGCTTAAAGAAAGGAAAGTGATCGTTGATGACAACAGTGTACATCATTGATTCAAGGCAGCTTCTTTAATGAACATATAATAGCAAATCCTATTATATAAATCGCAAAAATGAAAAAATATGCTTCGACAATAGCGTGATCTGCGTATCTTCTGCATCAGTTAACCTCGGTAGAAATCACTTTTCATGTAATTTATTTAATCCTTTTTGACGATAACGATGCCCTCTACAAAAAATTTTATGCTTCACCGTCCGCGTCTTGTTTCCGCCTTTGTGCTGGCCTGCATTTGCTTGTTCTTTTTGCCAGAAACATGGCTATGGACGACCCGTGCTCTGTTTGCGTGGGATATCGCGGTGTGGGGTTATTTGGTGCTGATGGGGTGGTTGATGGTGCGGGCGAACAAGCATCGCGTTAAAGCGATGGCCATTCGCGAGGATCGTAGTGCAGTGACGGTGTTAGTGCTGATTTCGTTGTCCGCGATGATTAGTATCGGCGCGATTATTGTTGAGTTATCCGGCACCAAGGATTTGTCGTCCGATGTTCGCGCTTTTAAATACCTTTTTACAGGAATGACGGTGTTGGGATCGTGGTTTTTAGTTGCCGTGGTATTTTGTTTTCACTACGCGTTATTGTTTTATCGCTCCCCTGAATCGCAACGGGCACTGCAGTTTCCGGACGGGGAGCAAATGCCCGATTTCTGGGATTTTTTATATTTTTCATTTACCATCGCCGTCGCCGCGCAGACCTCGGATGTGGCTGTGATGTCGCGTAGCGCACGCAAAACGGTATTGGCGCAATCGGTTCTGAGTTTTTTCTTTAATGTGGCGGTACTCGGGTTTTCAATTAATATCGCCGCTAGCTTAGTTGGGAACTAAAAAAAACCACGTCAGTGATGCTGAACGTGGCCTTGGTGGAGCGCGTCGATCTTACCGATATCTCATGGTTTGTATCGCGATGTTTACTTTGGACCGATATTGGTTCGATAGATCGGATATTGTTGGTATTCCTGATCCCAGGAGCTATGCCTTCTGGCGAAAAATTCAAGACGCGCTTCCGGACTGGCGGCAAATGCCTTGTCCTCTTTTACTTTTCTCTCAAAGAGCTGTTTGAGTGCTGGATCTGCCGCTAGTTGTTCTCGCGCAACATCTTCAGCGACATAGGCCTCCATGTACTCTTTTTTCTCAAAATTGTTGTTAAAAAATCCCCAGCTTACCAAGGAATCAGGTGAGTCTGGTTCGAATAGTGCGGCTACCATTGCCGATTTAGGCTGCGCGATAGGAATAAATAGCGCACCCTTACCGAAAGAATGGTGACTGGAGATCCAGTCGCCTTGAAGGTTCAGCGGCTGATGGCTTTCGTTCGATGTCGGTGAAATGACGGCGCTACGTGTTTTAAATTGCTCTACGTCGATGTCACTCAACGGCATGGTCAATGCTTCAAATTGAATGCCGTGTACCCGAAGTTTTTCGAGAATAAGATGTGCATACGCTGCTGGTACCAGATAGCCGCCTTGAGGAAGCTTGACGGTTTTATCTGGAACCATCTCATTGCGTAGTTTTACCTTCCAAATCTGAGGGGTCGTTTCGTCATATCGGGTCATCAATGCGCCAGAGATGTCTGAAGGTTTTCGTGTATAGGCATACCCATGAAAATCGATCATGGTAAATTGATCGGTGGTCTTGTAGGTCAGAGGAATTGTTTGGCCAGCCAGATTCACTGACCGCATATCTGCCTCTAGTGCCTGTTTGCGCCACTCAGCGCCGTGTTGCGCCATTTGGTCTAACACCGAAATAATGGTATTTCGCGTAATTTTCACGCGTGTTGCGTAGTTTTTCCATGAGTGGGTTTCCACCAGAATGCCAAAGCGATTTCGTAACTGGAAATAACCGTGTGACAAGCGTGGTGAGGGCACGCGGTCGACAAAACCCGACATCGGATCGTCTATTTTGTCGAACTCCATGTAAAAGGGAAGGGGCATGGAGCCCTGCGCACTGAGATCTGACAGGATGTTTTGCTGGAAGAGCTTACCTGATTGTTGGAGTACCGTATCGCCTGCCTGAGAGGGTTGAATCTGCACGGAGATATCGTGCTCAAATTTCGCCCCGTCCGTCACGTGGAGATCAACAGTGACCAAGGGGTCCCACTGATTAATGAGGCGCAACATGGCCTGCATTTCGGGTGTATCTGCTTTCAGATAATCGCGATTTAAATTGAAGTTTTGCGCGGTTGTGCGCCAGCCCATCGCTTCCGGACCACGTTGATTGGGGCGGTTCCACTTGGCGAATCGTTCATGTCCATCAACGTTGAATACCGGTACAAATAACAGCACTTGGTTATCTAGCGCATTTTTTGCAGCAGTGTTATCCAGCGCTTCTCTTAAAGCGAGAAAGCCAGCGTCTTTTCCATCGATTTCACCAGCGTGAATTCCACCCTGTATCAAGGTGACAGGAACTTGTTTATCTTTGGCTAAATAGGGGACAAAAATGTTGGTGCGCGTGGCAATTAGTGCCATCATTGGGCGACCTTCGGCGGTGCGACCGAATTCTTGGCAGCGCACAAACTTGGGATAGTTTTTTTGAAAATTACGGCAAAGTGTTTCAACTTCCTCGTAACGCCCAGTTTGTTGGTACCCAGTTTGTTCTGCGATGGTCGATAGTTTTTCGACTGACAGAACAGGACTACTGAAGAATGCAAAGGCAAGATAGATAGAAAGACGTTTTATCATTTTTGCGAGTGTAAGAGGTGATTCGGATAGAGCCTAGAAAACGAACCAGCCATCTTACACTATGCATTGCGCATCAGATCACTCGGATGGTTTCTAATGTGTAACTTGATTTGCAATACGTTCTTGCCACCAGTGCGCCTTATCGAGTTGCTCTTCTTCGTCGATGTGGGTGAGCCCGTGGTTGAACATCAGGCAATGACCGTGGACCCACACGTGACTAATTTGGTTTCTACTTGCCGCGTACACGATTTGTGACACAGGATCAAATAAAGGCTGCGTTTCGATAGCGCTTAGGTCAATGGCAATGATATCTGCCAACTTACCTGGCAGAAGACTGCCTATCTCTTTGTCCATCCCCAGCGCTTTTGCACCAGAGAGCGTCGCCATCTTAAGTGCAGCGTGCGCATCCAGCGCCGTCGGATTGTTTGATTGGGCTTTTGCGAGTAGGGCAGCCATCCGCAGATCGCCCAACAAATCAAGTTTGTTATTGCTCGCTGCACCATCTGTACCGATGCCGACGTTGACACCTGCAATCTGCATCGCATGAATCGGCGCAAAACCTGACGCGAGTTTGAGGTTGCTCGCAGGGTTGTGCGCGATATGCACTCCCGTCTGCGCTAACATGACTATCTCTTCCTCGTTGGCATGCACCATATGCGCGGCAATTAACCGGTCGCTTAGTAGTCCTAGGTGATGTAAGCGTTTCAGCGGTCTCACGCCATATTGTTTCAAACTGTCGTTGACCTCTTGGGCTGTTTCGTGGATGTGGCAATGAATGCCCATCTCATGTTGTTCAGAAAGCGCAATAATTTTGTGGAAGGTGTCGTCGGACACTGTGTACGGGGCGTGAGGGGCGAGTCTGAATGAGACGCCTGTTTGATGATTAAATTCGTTTTTTGCCTCGATCGCTTTACTCAGGTATTCGTCCGCGTTTTGTGCATAACCGGTTGGAAATTCCAGCACGCTACAGCCCACAATCGTTCGCATTCCTGTATGTAGTCCGGCGCGAGCAACGGCGTCGTGATGGAAATACATGTCGTTGACGGTCGTCGTTCCGCCGCGTAGCATCTCTGCCATCGCATACACCGTGCCATCGAAAACAAACGCATCACTGACATGTTTTTTCTCTGCAGGCCAAATATGGTCGTTTAACCAGTCCATCAATGCTAAGTCATCCGCCAAACCACGTAACAGGCTCATGGCAGAATGTGCGTGAAGGTTGACAAAACCAGGTAGCAGCGCATGTTTGTCGAGCAAAATATGGTTTGCATCAGGATAGCCCTGCCTCGCCTCGGATTCTGGCAGAATAGCGATGATTTTTTCGTCTTGCATGACCAATGAATGGCCGCGAAGCACCGTTGCGGCGGGTTCGATGGGAATGATGTAGGCAGGATGAAGGCAGGTTATTTGTGTCATAGCAGTCCTCAAGGTGAGGCTTTCATTATAGCCGTCTTGAGGAAATGCGTTATATTTCAGCGAAGACGGCGTTCAACGGCGATAGCGCTACACTGGTACTGTATTTTCATTTTAGGAGACCTCATGGAACTGACTTTTGCTGCCCCATCAACGCCGGTAATTCCGGTCACTGGTTCAACCGCCTTATTTCCGGTTCACCGTATTTATTGTGTTGGACGAAATTACGCCGAGCATTCGATTGAAATGGGCGGTACAGGGCGTGAGGCACCTTTCTTCTTCATGAAGCCCGCTGATGCCGTGGTACCAGTGGCAGCCGGCGAGGTCGGGCACATGCCGTACCCAACAAAAACAAGTAATTTGCACCACGAGGTTGAACTGGTCGTTGCGATTGGTAAAGGTGGTGCCGCTATTCCTGTCGAGAAAGCACATCAACATATCTGGGGTTATGCCGTTGGATTGGACATGACTCGCCGTGATTTGCAGGCACAATCTAAGCAACAAGGTCGTCCATGGTGTACATCAAAGGGCTTTGATTTGTCCGCACCGATCGGGCCGATTTTGCCTGCTGCCGCAGCGTCTGATGTTGAGACAGCAGCGATCAGGCTAACGGTCAATGGTGTTGTTCGTCAGGAGAGTCAGCTCAATAAAATGACGTGGAATGTCAATGAAATTATTGCTGAGCTATCGCAGTTTTATACACTCCAACCTGGTGATCTGATTTTTACCGGAACCCCTGAAGGTGTTGGTGCTGTTGTCGCAGGCGATACCTTGGAAGCCAACATTGAGGGTATTGGGCAATTGACATTGAAGATCACCTGACTGAAGATCACCTGACCATTCGTGAGACCGACACGCTCGCTGTCGGTCAACGCAGCTTTAGATACAGGCACCGAAAGTAAAAAGGATAAAAAATGAAACTGTATAGCTATTTCAGAAGTTCCGCGTCTTACCGGGTTCGGATTGCGCTTAATTTAAAGGGGCTCGATTACGAGCAAGCCGCGATTCATTTGGTGAAGAACGGCGGTGAGCAATTGTCAGAAGCGTTCAAAACACTCAATCCTGAGGCACTTGTTCCGGCATTTGTTGATCAACATGGTGGTGAAGAGCATGTATTGACGCAGTCAATGGCGATTATTGAGTACCTCGATGAAGTCTATCCGCAGCATCCCTTGTTGCCCGCCGATCCCGTATCTCGTGCCCACATCCGCGCATTTGCGCTCTCAATTGCGTGTGAAGTACATCCGGTGAATAACTTGAGGATTCTCAAATATCTCACGAAGACACTGGGTGTCACAGAAGATCAAAAGAACGCATGGTATCGGCATTGGTGCGAAACCGGCTTGCTCGTCCTTGAGCAGAAGTTACAATCGCTCGGGCAACAGTGGAAGTATTGTTTTGGAGATGAACCGGGATTTGCTGATTGTTTCCTGATTCCACAGATCGCCAATGCGCAACGTTTTCAGTGTGATTTGTCGGCGATGCCACGCCTCATGCAGATTAACCAGCATTGCCTTGCGCATCCTGCCTTTATCAAAGCAATGCCAGCAAATCAGCCAGACGCAGAATAAACGTTGAACCTCATTGGTTTAACGTCTTTCTGTGCTGGCTTTTCTGTGATGTATCAGCGAGTTCGAGCCTGATTTAGTTCGGTAAGCCCGGATTGTGGTCAGGCTCAGCTAATGTGTCCTGAAGGACAGAAATTAACAACGATCGTGTTAATTTTGATTTGGTTGTGTAGCCATTAATCGCCAGTTGGTGGCTGACTAATTCTTCAGGGGCGTAGCCGGGTTGACCCGTGCGTAGCACAATGCGCAGTGCGGATTTGCCTAATTCATCGCGGATAACCGACACCAATTTGAGCCCCGCGTCGACGGTTTCCATCACCACATCCAATAAAATCAACGATAGATCAGGATGCTGGACGATGATTGCTTTTGCCTCTTTTGCTGAGTAGGCATGCAAAAATTCGAGTGGCCGACCGTGAATACGTACGCCGCTCAACGCTAGCAACGTTGTTTCATGGACGTTGGCATCGTCATCAGTGATGAGAATTTTCCAAGGGTGTAATTGTGACTTTTGCGGGACATTTTGACTGTCCTCTTCGAGGAAATCAATCATGTCATCCGCGTTAGAGGACGATGAGCCATCCTCCGGCGCGAAGTAATTGCAAAACATCGGGCTTGTCGAATTGAAGTGCGTTCTCAACATAGTTTTACCATTTGTAGCAACAAAGTTGCCTTTATCTAAGCAGAGCGTTTTACTGTGTTCGTAGTCCATCAGTCTTCTCCCTCTTGCTTTCGGTTGCCGTAGAGCCACTTTTTATCTTATTTTAAGACTATAGCTTAATCAAGATGTAAATCTGATGTTTTATTTGAAAAGTGATATTGAAACTAATTCTAACCGTATTTTTAACTCTTGTCGTAGCGCACATAAATAATTTGCAATTGTTTAACTTTTATTGTTTTATTCGAACCGCAAAGTATCTTTTGTCTGCACCTAAAAAGGGGAGGGAGTGATTGCGCGTTGGCGGTAAAACGTGTGTTTGAGAGGAAATAAATACGTAACCGCGCATTTTTGCAGCAAAACATGACACCTCAGTGTCTTTCGCCGATAATGCGGGCATTCAAATAATACGGATAAGTATGAACGACGCGATTGTGCTGTTAGGAATGACAACCAGCTTGTTAGAGTTGATTTCGTTTTTGTTGGCGGTGATGACCGTCGCCTTGACGATCCGTCAGGTTCACTGGGGGTGGTTATTTTCAATCCTCTCATCCGGGCTCTACGCTGCCGTATTTTTCGATGCGAAGCTCTACGGTGATATGGGCTTGCAAGTCATGTTTATTCTCCTGTCCTTCTGGGGGTGGTGGCAGTGGTGGCGCGGCGATGGTGAAGGGGAGCAATTGCATGTGACGTCGCTGACGCGGGCTCAGCAATTATTCGCTGTGCTGGCGTGGGCGGCATTGTTCGCGGTCTTGGTGTTTTTTCTTAAGGCGTATACAGATACCGATGTGCCCTACGCAGATGGGTTTTTAACGGCGGGGAGTTTGGTCGGACAGTTTTTACTCTCTAGAAAAAAGATTGAAAATTGGCTTGTCTGGATTCTGGTTGACGTGTTGTATGTTGGCTTATACGTGTATAAAAACCTGCACTTAACGGCATTGTTATATGCGGTGTTCGTCATCATGGCCATCATGGGCTTACGTTCTTGGAGTAAATCATGTCAGCAGTAACGTCTACATCGTCCGTTAAACAAGTACAAAAAATCGCCATACTAGGAGCGGAATCGTCCGGAAAGTCGGCGCTGGCAGAAGCGTTGGCAAGTTTTTATCACACAGTGTGGGTGCCTGAGTATTTGCGCGAGTTCGTTGAAGTGCAGGGACGGGTGCCCAAGGCAGAAGAGCAATTATTGATCGCAAAGACACAAATTCAGCGTGAAGACGAGGCGTTGCCGAGAGCGAGTGGCTGGCTATTTTGTGATACGACGCCGTTAATGACTGAGATTTATAGCGATTATTACTTTGACGGTGGCGAGTCAGCCTTGATTGGACTAGCATCGTCGCACGCATCTCGCTATGCGTTTACGCTCGTGACGGCACCTGATTTTCCTTGGGAAGCGGACGGACTCCAACGCGAATCACCTGCTGTCCGACAAGCCATTCACCAGTGTTTACTGGATGTTTTGGAGGAGCGTGAAATCCCGCATATGCTCATTGAAGGGAGTCTTCAAGAGCGGGTGAATCAGGTCGATTTTGCGCTGTCTTTTTTGACGCAATAAAAAGGCGTCTGGCATCGAAGTGCTTCTTCCCAAAAAATTACGCGTAGATCACGCTAATGTGCTGTGTTTTTGGTTTGTCTTCGTACATTCGGCGATCGGCAATCGTTAACAGTTGCGTCTGCGTCAAGCCGTCTTCTGGAAAGATCGCAGACCCGAAGCTCGCGCTGGCGTGGTAAGGGGTATGGTCAAATACCATCGTGTCTTGGAGTGACTTGATTAACTTCTCTTTGACGACGTCAATATGTTGCCGATCACTCGCTTGTTCAATAATGACCGTGAATTCGTCTCCGCCAGTGCGTGCAATGGTATCCGTATCTCGCAATACCTGACTAAATCGGTTGCTGACTTCTTTTAACAATGCATCACCTACCTGATGACCATAGGTGTCATTGACATGCTTAAAGTCATTTAAATCGATGACGATGAGGGCAAATCCCGTGTGATTTCTCTTGGCGCGGGAAACGACCTGGTCAAAACGATCGTTAAACAAGCGACGATTTGGCAGTCCCGTTAATTCGTCATGGGTGGCAAGGTGAATAATTAAGTCCATCCGGTTCTCTAGTAGGACCAAAATCATGCTGGCGGCAGCGAGAAATTTAGGTAAGTTCCAGACGCCGGATTCTACATGGCTGAAGGCCGCTTGCGCGTAGATGCTCATCAGTTCAGCAACAGGGAAGACGAGACCCCACAGCACAAAACTCAACGCGACAAACATGACGCCCATGGAGAGTTTTGGCGCTTGTCTTATAAAAAAATAGGCTACCGCGAGATAGCTCCAGCACAATTGCCAGATACTCGCCATTTCGAAGCCAAACCATTGGATCGTGGCATATAAAATAATCTGTGCAGTGAGAACCAAACCGATGGAGAGTTTTCGATGCCACTGTTGGTCGCCAGCATTGTCTGCCATCGCAAGCCACATGGAACTGAAGGCGGCGATCACCGCGAAAAGATAGGTGAGTTGGGAGAGAGATTGATTGGGTGCGAGCCCGGCAACCGTTGCCAATGAAGAAAAGATGACATTGGAAATGCCCGATAAGATCATGGGCCATTTGATCTGTGAAAATGGTGCTGTTTTTTGACCTTGATAATACGCTGCGAGAATGAAGAACTGACTCGCCAAAATAAGCGATCCAGCGGTGAGCACATCGTAGACGGTGCTACCAGAGAATAACAAGAAAAAGGCCGAGTGGACGAGGATAAGCAACCAGCCGGTGCGCCAGAATCTCAGTGAAATCTCTTGTTTTTTTCCGATGAGCGCAAATGAAATGCCGAGCAAAATGCTGTAGGAAAAAAACTCAGGAAGGCCATAGAGGTTGAAAGTCAGCAAGTTCGTTTCTCCTGAAATACCATTCACGATGAGAGTCCAGCCATATTTGTGCGATTGCTCTTAAAACAAAGCGACGTGGATACGCGATGAATCAGAAAGACTCTGGTGACAGAAATCTCTATCAACATTAAATTAGCATGAACTATGCCACGTAGTCCACCAATCTACATTATGGTGGTGATGCTTACATAAAATCATGGTATAAAAAAAGCCACTCGGACAAGGTGTCGGAGTGGCTGATGTGGATTTTTACGGTATTTATTGGCTTTCCATGAGGCTCTTGAGATGGTCTGCCTTGCCTGGGTGGCGTAACTTCTTCATCGCTTTTGCCTCAATCTGACGAATACGCTCACGAGTGACTTCAAATTGTTTACCAACTTCTTCGAGGGTGAATTCGCTCGTTGTCTCAAGACCAAATCGCATCCGCAATACTTTCGCTTCGCGTGGGCTCAGTGAATCGAGCGCTTCTTTCAATTTTTCCTGTACTGACGCCTGCATTGCTGCGGCCATTGGCGACATGGTCATACTATCTTCAATGAAATCGCCTAACTGGGAGTCGCCATCGTCGCCAATAGGCACGTCCAAAGAAACGGGCTCTTTTGCGATTTTAAGGATCTCACGGACTTTGACTTCTGGAAGACCCATTTTTTCAGCGATCGCCGCTGGTTCCGGTTCGAGCCCAGTTGCCTGCAGTAATTGGCGACGGACACGATTCATTTTATTAATCGTCTCAATCATGTGTACTGGTACGCGGATCGTACGCGCCTGATCGGCGATGGCACGTGCGATTGCTTGACGGATCCACCACGTTGCATAGGTAGAGAACTTATAGCCGCGGCGATATTCAAATTTATCGACGGCCTTGAGCAAACCAATATTACCTTCTTGGATCAGATCCAAGAACTGCAGACCACGATTGACGTATTTCTTTGCAATCGAAATAACAAGACGTAAGTTGGCCTCTGTCATTGCACGTTTTGCCTCACTGGAGCGTTTTTCACCAGCGATCATCTGTTTATTGATGTCTCGCAGGGCGCTCAAAGGCAATTCAACTCGCTGTTCCAGTTGAATAAATTTTTGCTGTAACTCACGTGCAGCGTGGATGTGGCGAGACAGCACCGCACCGTAACTTTGCGTCGACTGCATTTCATGCTCAAGCCAAGTTGGATTTGTGGCATGGGTACGCAGCATGTCGATAAAGTAGTTTCTTGGCATGCCACATTTATTGACCAGCAATTCCATCATCTGCTTCTCAGACTGACGCAATTCCTTCATCTGTTTGCGCAATGTATCGCACAATTTTTCAGCTGTTTTGACAGTGAAACGCATTCCTTGCAACTCGGCAGAAATCGCTTGCTGCGCCTTGGTGTAAGCCAGTGACTGGTAGCCATCTGTTTCACGCGCGGATTGCATCTTTTCAAAGTTTTTGCTGACGATCGCTAATTTTTGTAAGCAGACGGTTTTCAACTGCATTAATTGCTCGTCGCTGATGCCGCCAACGCTATCGGCAACGACGTCGTCGTCTTCGTCGTCTTCTTCGTCGCTATCATTGAGCGTTAATGCGACGGCATCGCTTTCTTCGGTGCTGATGAGACCGTCAACGATATCGTCGATCCGGACTTCATCTTTGGCGATTTTGTCGGCAATAACGAGAATTTCTTTGATGGTACCTGGGCAGGCGGAAATCGCTTGCACCATGTCTTTTAAGCCATCTTCGATACGTTTCGCGATTTCGATTTCGCCGCTACGAGTGAGAAGCTCGACGCCACCCATTTCACGCATGTACATCCGGACTGGATCTGTCGTGCGACCGAAATCAGAATCAACCGTCGCCAGTGCTGCAGCGGCAACCGATTCTGCTTCGTCATCACTAACGGCTGTGGCGACATTATCAGTCAACAGCATCATTGCGGCATCAGGGGCACGGTCATACACCGCAATACCCATATCATTGAGCGTGCTAATGACATCCTGGATGGTTTCTTGATCCACCAGTTCTTCAGGCAAATGATCGTTAATTTCAGCGTGAGTCAGATAGGTGCGGTCTTTACCCAAGCGAATTAACTTGGTCAATTGCTTACGGTATTGCTCAAGTTGTTCTTCGTTGGTCGCAGTCGAGCCAGGTTTTTTCGCTTTCGCGCGTGCAGCACGTTTTAATTCAGCGGTTTCAGCTGCATTGAGTGCCTGAATTTCATCATTTTCGAATTGAAATTCAGACGGCTTGCGACCGCGTTTCGCCGGTTCTTTACTGCCTTGCAACAGGTAACCTGACGTGTCGATCTCGTTGATGTTCGGTGTTGCCGTCGCTGGCGCAACATTTTTCATCGTACTACTGATCGGCGTGCTGACTTCTTTATTTACTGCCGATGTTGACGCTGCGTTGATCACTGCCGGGGTAACGCTGGAAACGTCAGCACCAAAAGCAGCAGTGATTGTCGATGCTCTGGCGGCAATGCTTGGCGGTGTCACTGGAGCACTGGTGCTTGCTCGCAGCGCAATGGATGGAGCAACGGATGGCGCGATGGGCTTGAGCGTCGTCACCGGTGCTGCTGGCGCAAATTTGCCAGAACCGATGCGTGCCTCACGTTTTACCGTGCTTGGCACTGCTTTTGCTGGCTGTTGGTCCGACAATAAGAGCTTTTTCGCCATTTTAGGCGCCGTTTTACGGATAACGGCCGCGCGCGGTTTGGCGATGTCTGCGCCAGAAAGTGTCTGTAACCCAGCGCGTAAATCTGCGCGTATCTCTACTTTTACTTCGGGCTTGATTGTCGGTGCGGGTTGCTCGGTCGATGTGTTCTCGACTGGCTCCTCCGTCAGTGCTGGCGGCGTCACGGCATCGCCAGAGACGCTGCTTGCATCGACGACATCTGGCGTCATTTCAGCGGTCGGATCAAAAGGCATAGAACTCATTGCCTCGATATCTTCCGCCGTGAGTGCTTTTGCGGGTGCAATGATTGCTTCAGCAACGACAGGCTGCATCCGTGAACGACGTTTCAACATCACCGTGATGGGTGCTGTGGGTTGACCACCCTCAGGTGATTCTGCTTGCGCAGAGGCCGTCACGGTATCAGCCTGAGGCTGAGCAGAGGCGCTTGCTGCGGCAGGGCGATTCAACTGGAGGGTTTTTTTACCTAAAGTGAGCGTGGAACCTGATTTGGGAATAGCAATAGTTGAGTCAGTTAAGCTGTTTTTCATGTAACAAAATCGTATGCGACAACAAAGGCTTGTCAATAGTATATGGCGATGGCAATGGCGATAGGCTGTTGACGATCATATTTTCTGATCAACTGCCGACACGGACGAAAAAGCCCGCTGATAAAAGCGGGCCACGCTGACGAGGGCGATTCATTCGTCTTGCTCAAACTAGATCTCGGAAAGAGACGCGAGGGCAGAATTATCCTCGCGTTAGCACTTCTTGACAAGGATTGTCTGCATTTCGAGCAAAGAATTTGGATGTCTTTTCGATGATGGTGCTGTTTCCACCGTTTGAAGTGATGACGATGACCGATTTTCTGGTTTTTTGCCTCTTTTTGTTGCAAATCGTTTGTTCATTTAAATCATTTATCTTTTTTAATCGTACGCTTCGTTTATCCGTTAGATGGGTACATGATCACTTGCTTTGTCGTTCGTTTGTAGCCTCAGATTGCTTTCCTTGATTTTTAGTATTGATCAGCGAGCGTTGTGGTGCGTCTATTTTGTCGTTAATTTGATGAATAGATAACAAAAATGCGCGTCACGTTATTTTGATCAGCGTTACTCTATGGTTTTCCAGTCGATCGCGGATTAAATAAGGATGAATGTCGTGAAACTGTTGATGCACTCTTTTGTAACGCGCCTCATCATCGTCAGCGCGCTCCTGGTTGGAGTGGCCCCTGAAACCCTAGGGCAAACGGTGCCGGACACGCTTGCCCAGCGACTCAAAGCGTGCACTTCATGTCACGGTGCCCAAGGTCGCGCTAGTACGGATGGCTATTATCCGCGGATTGCTGGTAAGCCTCAGGGCTATCTTCTGAATCAGCTCAAGAATTTCCGTGAAGGCAGACGCACATTTCCGATGATGAATTACATGGTGGGTCATCTCGGTGATGATTATCTGATTGAGATTTCTCGCTATTTTGCGGATCTTCACCCGCCCTACGCCGCGCCGCAACGACTTGATCTGGCGCCAGAACTATTGGAGCGGGGCCGTCTTTTGGTGTTGAATGGGGATGAACAGCGGCGTATACCAGCTTGCATCCACTGTCATGGCAAGCAAATGACAGGACTCGCTCCTTTTATTCCTGGCATTGCTGGTTTGCCGCGGGACTATCTCATCGCGCAGCTCGGTGCGTGGCAAACGGGAAGTCGACATGCGGCATCGCCCGATTGCATGCAAACGATCTCGCGACAACTGAGTCCGCAGGATGTGAGCGCCGTCTCCGGGTGGCTATCACAGCAAGTAATCCCAGACCAAGGAATTGCACCACAGATGCCAGCGGATGCGGTACCGCATTTGCCTTTACATTGCGGAAGTGTTCCTGGAAGTTAAGCCGCAACAACACGGGAGTGGAAAAGAGATGACAACAACACCGAACAGGGCTGGTGGGCAATGAAACGAATCATTCGACAGTGTTTTATCGCAGTGGGAATTCTTGTGGCAATTGGCGCGTGGTACGTGTTCCAATTTGGTTACCTAGTCTCTGATATGTCAGCGCTGCACTCGCCTAGTGGGAATAAGCAGATTCCACAGGTCGATTTGATTAACCGAGGTGCGTATTTAATACGGGTGGCGAATTGTGGCGGTTGTCACACGGCGTTAGGTGGCGCTCCGTTTGCAGGCGGTCGGATTATTCCAACACAATTTGGCCAGTTCGTTGCTCCCAACATCACGCCTGATGTGCAAACAGGCATTGGCTCTTGGACGGCCGATGACTTTTGGCGGGCGCTGCACTTTGGTCAATCGCCAGACGGACGCTTATTGTATCCAGCGTTTCCTTATCCTAGTTACACGCTCGTGTCTCGTGAAGATGCTGATGCGATGTTTGCTTACCTTCAACATTTGCCAGCAATTCATCAGCCATCTGCGCCCCACCAGCTCAAGTTTCCCTATTATCTACGCCCATTGCTATCCATATGGCGTGCCCTTTTTTTTAGGCCGCAAAGTTACCAACCAGACCCAGCTCAGTCGACCTTGTGGAATCGTGGAGCCTACCTTGTCAATGGACTCGGTCACTGCAGTGGCTGCCATGGAAGTCGCAATATGCTTGGCGCCACGATCAATGGTGAACAACTTCATGGCGCCGTTATGCCGGTGGTTGAATGGTACGCGCCGTCATTGGTACGGTTTGATGAGGCACATCTCGGTGCCATGAGTGAAGAACAAGCAAAAAGATTGCTGACGACGGGGATTGCTGATCAAGCCGCATTGACAGGACCAATGGCAGACGTTTTTGCCGATAGCCTTCAGTATTATTCGCAAGCAGATGTCGATGCCTTGGTTTCCTATTTGCGTAGCTTGCCCGCAACAGCGATGGCCAATATCGACCAGACGAATAATGACACTGTCCCAATGACCGTCAAGCCAGAAGTGATGGCGCGATGGATGGCCCAAGGTGAAGCACTGTATAAAACGCATTGTGCAGATTGTCATGGTACTTCGGGGCAGGGGGTGTCGAATATTTATCCCGCCCTTGCGCATAACAATGCGGTACAGATGACGAACATCGCCAATCCGATTCGTCTTATTTTGTATGGTGGATTTCCCCCAACATCCATACGCAACCCGCGACCCTATGGCATGCCGCCTTACGGTCCTGTCTTAAGCGACGATGAAGTAGCGTTGGTGTTGACGTATATTCGCCACAGTTGGGGAAATCATGGTGATGCGGTGAGTTCTGCTACCGTCAATCATTATAGGAATGCACCGGTTAATTGATGTGATAAGAGTGAAAAAAAGAGCGCCGCATCAATGATGGGCGCTCTCTTTGATTGCATCTGTTGCGATTTTACTGGAGGCTCCAATTCAACGGCTTTCCTGCAGTGTCCGTGACGGTCGTCATTTCCTTGAACACGCGAGCTTGCAGCGCATCAGGAAGTCGCACGAAGTCGACATTGTTTACAAAACGGTCGCCGTTCATGAATGCCCAAGTGAAGAACTTGAGCGTGGCTGTCGCCGTTTCGACATTTTTTGCTGCTTGTTGGGTAATGATGAATGTACCCATTGTGATCGGCCATGATTTAGGGCCGGATTTATCGGTCAACATTTCTTCGAATGTTCCTTGGGTTTTCCAGCTACTTGCCGCAAGCGCTGCAGAAAATCCTTCGGCGGAAGGCATGACGTAGCGACCATCGTGGTTTTGAATCTGTGCCACTTCTAATTTATCTTGTACAACGTAGTTGTAGTCGATATAGCTGATCGCATAGGGTGTTTTTCTGACGGCAGCAGAAATAGAACTACTTCCTTTGACTTGGGTAAATTTGCTATTCCAATTGATCGTGAAATTTTTACCGAAGGTGGTCTGCCACGTTTTACTGATTTTACTCAAGTAATCAGTGAAGTTATAAGTCGTTCCTGATCCATCCTGACGAACAAACGGCTGGATTGTTTTGCTTGGTAGCTTCACGCCTGGATTGAGTGCGGCGATGGCAGGATCGTTCCAATCTTCAATTTGGCCTGAAAAAATCTTCGCAATGACGTCACCGTTTAAATGGAGGTCGCCAGATCGGATGCCAGGCAGGTTCACGATCACGACAACGCCTGAAATGGCGGATGGAAACTGAATTAATTTGAATTTTTTCAGGTCCGCTTGTGGTAAGGCAACATCACTTGCACCAAAGTCAACGCTGCTTTCTTTGATTTTTTTGATACCCGATGATGAGCCTGATGGTTCATAACTGAGCGTATTACTGTTGGTTTTCGAGTACGCCTCACCCCAAATTCGGTACAGTGGTGCAGCGGCCGATGAGCCTGCGCCTTTCAGCTCTATGGCGTGTACCGGCAGGACAGTCATAAGCATCAGCGAAATTAGATAGTGTGAATATTTCATGGTTTTGATGATTGGAGGCAATGAATACAAAAATGTCGGCGCGATTATCGCATAGCTTCATATTCTTGCGAGCGAGCAATTTTGGTAATCTCCTTGTCATCTGAAACGGTTATCCTTAACGCTTGTTGTTTATGCACATATTGTTTATATTGTTTACATGCATTTAACCTGGAGGCTCATTTATGGCAACCGTTACCAGCAAAAAAGAAGCACCTGTAGTGAAAACAACTGCGTCAAAAACTCCTGCTGTCAAACCTGCTGCATCCAGAACGGCGCCTGTAAAGAAGGCAATCGCTAAAAAGCCGACAGCCGCGCAAGAGGTAAGTGCAACGGAAAAAACATCCGCACGCGTAACCAATGGCACGAAACCTGCTGCAAAAAAAGCAGTGGCAGCGAAAGCGGATACATTGAAAGTAGTCAATGATGCCGCTGAAAAAGGTAAAAAGGCCAAATTGGTCCGTGATAGTTTTACGATGCCAGAAGCGGAATACGCTGTGCTTGGTCAAGTGAAACGTGCTTGCCTTAAAGCGGGTGTGGAAGTGAAGAAAAGCCAGCTGTTGCGTATTGGTTTAGCTTTGTTGAACAAAACAGACGTACCAGCGTTGAAAAAACTGATCGCCGATCTTGCACCACTCAAAGCGGGTCGCCCCAAAAAAGAAAAATAAGTCACAACGATTTTTCTTGATATTTTTTTATTAAGATTTCTATCAAGAAAATGATCGCTCTTGATCCTCTGCAACCCTCAATTATCACGTGATATTGAGGGTTTGTTGTTTTTTTGATTGTCATAAAACCGACATCATTTTGTCATCTTGCTGAAGTAATAGTCATCTATTCTCTGTTCGTCGAATGAACGACATCTTGAGACATAACAAGGATGATGAATGCGATTACTCACGATACCCGCGGATGCTAATCCCAGTTTTTCTAAACTCAATCTGAGTCTGGCAACAACAGCTGAAGAAGTACGCGAAGTACAACGCCTGCGTTATAAAGTTTTTATTGAGAGCATGGGTTTGTCCGCGTTATCCAACCCAGATGGCTTAGATAAAGATGAGTTTGACGCCTACTGCGATCATCTCATTGTCCGCGACACAAAAACACTGAAAGTCGTTGGTACCTACCGTATTTTAGGACCGAACGCTGCCCGTGAAATGGGACGCTACTACTCCGAAACAGAATTCGATTTGTCCCGCTTACACAACGTGCGTCACTCCGTTGCTGAGGCAGGTCGCGCGTGCATCCATCCTGACTACCGTAGTGGTTCGGTCATTATGTTGCTGTGGGCAGGTTTGGCTGCATATATGCGTCGTGAGCGCTGCTCTCACCTGATTGGCTGTGCAAGCATTAGTTTGACAGACGGTGGACAAAACGCAGCAGCAATTTACCGTAGTTTGACGGAGAAAGATTTCTGCCCGCTGGAGTACCGTGTCACGCCACACGTTCCGTTCCCGTTGGATGAGATTGATACGAGCAATGTTGTTGCACGTATTCCACCGCTCCTGAAAGGCTACCTACGCGCTGGCGCTTGGGTATGTGGCGACCCAGCATGGGATCCTGATTTTCATAGTGCTGATTTGTTTGTGATGTTGCCATTAGCGAATCTGGATGACCGTTATGCGCGTCATTACAATACCGGAGATCAGTGATTGTGAAGTCTGCAGAGAAGTTCCTTAATAAAAAAATGCACAAGATCAGTAAAAAAGATGTTGTGCGTTTTCGGACAATATGGATTTCCGATTTGCATTTGGGAACAAGCGGTTGTCAAGCGTCAAAACTTCTTGAATTTTTACGCGCCACAGAATCTGAAACCCTGTACTTGGTGGGCGATATCATCGATGGCTGGCAACTGAAACGACGTTGGTACTGGGATCAAACGCATAACAACGTCGTGCAGACAGTATTGAAAAAAGCGAAGAAGGGGACGAATGTGATTTTCGTTCCTGGTAATCATGATGAATCCATCCGGCAATTCATTGATTTGGACTTTGGCGGCATTAAAGTCCGTGACGAATTAGTGCATACGACAGCCGATGGACGTCGTATGCTCGTTCTCCACGGCGATCGTTTCGATGGCGTTATCGCCTGTGCGAAATGGCTCGCTTATGTTGGTGATAGTTTATATACCGTCATTTTGAAGTTTAACCAGATTTTCAATAACTGGCGTGCAAGAGCAGGCTTGCCTTATTGGTCACTTTCGCAGTACCTGAAGTTGAAAGTGAAAAATGCGGTGAGCTATATCACCCAGTTCGAAGACGCGCTGGCAGACGAAGCACGTAGAAAAGGTGTGGACGGTATTATTTGCGGTCACATCCATAAACCAGAGATCAGGGATATCAACGGTATTCTGTATTGTAATGACGGCGATTGGGTGGAAAGTCTCTCTGCGCTGGTAGAAGATGCCCAAGGACAGTTAAGTCTAGTCACCTGGCTCGATATCATGCAGTCAATCACATCCCGTCCAGTAGCGACCGATGTGGAACCGGAAGTGGATGCGGAGATCGATATGGATGCTGAGGTATCCGTCGCAGTTTGATGCTCAAGCCATCGAGCAGTAAAAAACACGTCATCGGCACTTCTTTGAGAAATCGACTATCTCGCTGCTTTTCCCCACGAAGGACAAAGCAGCAACATCGTATCTCGTAATGATGGTCGATGTGTGTTCTGTCGACGCTGTTCCATCAATGTCCATGTCGTTGAGGGCGCTACTAAATAAGTAGCATCATCCTCAAATGAGACCAGTTCAAATCAAATCAGATCAAATCAGATCATTGCGGTCGTTATTTCACCACCAAATCCGGCGACATGATGGCTTTCAGGTAGGTTTGTAGTTCCTCACCCTGACGCTGCTTTTGCGAAATCCACCAAACATTGCCTTTGCGGATACTGTATTCCTGTAATGGGTGTCCAAGTAACTCGCCGGCGACTTGTCCCAAATAAGGTTGATGCCCAACGATCATGACGGGCTCCCGGCTATTGGGCCAGTTGACGAGTCGCAGCACGGCTTCAACGGTCGAGTCGGGCGCGAGCTCAGGCGCTATCTTAAATTTACGACCACTCGAAATCAGCGCTTCGGCGGTATCGCGGGTTCGAACTGCTGGGCTTACAAAAATGCGGCATGTTTCTGGCAGCGTACTATCGAGCCAATAGGCAATTTTACTGGCCTGTTTCATTCCCTTGCCAGTTAATTTTCTGAACTCGTCGGTAATTTCTTCCGTTGCAGGTTCAGCTTCAGCATGCCGCCAGAGTATTAAGTCCATTATTCAGTATCCGGTGTAGAGAGGGAGCCTAATTGCTGCATTAAAAACTGTTGTGCACTAAAACTTGCCTGCTGACCGCGTGCTTTCTTTCGCTCGTAGTTACCGTTGGAGTCGAGTACCCATGCGTTGACATTGTCTTTGAGGTACGGATCTAATCCTTCGGCAATCACACGTTTTTTCAGGGCTCTATCGAGCACTGGGAAAGCAACTTCAATGCGTCTAAATAAGTTACGGTTCATCCAATCAGCGCTAGCGAGGTACACATCGTGTGCTAGATCGTTGCGGAAGTAGTAGATACGACTGTGTTCTAGGAAGCGACCAATGATGGAGCGCACGCGGATATTTTCGGACAATCCCGGCACGCCTGGACGTAAGGTACAAGCGCCACGGACGATCAGGTCGATTTTGACACCATCAGCCGATGCTGCATAGAGTGCACGAATGACTGATTCGTCGGACAAGGAATTCATTTTTGCAATGATGCGTCCAGGACGACCCTCGCGTGCGATACGGGCTTCATTCCGAATCGCTTTGATGAGTTGTGGTTGCAAGGCGAATGGTGCGAGCCAGAGATACTCGAGCTTCTTGGGTTTGGTCAATCCAGTTAAGTGGATGAAAACCTCATTGACCTCGGCGGCCATTGCTGGGTGGGCAGTGAGTAAGCCGAAGTCAGTGTAAAAGCGCGTTGTGGAAGGATGGTAGTTACCTGTACCCATGTGGGCGTAATGGCGCAATACACCGCCTTCTTCACGTCGAATAACCAATGCTAACTTCGCATGTGTTTTAAGACCGACGACACCATACACGACCTGTGCACCAGCACGTTGTAGCTTATCTGCCCAGTTGATATTGGCTTCTTCGTCAAAGCGCGCCATCAGTTCAACAATCACTGTGACTTCTTTACCCAGGCGAGCCGCAGTAATTAAGGACTCCATGAGGTCGGAGTTCATCCCCGTACGGTAAATGGTTTGCTTAATTGCGACGACCGCAGGATCGAGCGAAGCTGATCGAATGAAGTCGATCACTGTCTGGAATGGCTGGAATGGATGGTGCAACAGAATATCTTGCTTGCGAAGCAATGTGAAAATATCAGTGTGCGAGTATTTTGCAATTGCTTTCGGTGAAAATGGAGGGAAACGAAGGTTAGCTTGTTTGACGTGGTCAACGAGTTCGCCCAACCGCACCATATTGACAGGCCCATCGACGGGATACAAACGATCTTTGTCTAATGAAAATTGCCCCAAAAGGAATTTCGCCAAGTCATCTGGGCAATTTTTGGCAACTTCGAGCCGTACCGCAGCGCCAAACTGGCGTGTTTGCAATTCGCCCTGGAGTGCTTGCCGCAAATTTTTTACTTCTTCCTCGTCCACCCATAAATCACTATCCCGTGTAACGCGGAACTGCGAGTAGCTGAGTACTTCTCTGCCGTTGAACAGATCGGCGATATGAGAATGGATAATGGAAGAGAGCAAGCAGAACGTGATCCCTTTTTCAGACAGTTCATCTGGCAGGCGAATGATACGCGGTAGAACCCGGGGCGCTTTGACGATGGCGATTCCTGTGCCGCGCCCAAAGGCGTCCTTGCCAGCTAATGAGATAATAAAATTGAGACTCTTATTAACGACCTGCGGGAAAGGGTGGGCTGGATCGAGACCAATTGGTGTCAGTAGCGGACGCACTTCGCGCTCAAAATACTCTTTCACCCATGCTCGTTGCGCCTCTGTACGTTCAGAGTGGCGAAGGAGGTTGATGCCTTTTTTGGAGAGTTGAGGAAGAATTTCCTCATTTAAGAGTTCGTATTGACGTTGTGCCAGTTGGTGACATTCTTTGCTAATACGCTCGAGACTTGCTTGAAAATTGGGATGTTGAACGAGTTCACCGTCTACCGTGTTTTGCGCCAACAGGCTGGCAACTCTGACTTCAAAAAACTCATCCAGATTACTACCAACAATGCATAAATACTTTAAACGTTCTAGCAGAGGGATGTTTTTGTCTTCTGCCTGAGCTAGAACACGCCAGTTAAAAGCAATTTGTGACATTTCTCGGTCGAGAAATATGACAGATCTGGGTAACTCGCCTCGCGTTTCTTTTATTCCTTTTGGTGCGGGACTTTTGCTACTTTTTTGTGCCTGTTGCGTATCATTAGGCTTTTCGATGGCACTGATGTTCGTTTTCTTCGATTTTTTTTCGGGATCATCAGTAGTAATTGGCGCGACTTCTTGAGTGGTCATATTTTTCTGCATGTCATGCATGTCATAAATTCTGGAATGGCTGAAATCAGTATCTTAGACTATTGTAGTTGCTTAATATGTCAGTTTTATGACAAAAAAGATGGTAATAATATTAAATATTTCATCAATATTTCACAATTATTTCATGAGGTCATCGTATTGTCATAATTGGCTTGTAGAGTGCTGGACGTGGTAACTAACCCCTGTAACTCACATCCGAGGTAAGTATGCAAATGAATAAAATTGTGAAGAAATTGATCCTGGTTGGCGGCATTGTTGCTTCCTTTTCGGTTGCTCAAGCAGCTGACATCACAGGTGCTGGTGCAACATTTCCTTATCCAATTTACGCAAAATGGGCAGAAGCCTACAAGCAATCAACTGGAAATGGTCTGAACTACCAGTCAATCGGTTCTGGTGGTGGTATCAAGCAAATCAAAGCAAAAACAGTCGATTTCGGCGCGTCCGATATGCCTTTGAAGGCTGATGAGCTCAATGCTGAAGGTCTGACACAGTTCCCAGCAATTATTGGTGGTGTTGTTCCTGTCGTCAACTTGGATGGTGTCGCTGCAGGCAAAATGAAGATGACTGGCGATGTGCTCGCAGGCATCTACATGGGCAAAATCACAAAGTGGAACGCTCCTGAAATCGTTGCGATTAACCCAGGCATCAAGCTGCCAGCAGAAGATATTACTGTTGTTCACCGTTCTGACGGCTCTGGTACAACGTTTTTGTGGACAGATTTCCTGAGTAAAGTTAACGCTGAATTTAAAACAGCAGTGGGTTCTTCTACTGCTGTGAAATGGCCAGTTGGCTTGGGCGGCAAAGGTAACGAAGGCGTTGCTGCTAACGTTCAACGTATCAAAAATTCGATCGGCTATGTCGAATATGCTTACGTCAAAAAGAACAAAATGGTTTATACCACTGTAAAAAATGCAGATGGTCAGTTTGCCGAACCAGATGACGATAGCTTCAAGGCAGCTGCTGCTAATGCTGATTGGTCTAAAGCACCTGGTATGTTCTTGGTATTGACAAACCAGCCCGGTAAAGCATCTTGGCCAATTACTGGTGCATCGTTCATTCTGATGCACAAGTCGCAGGCAAATCCAGCTGAAGCAAAAGAAGTGTTGAAATTCTTCGACTGGGCATTCAAAAACGGTGGCGCAATGGCTGCTGACCTTGATTACGTCGCTTTGCCACCAGCACTGATTAAACAGATTCAGGATGGTTGGAAAGCAAACATCAAGGATACTGCTGGTAAATCTGTTTGGTAATCTCAGAAGTGATTTATTCGTTGTAGATTTTCTGTGTTTTATTGAATGTTCTTGATGAGGGCGATCCGGTGTACACCAGATCGCCTTTTCGGTGAAAAACACCCATGCCAACTCCAATGACCTCTGTCGATATGACCGTACCTTCCGCCAATCAATCCGCATCGAACGCAGATGTTTCGCAATCAACGCAGTTGAGTGACGAAAATCTAGCAAATGTCATGCGTCGCCAACGTTGGCAAGATTTCTTTTTCCATAAACTGACACTCAGCTTTGCTGCGTTGGTATTAATCGTACTACTGGGAATCATTTTCTCATTATTCATCCGAGCAGTACCTGCCATGCAGGAATTTGGTCTTGCTTTTGTGACGACCATTGAGTGGGATCCGGTCAACGATAAATACGGCGGTCTGATTGCCATCGTAGGTACGTTGATTACTTCGGTGATCGCGTTATTGATCGCGTTTCCAGTGAGTTTTGGTATTGCGTTGTTCTTGACTGAAATCTGTCCATCGTGGTTGAAGCGTCCTTTGGGTACGGCCATTGAATTGCTCGCAGGTGTGCCAAGTATCATTTATGGTATGTGGGGTTTGTTTGTTTTTGCACCGTTATTTGCGCAGTACATTCAACCTGCGTTGCATGCGACGTTGGGTCAATTGCCAGTGGTTGGTGCGATGTTCTCTGGTCCGATGATCGGTATTGGTATTCTCTCTGCTGGCATCATTCTGGCCATCATGATTATTCCCTTCATCTCCTCAGTCATGCGCGACGTGTTTGAGGTGGTACCGCCGGTCCTGAAAGAGTCTGCTTACGGTCTCGGTTGCACCAAATGGGAAGTCGTCAGAAAAATCGTGCTGCCATACACAAAAATTGGTGTCGTTGGTGGTGTGATGTTGGGACTTGGACGTGCATTGGGCGAAACAATGGCCATTACGTTTGTGATTGGTAATGCGAACCAATTGTCGTGGTCCTTATTCGCAGCTGGTAACAGTATTGCGTCGACATTGGCCAATGAATTTGCTGAGGCCGAAACACCGCTTCACGTTTCATCGTTGTTCCTGTTAGGTTTAATTTTGTTTGTTATTACGTTTATCGTGTTATCTGCAGCAAAGCTGATGTTGCTTGGTCTGAGCCGTAAAGAGGGAACTAAATAATGGACAACACGTTGACTCAATCTGGTCGCAACCCCGTATACCGTCGCCGCTTGTGGGTACACAGAGTGGGGATTTTCCTCTCCTCAATGGCGATGGCGGTCGGTGTTGCATTTTTAATGTGGATTCTTTTTACACTGTTGATCAAAGGTTTTTCGGCGATCAATGTGGGGATGTTCACGCAATCGACACCAGCGCCTGGTTCGGATGGCGGTGGTTTGCTGAATGCGATTGTTGGTAGTTTTATGATGGTGGGAAGTGCCACCCTGATTTCCACGCCTATCGGTATTTTGGCGGGGATTTATTTGGCAGAATATGGTAACAAGAGCTGGTTTGGTGCTGTAACTCGCTTTGTAACGGACATTATGTTGTCTGCACCATCCATCGTTATTGGTTTGTTTGTCTACGCTATTTACGTGGCGAACATTAAGCACTTCTCTGGCTGGGCAGGTAGTATCGCGATTTCGTTGATCGCTATTCCTGTTGTGGTGCGTACGACGGATAACATGCTTGGACTTGTTCCTGCGAGCTTGCAAGAGGCAGCATTTGCGCTGGGTGCACCACGCTGGAAGGTCGCGCTGCTGATTCGTTTGCGTGCCGTCAAAGCGGGTGTTATTACTGGCATTTTGCTGGCTGTAGCGCGTATCTCCGGTGAGACTGCGCCGTTATTGTTCACAGCGCTCAATAATCAGTTCTTCAATGGCAATATGAATAAGCCAATGGCGAACTTGCCTGTTGTTATTTACCAGTTCGCGATGAGTCCTTATGACAACTGGCGTGATCTGGCTTGGGGTGGCGCATTACTTATTACTTTTAGTGTTCTGGGCTTAAATATTTTGTCCCGCACATTATTTAATCAAAAATCACAGCATTAATCCGGGCATCGACATGACCACTACACAAACAAACAACTTGAAAAAAGCAATCGAGATTGATGGACTGAATTTTTTCTACGGTGCAACCCGTAGTTTGCGTGACATCAATTTGAATATTTTCGACAAGAAAGTGACCGCTTTTATTGGTCCTTCTGGCTGCGGTAAGTCGACGTTATTACGTACCTTAAATCGTATGTATGATTTGTACCCAGGTCAGCGCGCTGAAGGTAAGATCATTTACAAAGGTAAAAATATTTTGGACGCCGACCAAGATATTAATTTATTGCGTGCAAAAGTTGGTATGGTGTTTCAGAAGCCAACACCGTTTCCAATGTCTGTTTATGACAACATCGCTTTTGGTGTGCGTTTGTACGAGAACTTATCTAAAGGTGAAATGGATGAGCGCGTAGAATGGGCACTGAAAAAAGCGGCGATTTGGACTGAAGTCAAAGATAAGTTAAACAAAAGTGGTTTGAGCTTGTCCGGCGGTCAACAGCAACGTCTGTGTATCGCACGTGGCGTATCGGTCAAGCCAGAAATTTTGTTGCTCGATGAGCCAACTTCCGCATTGGATCCGATTTCGACGGTGAAGATCGAAGAGTTAATCAACGAGTTAAAAGAAGAGTACACGATCGCTATCGTCACCCACAATATGCAACAGGCAGCGCGTTGTTCGGATTACACTGCGTATATGTATCTGGGTGAATTGGTAGAATTCGGTGAGACCGATCACATCTTCATGAATCCAGTAAAAAAAGAGACGCAAGATTACATTACCGGTCGTTTCGGTTAATGATCCCCGGGGCCTGGGTCGGCGTCACCAACGTGCCTGCAACGATGTTGCATTTTATCGTTGCTGCGCGGGTGAGCGTTACAGGTCCTTATTCATCCTTAGTGATTAAGAGAAAATTCAGGAGATTCCAGTGACTGGCGAACACTCTTCAAAACAGTATGATCATGATCTTGAAACGATTCGTTCCAAGGTTTTGTTAATGGGTGGCTTAGTTGAAAGTCATTTTCACGACGCGATGTCTTGCTTCCGTACAGGAAATATCGATCAGGCTGAAGCAGTTATTCAGTCGGATCTCGAAGTCAATCGGTTAGAGGTCGCGTTGGATGACATGTGCAGTCATTTGATTGTGAAACGCCAACCCGCCGCGAACGACTTGCGCACAGTGATGGCGACAGGAAAGGTGATTACCGATCTGGAGCGCATTGGTGACGAGTCGACGAAAATCGCACGTATCTCCAAAGAGGCTAGTACGAGCCGCCGTGGTACGGTCATTTTCAATGGTTATGACACCGTGCGCGTTCTTGCTGGTAGCGTCGCAGATATGTTGCATCATTCTCTCGATGCGTTTGCCCGTCTCGATGACGCCAAAGCAGTACAGTTGATTGCGCAAGATGCCATCATCGATAATGATTTCCGCTCGATTATGCGGAACTTGATCACATTTATGATGGAAGATCCAAGTACGATCACGTCTTCCTTAAATACAATGTGGGTTGCGAAAGCAATCGAACGTATTGCCGATCACGCGAAAAATATTGCTGAACATACGATTTATATTGTTGAAGGCAAAGATATCCGTCACTCGGATTATGTCGCAATTAAACAAGACCAGAAAATTGACCACGAATAATGGCTGCTGATACTACAATCCTCATCGTTGAAGATGAACCTGCAATCGTCGAGTTAGTGAGTTTTACGCTACGAGCTGCCGGATGGAATACCTTTGCTGTCAATAATACGGCAGATGCATGGGATTTCATCCAGCGTCGGACGCCGCAACTGATTTTGCTGGACTGGATGTTGCCAGATCAAACTGGTTTGCGTTTGTTATCCAAGATTCGCTCTGATCGTCAATTCAACGAAATTCCTATTATTATGCTCACCGCAAAAAGTATGGAAGAGGATAAGATCGCTGGGTTGGATCATGGTGCTGATGACTATGTGACGAAGCCGTTTTCGCCGCGTGAACTCACGGCCAGAATCAAGGCGCTGTTACGTCGGAAAAGCCCAGAGCATTCTCAAACTGCATTGACTGCGGGTACGGTAGTGTTAGATCCTGTCAGTTGTACGGTCAAGATTGAAGATCAAAAAGTGGATATCGGCCACGCTGAATATAAGTTGTTGAAATTCTTCATGGCGCATCCCGAACGTGTGTTTTCTCGTAGTCAGTTGCTCGACAAAGTGTGGGGCGACCACGTGGTGATTGAAGAGCGGACTGTCGATGTGCATGTGCTACGTTTGCGCAAAGTATTGAAATCAGCAGAGTCCCTGATTAAAACCGTCCGTAGCGTCGGGTATATGTTGTCTGAAAAATAGAATAAGAAATATAAACAAGGGTCACTCCTAGTTCTTGGAGTGACTTTTTTTAGGTTGAACTCACAAACCTTCCATCATTTGCGCTGGCATTCTTGATTTATCAGCGGATGCATATAGATAATGAAAGCTGTCAATTCTGTCGGTTGCATACGGATAATTGTCTGTTGAAGCTGTTTGTCGCATCACTTTTCGTTTCTAAAACGACAATATTCCCATATAAAAACATATCAGGGATTTTTCATGTCTCCTCGTCTTATTTTCTGGATCTCTAACTCCGTCCGTATTTTGTTGGTCGCGATCGGCACTATCGTTGCTTGTTACATGTGGGGCACCGTCGCTGGATTGTTGGCTGGTATTCTGGCTATGACGTCGTTAGTGCTTGTGCAGTTGTTTTATTTGCAGCGCTTGGCTGATTGGCTTGATCATCCCAGTAGCTCGCGGCTTCCAGACGGTTGGGGCGCGTGGACTGATATCTTTTCGAGACTCTATAAGTTGCGTCGTGGTGACGAAAAAAACCAGACGGAATTAACTGAATGGCTTGCTCGTTTCCGTCAGGCAATGACGTTACTCCCTGATGGCGTCGTCATTATGGATGACGTGCTGTTTTTGGAGTGGTGTAATCCTGCCGCTGAACGCCATCTCGGTTTGAGTCTGGCGAAAGATAAGGGTATGCGGGTAACCAACCTCGTTCGTAGTCCTGAGTTTATGGATTACATCATCCTTGGGCGGTACGAAACGCCACTGACCTTGTCTTTCCGCGATCGCAAGTTAATCGCTCACATTATTCCTTTTGAAAATCGCCGCCAGATCCTTGTGACGCATGACGTAACAGAGTCGGAGCGTATCGATATGATGCGTCGCGATTTTATTGCCAATGCTTCTCACGAGCTACGAACACCTTTAACGGTCATCAACGGTTTTCTTGAAATTGCCTCTTTGCAACCGGATTTAGATATTCCAACACGAAACGCCCATCTCAAGTTGATGTCTGAACAAGGTGAACGGATGCAACGATTAGTGGAGGACATGTTAATCCTGACGCGTCTCGAGTCAATGGATCATTTGTTGCGGACTGAGGTGATCAATATGCGCGGCTTGCTCGAGCAGATTCTGCAAGAGGCACATGCGCTTTCCGCAGGGCGTCATCACATTACGCTGGATTGTCAGGGACCTGACATTCGTGGCAGCGCAGATGAAATCCGCAGTGCGCTGACGAATCTGGTCACGAACGCGATCAGATACACCCCGGAAAATGGTGATATTCAGATTAAATGGTGTAACGGCGCCCAAGGACCGAAGTTTGTGGTGATTGATAACGGAATCGGCATCAGTTCAGAGCACATCTCCCGCTTGACAGAACGCTTTTATCGGGTCGATAAGAGTCGCTCCCGTGAGACGCAAGGCACTGGCTTGGGCTTAGCGATCGTTAAGCATGTGTTGCTAAGACATAATGCGAATTTGCTGATTGATTCTGTGCCAGACCAAGGAAGTAAGTTTTCTGTTCAGTTTCCACCGACAGTTGCCGTCGAAAATTAAGCATTTTCGTTGAAACGTGCACACGAACCGTGTTAAATGTATAAATTTTGTGATTAGTCATTAGTCCCGAGTTGAAATACGGTACACTAAATTCAATTTTTGATCATGGACATGTGTTTGACATGCAAGGTGTGGTTCCTGGAGGCGATGTTCAATGGAGATGAACGTTTTAGTGCTGGATGATGCGCAGATTAACGTGACGTTGTTGTGCCTGTTGCTGAAAAAAATAGAAGATTGTAAGTCCGTTAGCTTTACTGATCCAGAACCCGCACTTCAATGGTGTGCTGGAAACGTTCCTGATCTCGTCATGGTGGATTACATGATGCCGACCATGGATGGTATCGAATTTATTCGTCGTTTTCGAACAATGCCGGGCTGCCACGACATCCCGGTACTCATGATCACTGCCAATAACGAACTCGCATTACGATACCAAGCGCTGGATGTTGGCGCGAACGATTTTCTCATTAAACCGATCGATAAGATCGAATTTCTTGCGCGGACCAAGAATATGTTGGCCTTACGCAAGAGCCAGCGTTTTCTTGAAGACCGCGCTATCTGGCTTGATGTTGAGGTGAAAAAAGCCACCGCAGAAATCCGTGCCCGTGAGCGCGAGACCATTTTTAGACTCTCTAAAGCAGCAGACTCCCGAGATCCCGAAACAGGCGCACACATTTTGCGGATGGCTAATTATTCCCGCATCATTGGCGAATACCTTGGTCTTTCAGATGCTGATCAGCAACTTTTGCTGGAAGCTGCGCCAATGCACGACATTGGTAAAGTAGGTATCCCTGACAATATATTGCTCAAGCCTGGAAAGTTGACGGTCGACGAGTTCACCATCATGAAACGCCATGCAACGCTTGGCTATGAAATTTTATCTGGTAGCAGTTCCGATTTGCTCAATGCCGGTGCAGTGATTGCACTAGCACATCATGAAAAGTTTGATGGTTCTGGTTATCCCAATGGTTTGGCGGGTGAAGAGATACCTCTATTTGCTCGAATCGTCGCTGTTGCCGACGTCTTTGATGCGTTGACCTCTGAGCGACCTTACAAGGCCGCATGGGAGATCGAGAAGGCGCTCGCTTTTCTGCATGAGGGGTCTGGGCAACATTTTGACCCACGTTGTATCGATGCGTTTGTTGCGGGTTGGGACAAGATTTTAGAAATCAAGAACCTTTATCGCGAAGAGAAAAACGATCAAAAGACATTTGGCGCTGAATGGAACTTGTAACTGCAGAATTGTTGATTGCGATAAAACAACGGAATCGATCAACCTCAGCCAGCACGTTCCATCTTCGTTTGATTTGTCTTCGTTCTTCTTAGATCCACTCTCTATCAACCACGGGAGCTACGAATGAAAATTTCACAAGTAGTAGTTGATGATCTTTCTAACGCCGCTGAGAAATTGTCTGTCGCAGCACAGATAGCGCCACAACTTGTGTTTGTCTTTGGTTGTGTTGCCCATTTCACGCATCCTGAATTTTTTCCCCTTTTAACATCAGCATTTCCCGGTGCCGAACTGGTTGGGTGCACGACTGCGGGGGAAATTTCATCGGTCGCCGTCACGAATAAAACCTCGGTGATTACGGCGATTCATTTTGAGACCGCTAATTTTCAAGTCGTCACAGCAGAACTCGCGACAATGGATGGATCTCATCAGGCAGGGTATGACTTGGCGACGCGCCTACAAGCGCCTGATTTACGTGCCGTAATGCTGTTTGGTCAAGGGGTGAACATCAATGGTAGTGCGCTCATCGAAGGGATGACGAGCGTCCTTGGTACCTCCTTGCCGATCACCGGTGGATTGGCTGGCGATGAAGGGGCATTCTCTCGAACGTATACCTTGTCGTCGTCAGGAATATCGACAACGACTAACGTTGCTGTTGGTTTGGCAGGCGACAAGCTGTTATTCTCGCACGGTAGTTTTGGTGGTTGGAAAGCCTTTGGCCCAACGCGTAAAGTGACGAAATGCATCGGTAATGTCTTGTATGAATTGGACGATAAGCCCGCGCTCGATGTCTATAAGCGGTATCTCGGTGACTACGCCAAGGATTTGCCGGGTTCGGGGCTGTTGTTTCCTTTTGAAATGCTTGGGGATAGTCGTGAATCGCTGGGGCAGATCCGTACTATTCTTGGTGTGAATGAAGAAGATGGCAGTCTGATCTTGGCGGGAGCGATTAATCCGGATGGCTATTTACGGCTAATGCATGCGCACACGAACGATCTCGTTGACGGTGCGGAGACAGCGGCCCATGCAAGTATCGAGGGATCTCCAGATATCGTTGGACAACGGCTGGGATTACTTGTCAGTTGCGTCGGTAGAAAGCTCGTGATGGGTGGCAGGGTGGACGAAGAGGTGGAGGCTGTTCAGGATATCCTTGGTGATCAAACGACACTGTGTGGTTTCTATTCGAACGGCGAGATTTGTCCAGGCTACAAACTGGAGGTATGTAGCCTCCACAATCAAACAATGACGATCACTTATCTGGCTGAGATGAACTGATGGCGCACAAGCTATCCTTACGTCAATACAAACGACTATTGGGAATTCAAGACGAAGCAGCCCTTGAGCACGTCTTGTCAGAAATGGAAGCGCTGGCGTCTTCAGGGGGGATCAGTGCATCCCTCAAATCAGTGTTGGGTGGCTTTCGTCAATTTTTGTCTCAGGTCGATGATGCCTATCATCAGGCGGATCGGGATCTGGCGCTAGGAAAATTAAGCCTTGAGTTGAGTTCGAATGAGCTCAGTGAAGCCAATGAGACCTTGCGTCAGGATGCCGAAGCGCGCAAGCAGGTATTGGTGACGTTGCGTCAGACCACCAATCAAGTCTTGGCCCAACTCGGCAAACATCTGGATGACGATAGTAGTCTTGAGAATTTGAGTCATTTGCTTTCTGGTTTGGTGAGTGAATTGCTTGATACCAGAAAGGATCTTGAGCGGGCGTTGGCGGCAGTCGAAAAGCAAAAATTTGCGCTCGATCAGCATGCCATTGTCAGTATCACGGATGAGAATGGCACCTTAATTTACGCCAACGAAAAATTTTGCGAAATCAGTAAATTTACCGTCACCGAGTTAATTGGGAATAACCATCGCATCGTTAATTCTGGCTACCATACCAAAGAGTTTTTTCACAACTTATGGTCGACCATTCAGGCCGGCAGCGTATGGCACGGCGAAATCAGAAATGTCGATAAAGAGGGTGGCTTTTATTGGACCAATGCCACGATTGTCCCTTTTTTAGATCACGCTAATCGTCCATACCAATACATCTCAATCCGCACTGACATCACTGAGCAGATGCGCTTGCGAGAGAAAATTGAGGCAAATCAGGCGCTGTTACAGAACATTATGAATACCTTAGGCGAGGGCGTATTTACCCTTGACGCCCAGGGTCTTTGTACGTTTATGAACCCCGAGGCCGAGAAAATTCTGGGGTATGAGTTTGCCGCGTTATCGGGTCGACGCATGCATGACATTATTCATTGCAGGTTACCCGATGGCAGTTATTTACACGAGGATGACTGCTTAATAAAGAAAACAGTATCTTCAGGTCAGGTATTCCGATCAGATTTGGAATATTTTCAGCACCAGTCTGGCAGACTATTTCCTGTCGCCATTGTTGCTTCTCCCATCTTTGAAAATGGCGTGATCGTTGGGTCGGTTTCTGCATTTCAAGACGTATCAGCACGTATTGCGCCTGATAATGCGCTGCGTGAAAGTGAGATGAAGCAGCGGATGCTGATTGATAATGCGGCGGACGCCGTTTTTGTTGGGAGCGCTGACGAACGGTGGATTTATATCAATGATCTTGCCCTGACAATGCTTGGCTATACGAGGGAAGAACTGGTGGGGACCAAGATGTATGATTTACTCCCGCCCGAGCTGAGCGTGGTTGCTGAAAAAACCTTCCTGCAGCACATCCGTGAAAAAAAATTAGTCCGGACTGAAATTAAATTACGCAAAAAAGATGGCAGCTTGGTCCCTGTTGAGATGAATGCGGCGCTATTGCCAGATGGAAGCATGTATGGCTCGTGCCGAGACATTACTGAACGCCTCCGATTTGAAGCAGCGTTGATTCAAGCGAAAGAAGATGCAGAGGCCGCCAATACCGCCAAGAGTGAGTTCTTGGCGACCATGAGTCATGAAATTAGAACGCCAATGAACGGGATTATTGGCATGACGGAGTTGGCGCTCGATACTTACCTAGCGCAAGAGCAACGTGAGTATCTTGAGTTGGTGAAATTTTCATCCTACTCGTTGCTGGGCATCATCAATGACATTCTCGATTTTTCAAAAATTGAATCGGGTAAAGTCATTCTTGAGAAAATCGACTTTGAAATACGCGAATTGCTTGCTTCGTGTCTTAAAGCGCTGGCTGTCAGAGCATCGCAAAAAGGTATTGAGTTAGTGTATAAGATTGACGCTGAGGTACCTGATGTCCTGGTCGGCGATCCTGGGCGTCTGCATCAAATTATTACCAATTTGGTGGGGAATGCGATCAAGTTCAGCGAAGAAGGCGATATCGTCTTAGACGTACAACTCGTGCGCCGCGATGATCGCGAAGTCGATGTTTATTTTGCGGTGACGGATCACGGCATTGGGATTCCGCTCGAAAAACAAGCGACGATCTTTAGTCCGTTCAGCCAGGCGGATGCCTCGACCACACGCAAATACGGTGGAACCGGTTTGGGTCTGACGATATCTTCTCGGCTTGTACAGAGTATGCAAGGAAGCCTTGCCTTGAATAGTGAGCCCGGACGAGGCAGTACCTTCTACTTTACGGTGCGATTTGGGATTGGTGTCAGCAGTGTAGCGGAAGTCTCTTCCAAAGAATTAACTGGATTACATGCGTTAATTGTTGATGATAATGCCATAAACAGACACTTTTTTTTAGATACACTCCGAAACCGCGGCATTCATGCCACTGCCGTGTCGTCTGGTGCTGAGGCATTGAAATTATTGACAGATTCATCGCCAACACAGCAGAAGATCGACGTCGTGTTGCTCGATGTTTGTATGCCAGAGATGGACGGATTTGATTTCTTGATGCAGCTACGTGTGAATTCGGAAGGATCATTACCTAAGATCATTGTATTGTCATCAGCAGGTTCTCCAGAAGACGCGCGTAAATGCCGTGAGATCGGTATTCAAGAATATGTGACCAAACCAATTAGCCCACAAGAACTGTTGAATTCGATCCGCGCTGCAATCGATGGTGTCCCGCTCCGTCATCAGGTGAGACTCAGTGCACCAGACGCGCATTTTTCAGGACTAACACCACTGAAGATATTGGTCGTTGAAGATAACGTGGTGAACCAGAAGCTTGTGATTTCACTGCTAAATAAATGGCATCATTCTGCAACGATTGCAGCGACTGGATTAATTGCCTTGAGAAAGTACGAGCAGGAGCAATTTGATTTAATTCTGATGGATATGCAAATGCCTGAAATGGGTGGTATCGAGGCAACACAACGTATCCGCGAGATGGAAGTAAGTCATCCAGAGCGCCGTCATACGCCAATTATTGCCATGACAGCGAATGCGATGCCCGGCGACTGGGAACGTTGTTTGGCGGCAGGTATGGATCATTACCTCTCAAAGCCAATTAAGGCCACTCAATTACAAAATCTGTTGCATCAGTATCAAAAAGCGTTGCCAGTCACGTCCACTACGAAAGACATCATGATGAATGCGAATTCTTTTGATTATAGCCAAGCGCTGCAATCCGCTGATCAGGAAATTATCCAGATTATTGCGCAGTCGTTTCTTGATGCCTACGACGGATACGTCAAAGAAATTGCAGATGCTATCGCAAACCATGACAGCGAGTTGTTACACCGGTCCGCTCACACAATGAAGGGTGTGGTGAGTAATTTCTGTGCCTTTCCGATAGAGACCTTGGCCGAAAAGTTAGAGAAAAAAGGAAAAGGTCATCAATTCGATGGTGCAGGAGAGTTGCTCGCAGAAATGCGTAGCGAATTGGCATCATTTACCGTGGCGTTACAGCAATTCGTTGCGGTGCGGAGCTAGGCCACGGCAATGACTGTCTGCGACAGTGCCGTGGTGAGCGATGTTAAAGTGCGGAAGGTGCGGCGATATGTCGCATTGACGAATCTCTCTCGGCCGAGAGAGATTCATTTGGGTAATGTAAAGCGATCAGCAAATAGAACGGGTTCGCGTTTCAAGCCACGCTAACGCTTTGCCTGACACGCGCGGTGATAAGCGATGGAAGACCATCGTGTGATACGCATTGAGCCAATTAATTTCTTCGTCATTGAGCATCGTACTGATAATGCAGCGCGTATCAATCGGGCACAATGTCAGTGATTCAAATTTCACGTAATCACCAAATTCGGTCTGTACTGCAGGCACTGTCATTAACAGATTTTCGATACGCACACCCCATTGGCCTGGTCGGTAGATGCCCGGTTCATTTGATGTGATCATCCCAATTTCCATTGCGGTGTGCGGCTCAGGCATGGCGGCAGAGATTGATTGCGGACCTTCGTGCACATTGAGGAAATAGCCTACGCCATGGCCAGTACCATGGCCATAGTTAATCCCCTCAGCCCAGATCGGTGCCCGTGCGAGCGCATCGAGCATCGGGGAGGGTGTTCCCTTAGGGAATACTGCTTTCGATAACTGAATCATCCCTTTTAAGACGAGCGTAAAGTCACGCTTTTGTGCCTCAGAAACTTGACCAACGGGGACGACACGTGTGATGTCAGTCGTACCATTGAGGTATTGACCTCCTGAGTCGATCAGCAATAAACCATCGCCTTCGATGACCGCATGGGATTCCGGCGTTGCGCGGTAGTGTGGCATTGCGCCGTTACCATTAAAGCCAGCGATGGTGCCGAAACTTGGTGAAATAAAATGCGGCTGACGCGCACGGGCTTCGCAAATTTTTTCATCAATAGTGATTTCAGTGATGCGTTCGCGTCCCAAGGCAGACTCAAGCCAGCTAAAGAATTCGCATAACGCTGCACCGTCTTGCTCCATCGCTTCGCGCACAAAATCCGCTTCTTGCGCATTTTTTCGTGACTTAATGAATACCGATGGGTTGATCGCATCAATCACTTTAACGTGAGAAGGGATCGCTTGTTGGAATCCGAGTGTAATGCGGCGTGGGTCGATCAGAATCGACGTCTTCTCTGCAGCGCTCAGCTGTGACAGTGCATTGGCAGCTTGTGCATAAGGGCGTACGTGAATGTGGTCTTGCGCCAAGATCGTCTGCAAGTCAGAGGAGACCTTACCTTCTTCCACAAAAATCGTGGCGTCATGATGCCCGATCAGTGCGTGCCCTGCAAAGACAGGGTTATAACTTACGTCACTACCGCGTAAGTTGAAAATCCATGCAATGTCGTCGACCGTCGAGACGAAATGCCATTCTGCGCCTTTGGCACGCATCTGTTCGCGAATCTGTGCAAGTTTATCTTTGCGCGATACCGTTGCAAACGGTGGGAGATGTTCAAAGATAGGAGCCAATGGTAGGCCAGGGCGGTCGCTCCAGATCGTCTGCAAAAGATCGATGTCTGTTTTTAATTGCACCGATTTTGCTGTCAGTTGCTGTGCCAACATGCGTGCTGTCATCAAGCCCAAAACATCCCCATCAACAGCGACGACTTGTCCCTCTTGCATGTTGTTAGCAAGCCATTCAATATGCGCGACGGAGGCAGCAGAAGCAATTTTCATCATCTCGATGCCTGTTGGCGCGAGTTCTTTCTCCGCTTGGCTCCAATAGCGGCTATCGACCCATAATCCTGCAAAATGTGCCGTCACAATCAACGTGCCAACTGAGCCAGTGAAACCTGACAAATAGCTGCGACCTTGCCAACGTTCTGGCAGATATTCAGAAAGGTGTGGGTCAGCGGACGGAATGATCATCGCATCAATCTGATGCTCCTTCATCGCGGAACGTAATTGCACCAGGCGAGCAGGGATGGGGGACGTGATGGCAACTGAAGTGCTTGGGTTATTCATGAAAAGGTCTTTCCGGAGAAAAAATCTGCAAAAACGGTCATAAGGCAGTCAGTATACTTGATGTGAATTTTGATGCCTTTACTATGCAAATTTCGTCATTTTCTTAAGTTTTCTGGCATAAAAGCGGAATGTTCTGACTTTAAAAGAAGGCCTCTTCCTAATTAAATTCAACCTGTATCGGTAGGTTCAAGGGCTGCTATAAAAAATAATGGCGGCTTAAACCTCAGGTTCAAGCCGCCATTATTTGTGCGGGGACTGTTTTGCCGATAGCTAAACAGATGTCCGATCAGTGATTATCTGACACGCATCCCTGGTTGTGCACCAGGCCATGCTTCCAGAATGTACAGACCAGGATTCGCTTTCTCGTCGGCTGCGGAAGCTGCCAATACCATACCTTCGGACATACCAAATTTCATTTTACGTGGTGCCAAATTGGCCACCATGACAGTGAATTTACCGATTAATTGTTCTGGTTGATACGCTGATTTAATGCCTGAGAAGACATTCCGTGTGCGACCTTCGCCCACGTCGAGCGTTAAACGCAGTAATTTGTCGGATCCTTCCACATGTTCGCAATGGACGATTTTTGCAATCCGCAGATCCACTTTGGCAAAATCATCAATCTTAATTTCTTCCGCCAGCGGCTCAATGTTGCTCGCTGTTTCAACGGCGTCTGTCCCAACTGCTGCAGCGGTTGTTGGTGCTGCTGGTGCTGCTATTGGCGCTGTCGGGGCGTCGAATAATTGATCGAAAATCTTCGGATCCACGCGCTGCATCAAGTGAGCGTAGGGGTGGATTGTGTGTTGATGCGGCAGAGGAATGCTCACATCGGCCCATTGCAGAGGTGCGATATTCAATTGTGCTTCCACTTGCGCTGCCAGTTGTGGCAAGACAGGTTTGAGGAAAATGGTCAGGATACGGAACGCCTCGAGCAAGCGACTGCATACTTCTTGCAATTTCGCATCGTTTTCTGGTTTTTTCGCGAGTTCCCATGGCTTATTGGCATCGACGTAGGCGTTGACCAAATCGGCTTGCTCCATCGCTGCACGTAATGCTTTGCCATATTCGCGCGCTTCATAGAGCGCTTTGATTTCTGGCGCTGCTTGATACAAGTTGTTGAGGAACGCGTCATCGGCATTCGCCCAGTCACTTGTCACAACACCATGAAAGCGTTTGGTGATGAAGCCTGCCGCACGGGAAGCGATATTGATGTACTTACCGATCAAGTCTGAATTGATACGGGCAACAAAGTCATCGGGGTTTAAATCAAGATCTTCGACTTTCGCGTTGAGTTTTGCTGCAAAGTAGTAGCGCAGCCACTCTGGATTCATACCGATTTCCAAATAACGCAATGGGGAAATGCCCGTACCGCGCGATTTCGACATTTTTTCGCCAGAGACAGTGACAAAACCGTGGGCATACACGTTGTCTGGTGTTTTGTAACCAGAAAACTTCAACATCGCAGGCCAGAACAAGGTATGGAAGTAGGTAATGTCTTTTCCAATGAAATGTACTTGTTCTGTTGTTGGGTCAGCCATGAATGCATCAAAGTCACGACCGGTTTTACCAAAATAATTTTTAAGCGACGCCAGATAGCCGACAGGTGCATCCAGCCAGACGTAGAAATATTTACCTGGTTGATCAGGAATTTCAATGCCGAAATAAGGCGCATCACGGCTGATGTCCCAGTCACCCAAGCCACCTTCACCTTCGAGCCATTCTTTGCATTTATTTGCTACTTCAGATTGCAGACGATTATCTTGCAACGCCCAGCCGCGGAGGAAATCAACACATTGTTGGTCTGATAATTTAAAGAAGAAGTGCTCAGAGGACTTCATCACTGGTGTGGCACCGGTCAGAACCGAGTAGGGATTGACGACTTCGGTGGGGGCATAAACCGCACTGCAGACTTCGCACGAATCGCCGTATTGGTCTTTCGCGCCGCATTTTGGGCATTCGCCTTTGATGTAGCGGTCCGGTAAAAACATATTTTTTACGGGATCATAAAACTGCTCGATCGTCTTGCTCGTGATGAAACCAGCTGCTTTCAGTTTGCGGTAAATATCTTGGGACAACGCGTGGTTTTCTGGACCGTCGGTGGAATGCCAGTTATCAAACTGAATGTGGAAACCATCCAGATATTGCTTACGACCAGCCGCGATCTGTGCCACGAATTCTTGTGGCGTAATGCCTGCTTTTTCAGCCGCAATCATGATTGGTGCGCCATGCGCGTCGTCCGCACCAACGAAATGCACTTCGTTACCTGACATTCGCTGATGTCTCACCCAGACGTCAGCCTGGATGTATTCCATGATGTGTCCAAGATGGAAGGGCGCATTTGCGTAGGGAAGGGCAGTGGTAACGAACAGCTTACGGGTCATGTTGATGCACTTTTGAATTAACGGACAAGGGCATTATTCTAACAGCGAATCCATCACTGAAAATGCTCCCGAACACAGAAGAGCCTGTTGCGTTGTGTAAACGGTTATTTTTTAGATCATTTTTTATGGATGCACCGCCCTGATTCGCGACTTTTGCTGCTACTGATGGCGATTTATTTTAAAAATGCACCGCCTTGTGGCTTTTTACTGCTGAAAAGCAATCTTTTTTCATGTTCTTTGTGGTGAATCGACGTAAGCACGTCATAATTCCAAGAATTTATTTCTATATGGAAAAATATTTGGCGGCGGGTCATTGAGCGATCCGACGGCGCGACCTCTATCGTCATGTTTTCCTCTGTTTCATTTGTCGTGCGTCATGTGTTGACGACGTGTTTTGCGAGAAAGTTACGTGTTTGTTATTCCAATGAGAGTATTACTGCGGCTCAGTGTGTTGTTATTGCTGATGATCGGCAATGGGTTGGCTTTTGCCGCCAATCGACCTGAAACGGTAAAAAGTGTCTTGGTGCTCAGCCCAGATATGGGACAAACCACGTATCTACAGGAATTCTATACTGCCCTCAATACACAACTGAAGAGTGAATCAACCGACACTGAAAAGGTCGTACTTTTTCATGAAAATCTGGATCTGGCTTTATTCCCCCAAGAGACACATCGGGATTCACTCGTTAGATGGTTGAAAGAAAAATATCGTAACCAACGTTTTGATGCCATTGTTGTGGTCGGACATACGGCGTTGAAATTTCTTCTGACTTACAACAAAGCATTGTGGCCCACAGTGCCAGTGGTCTTTACCTTGGCCAATGATATTGATGTTGTGCATATGGTTTTGCCCCCGAACGTCAATGGAAAAGTATTGCGGAATAATTTCTCTCATGTTGTTGCAGCGACCAAGACCTTATTCCCTAACAGCACACACCTCGTGCTGGTCGGCGAAGTGCCTTTTTCTGCGTTAAATAAGACGTTTTTACCGTCGCAGTTAGGTCGGACCTCCGATGGGTTGACTGTCCAAGATTTACGCGGACGTCCTTTGGAACAAATCAAACATGAGCTTTCTAATCTTTCCCCAGAGAGCGTCATTTACTTTGGTACCCTGACCGATGATCTGGCCATCGGTCGATCGTACGGGCAAGAGTTGATGGCTGTGTTGGCGCGATCTGCAATGAGCCCGATGCTGGTCGATGACCCGCGTTTATTGGGAAGCGGGCCTCTGGCAGCCTTAAGCTTTAATTATCAAGAGTTGGGAAAAGAGGCTGCAGAGCAGGTATGGAAAGTGATGAAAGGAGAGCGACGGTCTGAGGTTGAATTGCAAAGTGCCGGCTATGCTCCCTTGCTCGATCATTATCAGGTCACGCGCTGGCAAATTAAACCGGCTGATTTCCCTAGTGGTAGTGAGGAGCGTTTTTTTACGCCGAGCACGTGGCAGACCTACCGATGGGAAATCATTGCTGCTGCCTCGTTCATGGTATTGCTGATTATCTGGGTTCTCTACCTGATTATTGATAAGAAACTCAGTGCACTCGCCTTGAGCGCATCGCGCCAAGTGTTAGGTCAGATCACGCAAATGAACCGTAAAATGACGGCCTCCATCTACAACGAAGCGATTGGGCATGAACTGGTGCAGCCGCTCGCGGCCATTCTCAGTAATGTCGAGGCGGCACAGATTTTCCTCAAGCGGGATCCACCCCCGTTGGATCTCGTGTACGAAACACTCGCCAATATCCGACGCGATAATTTACGTGCCGATGCATTAATTAAAAATATGCAAGGTCTTCTCACAAAATCAGACAATGAATTGGGCCCAGTGGATATCAATTGGTTGGTCAGAAAAGTCTTAAATTTCTTGTCAGTGGAAGCAAAAGTAAGGCGTATTCATATTGATCTAGACCTTGCCGCCGACGGCATGATCGTGTCGATGAATATCGTACAGATGCAGCAAGTGATGGTGAATCTGCTACTCAATAGTATGGATGCGATTGATCGCCGTAAGGGGAAAGAGCGACGAATTACCATTGAGACCATCCGCTATGGCGTGGATAACGTTCGCGTCTCTATTGTTGATACCGGGACGGGTTTTGATGAGGGCGTAGAGCGGGTGTTCGATTCCTTTTTTACGACAAAACCCGAAGGTGTGGGATTGGGCTTGTGGATCACCGCCTCGATCGTACAGGCACATGGCGGCCATATTTGGGCTGAAAACCGCATCGGCGGAGGCATCATGCGTTTTAAATTACCGTTAGCCAGGAGTGAAGATCAATGAGTAATGAGTTATTGCCGATGGTTTATGTGGTGGATGATGACTCATCGGTCCGATCGGGGCTGGGCATGTTATTAATGGCGTGTGGCTATCGAGTATTGACTTTTGAATCTGGGACACATTTTTTTCAGGCTGAATTTAAGGATGAACCCAGTTGTATTCTGCTTGATGTGAATATGCCGGGCTTAAGCGGCTTAGAAGTACAGGAACATCTCAATAAACGCCACTGTCCGATCCCTGTCATCTTTTTGACCGCTTATGGGGATATCTCGATGAGTGTGCGAGCGATGAAGGCTGGCGCTGATGATTTTTTAACGAAGCCAGTGCAAAAAGAGGATCTACTCCGTGCGGTGAATAATGCTCACCAGCGTGATTTGGAAGCCCGAAAATCGCGTACTTTGATTGATGAACTCCGCTATCGTTACGCCACGCTATCCGAAAGAGAGTTGGAAGTGTTTCATTTGGTGGTGCGCGGCAAGCTCAATAAGCAAATCGCTTATGAGTTGGGAAATTCTGAACGAACGATCAAGGCGCAACGGAGTAGCGTCATGGAAAAGATGCAAGTAAGCACATTGGCAGAATTAGTGCTGCGTGCGACGCAGCTTGGCGTCTTTGATTTGGATACACCAGGCGACTGACCGCCGGTATTCATGTGGTGAATTGATTTCGGCCGTAAACCCTCTTCGTCATTGTTTTTATTTGATGATCGCTTGACAACATCGGTACATTCGTTGACCCTAGTGAGTCGGCACAAACACCTGCGTAATGCGTTGTGCCAAACACAGAACGTTGTCTTGATGATCCTTCCTATTTAACAATAATGAATACGCTTTCAGCCTCAGGCAGGCTTCATGGTCTTGATACCCTTCGTGCTTGCGCGATCTCTTTGGTGTTGATGTCGCATTATGCGGTTGTTGTTAGTCACCAATCGACCTTTGGCTTCTTGACCGACATGGGCTGGATGGGCGTCGATTTATTTTTTGTTCTGAGTGGCTACCTGATTGGGAATCAGGTCATCTCTGCATTAGTCAATGGAGAGGGGTTTTCCCTTACAACGTTCTTTGCACGACGTTTGTTGCGAACCTTGCCCAATTACTATGTGGTGCTGGCATTGTATTTTTTATTGCCAGAGAACTTGGCCGGATCCGCAACAGCCTCGATATGGCGGTTTTTGAGCTTCACGCAAAATATGGGGCTGCATTTTGGTGAGACTTTTTCTCATTCTTGGTCGTTGTGCGTCGAGGAACAGTTTTACCTTCTATTACCTCTTCTTGCTGTCCTCATAGTAAGCGCAAAAAAGCCATTAACATTGGCTTGGGTGACCTTGTTTGCGGCAATCGGTGTGGGGATGGCGGTACGCGGCTATGCTTGGTGGGCGCATGGACAGCAAGCAATGACAGATATCGATTATGCCGTTCGCGTCTACTATGCTAGCGCGGCCCGCTTCGACGAGTTGCTTCCTGGCGTAGCGATCGCTTTGCTACAGAATTGCCATCAAAAGCGGTTTGCACAGATCCTGCGAAGAGGGAATCTCTTGCTGACGTTGGGTATCGTTTCGTCCTGTTTGATGATGTATTTGATGAAGACCTACTTCGACAACGACAGTGGCTTTAACGGCTACCTGATGACGTTTGGATTCAGCTTGTTAGCGTGGAGCTTCGCGATCCTAACGATGGCAGCACTCAGTCCAACGTCGTTATTGCATCGGTGCCGCGTGCCAGGTGCTGAACGGCTGGCTTTATGGTCCTATGCTATTTATCTAGCGCACAAACCGATTTTTAAACTGCTATTAGCGCCAATGGCACATTTTAATATCGATATCAACGCACCATTGGGTATCAGCTTGATCATGGTGTTGGCGATCGCGGGCGGTTGGTTGCTCTTTCGGGTTGTTGAAACTCCCTTTATGACTCTGCGGTCGACTTATTTTCCTTCGACAAAGACATATTTGGGCTAGGTTGATGGGTTGGGAGCATGTAACGAAATTCGGTTTATTTTCTTCCTACTAGCGTCGATTAACCCTTTTTATATCTTCATTGCCAGCGTTCGATGGTTTCCATGAATGAGCGATAAGTCTGGGTGTTTATGGGAAGCGCTTGCTGGTGCGTTATCGGCAACCCATTTATAGACGCGGTAAAATATGACGGCTAGTCCCGATGAGTCAGCAAAACAGCTGGCGATCGGTGAATCTAGGACGATGCTCAGTATATTGATAGCCAGTGTGTCACATGAGTTCAATGCGCGAATAGGATTGGATAATGATCAAGAAGGTCGGAAGTACTCTCATTAACGCCCAACATCGATTAACGTGCCACTGTGGTGCGGTCGAGTTACTGCTTGATCTCCCTGACGGTATCGTCGATCCAAGGCGATGTGATTGTTCAATGTGTCGGCGAAAAGGCGCTATCGTCGCCTCTGTGCCGCTTGACGCCATTTCCATCGTCAAAGGTCAAGACGTCTTACGGCTCTATCAATTCAATACCCATACCGCGAAACATTATTTCTGCTCGCAGTGCGGCATTTATACCCACCATCAGCGCCGCTCTCAACCTCACCTCTATGGATACAACGTTGGATGCCTCGAGGGCGTCAATCCATTTGATATCGAACATGTGACATTGAACGATGGGGTGAATCATCCAGCGGACAGATAGGTAGGAAGTGCCTGTCGGTGTCGGAGTAGTGAATGTGGGGGGAAGATTTTGAGGGCTTCGATGATGTCAATGTACCGCTTATACCAACGAATCCAACGATACCAACACGACTTACAGCGCATACCATGGTTGTCCTTAGTGGGATATGGTCTATGGATCGTGCTTAATGGCATGCTGGTCTCACTGTTTTTCCCAGCCGCCTGGAGAGGTGCATTGGTTCGGGTTCTTTTTACGTTACCGTTGATTTTGTTCGTTGCCAAAGACCTCGTGTGTTTTCGAGTACACATGATGCGGGTGCTGACGGCTTTTCATGCAGAGGTGAAGTGGTCGCAAAAATTGTATGCACTCGTCCCTCCTGGTTTTCTTGCTTACCTTCGTTTAGAGCGCGCTATGTGGTGCGGTGTGTATCTTTGGCTGATGCGCAGAGGGAAACCGAACACTGACCTTGGTGAAAGAGTGCATTACCTCGAGAAAGGAGCGTACGAGACGATGACTTATATCGTCATGATCGTCTTATTTTTTGAAATTCCTTTTGACGTGCTCATTACTTCCGTCATCGCGAAATCGCCTAGTCAAACCAGTAAATTACACTGGGTTTTCGGTCTGTTGAGCGTTTACAGTTTTGTCTGGTTGATGGGCGATCGCTGGCATGTGCTGGGAAGTCGCTATCATCGCTTAACGGCTACACATCTTATTTTAACTATTGGCCCCCGTGCAGATGGAATGATTCCATTGGAGGCAATTGCAAACTGTGAAAGACTGCACGAATCGCGGCGAGAATGGTGTAGAAAACAGGGGTATTCGTTGTATGCAACGCGGCAGATAACGCCGTTTGATGCCCCTAATGTCGTGCTGACATTACATCACGGATCAGATGTGCAGCTCAGCTTGTTGCAAAGCGTATCGGGTGGTGATGGGCCTATTTTTCTGTATGTTGATCGCCCGGATTTATTGATCACTGCACTTCATGTGAAGAAGTCAGGCGCGTTAGCGGGTCGTTGTCATGCATAAAATGTGTTTTTGCACCAAAGTACGATAGTCAGCTGTTCTATATCTCTCTAGACTTCGCTTTTTTATCTAGTCTGCCTGTGTCACATGCTGTGACGAGGAGGGGTGGAAAGCGTGGTAAGGGTGATGGCGTGACAGACTCGGTAGTTCCATTTTATGTGCACTTGATCAATGAGGATGAGTTTGAGGTCTCAGTCCTGAGTCTCGTATTGCGTACCAACGGTCTGGAGGTGGTGAGCTATCCATCTCTTGACCTGTTTTCACAAAGTAATTCCTTATTGCGTCACGCTTGTGTTTTGCTTAGGGTATCAGTCGATGTCCTTGGTCAACCAGACATGACGGCGTACCTTGATCAACTGGCGGTAACTTGTCCGGTCATTTTATTGATTAAAGAGCAGCGACGCATACCGCGTCTGCCTTGGCAGGCCCATCCGGCGATTTCGTTTGTTCATCGCCCCGTGAGTAAAGATGCCTTATTGGATGCCATCGCTGCTGCGCAGTTGATCGTGCAACTGAGGCAGTCGGGAGGCGTGGAAGAGCAGCCTCACATGAATGAGGCACACTTGTTGTCAGCCTAGGTCGCGTCAGACGATCCACTGCCCATCGCGGTAGACTTCTTCCTCGCCAAAGCGCACGGATTTGGTCACTGCGAAGACGTCGACGTGATGCCGTCCTTCGCCGCGTTTGATATGGGGTTTTGCATAACTACCGTGTTTCGATCCCAACGATAAATGGATCCCGCACATTCTTTCGTAGGTACCAATGTCACGCACAGTCCGGTCTTTGCTGAATGCGCGATTCATACCCAAACCAAGCTCTCTCACCCAGACGACGCCATCATCGGCGCGGATATTGGCGAGTACCTGATCAAACTCGGGCGTTGAGTTTTCGGTGTCAACGACTTGTCCCTTCTCAACGACGAGGGTGATTGGCGTTGCTGGCTTGTTGATACTGAACGTGGTGTCACCAAAAATGAAGACGCGCACTTTGCCGTGTACATCTTCTAAATTCACCGATTCGGTAAACACCTCACCGATTGGAAACTGTCCACCGATGTTTTTCATTTCGCTATAGTCGCCAACATTGAGTTTGGCTGATTCAAACTTGCCACTAAAGACTAATTCTGCGCCATCACTGTCGACGATGCCGTAGGGAGCAGAATCAATTTTTTCTTTTAGTTTACGACCAACGATACGGTAATAATCTGGATCGTAGGCGAGTGCATCGATGTAATAATCGATTTCATTCCCTTCCATGCGACCTAGATGGGGGTGTTCAATGACTTTGAGACCTTGTTTAAACAATTCAACCCGAAGGCGGTAGGCCTCTAGGCGGAAATTGGTGGATTGCACCAACACTGCCAGATCGCCTTGCTGCAACGTGCCTAAGATACGTAGAATCTCGTGGGGGGCAGTACTATCGAAGTCAATGCAAAGCGCATCCGGCAGGCATTGTCTGTAGGCAGCACTTAATACTTGCGCCAACACACAACGCGTATCGTAGACCAGCACTGCTTTATGCTGATTGGTGTGCGCAAAGGCATGCTCCAACACATGGGATAAATGCGAATAACTGGTTGTAACGCGGGACTCAAAAACAAGGCTGTTGGATGGCATGGGTAACTTCGGTCAATAAAATGTCCGCTGGCAGGGGCGAGCGACGATCAGCAAAGGTGTAACGATCTAGAGACCTGCATTTTAACAGAGGTGCTGGATCGCCTTCTCGGCATAGACCGCGTCACTTGATGAAGATCAGTGTGACCCATCACTGGCGATGAATACGCGTGATGAGTGTTGTAAATACAACAATTTCATGTCTGATAACGATTCCGACACATTTCTTTTGATCTTCGTCATGTGAATGTCATATTTTTTTGATATGATTCTTCCTACCTGCTGTACATACAACTGATATGTATGACGGCAGCGAGGTGGGTTTTGTCTGCGACTAGCGGGCAAACCACCGATCTTATTCAAAATGCGGAACTGGGTCACCAGCTTCCGCATTTTATCTTTCCGGGACGCATTTTTCCGCTGACTACATCATCGCCATGATTCGATACAGTGATCCACTGTCCTCACTGTGTCCTGATTCTTACTCATCGCCCCGTTCGCACCGGAATAGGAAGTTTTTTTCACCGTAATTGTGCGCTGCAGCGTTTTTCCTCATTTTGAATCGTTTTTGCGATCGTTCATCGCTTTCGTTCGCTTTCTTTGCACCCCTTTGTTCCTCTGTTTGCCCTATTGCCCTTTGAGACATGGCAATCAACGCAATGCAAAAATAGGCTGGCACGTTTACTGCTAATTCACTGATGAAGCTCGTAGTCTTTTTGTATTTAACCATCATCAGGAGAAATCATGACACGTCGCACCGTTTTAAAAGCTGCTGCTTTGGCAGCAATGACCTTGGCAGGTACTGGTTGGATGTCACAAGCAGTGGCTGCGGACACCATTAAAGTGGGTATTTTGCATTCCTTGTCCGGTACCATGGCGATATCAGAAACGTCCCTAAAAGACGTGGCGCTGATGACGATTGATGAGATCAATGCCCATGGCGGTGTGTTAGGTAAAAAGCTTGAACCGGTGGTAGTTGATCCTGCTTCTAACTGGCCACTGTTTGCTGAGAAAGCACGTCAGTTGGTCTCGCAAGATAAGGTCTCTGTGGTGTTTGGTTGCTGGACTTCTGTATCACGTAAATCAGTCTTGCCTGTGTTTAAAGAGCTCAATAGTTTATTGTTTTATCCAGTCCAGTATGAAGGTGAAGAGCTGGAGAAAAACGTGTTTTATACCGGCGCAGCACCAAATCAACAGGCTATCCCAGCGACAGAATATCTGATGTCGAAAGAGGGTGGTGGTGCCAAACGCTTTGTCTTGCTGGGGACCGATTATGTCTACCCACGCACAACTAACAAAATTCTGCGCGCATTCCTGCACAGCAAGGGCGTGAAAGACAGTGATATCGATGAGGTCTACACACCATTTGGTCATTCCGACTATCAGACCATCGTCGCCAACATCAAAAAATTCGCAGCAGGTGGAAAAACGGCCGTGATCTCTACGATTAATGGTGATTCGAATGTGCCATTCTATAAAGAATTAGGTAATGCCGGCTTGAAAGCGACGGATGTGCCAGTTGTCGCATTTTCAGTTGGTGAAGAAGAATTGCGTGGCGTTGATACAAAACCTTTGATTGGTCACCTCGCAGCATGGAATTACTTTGAATCAGTTAAAAATCCTGTCAATACTGAATTCATTAAAAAGTGGAAAGCCTACGCTGCAGCGAAAAAATTACCGAATGCCGCAACGGTTGTGACGAATGACCCGATGGAAGCAACGTATGTCGGTATCTACATGTGGAAGCAAGCCGTTGAAAAAGCGAAATCTACCGATACCGATAAAGTGATCGCAGCGATGGGTGGTCAGACCTTCAAAGCACCTTCCGGTTTTGAGTTGATGATGGACGCGACTAACCACCATTTGCATAAACCAGTCATGATCGGCGAGATTAAAGCCGATGGTCAGTTTAGCGTGGTGTACAAAACCAAAGAAACCATTCGTGCGCAGCCATGGAGTCCTTACATCCCAGGTAACGAAGGTAAGCAAAAACTGTAATCTGACCATCGTCGTTTGACTTTGTTGTACCTGTTAGTGATAACGCCTTGCGCGTTGTCACGACAGGTCATACATCGTCTGTGTCGTCCTCCTTTTTGCAGCATTCTTTGGCTTTCGTTATGAATATCAAAAAACTCCGTCAGGTCGCCCTAGGTATGCTGTTGAGCCTAGGGTTATCCTGTGGCGCGCAGGTGATGATTGATCCGCATCTTCTTCACGACCTCGCTGGGGACGATCCCGATGCGAGAATCGTGGCGGTGAATGGGATCGCCGCTCTTGCTAATGACGAAGCGGCGCGGGTTCTTAATGCGTTGAAGGACGATAATCTCTACCTCAAGGGCGAGACCTTGTATTTGGTGGAGGGGGAGGTGACGACAGACCTCAGTACAGGAAAAACGACATCACTCCCTGACGGCGTTGATGCTCTTGTCGTCAATAATCGTTTACGTGGAGCCCTTGAGAGCGCCTTGTCTGGCATGAAATTATTCGCAGCCGACCGTACTATCCGTCTGGCTGCCGTGCATGATTTAGCCCAAACGGCAACGCCGGAACAACTGCCGTTATTGGAGCGTGCCGGTGCATCTGAAAATGATCCTGAAATCAAAGGATTGCTTCAACAGCTGATTGCCAGCGCCAATTTACATTCGGCTGATCCAGTCGCGCGTAAATCGGCGGTTCGACGTCTCGCCGAAACAAGTAACGCTAATCTCAAACCGGTGCTAGAAGCCATGCTGAAGCAAAACCCAGATGGCAGTTATGTCGAGCCTGACGAAAGCATTCGGATCGAAGTGGTGGCGACTCTCCATGCGCTCAACGGCCGGTTGGCGCGCACGGAATTTATCGGCAATATTTTCTATGGCATTTCATTAGGGAGCGTTTTGCTCTTGGCCGCCTTGGGATTGGCGATCACGTTTGGGCTCATGGGGATTATCAACATGGCGCACGGAGAACTCTTAATGATCGGCGCCTATACTACCTATGGCTGCCAACTGCTTTTCAAACATTTTTTTCCGCAGGCGATGGATGGCTATCTGCTCTTGGCCATTCCTGCTGCTTTCTTTGTGTCGGGATTCGTTGGTATTTTGCTGGAGCGGACGGTGATTCGTTGGCTGTATGGCCGTCCTCTAGAGACCTTGTTATGCACGTGGGGTATCAGTCTTATGCTCATGCAGACAGTACGATCCCTATTCGGTGCGCAAAACGTAGAAGTGGCGAATCCGTCGTGGATGTCGGGCGGTATTACGGTACTCGGTTCCTTGGTCCTATCGTACAACCGTATTGCGATTATTTTCTTTTCGTTGCTGGTCGTGGGGGCAGTGTGGTTGATATTAAATAAAACCCGTCTGGGACTCTTTGTTCGCGCCGCGATGCAAAATCGCCGTATGGCCGACTGTGTCGGCGTAGCGACTGGCAAGATTGATATGCTGACGTTTGGCCTTGGTTCGGGCATCGCGGGTCTCGGAGGTGTCGCGTTATCACAATTAGGTAACGTCGGACCGGATCTGGGCCAAAGCTATATCGTTGATTCTTTTATGGTCGTGGTATTGGGCGGTGTGGGACAGCTTGCTGGGACTTTAGTTGCAGCGTTTGGTTTGGGGGAAATTAATAAATTCATGGAGCCGGTTGCAGGAGCAGTGATGGCGAAAATCGTGATTCTAGTCATGATTATTATTTTCATTCAGCGCCGCCCCCAAGGCTTGTTTGCGCTCAAAGGCAGGAGTGTTGACTGATGCGTGATTTATTTCCACTGACGACTTGGCGACTGATTCTCGTATTGGCAGTCGTCGCCGCCATGTTGCCTGTCCTGAATCTGGCATTCCCTGATGGTCATCCGTTGCATGTGTCTGGCTATCTGATGGGCATTATTGCCAAGTTCATGTGTTACGCCCTCGCGGCACTTGCCTTAGACTTGGTCTGGGGTTACACCGGCATTCTGTCATTAGGTCATGGCGTCTTTTTTGCCCTCGGGGCCTATGCCCATGGGATGTACTTGATGCGTGCGATTGGGCACGAAGGTGTGTATCAGAGCGACTTGCCGGATTTTATGGTGTTTCTGGATTGGAAGGCTTATCCGTGGTATTGGTCGATGACAGACCATTTTCTGTACTGCATGGCGCTTGTGATTCTGGTTCCGGGCTTGCTGGCATTTGTCTTTGGATTTTTCGCCTTTCGATCCCGCATCAAAGGGGTGTATTTTTCGATTATCACCCAAGCAATGACGTATGCCTTCATGCTGCTGTTTTTCAGAAATGATACCGGTTTCGGTGGCAACAATGGCTTTACGGACTTTAAGCGAATACTCGGTTTTAGTTTGACTGCGGCATCCACCAAAGCGGTATTGTTTTTAGTGACGCTGGCCTTTTTGTTGGGCGCATTAGTGCTTTGCCGTTGGATCGTCACTTCCAAATTAGGGCGAGTGCTACAAGGTGTACGGGATGCAGAATCGCGGTTGATGTTTATTGGTTACAACCCGCTGTGGTTTAAGCTGTTCGTTTGGACCTTATCTGCTGTGCTTTGCAGTATCGCCGGTGCCTTGTATGTCCCGCAGGTTGGGATTATTAATCCATCTGAAATGTCACCCGGTAATTCGATTGAAATGGTGATCTGGGCTGCGGTCGGTGGCAGGGGAACCTTGCTTGGTCCGATTCTGGGTGCCTTTGCGGTCAATGGCCTGAAAAGCTGGTTCACGGCGGCTTTTCCTGATCTGTGGTTGTTTGCTTTAGGTCTGCTATTTATTCTGGTGACCTTGTTTATGCAGCAAGGCATTTTAGGACTGTTTGCGAAATTAAAAAAATCCCGGGAGGCGGCATGAACTACGTGATGAGCGGTGTCTTGCGTCCCGGTCAGCAATATACCAGTGCGACCGGTGATCAGGGGGTGTCGTACCAGCGGTTGAAACCAACGGGCGTCGATACAACGCATGGTGCGATTTTGTATCTGGAAGATATCGTGGTGTCGTTTGATGGGTTTAAAGCCATCAATCACTTAAATTTGGACATTTCTGTCGGTGAGTTGCGTTGCATTATCGGCCCCAATGGCGCGGGTAAAACAACGATGATGGATGTCATCACAGGCAAAACACGACCCACCTCTGGAACCGCATTTTTTGGTCAAACCATGGATCTCACCAAGATGAATGAGGTCGAGATTGCGCATGCCGGTATTGGACGAAAGTTTCAACGACCAACTGTCTTTGAACAGCACACCGTGTTTGATAACCTCGAACTTGCCATGAAAATGAACAAGTCCGTTATGACCACCTTGTTTGCCCGATTAACGAGTACGCAAAAAGACAAAATTGCGGCTGTCCTTGATTTGATTCGTTTGCAAGATCAGGCCTCACGTCTCGCTGGGCTGTTATCCCATGGACAAAAGCAGTGGTTAGAAATTGGGATGTTGCTAATCCAAGAGCCTCAGTTGATTTTGCTCGATGAGCCAGTGGCGGGGATGTCTGACGCTGAAACGGCTAGAACTGCTGAGTTGCTGAACGAATTGCGAGGGAAACATTCCATCATGGTGGTGGAACATGATATGGGCTTTGTAACAGAGATCGCGCAGCAGGGAAAGGTCACTGTATTGCATGAGGGTTCAGTACTCGCGGAAGGGACGATGCAAGAGGTGCAAATGGATGAACGCGTGATCGAAGTGTATCTGGGGCGCTAAAAGGAATGCTATGTTAGAGGTGAAAGAACTGCACCAACATTACGGCTCCAGCCATACCTTGCGGGGTATTTCGCTGCAGGTAAAAAAAGGCGAATGTCTGGCGCTACTTGGACGCAATGGCGTCGGTAAAACGACGTTACTCAAATGTCTGATGGGCGTATTGCCCGTGACCAAAGGCGATGTGTTTTTAGAAGGGAATAAAGTCACCTCGTTCGCCCCGCATCAGCGCGCGAAAGCAGGCATGGCATATGTTCCACAGGGTCGAGATATTTTTGCACGACTGACCGTGGAAGAGAATTTGCTCATGGGGATGGCGAACTTGCCATCGAAGCGGGCGCAGACAATCAAGCCAGAAGTGTTTGAATTGTTTCCCATTCTCAAAGAGATGCTACAACGTCGTGGCGGCGATTTGTCTGGTGGACAGCAGCAGCAATTGGCGATTGCACGTGCATTGCTCGCAGAACCCTCTTATATCATTTTTGATGAACCTACTGAAGGGATTCAACCGTCGATTATTAAAGACATCGGGCGCGTGATCGGGATGCTACGTCAACGGGGCGATATGGGTATTATTTTGTGTGAACAATATTTTGATTTTGCACGTGAGTTAGCGGATCAGTTTATTGTTCTTTCAAGAGGAGAGGTCGTTGCGGCGGGTGCTCAAGACATCATGGACACAGACGACGTTAAAAAGCATTTGGCCGTCTAATTGATGTATTTTTGGAGTGGGTTGATGGCGCATCAGTGTAGAATCCGAGATGCCAACGCACCCACAGTGTTTCACCTTTTACTTGTATGACTGCATCTGAATTCATCACTGATACCACGACGATAGAAACCATCCCACCCAAGGCACATTGGCGCGCCCATCTGCAACTGGGGTTTGCTCATGATGCGGGGACCACGCGTCTGGTTCAGCGTCAGCATACAGGTCCTTTGCGTGTACAGAAGCCACTGTATCCAGAAGGTGAGCGTATTTGCCACGCCATCGTTATTCATCCGCCGGGTGGTGTTGTTGGAGGGGATCAGTTGGCGATCACAGTGAATGTCGGCGCCGACGCGCATGCGCTCATTACGACCCCAGGAGCGGCAAAGTGGTACCGCAGCAATGGCTACACCTCCGAGCAACGGATCGATCTACAGGTAGCAGACGATGCACATCTGGAATGGTTGCCACAAGAAACGATCTTCTTTGACGATGCTACGGTCAAGTTACATCAGACGGTGCACTTACAAGGAAACGCAAGCTTTATCGCGAGCGATATCCTCTGCTTCGGCAGGACAGCATCCAACGAACAGTACACCCGTGGTGTCATTGCTCAGTGCAATCGGATATATCGCAATGGTCAATTGATCTGGTTTGAACAGGGACGTATCGGTGGCAATGATGCTGCCATGCACAGCCCCTTAGGACTGTATGGCAAATCGGTGTGTGGGATGGTGCTTGCTTGTGGTGAGTCACTGACGAGCGAACAGTTGCAACAGCTACGTGATCGCACGGCAACCCTGATTGCAGCGCTGGAACCAGACAGCATCTGCGGTGTGACGCAAATGAAAACGGTGATCGTTGCTCGGTATCTCGGGAATTCGAGTGAGGTTGCGAAACAATGGTTACAGATTGTCTGGGAACACCTGCGGCCCGTGATCAATGCTCATCAAGCCGTGATCCCTCGGATCTGGCAAACGTGAGATTACCCCCGTCACAAGCGGCGCGACATCAGGCTTTGTGGCTCGGTTGCACAATCCACGCCGTTTTACTCAAGGCTTCAAATCCTCCCTTGAGTGGGCGCACATCCTGAAAACCCATCGCCTTTAAGGTGTGTGCTGCATGGACTGCACTGGCATCGCCAGGGCACGCGCAGAAGGTAATAATGAGTTCCGTACTAGGCACCTGATCCATCGCTTCGCCGACCTTGTTCACGTTACGCACCAAAGCGCCAGGGAAGATGCCGGTTTCTTCTATGTATGCCTGACTGCGCAAATCAATCACCTGAAAAGGCTTATTAGATGTAGCAAGTTGTGCTAATTCGTCAGTGGTGATGTGTGGAATCGCTGCTAATTGTTCAAAGCGCATTTTCTGCCAGAATTTCCAGCCAAACCACACAAGGAAGATCCCCAAAAAGACGGTCATAATTTGAATGCCATGTTCCGCCAAAAGATCAACGGCAGCCGCGATTTGCTCTTGCAATGCAAAGCCTGCGAGGAGTGCAATGCCAGCCCATAACGCCGCGCCAATTGCAGAAGCAAATAAAAATTGACCACGTGGCATTCCTAGTGCGCCAGCGACGGGCGGTGCGACGGTGGAAAAGCCAGGAATAAATTTACCGAAGACCAGAGACCACATGCCCCACTTCACAAAACGCGCTTCTGTCTGATTGACGCACGAACCGGGGTTGATGGACATCTTGCACAATAATTTTAATACCTTGTAGCCAAATACCTTCCCCGCTTGATACCACACCAAGTCAGCGATCAGCGAAGCAGTCACAGCGGCATCAAGCATGGCGCTGAGTGGTAGGAGAGAGGTTGCTTGGCTCGCATTGATCATCATCGTCGGTACAGCGGGGACCGGCAGACCGAGCTGTTGCAGCAAGACATTGGTAAAAATGAGCAGGCTGCTGTTATGAGTGACAATATCGTTGAGCCAGTGCGCTGACATAGAAAGTAATCGGTTAGGGTGAAATGGCAGATCGATTGTGGGGCAATCGCAGATACGGCGTCTTTTCTATTTTAACTCAATAGCTCGTATCGGTTCGTTGTCTTCCATCGGTTCGTTGTCTTCCGTTATCCGATGCTGCAGAAATCACCTGTCACGGCGCGATCGCCTGACATTGGGCTGCATTAGGTGCTGTCGTGGCACTACGACCAAATAGAATGTGGGTTCCACATTGCGAGCCGAACATCTGCGCTTGATTGTGACCGACGCCAATGACCTCGAAACGCTCATGCATCTGTACACTCAATGGACCCGCGAGATAGTGCTCATAGTGCCAGTAGCCCCGGGCGCGCGTAATTCTGGTTGGCCCTTCTGCTTCCGCACCACAGGATTTATCGAGTACCCGATGGTTGGGATCGTTATCTGACGTTCCCGCTAGATAGGTGACACGACGCTGCAGATAACGGTGGAACAGATCTGAGCCTGCCATCGTCCCTGCGTACGGCACCATATTCTGCATTCCGTACCGGTAATCATCGTAGCTAGGACACAGTTTCTGGTCATATCTTGCAAAACCATCGCCCTGTGGACGCTCTGGCGTGAAATACAGATAAGACGAAGGATTGGCGATGACATAACGTACATCCAAGCCAGTCTGGCGTAACTGTTCATCGACATGATTCAAGACCGCATAACGGTGCACCAGTTGCCCACCACCTGAATGGCCCGCGACGGTGATTTTTTGCAGTAGGGGAAAGCGTTTTTTATCAGCGAGCATCAGGAGAATGTCATCGAGCACTGTCAAGGAGCTTAACCCGTGAGAGGGAAGCGTGCCGCTCACGGCGTTATCGCCGCCTGTCCAACCTTGGATAGACCAGAGAGGCATGTTGTCGAACCCCTTATCTTTATCCGGTACGCCAGGAAAATTGGGCGCAATGACGAGAACCTCTTTGGGACTGCGCCCCGACCCCTCTAACAGCGCCATCGCGGAGGCGAAATAATCATCCCCATTTCGTTGTATTCCATGCTGAACAATGATGGCTTCGCGTACATCGGGCTGAGAGACGGATAAATCGTCGTTGGCATAGACCGGAAAATCATATTGATCCTGACCAGAAGTGCCAAGGTGTAGACGTTGCCAGTGCGGTACTTCTCCCGCAATTGCACCGACAGAGAGCTGCGTCAACGAGAGAGTGACACCGCTGAGAATGTGGGTAATTAACGAGGATCGTTTCATGGTTCATTCGCCTGCGAAGAAGGTGAGCGCCGAAGAACTGCATTATACAAAGGGGTCATTGAATACAGCAGAGTGGGTTTGTAACGTTGTGATAACGATGTGTATGACACATAACGGGGCGTACTCAAAAAAAATGCACCAAAATGCAACACTTTCTTTGATATTCGGGCGCGATGGTAGCAGAGTGGTGCATGAAAGCTGGTTTGATTCTTGCACTATTTGAATGTGATTCGCGTTTGTTAGATAAAGGCAGAACCATGGACCTCACCCCCCGAGAAAAAGACAAGTTATTGATTTTTACCGCCGCTTTGTTGGCAGAACGACGAATGGCGCGTGGCCTGAAGCTGAATTACCCCGAAGCGGTCGCGCTCATTAGTGCCGCCATTATGGAAGGTGCACGTGATGGCAAAAGCGTTGCACAACTCATGTCTGATGGTACCCAGATTTTGACACGCGCCGATGTCATGGAAGGGGTGCCCGAAATGATTCCTGATATTCAGATCGAGGCAACCTTCCCAGATGGCACCAAATTGGTGACCGTTCATCATCCAATTCCTTAGGAGTACTTATGATTCCTGGTGAAATGTTCGTCGCTCTGGGCGATATCGAACTCAACGTTGGCAGACCGACGGCGACCATCGTCGTGGCCAATAGTGGTGATCGCCCCATTCAGGTGGGGTCCCATTTTCATTTTTTTGAAACCAATCCCTTTTTAAAGTTTGATAGAGACGTCGCCTATGGCATGCGCCTCAATATCGCAGCCGGTACTGCTGTCCGCTTTGAACCTGGCCAGCAACGCACAGTAGAGCTCGTTGCGCTCGCGGGTGATCGTCAAGTGTACGGATTTAATGGCCTAGTCATGGGACCATTGAAAGGATCGTTATGAAAATCTCCCGTCAGGCATATGCAGAAATGTTTGGCCCAACGACTGGCGATCGTTTGCGGCTCGCAGATACCGATTTATTGATTGAAATTGAAAAAGATTTCGCGATTTACGGCGAAGAGGTCAAGTTCGGCGGCGGCAAAGTGATTCGGGATGGCATGGGGCAATCCCAGCGTGCGCACGCAGACGTCATGGATACCGTCATCACCAACGCCGTTATTCTCGATCACTGGGGCATTGTGAAAGCAGACATTGGTCTCAAAAATGGTTTGATCGCATGCATCGGTAAAGCCGGTAACCCCGATATCCAGCCTGGGGTTGATATGGCGATTGGTGGTGCAACGGAGATTATTGCCGGCGAAGGGATGATTGTGACAGCGGGTGGCATCGATTCGCACATTCACTTTATCTGTCCTCAACAAATTGAAGAAGCATTAATGAGCGGTGTTACGACCATGCTTGGCGGCGGTACGGGGCCTGCGGTAGGTACTGCGGCGACGACCTGTACGCCAGGACCTTGGCACCTTCATTCGATGCTGATGGCGGCCGATGCATTTCCGATGAACCTTGGTTTTTTAGGCAAAGGGAATGTGAGCCTGCCGCTGCCGTTGGAAGAGCAAATCCGTGCCGGTGCTATTGGCTTAAAGCTCCATGAGGATTGGGGCAGTACACCCCAAGCGATTGATAATTGTCTGACAGTGGCTGATCGCATGGATGTGCAAGTGGCGATCCACAGCGACACCCTTAATGAAGGTGGTTTTTTAGAGCATACACTGGCTGCTTTTAAAGATCGTACGATCCATACTTTTCATACAGAGGGTGCGGGTGGTGGACACGCGCCGGACATCATTGCTGCAGTAGGGCAAGGAAATGTTTTGCCATCTTCCACGAATCCGACGCGTCCGTACACGGTCAATACGCTCGATGAACATCTCGATATGCTTATGGTCTGCCACCATTTAGATCCGGCGATTGCTGAAGATATCGCCTTTGCGGAGTCGAGGATCCGTCGAGAGACTATTGCCGCAGAAGATATTTTGCATGATATCGGCGCAATTTCCATGATGTCATCTGATTCCCAAGCGATGGGCCGGGTGGGGGAAGTCGTCATGCGGACCTGGCAGACGGCACACAAAATGAAGCAACAGCGCGGCGCATTACCTGAGGATCAATCTGGTAATGATAATTTCCGTGTCAAACGGTATGTTGCTAAATACACGATCAATCCTGCAATTACTCATGGCATATCGCACGTCGTTGGCTCAATCGAAGTGGGAAAAATTGCGGATATCGTTTTATGGAAACCGGCTTTTTTCGGGGTAAAACCATCGATGATTCTCAAGGGCGGCATGATTGCCGCGGCGCAGATGGGCGACCCTAACGCGTCGATTCCAACACCGCAGCCAGTACATTATCGGATGATGTTTGGCGCATTTGGTGGTGGCTTGAAAAAATCCTTTACCTTCGTCTCTCAGGCAGGATACGACGCGGGATTGGCTGAGCAATTAAAGCTCAGTAAAACTCTCATTCCGATCAAAAATACCCGACATGTCCGCAAACAAGACATGATTCACAACGCACTGGTTCCAACGATGGAAGTCGATCCTGAGACGTACGAGGTTCGCGCCAACGGTGAATTGCTGGTGTGCGAGCCGGCGAAGGTACTGCCGATGGCACAACGGTATTTTTTGTTTTAACACAGGATGTTGAATAACCTTTATTTCAGACAAGGATGATGTAATCACCATGTTGACACTTCATACAAAAACAGAAAAAGCAGAAAAAATTGATGGACAACTGATTTTGCCCTACGAGTTACGCGAAAAATCTCGTCTCAGAGCACATTTGGTGAGTGGAGAAGACGTCGCGGTATTCACCGTTCGCGGCACAGTCATGCGCGATGGTGACTTGATGTTAGGAAACGATGGACGTGTGATTCAGGTGCTGGCGGCACCAGAGCCAACGTATAAAGTGGAATGCGACCATGCCTTTGCCTTATTGCGCTGTGCGTTTCATTTAGGTAACCGCCATACGCAGGCACAACTGGGGGACGGTTATTTGCGGATTCGTAAAGATCTCGTCCTGAAAGAAATGCTACAGGGCTTAGGGGCGAGGGTCACGGAAGAAATGGCGAGTTTCGAGCCAGAAGCCGGTGCTTACGGTGGCGGTCATCATCATGGTGGCGATGATATGCATCCACATAACCCGCTTGCGCCGATTCCTTTGCGTCAACGGATCCATCGTCCATCCGATAAGTCTGACTAATGCAATCTGCAGCCTTATTACATCTGCTTCAGCTAGCGAGCCCATCCTTACCGATTGGCGCTTATAGTTATTCGCAGGGGCTTGAGTCAGCCATTGAGCAGGGACTGGTACGTAACGAAAACAGCGCAAGGACATGGATTACGACGTATTTACATGAGATTGTCGCCACGTTTGAAGCACCCGTGTTGTGGCGCTTAATCGATGCTTTTCAACGACGGGATCAAGAACAGGTGCGTTATTGGAACAGTGTCTTTATCGCCGCACGCGACACCGCCGAATTTCGCGCTGAAAGCATTCAAATGGGGTATTCGTTAGGAAAATTGGTGGGTGAGCTGCGTATTGCAGACGAGCAGTTGATGGCAATCTTGCTTGCGCAATCCGAGTTACCTTTACCGACCTCGCTAGCGTGTGCCGCTGTGGCGCTGGAGGTGCCTGCCCCGTCGGTGGTGTTAGGGATGTTGTTTTCGTGGGCGGAGAATCAAGCGTTGGTCTGCGTGAAATCGATACCGCTTGGACAAGTGGCTGGTCAACGTCTTTTGTTATCACTGCGTCCTGAATTAGAGGCCGCTGCGCAAACGGCGATGTCACTGGCCGATGATGAGTTGTCGAATTGGGCGCCGGGATTGTCGCTGTTATCGATGCAACACGAAGTGCAATACAGCCGCTTGTACCGTTCATAAACGGATGGCAAGGGTATTGTCTACATAGAAAAGAAAGAAGCAAATAGCAATGAACTCGATAAAAACTGAATTAAGTCCGGCTCACCATAGCGCCGACCATGCTGCTGCCAATCCATTACGTGTCGGTATCGGCGGTCCTGTCGGCTCTGGTAAAACAGCCTTATGTGAAATGCTGTGCAAGCGCATGCGTGATGACTATGAAATGGCGGTGATCACCAACGATATCTATACAAAAGAAGATATGGAAATCTTGTTGCGTGCCGATGCCTTACCGGCTGAGCGTCTGATGGGAGTGGAAACGGGGGGGTGTCCCCATACCGCCATCCGTGAAGATGCATCAATCAACCTCGAGGCGATTGCACGGATGAGCGCTGATTTTCCGGATCTGGATTTGATTTTGGTGGAATCCGGCGGCGATAACCTCGCGGCAACCTTCAGTCCCGAATTGTCGGATTTGACGATTTATGTCATTGACGTGGCGGGTGGTGAAAAAATTCCTCGTAAAGGGGGGCCTGGGATTACGCGCTCTGATTTGTTGATTATCAATAAAACCGATTTGGCACCGCACGTGGGCGCCAATCTCGACATCATGGCGCAAGACGCCAAGCGGATGCGCGGTGCACGACCTTTTGTGTTCACCAATTTGCGGACAGGCGATGGCTTAGAAGCGGTGGTTGCATTTATTCGCGAGCAGGGCATGCTTGATGTTGCGCATCCCTGATACTGATAGAAATACAGTTGTTGTTTTTTAATTGAAGGAGTGAAAACAAAATGAACTCGAAACGTAAAGCAGCGTTAATCAGAGGTGTTGGGTTGTGCAGCTTGTTGGTGGTGGCTTTGCCGGCGTCGGCGCACATCAGCGTGATGCACAGCGTTGGCGGTTTTGAAGCGGGACTGATGCATCCATTAACAGGATTGGATCATTTGTTGGCAATGTTAGCAGTTGGGATGTGGGCAGCAAAGAATCCTCGTCCAGCACAATGGTTATTGCCGGTGGTGTTTCCCTTACTGATGGCGCTGGGTGCGCTGGCGGGGATCTCGGGGTTGATAGTGCCTGGTATTGAGGCAGGTATTGCGGCGTCGGTGTTGGTACTTGGCTTGTGTATCGCGCTGACAGTGCGTATGCCGGTGTCGGCGAGTGTGGGTTTGGTGGCATTATTTGCTGCAGCACACGGCTACGCACACGGTGTAGAGTTGCCTGCTGGTGCCTCGGGTGCTTGGTTTAGCGTTGGCTTTTTATTGGCGACAATTGGCTTGCACGCTGTCGGATTTTTTGCGACACGCTCTCTATCCCAGATGACTTCCAGCAAGCAGGCAAATACTGTCTACCGCGGTATCGGCGCTGCCATCGCAATGATGGGGGTCTATTTTTTCAGCACGCTTGCTTGATATTTTACTGGTCGTAATACGTTCAGCGTAGTCCGATAAACAATTCTTCAAGGCTTTTGACTAACGAGTCAAAAGCCTTTTTTCTTGTGCTGTGATCCCAACAATGATCCCAACAATGGCATGGGTTCTATTGTGCAGATTTCGTCATGTACTTCGGTGACATTGGTCAAGACTTGGGGTGTACTGCGACCTACAATGCGTAGTATCGAGTGAATTATTTCAATGTAGGTAACGACAAGGAGACGACGATGTGGCGTGGCGTGATACCGGCGGTAACAACTAAATTTACCCCGCAGGATGCACTAGATTTCAATGAAATGGAGCGTTGCTTTCGGTACCTGATGGAAGCGGGCTGTGACGGCTTGATCGCGTGTGGCTCCCTTGGCGAAGGACCTTTGCTTTCGCATGCGGAGCGTATTGATGTTCTCAAGCTGACGAAAGCTGTTACCGGAAGCCGACCTGCGATTTTAACGGTAGCAGAAGCAGCGACCCGCGATGCGTGCGCATTGGCAGAAAAAGGGGCGCGTGCTGGTGCTGATGGTCTGATGGTTGTGCCAAGTACGATTTACCACAGTAACCACAAAGAGACCGTTGCGACCTTGCGTGCCATTGCGAACGCTGCTGATCTGCCGATCATGATTTACTCTAACCGTCTTGCTTATCGTGTTGATGTCACGACAGATATGCTCGAAGAAATTGCCGACGACAAACGTTTTGTGGCAGTGAAAGAATCGTCTGATGATATTCGACGTACAACAGAAATTATTCGTCGTCTTGGTCATCGTTATGATCTGTTCACTGGTGTCGATAATCTGGCCTTTGAAGCCTTGACTGCAGGTGCCATTGGTTGGGTAGCTGGTTTGGTGGTGGCATTTCCGCATGAGACTGTAGCGATCTATCGTTTAATTCAAGCGGGACGTTATGCCGAGGCGCTCGATATTTATCGCTGGTTCCGTCCTTTGCTTGATTTGGATGTGTCGACTTACTTGGTACAAAATATCAAATTGGTCGAGGCATTGGTGATTCAATCGAATGAGCGTGTCCGCGCACCACGTCTTCCGTTAGAAGCGGATTTGCGGAGCCGAGTGGAAGACATTGTGCGTACTTCCTTGGCGACACGTCCGACCTTGCCATCCTTTGCCTAACGGGCGGTCGCTGTGCAGCCGGATGTCATTGTTGTTGGTGGCGGTATCATTGGTGCGTCCTGTGCGGTGAGTTTGCAGCAAGCAGGCATGCGCACGCTGTTGATTGAGGCTGCGCAGCCTGGTTGTGGTATTACTGCGGCGGGGATGGGGCACCTTGTTGCGCTCGATGAAAGTGTGCAAGAACTTGATCTTTGCTTATTCTCGCTCAAATTATGGCGGGACTGGGTCGATCAACACCCCGGGATCGGACAAGTCGTCCAAACTGGCACGCTATGGGTAGCAGAAAACGACGCACAATTGATCGAAGCGCAGCAGCGCGCAGAGCGCTTAAACCAACGGCAATGGCAAGCGGAGGTAATTCGCCCAGAAGACCTCTCTCAGCTTGAACCTGCACTGCGCCAAGGTCTTGCTGGCGCTGTACGTGTTACTGGGGATAGTGTCGTCTACCCACCGGTTATTGCGTATCGAATGGCGCACGACCTTGTCCAACTCGGTGGGCAATTGTTATGCGGTCAGCGTGTGAACTCCTTGCGACAAGGTTCCGGAAGCTCTGTGAGCGTGATGCTGGATGATGATCGTCAGTTCTCTGCGCAACATGTCGTCGTTGCGGCAGGCCTCGGCACCACAACGTTATTACCAGAGATACCAGTGTTTCCAAGAAAAGGGCATTTAGCGATCACGGATCGTTACCCCGGTCGCCTTCGCCATCAGATCGTTAGCATGGATTATGGTCAGCACAATATGACCGAAGATGGCTTGAGTGTCGCCGCCAATGTTCAGCCCCGTGCGACGGGGCAGTGGTTGATTGGTTCTAGTCGTCAGGATGGCCAGTCGGATACGCAAGTGTCTCCTGTGGCAATCGGGGCCGTGTTGCAATCGGCGATTCGCTTGTTGCCGTGTCTCGCTACGATGCATGTGATTCGATCATGGGCCGGAATGCGTCCAGCATCGCCCGATGGGCAGCCGATGATTGGTGCACATCCCCATCGTCCTGGGGTTTGGATTGCCACTGGACATGAAGGCTTAGGCGTCACGACTGCCTTAGCAACAGCCGATATGCTGACGAGTCAACTCTTGGGAAAGACAACAGCGATCGACGCTGCCCCTTATACGCCATCGCGCTTTTTCAATGGAGTGACTGGAAGATGATTGATGTGCAGCACAGGCAGACACCGTTTCAGGTTTGTTTAAATAGGGAGTGGATCACAGTACAACAGCCAATGACGGTGGCAGCACTGTTGTTGTCCAAAAATACGCTCGCAACCAGAGCCGCCGTGTCAGGCGCTACTCGCTTCGCCGTTTGTGGCATGGGGGTATGTCAAGAATGTCGCGTGACGGTTGATGATCAACCACACCAACTTGCCTGTCAGGTCTGGTGCAAAGAGGGTATGGTGATTGAGACTGGAGGTGAAAATGCACGCGACTAATCTGACATCGCAGGAAATCATTACATCGATCTTAATCGTTGGCGCTGGCCCGGCTGGCATTGCCGCGGCGGTCGCTGCTGCTGCGCACGCCCAAGGTATCGTGATTCTCGATGAAAACAGTGAGGCTGGCGGTCAGATTTGGCGTCGTGGTCTTGATGCGTCTCATCCGCAAGGCGCCGCGTTATATGCGCAATTGGTGGAGCAGCCTCATGTGCAATGCGTGTTCGGCGCGCGCGTGATTGCCGTCGTGGATGCGCATCGGCTCATGGTAGAAACACCGCATGGTGTCAAGATCATTCAGTGGGACAAATTGATTGTATGTACCGGGGCAAGAGAACTTCTCTTGCCGTTTCCGGGATGGACATTGCCTGGAGTGACGGGTGCGGGTGGTCTACAAGCATTGATTAAATCCGGTGCCGATTTATCTGGACGACGCGTCGTTGTTGCAGGTACGGGACCGCTATTGCTGGCTGTCGCGGCGACCGTGAAAAAAGCAGGTGGGGAGGTGGTTGCGGTGGTTGAGCAACGTCCCTTATCGCGTTTATGGACTTTTGCTAGTGCACTCTTTTTTCATCATCGTCCCAAATGGTGGCAGGCCTTAGGCTTGCTCTGGATGATCAAGCCGTGGCGATATAAGCTTGGCACGGTGGTCAGTGCAGCCCAAGGCGTGACGCAGGTGCAATCTGTGAGTCTACAAACTGATCACGGTTGTGAAGAAGTGGCGTGCGATGTGTTGGCGTGTGGCTTTGGTTTGCGGTCCAATCTGGCATTGGCTGATGTGTTGCTTTGCCAGTCAATCGATGGAGCGATCACCGTCAATGAGCAGCAGCGTACGAGCCAGCCTCATATTTGGGCTGCAGGTGAAGCAACAGGCATTGCGGGTGTTGACAAGGCGCTGATCGAAGGTCGCATCGCAGGCTTCAGTGCGACGGATCAGCCACTATCTACCGAAGATATGGCTAAGCGAAACCATGCCCAGCATTTTGCGCGTCTTTTGCAAAAAACATTCAATGTCGACCCGCGTTTAGCACAATTATGTCAGCCCGACACCTTGGTATGTCGATGTGAGGATGTTGCTGCGAAAGAGCTCACGCCATTTTCCGATTGGCGGACAGCCAAATTGATGACACGGGTTGGTATGGGCGCTTGTCAGGGGCGAATCTGCGGCGCGGCATGTGAATTTCTGTATGGATGGGAGGCGCCTGAAGCACGTCAACCCGTATTTCCTGCGAAGGCTTCAAGTTTAGCCATGTTGGCAGAGCCATTACCGAAATCCCGCCAATAAACGTCTTGTACTGATCCTTCGGAAAGAAAGTGTTGGCGGATTGTTCAAGTGATTCCGTTTTCTGAGCGGCAGGGCGTTATAAAATGATTACCTCTTTGCGTTTTCATTCATTATGTTTCCCCTTTCCATATTGATTTCAAAATTGGTCCCCGCTTATGTCTATGTGCTGGCAGGGTATGTCGTCAAGCGTCAGACACCGCTCCGAGAGAAGTTGATTGCGAATTGCTTGTTTTATGTCTTCATTCCCATCACGGTATTGAAAGGCGCTTTGTCTTCGGATGCCGGTCATTTTTTCATTCTTACTGGGCTAGCGCTGATAACGAGCTGTAGTTTGGCTGTCGCCGGCTATGCCCTGCGTCGTCAGTTTGCAGATCGTTTGGCACCGGGGATGGTTTCCTGTTTATTTAGTTATTTGAATATTGGTTGGTTTGGCATCCCGATCGTGCAGGCCGTGTATGGGGCCGAGGGTGCTGCCATCATGACGGCTTTTTATGTGGGGGGGATGTTATTTGGAAATACGATTGGCTATTCATTGGCGACCGCTGACGGCCGTTCTTGGTGGAGTGGGCTCTCGAAGTTGACCAAGATCCCCTCTATTTATGCTGTCGTGATTGCCGCGGGGATTCGGTTGTGTATTCCCGGTGCGGATCAGTGGTTATTAAAAGAGGGCGGATTCGTGCTAAGTGCTGGCACGCTGATGACGTCGATATGTGGCATGGGCTTGGTCGGGATGAGTATCGCTCATACACAACTCCGTCACATTCCTTGGGCCATGCTGGGTAAGCTGTTGGCATCGCGCTTTGTCTGTATTTTGCTCATTACAATGACTCTGCAGTCGATATTGGTGCCACTTGGCATCATAACTTCGTTAGATGCCAAGATTTATCTCTTGTTCGCTGCGTTACCTATTGCCGCTAATTTGCTGGTTTTTTCCGCAAAAGACAACAAAGGGCACGCTGAATATGCATTGGTTGGGATTGCATTATTTGCGTCAACGGTATTGTCGTTTGTGTTGCTACTTGCCGCGATTTCAGTACCGCATTTGCTGTTTTCCTGAACAAGCTTGAATCATGCTTTAAAAATAATTCCTTCAAAGTATTGTTTGCTTTAGGAAATAATGCGGTCGCTGCTCTACACCTATTCGTTGTTGTTGACATTGATCTGGCGCTAATGCGCTTGCCATTTTGCGTTCACTTGGGGCAAACTTAAGACACTTTTTTTACAATTTGAAACCCCTTGTCACGATTTAATGGGGTAGTTGTTGATAAGGCATCAAAAAGCGCGTCACGCCTCTTTCTCTCCGACGCCGTTACATTGTGTAATAAGCAATCCAAAATCTAGTGTATGATGTTAATGACTTTTGAGTCAGTTTTATGAGACTCAATTCCTCATTCCCAACCTAATTGTGTATTTCAGGAGTGTGAAAATTGAAAAAAGCAAGGATGTTCAAAAAAAGTCCCCTACGTGCACTCGCTACAAATACTGGTAGTGCACTAGTAACGGGATTGCTTATCAGCGGGTGTGCGGTTGGCCCCGACTTTCATTCGCCGGCCGCGCCGGTGAGTTCCGATCAGTACTCTTACGGTGGCGGTAGTGCTGTTAAAGAGACAGTGGCAACGAAGGGCTTTGCCGGGCAGTCGCAAAAGCTGTCGACAGGACAGGAAATTCCCGCTGCGTGGTGGGAAGTGTTTCATTCGGAAGCGTTGGATAAGCTGATCCGAGAATCACTGAAACACAGTCCAACATTGTCCTCAGCACAAGCTGCTTTGCGTCAGGCACAAGAAAGCTACAATGCCCAAGCAGACGCAACGCTCTATCCGAGTGTCACCGGTAATTTGCAAGCCCAACGTGAACACGCATCAGCCGTGTCAACCAATATCCCTGGCGGGACGATTCTGAACCTCTACAATGCGTCGGTGAATGTATCGTATTCCGTCGACGTATTTGGTGCAAATAAACGGGGTTTGGAAAGCTTACAGGCAGGTGTGGAATATCAACGCTTTCAAGTGGAAGCAACGTATCTCACGTTGACTTCTAACGTTGTGACAACAGCGATTCGCGAAGCATCATTCCGTGCGCAGTTAAAAGCGACCCAAGATATTCTTGATGCACAGACAGCGCAGTTAGCGGTGATTGAGAAGCAATTCTCGGTTGGTGCCATTCCGAAGGCGAGTTTGTTATCGCAACGTAATTTAGTCGCACAAACTCGCGCCAGTGTGCCCGCTCTCCAGAAATCACTCGATCAGACCCGTAACCAGTTAGCAGTGTTGGCTGGCAAGTTACCTGGCGATGCCGATTTGCCGGAATTCCATCTTGAGACCCTGCAATTGCCGCAAGAATTGCCGGTCTCTGTGCCATCGGCATTGGTGCGTCAGCGTCCAGATATTCGCGCCGTAGAGAGTTTGTTGCATCAAGCGAGTGCACAAGTAGGGGTGGCAACTGCAAACCAATATCCACAATTTACCCTCACTGGCAGTTACGGATATACCTCGACAGATTCAAGCAAACTCTTTACCAATAACATGAGTTTCTGGAATCTCGGCGGCGGTTTAGCGGCGCCAATCTTTAATGCCGGTGCCTTGTCCGCAAAACGCCGCGCTTCAGAGGCGGCATACGACCAAGCCGCTGCACAATATCGGTCGACGGTGTTGTCTGCATTCCAAAACGTCGCCGACACGCTGCGCGCGTTGGAATTGGATGCGCAGACGCTCAAGCAACAGGCAGACGTAGAATCATTGGCGAAGGACACCTTGGATCTGACAACCAAACAATACAAATTGGGTGGGGTGAGCTCGTTGGCACTCCTCGACGCCAAGCGTACTTATCAGACTGCCCGGATTAATTTGGTGCAGGCACAAGCAAATCGTTATGCGGACACTGCTGCTTTATTTCAGGCGATGGGCGGTGGCTGGTGGAACCGGCCTGAGCTAGAGGACATTTCCAAAGCGGAAACTGCCACGAGTAAAGCGTCACAGTAATCAAAATAAACCGATATTCCATTTGAATTTTGAAATGTAAGGGGAAGTGTTCATGACTAAGCGTATGTTCATTATGCTAGGCAGTGTGGTGGTGTTGATCGCCGTGCTGGCTTTTGGCAAATTTCTGCAAATTAAACAATTGATCGCGAGTGCCCCAAAACCAGGCGCGCAGACAGTGTCTGCTGCGAAGGCTGAAGTGCTTGAATGGCAGCCACAGATTGCGGCGGTTGGTACGGTGAGTGCCTTCCGTGGTGTGGACTTGAGTTCGGAAGTAACAGGTCTGGTTCGTGAGGTGTTGTTTAAATCAGGTCAGAACGTTAAACGCGGCGACTTGTTAATTCAACTCAATGCTGACGCTGATATCGCTCAGTTGCATGCGTTAGAGGCAGCTGCAGAATTGTCCGCGACAGTATTGAAACGTGATCAAGCGCAATTGGCTGCTGAAGGCGTGAGCCAAGCGCAAGTAGATGCTGATGCTGCTGATTTAAAAAGCAAGCGTGCACAAGTTGCCCAACAAGCAGCCTTGGTAGAGAAAAAATCGATTCGCGCACCTTTCAACGGTCGTCTCGGTATCACGACAGTCAATCCTGGCCAGTACGTCAATACAGGCGACAAGTTAGTGACATTGCAAACGATTGATCCAGTGTATGTCGATTTCTTCGTACCGCAAAAACAAGTGAGTGCATTGAAAGTCGGACAAAATCTGAAGGTCATAAGCGACGCGTTTGCTGGTCAAGAGTTCACTGGTCAGGTCAGCTCGATTAGTCCGAAAGTTGATACGTCCAGCCGTAATGTCCAAGTGCAAGCAACCCTGAGCAATCAGAAGCAATTGTTATTGCCAGGCATGTTTGCGAATGTGGCATTGGATGTGGGTGATAAAAATAAATTTATCACGTTGCCACAAACAGCGATTACCTATAACCCTTATGGCTCGACCGTTTTTGTCGTCAAGGACGGGGACAAAAAGGATGAGAAAGGTAATCCAGTTCAAGTGGCACAGCAGGTATTTGTCACAACAGGTGCAACACGCGGTGATCAAGTTGCCGTACTGACGGGTATTCAAGCTGGACAAGTGGTTGTGACGAGTGGACAGTTGAAATTGAAAAACGGTACGCCAGTGCTGATTGATAATTCTGTGCAACCTAAAAACAACCCGAATCCAACTCCGCAAGAACACTAAGAGGAGCTACGATGAAATTTACCGATATTTTTATCCGGCGTCCGGTGCTTGCCATGGTGGTGAGCCTGCTGATCGTCGTGCTCGGTTTGCGTTCCTTGTTTAGTTTGCCGATTAACCAATACCCTCGCACACAAAATGCGGTGGTGACGGTATCGACAACCTACTACGGTGCCGACGCGCAAACTGTCGCTGGCTTTATTACCCAGCCACTCGAATCTGCCATCGCGCAGGCTCAGGGTATCGATTATTTGTCTTCATCCAGCAGCAGTGGTGTGTCGACGATCACCGCTACTTTGCGTTTGAACTACGATGCTAATCGTGCGTTGACGGAAATTAACACGCAAGTTAACTCGGTGAAAAACCAATTGCCAGCGCAAGCGCAAGAACCTGTGTTGACCGTTCAAACCGGCCAGACCACAGATGCGATGTACATGGGTTTTTACAGTGATACTTTGCCGACCAATAACGTCACGGACTTTTTGATTCGTGTTGTGAAGCCAAAGCTCGATTCGATTGAGGGTGTGCAGACGGCTGAATTATTAGGTGCCCGTCAATTTGCCTTGCGTGCTTGGTTAGACGCCAAGAAAATGACGGCGATGGGCGTTACAGCAGCTGATGTGAGCGCCGCCTTAACCAGCAACAACTACCTGACGGCGCTTGGTGCGTCTAAAGGTCAAATGGTGACAGTGCCGCTGACAGCAGGAACGGACTTGCACTCGGTGGAAGAGTTTAAAAAACTCGCCGTCAAACAAAATGGCGATGCCATTGTTCGTTTAGAAGATGTCGCAACCGTTACACTGGGTTCCGAAAACTATGATTTCAACGTTGCGTTTAGTGGCGTACGGTCCGTGTTTATTGGTATCAAAGTAGCGCCTGAGGCGAACATTCTTGATGTGGCTAAACGTGTTCGTACCGCGTTCCCGCCAATCCAGTCCCAATTGCCAAACGGCCTGACGGGGCAGATCGTGTATGACTCAACAGAGTTTATTAATACATCGATTGAAGAAGTCGTTAAAACCTTGCTAGAAGCACTCGTGATTGTGACGGTGGTGATTTACCTCTTCTTGGGTAGTTTCCGCGCGGTCATGGTGCCAGTGATTGCGATGCCGTTGTCATTGGTGGGTACTTTCTTTGTGATGCTGATGTTTGGCTATTCGATTAACTTGCTGACCCTTCTCGCGCTGGTATTGGCGATTGGTCTGGTGGTTGACGATGCGATTATTGTGGTCGAGAACGTCGATCGTCACATGAAAGAAGGGAAGTCAATTCTTGATTCGTCCTTAATCGCCGCACGTGAATTGGGTGGACCTATTCTGGCGATGACCGTGGTATTGGTGGCGGTGTATGTGCCGATTGGTTTCCAAGGCGGTTTGACTGGTGCGCTCTTTACTGAGTTTGCCTTCACACTGGCTGGCGCTGTGGCTGTTTCTGGGATTGTGGCGTTGACCTTGTCGCCGATGATGTGTTCTCGTTTTTTCTCGGCGGATCAAAACGAAGGTCGTTTTGTGAAGTTCATTGATCATACGTTTGAACGTGTCCGTGGTCGTTATTTGCGTATTTTGCATAGCCTGCTCAATACCTGGCCTGTGCTGATCGTGATGAGCTTGATCCTGATTGTTCTTTTGGGTCTGATGTTCAAAATGTCGCAGTCAGAATTGGCACCAGAAGAAGATCAAGGCATTGTGTTGTCACAGGTCGTCGGTGCACCAACAGCCACATCCGATCAGATGCAGACCTACGCGGATCAGGTGTTCAAAATTGGTCACGATATGCCTGAATACAAGCAAATGTTCCAAATCACAGGCGTGCCAACCACCAATGCCGGTATCGGTGGTGTGCTGCTGAAAGACTGGGGCGAACGTACCCGCAGTGCAAAGGAAATTCAACAAGATCTGCAAGCAAAATGGAACAAGATCGCCGGTGCTCGTATTGCGGCGTTCCAGTTCCCCGCCTTGCCGGGTTCTTCAGGATTGCCAGTTCAATTCCTGATTACCACGACGGAACCTTTTGAAAATCTGAATACCATCGTGCAACAAGTGATGGACAAGGCACGTGCTTCGGGTAAGTTCTACTTCATGGACGTTGATTTGAAGTTGGATAAGCCACAAGCGACATTGGAAATGGATCGCGACAAAATTACGGCATTGGGCATGACACAACAAGGTGTTGGCCAAGCGCTTGGTGCAGCATTGGGCGGTGCTTATGTGAACTACTTCTCGATTGCTGGTCGTTCTTACAAAGTGATCCCTCAAGTGCAACAAGTGGATCGGCTGAATCCAGATAGTTTGCTTGATTTCAATATCCGTACTCCATCTGGAACAATGATCCCGGCCAATACCGTGGCGCATTTCTCTTACAGCGTCGTTCCTGAAGCGATCAACCGTTTCCAACAGTTGAATTCGGCAACCATTTCAGGCGTGGCAGGTGTATCGCAAGACGAGGCATTGAGCTACTTGAAAGGTCTTGTACAAGAAGTTGCGCCGACCGGTTATACGGTTGACTACGCTGGTCAGTCACGTCAGTTCATGAATGAATCCGGTGGCTTCTTGGTGACGATGGCGTTTGCGGTGATTATTGTGTTCTTGGCTTTAGCGGCACAATTTGAAAGCTTCCGTGATCCTGTGATTATTCTGGTCTCTGTACCACTGGCGTTATTTGGTGCGATGATCTTTATTTTCTGGGGATTCTCATCCGTCAATATTTATACGCAAGTGGGTCTGGTGACCTTGATGGGTCTGATTAGTAAACACGGTATTTTGATCGTTGAGTTTGCGAATCAATTGCGTAAAAAAGGCTTGAGTAAGCGTGATGCGATCGAAGAAGCCGCCGGCGAACGTCTGCGTCCGATTTTGATGACAACAGCCGCGATGGTGTTTGGTGTGATCCCATTGGTGATCGCGTCTGGCGCAGGTGCAGCAGGTCGTCATGCGATGGGACTGGTGATCTTCACTGGTTTGTCGATCGGTACGTTGTTCACGTTGTTTGTGGTGCCAGCGATGTATGTCTTTATCTCTGGAAAACACGAAGCCGATGTGCCAACTGGAACTTCAGCTGGAACCCCAGCAGCATTGGATGCTTCAGCCAGCTCTCCCGCCGTTTAACGCGACGTTCTCATAAAAAAACCCGTCATGTATGTGACGGGTTTTTTTTCGTCTACGGCGTCAAGTCATGTTCTTCGTTTATTACTCGCAGCTTGCCAGTGTCATGATGGATTTTTTCAATGCAGCATGGACCGCAAGCATTTCCGTTTTCTGTGTTTGGCGATGGTAACGGAAAAGCATGAGACCTTCGACCTGCGCGACGATCAATGTGGCGCGGAGTGTGTACTCCTCGTCCGAAATGGCAGGATTAAGACCCTGTATAAGTTTGAAAATGGCTTTACGTTCTCGCGCGATCATTTTGTCCATCAATGCAGAGGCAAACGGATGGCGTGCCGCTAGTGCCCAAATTTCGAAAAACATGCCGTATGTCACGGGATTACTGAGTTCTTCTAAAAACATCGTAATCGCCGAGTTCAATTGCTCTATGCGGGGTTGCTGTTGCATGACGTTGGTAATGTGATCGAGCTTTTCCTGAAACTGATTCATCGTCATGAGTAAAACCGCCTCCATCAGCAGATCTTTACTCTGAAAATAATGCTGGACGTTGCTGAGGCTAATGCCCACTTCGCTAGCAACTTTGCGCATCGATAGTCCTGCATACCCTTCGCTGGCGAGAAGATGACGCGCCGCTTCGAGGATTTCGTTGATTCTGCCCAATCCCTTTTCTGTCGTGCTGGAGGATTTGTTTTTGATCGAAGTATGGAGAGGGTTTTGTATCATCATGCAGCTCGGCTGGGACTTGGATTGATTGTGTTGTGTTGTGTTGTGATGCGGTGCAACTTGAATTCACATTGACAAATAGTACGCTTGACCTATAAATTATGATTATTGGTCACGTGACCTATATTAAACAATACCATGATTTTGGCAATGCTTTTTTCATCGACGCCAGGATCCAAACAAAAATATGGAGACAAACATGAGCCAACAAGTTGTTGTGGCGGGCGTTGGTATGATTCCCTTTGCCAAACCTGGCACGGGCGCAGTCTATAACGAGATGGGAGCGAACGCGACGATGCAGGCGTTGGCGGATGCTGGTATTGGTTATGATCTGATTGAACAAGCGTATGTCGGATATGTGTATGGCGATTCCACAGCGGGACAGAAAGCACTATACCAAGTTGGGATGACAGGCATCCCTATCGTCAATGTCAATAATAATTGCTCGACGGGTTCGACTGCTTTGTTTCTCGCGCGCCAAGCGATTGCCAGTGGCGCGGTTGAGTGTGCGTTGGTATTGGGGTTTGAACAGATGAGCCCCGGCGCTTTGGGCGCGGTATTTCAAGATCGGCCAAGTCCGTTTGATCGCTTCGATGAGGTGACAGAGCGCTTGGTTGGTATGTCGCATATTCCCCTAGCACTTCGCTACTTTGGTGGTGCGGGTCTGAGCCATATGCAGAAATACGGTACGCCGATGGAGTCATTTGCCAAGATACGTGCCAAAGCAAGTCGTCACGCCGCAAACAACCCTCTTGCCTTGTTTAAACAAGTAGTGACCCCTGAAGACGTCATGAATGCCACGATGATCTGGCCTGGGGTCATGACAAAGTTGATGGCATGCCCACCGACTTGTGGTGCGGCTGCTGCCGTGCTGGTTTCTGAGCAATTTGCAAAGAAACATCATCTCAATACGCAAGTGTATATCGCCGGTCAGGCGATGACCACAGACCGACCTGATACCTTTAACAGCGACGACATGATGCGCGTCGTTGGTTATAACATGAGCAAAGAGGCCGCCGCGAAGGTCTATGCACAAACCGGGATTGGACCGGAAGACCTCGACGTCGTCGAGCTGCATGATTGTTTTGCGCATAATGAACTCATCACCTATGAAGCGCTTGGATTGTGCCCAGAAGGTGGTGCTGCGAAATTTATCGACGATGGTGACAATACCTATGGAGGGCAGGTGGTAACCAATCCATCGGGTGGTCTACTCTCGAAAGGGCATCCATTAGGGGCGACCGGCTTGGCACAATGTTTTGAACTTACACAACAATTGCGCGGTAATGCTGGAGCACGTCAGGTTGCCGGTGCGCGCGTGGCGCTTCAGCATAATTTGGGTCTCGGCGGGGCCTGTGTTGTGACGATGTATCGTCAAGCCTAATCGATGAGAGGAGCATGATATGCATTACACGTCACCTTGGATGAATCCTGAGCTTGAACAGTTTAGAGCGGCAATCAAACGCTTTATCGCTACGGAGGTCACACCCCATCAAGACCGTTGGCGAACCCAACAGCACGTTGATCGCGCGCTCTGGCATAAAGGAGGCGAGATGGGAATGCTCTTAGCAGACATTCCTGAAGCCTATGGCGGGTCAGGCGGTAGTTTCGCACATCAGGCGATTGTGTTTGAAGAGTTGGGTGATGCGGGTGATATGGCATTCGGTATCCATGTACACGCAATCGTCGCACATTACATCCTCAATCAAGGAACCGAAGCACAAAAGCAAAAATACCTGCCTTTACTTGCCAGTGGAGAACTCGTTGCGGCCATTGCGATGTCCGAGCCTGGTGCTGGGTCCGATTTAAAAGGCATCCGAACAACAGCGCTTCGCGATGGTGATGGCTACCGCATTAACGGTTCGAAGATTTTTATTTCGAATGGGTATCTCGCTGATCTCGTCGTTGTTGTCGCGAAAACCGATCCGGAGGCAGGCGCAAAAGGGATTTCGCTGATGCTGGTCGAAACCCGCCACTGTCCTGGATACCGTGTCGGTAGGATTCTCGAAAAAATGGGGCAGAAAGGGCAAGACACGTGCGAACTGTTTTTTGATGATGTCAGGGTGCCTGCTGACGCTGTCTTGGGTGGTGTCGAGGGGAAGGGATTCTCTCAGCTGATGACGGAGTTGCCCTATGAACGTACGATTCTTGGGGTCGCTGGTGTTGCTGCCATCGAGCGTGCACTGCGTTTGACCGTTGAATATACCCGCGAACGAAAAGCCTTTGGTCAGGCTTTGATTGAGATGCAACATACCCGTTTTGTCTTGGCCGAAATTAAAACGGAGGCGACCATTGCCCGTACTTTTATCGACCGATGTATCGTGGATACATTGGAAGGGCGTATGGATACGGAGCTCGCTTCCATGGCGAAATACTGGATTTCCGACCTGCAATGCAAAGTAATTGATCAGTGCCTACAGTTGTTTGGGGGATATGGTTATATGCTTGAGTATCCAATCGCGCAAATGTATGTCGATGCGCGGGTACAGCGCATTTACGGTGGTGCCAATGAGATTATGAAAGAAATTATTTCGCGTTCTTTGTGACGTTGTTGCTGATGCTGTTGCTGATGTTATTGCGCCATCGACATCCACGTCGTTTATTTCAAGAATAGGGAAGTCTATGAGTGGTCCGTTATCGGGTTTGCGAGTCATTGAAATGGTTGGTTTGGGTCCATGCCCTTTTGCCGCCATGATGTTGGCCGATATGGGGGCAGAGGTGATTCGTATCGATAAGAAAACATCACCGGGCGCCATCAATCCCTTTCCTATGCTGGGTACCCGATTCGATGTCATGGCGCGCGGACGTCGGTCTCTGGCATTAGATATGAAGCAGCCGACAGATCAGGCGATTCTATTGGCGCTGCTTGATCAAGCGGATGTGCTTCTGGAGGGATTTCGACCAGGTGTGATGGAGCGTCTCGGCGTCGGTCCGGAGGTATGTCTCGCTCGCAACGCCAAGTTGGTGTACGGACGAATCACTGGCTGGGGTCAACATGGTCCGTTGGCCTTGTCAGCGGGACACGACATCAATTACCTCGCCTTAACCGGTATGCTGCAAGCAATGGGGAGGGCCGATGCACCCCCAGCACCGCCGCTCAATCTGGTGGCTGATTTTGGTGGTGGTGCAATGATGCTGGCGTTTGGCGTGTTGTGCGCGGTATTTGCGGCGCAACAGTCCGGGCGTGGGCAGGTGGTTGATGCGGCCATGGTCGATGGTGCCGCCTTGCTTGGCGCGATGCTTTACGGATTCAAACAATATGGCGCATGGAGCACAGAGCGCGAGGCAAATTTGTTGGATGGTGGTGCGCCGTTTTACGATAGCTATGCCTGCGCGGACGGCAAATTCATTACGATCGGTGCGATTGAGCCGCAGTTTTATGGGCTATTGCTCAAGCTGACGGGGGTTGATGATCCTGCGTATTTATCGCAAATGACGGTGTCTGGTTGGCCCGATCTCAAGAAAAAATTTGCCGCCTTGTTTGCAACCAAAACGCGCGAGGCGTGGTGCAGCATTCTTGAGAACACCGACGTCTGTTTTGCGCCGGTATTGGATATGGCAGAAGCGCCACAGCACCCGCATAACGTTGCACGAAATAATTTTATTCAAATCGATGGCGTAACACAGCCCGCACCTGCGCCGCGCTTCAGCCTGACACCGCCTGTGGTGTCGATGCCGCCATCAAGGCCCGGAGAACATAGCCACCAGATTTTGCAGGATTGGAAGGTCAGTGAGACCTTGATTCAGCAATATCACGATGTGGCAATCACGCGATAAGAATTTTATTTATTTCGCTCTCAAAGTACGCGATATTCTTTTGTCTTGGCCCCCTTTGCACAAACATTCTCTCTATCTGAGGACGACCGGAACTTCTGATCCGGTGTTGTATCAGAATACGGGTATCACTATATAAATGAGCTGCTCAACCGTTGGGCAGAACAATAAAAAGGGGAACGTGTATGCGTAGTTCAAGATTATTGCCCGGCGTCGTGGCAATCATGATGTGTTTTCCGGCACTCAATGGATTGGCGGCTGAGCCGGCAAAACAAGAGGCAAAGCCAGAAGCAGAAGCCAAAAAATGGGATGTCAATCACCCGCCAGGAGAAGCTAAAACCGTCAATATCGATACCCGTACTGGGACTTGGATGAGTGTCGATGTGAGTCCAGATGGTCAGCAAGTGGTGTTTGATTTGTTAGGTGACTTGTACTTGCTGCCGATCAAGGGTGGGGAGGCCAAACCATTGACCCATTCTATCGCTTGGGAGATGCAAGCACGGTTTTCGCCAGATGGAAAGCAAATCGCCTATATGTCTGATGCCAACGGCGGTGACAATATTTGGGTGATGAACGCAGATGGAAGCAATCCTCACGCGATTACGAAAGAAGATTATCGTCTGCTGAACAATCCCGTCTGGAGCCCTGACGGACAATATATCGCTGCGCGTAAACATTACAGCGGCACGCGTTCTTTGGGATCCGGTGAAATCTGGATGTACCACACCAGCGGTGGCTCTGGCGTCCAGCTCAATGAGAAGCCTAATTGGCAAAAAGATCTGGGTGAGCCAGCTTTCTCCCCAGATGGTCGTTATGTGTACTACTCACAAGACACCACGGAAGGAAATGCATTCGAGTACAACAAAGACGCGAATGGACAGATTTACCAGATTTTCCGGAAAGACTTGCGCACCGGAAAAGTCAATGCCATTGCCGGTGGCCCAGGGGGTGCCGTGCGACCAGTGCCATCGCCTGATGGTAAATACCTCGCCTTTGTACGTCGAATCCGTAACCAATCAACATTGTTTTTGAAAAACCTCGAGACAGGTGAAGAAGTCGCAGCGTGGCCAGAACTAGAGCGTGATTTGCAAGAATCTTGGGCAGTGCAGGGCGTGTATCCGTCATTTGCATGGATGCCTGGAAGCAAGGAAATCGTCGTCTGGGCAAAGGGCAAAATCTGGCGTCTGGATCCGTTTGCACAAAAAGCGGTAGAAATTCCATTTCATGTCAAAGACACCCGTGAAATCCGCGAAGCAGTGCGTTTCCCACACGCTGTGGCGCCGGATCAGTTTGAAGTGCATCAATTACGTTCTGTGAATGTGGCTCCGCAGGGTGATAAGGTCATCTACTCGGCGTTGGGACACTTATATGTCCGTGATTTGCCAAATGGTACGCCGCGTCGTTTAACAAAAGAAACCACGCATTTTGAATATTTCCCCAGTTTTTCACGCGATGGCAAAAACGTCGTCTTTACAACATGGGATGATCAGAAAACAGGTTCCGTCCGTACTATCAATTTAGCGAGTGGCAAAGAAACAGTACTCACGACGCGTCCTGGAAAATACACGCAATCACGCTTCTCCCCAGACGGTAAGCAGGTCGTTTTTGTCAAAACCAAAGGCGGTTATCTCACGACCCCATGGTTTAGTATGGAGACGGGTGTTTATCTTGTGGATGCCGATGGAAAAGGTACACCACGCCTTGTGACTGAAGAGGGAAGTGCGCCGCAATTCGGTAAAGATGCGAGCGAAGTCTTTGTTACTCGTACCAAGTACACGGGTGAAGTTGATTGGACGACATCGCTGGTCAGGGTGCCGCTCGATGGTAAACCAGAGCAAGCCGTGGCAACGGGGGATTTTGCGGGTGACTTTGCGATTTCTCCAGACGGTCAATGGTTGGCATGGGGTGAACGTTATCATGCCTATGTCGCGCCGCTTCCTGCTGTTGGTAAAGCCATTACCATCAGTCCAAAAATGGACTCTCTGCCTGTGAAACAGCTTGATATCAATGCCGCGCAGTACCTGCATTGGTCGGGGGATAGCAAGCAAATTCATTTTGCGCTGGGCAATGAGTTATTTACACGGGATCTGAAAGAAGCGTTCACCTTCGTTCCTGGTGCGCCCGCGGAATTGCCAAAACTCGCTGAACACGGCGTTCAGATTGGCTTTACCGAAAAGGCAGATAAGCCACACGGCACGACCGTGATCTCGGGTGCACGCATTGCCACGATGCGAGGCGACGAAGTGATTGAAGATGGTCGTATCGTGATTGTTGATAACCGTATCGCGCAAATTGGTAAGGCAAGTGACATTGCGATCCCTGCGGGGGCAACGCAGATCGATGCCAAGGGCAAAACGATCTTGCCTGGTATCGTGGATGTGCACTGGCATGGCGGTATGGGTGAAGGCGGCATCATTCCGCAACAAAGTTGGATTGATTATGCCTCACTCGCTTTTGGCGTGACGACATTGCATGATCCTTCTAACGATAGCAATGAGATTTTCTCCCATAGCGAAATGCAACGTGCCGGGGCTGTAGTCGCACCGCGTATTTTCTCAACGGGGACGATCTTGTATGGTGCGAAGGCGAACTTCTCTGCGGTGGTGAATAGTTTGGATGACGCGTTAACGCACTTAAAGCGTCAAAAGGAGCTCGGTGCCATTTCTGTGAAGAGTTATAACCAGCCTCGCCGAGAGCAGCGTCAACAAGTGTTGGAAGCTGCACGTGAGACCGGAATGATGGTGGTGCCAGAAGGTGGTTCCTTGTTCCAAGCCAATATGACGATGGTGATTGATGGTCATACCGGTGTGGAACACACATTGCCAGTGCCAAAGGTCTATGACGATGTCACGCAGTTGTGGTCTCAGACGCGCGTCGGCTACACGCCAACCTTGGGTGTGGCGTATGGTGGATTGGATGGCGAACATTACTGGTATGCCCACACGGATGTCTGGAAGCATCCTTTGTTATCCAAATATGTGCCACGTACCGTGTTGGAGTCACGCAGCGTTCGCCGCGAGATTGCACCGGAGGAAGATTACAACGTCTTCCGCGAGGCTGAACTGGCGACGTCGTTGCAAAACGCGGGCGTTCCTGTCAACTTGGGTGCCCATGGTCAGCGGGAAGGTTTGGCAGCGCATTGGGAGCTCTGGACAATGGTGCGTGGTGGCATGACACCAATGCAAGCCTTGCACAGTGCGACAATCAATGGCGCGAAATATCTGGGGCTGGATAAAGATGTGGGATCGTTAGAAGTCGGTAAATTGGCGGATTTAATGATCATTGACGGCGATGTGCTGCATGATATTCGTCAGTCAGACCGCGTGACACAGGTCATGCTGAATGGCCGTCTGTACGATTCGGCAACGATGAATGAGGTGGGGGCAAGCAAAAAAGCGCGTCAGCCATTCTTCTTCGAAGGTAAATCCGGCGTGAATGCGCCAGTGGGGGCGGCAGAATACAGCCACGGCGGCGATTAATCGTTTTTGTTACCTCCCTAAACGCCCATCAGCTGACACTGGTGGGCGTTTTTTTTGAGCGCTTCTCACCCTGAGACATGGAGACAGACAACGTCTGGTTTTTTCTTCAAAAAGGGGTTTCAGATACAGTTATTGCCTTCCTAGGACGTAATGTGTGTATTTTATTTGGACTTGAGTGTGTCAAAATAGCGCATGTTTTGCGTCGTCCTGTTATTTTATTAAATAATGAACAATGATAATGGGATGATTTCTTATCCAACAACCTGGAGTCACATCATGTTTCAGCACGTCGAAGCCTATCCTGGCGATCCTATTTTGTCTCTGAACGAAGCCTTTGGCAAAGATCCGCGTCCAAATAAGATCAATTTATCGATTGGTATTTACTTTGACGACGCAGGAAAGATCCCTATGTTGCCTTCAGTGCGTGCTGCCGAGCATAAGGTGGTCGCCGATGCTGGTGCCCGTCCTTACTTGCCAATGGAAGGTGCTGCCAACTTTAGATCAGCAGTCCAAGAATTATTGTTTGGTAAAGACAGTGCCGCTGTCAAAGCAGGGCGTGTTGTGACGATGCAAATGGTTGGTTCTAGCGGTGGTCTGAAAATTGGTGGCGATTTTATTAAGCGTTACTTCCCAGCTTCCACCATGCTCGTCAGTGATCCGACATGGGATAACCACCGCGCCGTGTTTGAAGGCTGTGGTATCACGGTGAAAACATATCCTTACTACGATGCTGCGACAGGTGGTTTGCGTTTTGATGCGATGTTGGATGCGCTTAAAGCTGCTGAGAAACACAGTATCGTGCTGTTGCATGCATGCTGCCACAATCCAACAGGTGTTGATTTGACCAAAGAACAATGGCAAGCATTGGTGCCAGTCTTGAGGGAGCGTGAATTGATCGCTTTCCTGGATTTGGCGTATCAAGGCTATGGTGACGGGATCGATGAAGACGCGTATGCGATTCGTTTGCTGGTCGATGAAGGCTTGAGTTTCTTCGTGGCGAACTCATTCTCTAAGAGCATGAGTCTGTACGGCGAGCGTTGCGGTGCGTTGAGTGTCGTATGCCCAGATGCGGCACAGGCGGTCAATGTGTTGGGTCAGATGAAGGCAACGATCCGTCGCAACTATTCCAACCCACCGATGCACGGCGGCCAATTGGTGGCACGTGTGTTGAGTGATCCAGAATTGCGTCCAATGTGGGAAGCGGAAGTCGTGGCGATGCGTGATCGTATTCAATTAATGCGTCGCAAATTGCATGATGTGTTGAGTGCGAAATTGCCGGGCCGTGATTTTAGTTATTTCTTGACACAGCGCGGTATGTTTAGCTACACCGGTTTGACTGCGGAACAGTGCGATCGTCTGAAAGAAGAGTTCGGTGTGTATCTCGTGCGCTCCGGTCGTATGTGCGTCGCCGGTCTCAATACTGGTAACGTCGAAGCGACAGCCAATGCGATGGCAGCCGTGCTTGGCTAATGGTGGCACAGTGATCAAAGCGGTGATCGTCACCGCTTATCAGACAAAAGCGACGTCATCAGCGTCGCTTTTTTTCATGCATGCACTTGGTTTAGCGGGCGTTTAAAAAATTAACAGGTACTCACTGCACTTGGCATTTCGGCGATCGCAGCGATGTCGAGTGCCGAATCAGGTATTTTTAATAACTGACTAAATGCGTTGCGCAAACTGCTCTTGCTGCTGGTCGTATACGCCCTTAGCGTTGGTGGACGCTGGATTGCCTGTAGCGATAATCCGCCTTGTTCCAATAAACGTTGAAGCTGCAAGGCAACGGCAACACCCGTGTCGACGATCTGAACGATTTTTTCTGGTGTCCCTTGCTCTGCGTGGTATTCGCGAATCACTTGCTCGATGAGCCCAGTGACGAATGGGTAGTGAGTACATCCCAGCACCAGCGTATCAGCACCCGATTGCAGCAAAGGCGTGACAAATTGACGTACTAATCGCAGTGTTGCGATCGACCGCAATTCACCTTTTTCAATTTGATTGACCAAGCCAACGCAGGCTTGCTCTTCGAAGTGAACGTTTGTTTCAGTGGCTAAGTGATTCTTTAATTGTTTGAATTTGTCGCTTTGCAGCGTGAACTGCGTTGCCATCACGCCGACAATCTTTTCTTTACTCAAGAGCGCAGCAGGCTTGAGGCCAGGTTCCATACCAATGATGATGAGATCTGGGTAGTGCGCACGCAAAGTTTTGATAGCCGCCGCAGTGGCAGTATTGCAGGCGACGACAAAGGCTTTGATTTCTTTTTGTTGCAAAAATTCGGCGACGGCGAGGCAGCGTTCGATAATATCTGCTTCTGATTTATCACCGTACGGTGCGTAGGCTGAATCAGCAAAATAAATGAGTGATTCGTGCGGAAGAATATGTCGAATATGTTGTAAAACAGAAAGACCACCGACCCCAGAATCAAACACCCCGACAGGTGATAAACGATGCATCTTCATAGTGGGATAGTCCTTTTCTAATCTGAGCTTGCAGGGGTGCAAGCTCAGAGGTGGTTCGGGTTTAACTAGTACTTAATTACGTTATCAGTTGACGGGAATGATGCCGATTTTTGCTTGCCATTCTCTTGGACCTGTGTTGTGGACAGAGGTACCTTGAGAATCGACAGCAACCGTCACTGGCATATCAACCACATCGAATTCATAAATCGCTTCCATGCCCAGATCAGCAAAGCCAACAACCGTTGCCGATTTAATTGCTTTGGAGACGAGGTAAGCTGCACCACCAACGGCCATCAGATAAGCAGATTGATGTTTTTTGATCGACTCAATGGCAACAGGTCCGCGCTCGGCTTTACCAATCATCGAAATCAACCCTGTTTTTTCTAACATCATGTCGGTGAATTTATCCATCCGTGTCGCTGTTGTTGGACCTGCTGGGCCCACAGCTTCATCACGGACAGGATCAACTGGACCGACGTAGTAAATAACACGGTTGGTGAAATCGACAGGCAAGCTTTCACCCTTCGCCAGCATATCTTGAATGCGTTTGTGTGCAGCATCGCGACCGGTCAACATTTTGCCGTTCAAGAGCAAGGTCTGACCTGGTTTCCAAGATGCGACTTCTTCTTTGGTCAATGTGTTGAGATCGACACGTTTCGATTTTTCTGTATCGGGTGTCCAGTGAACTTCTGGCCAGTCAGAGAGTTTTGGTGGTTCAATGTAAGAAGGACCTGATCCATCCAACACAAAGTGCGCATGACGAGTTGCTGCGCAGTTTGGAATCATTGCGACAGGCTTGGATGCCGCATGTGTTGGATACATGTTGATTTTCACGTCGAGTACTGTCGTCAAACCGCCCAGACCTTGCGCGCCAATGCCGAGTGCGTTGATTTTGTCGCACAATTCAATACGTAATTCTTCGGTTTTGTTTTGTGGGCCGCGCTGTTTGAGTTCATACATGTCGATGTCATCCATCAAGGATTCTTTTGCCATCAACATTGCTTTTTCAGCGGTACCACCGATACCAATGCCCAACATCCCTGGCGGACACCAGCCAGCACCCATCGTTGGGACGGTTTTCATCACCCAGTCAACCAAGGAATCAGAAGGGTTGAGCATGACGAATTTGGTTTTGTTTTCGGAGCCACCACCTTTTGCTGCGACTTTCACGTCGACGGTGTTGCCCGGTACCAGTTCCATGTGAACAACTGCTGGTGTGTTGTCTTTGGTGTTTTTACGTTCGAACTGTGGGTCAGCAACGATCGACGCACGCAGTTTGTTTTCTGCAAGGTTGTAGCCTTGGCGAACGCCTTCATTGACGGCATCGATAATCGAGCCAGAGAAACCTTCAAAGCGGACACCCATACCAATCTTGAGGAACACGTTGACGATACCGGTGTCTTGGCAGATAGGACGCTTACCTTCTGCGCACATACGGGAATTCGTCAGAATTTGGGCAATCGCGTCTTTGGCTGCGGGGCTTTGTTCTGCCTCGTAAGCGCGCGCCAAATGGGCGATGTAATCAGCAGGGTGGTAGTAGCTGATGTACTGTAGCGCGGCGGCTACGGATTCGATCAAATCGTCTTGCTTAATGACTGTCATGGTGTGGCTCTTCGCTAGTGGTGAAAATGGGTTGCTTAGTGAATGTCGCAACCAGGTTTGGTCAGGAACGACGCGATCATCTCGACGCGATAGCAGCGACATAGTGGGTGCTTCGTCGCGTACTCTGCATGCACGTTTGCAGAACAAATCAATGCCGTTCCTCGTTCGTCTTTGGTTCAACCGCAGACACCTTTTTCCCCGTCATGTTGCACAGGATAACTCAGCAACATGGGGACTGTGCTGGGTTACATTCACATAAAACATTATTTTACATCTGTGTCGCAGGCTCGTGTATCCCGACATGATGTTAATGAAACTTCAATGTGGGGCTAATGGTATTATTCTGGTATTGAATTCGGCGACGGCGTGGAAGTGTCAATGGACAGGATTCATCGTAAGGCTTGAGTAAGTCTCTGCGTTTAAGGTTAGCCTGTCCAGTTTCATGGCACGGATTGTTGGCTTGCTTCTTACTGCCTTTGATTCGGCTTTATTCCAGCGTTAAAGATTTTTATTGAAAACAAGACGGAGACAAACATGACAGACTCAACATCGAACGGCACTGATAGCACAGAAATAAAAGCAGAGTCCCGGATTTTCCCGCCCCCAGCGGCGTTTGCAGCGACGGCAGCAATTTCAGGAATGGATGCTTACCACGCGCTGTGCAAGTCAGCAGAAGATGACTACGAGGGCTTCTGGGCTAACTTAGCACGCGAGAATCTGCACTGGCACAAGCCATTCTCCACGACCTTGGATGAGTCGAATGCGCCACTCTATAAATGGTTCGACGATGGTCTGCTCAATGTCTCCTATAACTGCTTGGACGTCAATTTACAAAAAGGGAATGGCGACAAAGTTGCTGTGATTTTTGAAGCCGACGGTGGAGATGTCACGAAAGTCACTTACAAAGAGTTGCACCAGAAGGTTTGTCAGTTTGCGAATGGTCTGAAATCGCTGGGCATCGGCAAAGGTGACCGTGTGGTGATTTACATGCCCATGTCGGTTGAAGGTGTTGTTGCAATGCAAGCATGCGCACGTATCGGCGCAACACATTCTGTGGTGTTCGGTGGTTTCTCTGCAAAGTCACTGCAAGAACGTATCGTTGACGTCGGTGCCGTTGCGGTGATCACGGCGGATGAGCAGGTTCGTGGCGGTAAACATTTACCACTGAAAGCCATTGCTGATGAAGCGCTGGGCTTAGGCGACTGCGAAAAAGTGCGTAACGTCATCGTTTATCAACGCACAGGCGGTCCTATTGCAATGGTCGAGGGTCGTGATCTGTGGATGCATGAGCTGGTCGCTACACAATCCTCCGAATGCGAGCCAGAATGGGTGAGTGCAGAGCATCCGCTCTTTATTCTTTACACATCGGGTTCAACCGGCAAACCAAAAGGTGTTCAACACTCGTCAGGCGGCTACTTATTGTGGGCGATCCTGACCATGAAGTGGACATTTGATATCAAGCCAACCGATGTGTTCTGGTGTACGGCAGATATTGGTTGGGTCACTGGTCATACCTACATCACTTACGGACCATTGGCTGTTGGTGCAACTGAAATCGTGTTTGAAGGCATTCCAACGTTCCCGAATGCAGGGCGTTTCTGGAATATGATCGAAAAACACAAAGCGACGATTTTCTACACAGCACCAACGGCGATCCGTTCGTTGATCAAGGCGGCAGATGCAGACGCCAATGTGCATCCATCGAAATTCGATCTCTCGTCCTTACGCTTGCTGGGCTCCGTCGGTGAGCCGATTAATCCAGAGGCGTGGATGTGGTACTACAACAATATCGGCCGCGGCAATTGCCCGATCGTTGATACTTTCTGGCAAACAGAAACGGGTGGTCATATGATGACTCCGCTGCCAGGTGCAACACCGCTGGTGCCAGGTTCATGCACATTGCCGTTGCCAGGCATTATGGCAGCGATTGTGGATGAAACAGGCCACGATCTGCCTAACGGGCAGGGCGGTATTCTGGTGGTGAAGCGTCCATGGCCTTCCATGATTCGTACCATCTGGGGTGATCCAGAGCGCTTTAAAAAGAGCTATTTCCCAGAAGAGTTTGGTGGCAAAGTCTACCTGGCAGGTGATGGTGCAATTCGTAACAAGGACACAGGTTACTTTACGATTACGGGGCGTATTGATGACGTGCTCAATGTTTCTGGTCACCGCATGGGCACCATGGAAATTGAATCCGCACTCGTTGCGAATCCGCTGGTCGCTGAGGCGGCAGTGGTTGGTAAGCCTGATGACACGACAGGTGAAGCAATCTGCGCGTTTGTTGTGCTGAAACGTAGCCGTCCTACCGGCGATGAAGCAAAACAAATCGCTACTGAATTACGGAATTGGGTAGCGAAAGAAATTGGTCCGATTGCTAAGCCAAAAGAGATCCGTTTTGGTGACAATCTGCCAAAAACACGTTCAGGCAAAATCATGCGTCGTTTGTTGCGTGTGCTTGCAAAAGGCGAAACAATCACCCAAGACGTGTCGACTTTAGAGAATCCAGCGATTCTGGAGCAACTCAAACAGCCACTGTGATCGACCCACTACTGAATTGATTCATTGTTTCATTAATCAAATTAATCAATTCAGTGGCTATTGTGCTAGCAAAAAAAAGCGCGCTGCCGAAGAGGGGGCGCGCTTTTTTAATGGGTGTTTTCGTCTTTTTGTTGTTAGCGATTGGTTCTCGACATAAACACGAGGCGCTCAAACAGGTGAACATCCTGTTCATTTTTAAGTAAGGCACCATGGAGTGGCGGTACGATCGCCTTGTTGTCTTTGCTGCGAAGCGCTTCCGCTGGAATATCTTCCGCCAGCAACAATTTCAACCAATCGATAAATTCAGACGTCGACGGTTTTTTCTTGAGGCCTGCCACGTCACGGACTTCGTAAAACGTCTGTAAGGCTTGTGACAACAAATCTGCTTTTAATTTCGGAAAATGGACATCGACGATCTTTTGCATCGTGTCCTTGTCTGGAAACTTGATGTAGTGGAAAAAACAACGGCGCAGGAAGGCGTCTGGCAATTCTTTTTCATTGTTTGACGTAATGATCACCAAGGGGCGGTGCTTGGCACGGATCATTTCGCGTGTTTCGTAGACATAAAACTCCATCCGGTCTAGTTCACGCAATAAGTCGTTGGGAAACTCAATATCTGCCTTATCGATTTCGTCGATGAGCAAAACGACAGGCTCTTCTGCTGTGAACGCCTGCCACAGGACACCCTTCACGATGTAGTTGTGAATGTTTTTAACCCGTTCGTCACCCAATTGCGAGTCACGCAAGCGCGAGACGGCATCGTATTCGTACAGACCTTGTTGCGCTTTGGTGGTCGATTTGATGTGCCATTGCAATAATGGCATGTTGAGTGCGGCTGCTACCTCTTCAGCCAGCATTGTTTTGCCAGTGCCAGGTTCGCCTTTGATCAAAAGAGGACGCTGTAAGCGGAGTGCCGCATTCACAGCCAGTTTCAGGTCATCGGTCGCGACATAGTTGTCAGCACCATCAAAACGGAGAGTGGTCGTTTCCTGGGTCATGGTCGTTAAGAGTCAAATTGGATTGATCGGGTAGAAGCCGTGCTTCCATTGCACTTGAGTATAAGCCAGATTGGCAGGTTCTGCGAACGTCTGTTCTATTTTGCCGTGATTTGGGTTGAGCGCAATTCTCTTGGTTTTCTTGAGGCAACGAAAAAGTGTTGTCGTATCCTGTCCAAATAACTACGTTTGAGCGTGTTTTTTTCGCACAATTGATTTTGATCATATAAAATGGTGCGCAGTATCAAGGTGTTGTCTTCATTGTTCTGTTTGTTTACATCAATTCGCTCATATGAAAAAACTGTTTGCAATCCTCGCTCTCGCGAGTCTCGCCCATGTAGCAGTCGCAGCAGAAGTTGTTGGCAATGCTAAAGATGCTGCTGATAAAAAAATTGCCATGTGTATTGGTTGCCATGCCATTCCAGGGTACAAAGCAACATTTCCAGAGGTGTATCAAGTCCCGATGATTGGCGGTCAATCTGCCAAATACATTGAAAGTGCCTTACAAGCGTACCGTAAAGGTGAACGTAAGCACCTGTCGATGCGTGGGATTGCCAGCAGCCTGTCTGATCAAGATATCGCCGATCTGGCCGCTTATTATTCCCAACAAAAATAAGAAAAGGAGCTGGATATGAAAAAGATGACCTCGATGGTTGTTGCTGCTATGGCCTTGTCAGTTACTTCGTTGACTGCCTTTGCGTCAGGCAATGTAGAGCATGGTAAAGCGATCGTTGAAAAAAATAACTGCTCTGCATGCCATGGGAAAGACTTCAATTCTCCTATCGACCCAAGCTACCCACGGTTAGCCGGACAGCATGAGGATTACCTCGTACAGGCACTCAAAGGCTACCAACGTGGCGTCGATGGCCCAAATGGTCGTGGCAATGCGACGATGGGTGCGCAAGCGAAGGTGCTGTCCCATGAGGATATCCTCGATGTGGCGGCTTACTTGCATAGCTTGCCAGGTAGCTTGGTGCTGAAAAAATAAGGAAGCCCTTCAATCGACAATAAAAAACCACGCCGTAGCGTGGTTTTTTTATCTGCAGCGTTGTTGCAGTGATTCTATATACGCCTCGCCATCCGGCGGTAATCCCGTGCGTTGAGAATTCCAGATCATTTCGCCAAGACATTCCATGATCTGATGATGTGCTTCGTGTTCAGAATTAAACTTGTGCGCTAACAGTTGAAAAGCGGCTTTTACGCCACGTGGCTGATCCACAGAAATCTGTTCCGCAATCGACAAATGCATTGATAAATGCAAAAAGGGGTTTGTTTGACCCTGATCCACGCTGTAGTTCGCTTCGAGTGCGGCATCCACGTCACTGAGGTCGGCTTCATACTCTGAGTGTTGCCGAATCCAATCCGAAGCGATCGCTTCGAGTGGCGTTAAAATTTCGTGAGAATGGATTTTGCGGAAGGTATCGCAGAAAAAACGCCGAACATCGTGCTGGCTGGGATTGAACATAAAAACGATCTGTAAATACGACTACGTTAAAATAAGCCTGTTAACTCGTTAGGCAAGTAACGCCGACGGGTGAAAAGGAAATGCAAAGGGCTCTATTGTAAAAGGATTTTCGCTCGACTGCTGTGGTCGAGCGAATGCGATTGATATAGGGCCTTTGTATTAAGGATGAATGATCGTGGTTGCCATGCAACCTGAACAATAAAGGAGAGTGGAATGTTATCAAAAGACGCATTGGACGTATTATTTACAGAAGCACGCACCCATAACGGATGGTTGGATAAACCGGTCAGTACTGCGCAGTTGCAAGAAATTTACGACTTAATGAAATGGGCGCCGACGTCTGCCAATGCTTCACCTGCCCGTATCGTTTTTGTCACCTCGCCATCGGAAAAAGAAAAATTATTGGCTTGCATGGCTGAAGGCAATGTTGAAAAGACAAAAACAGCACCAGTCACTGCGATTATTGGCATGGATATGGCGTTTTACGAGCAATTGCCAAAGTTATTCCCTCACGCCGATGCACGTTCTTGGTTTGCGGGCAATCAACCTGTGATTGAAGCAACGGCATTCCGCAACTCTTCTTTGCAAGGGGCGTATTTGATGCTCGCCGCGCGCGCGGTTGGGCTCGATTGTGGCGCGATGTCTGGTTTTGATCCTGAGAAAGTCAATGCTACCTTTTTTGCGGGAACGACCGTCAAAGTCAACTTTATCTGCAACTTGGGCTATGGTGACGCAAGTAAGTTGTTCCCACGCTCGCCACGGTTGAGTTTTGAAGAGGCGTGCAAGATCGTGTAAGGTCAACTAAGGACAACTAAGGTCCACTCAGTTTGATATACGACGAGTGGTAGCTGACATTGTCCACCGCAACACCCTTGGTCAGATCAGGTATGGTCTGGCAAGGGTGTTTTTTGTTTGAATTCGCACAAATCATGAATCATGCAATTCCAGCATTTCGGCTTTCTGGCGATGCAGGTATAACGACCGTGCAAGATGAGCCAATGGTGGGCATCCTGTTGAAATTCTTTGGGCACAAATTTCATTAACTTCTGCTCGACGATATCGACGTTTTTGCCAGGAGCAATACCCGTGCGGTTCGATACCCGAAAAATATGCGTATCGACAGCAATCGTTGGAACCCCAAACGCCGTATTGAGCACGACATTGGCCGTTTTTCGACCAACACCAGGCAAGGCCTCCAGCGCCTCTCTGTCTTGCGGGACCTCACCATTGTGCTCGGTCAGAATGAGGCGACAGGTCTCGATGACATTTTTCGCTTTGGTTCGGAATAAGCCAATCGTCTGAATATAAGGAATTAAGCCATCCACACCCAGCGCGTAGATGCTCGCTGGTGTATTTGCTACAGGATAAAGGAGACGTGTTGCCTTATTGACCGACACATCGGTTGCCTGCGCCGACAGAAGTACCGCGATGAGTAACTCGAATGGCGTGGTGTACTCCAGCTCGGTGGTGGGATGCGGGTTTTCTTGTTGTAGTCGGGTAAAAATGGCGTGGCGTTTTGCTGGGTTCATGAGGCGTTTCCTGATTCAGCTTCCAGTTTTTTTAACCGAGCACGTTCAATTGCTGCGGCGATAATGGCTTTTTTGCGTTCTTTTTGTTGTATTTCTTCTGCAGTTTGGGCGGTTTCTAACTCGAGCGCCTTTAATTTGGCCGCCGCTTTGGCTGCTAAACGTTCTTCATTTTCTCGTTTTTCTCTCAGCAGTCGCTGATTTCTGAATTCAAATTGATGACGGGACGCCTGCGCCTGTTCCTCGCTCCATGCATCCCATCCTGTTTTGCCAGGTGTGACAGAAATCATTTTGATGCAATCGACAGGGCAGGGCGCAACGCATAAGTCGCAACCAGTACACATCTGAGGGATGACGGTGTGCATTTGTTTTGGCGCACCGAGAATGGCATCCACTGGGCACGCCTGAATACACAGCGTACAGCCAATGCAAAATTCTTCTTCAATAAAAGCAACAGGTCGGGGACGTTCTTCTCCGTGCGCTGTGTTGAGGGCAATCACAGGCTTGTTCAGGAGTGTGGCTAGGCGTGCGACGCCTTCTTGCCCACCGGGAGGACATTGGTTGTAGTTGGCGCTGCCATCCGCAATAGCGACGGCATAGTCATGGCAAGACGGGTAACCGCATTTTGTACATTGGGTCTGCGGCAAGCGTTGTTCAATTTGTACGGCGAGGTGGTCTGACACGGCAAACTTTACAATAACAGCAAAAAGGAACTGAATTATCCACGTAAATATGACGAAGAACAAATGTTACGGCCAACAAATAAAAAGACCGCCTTCATGTGAAAGCGGCCTGATGGGCTGGTGAGCGTCAGACTCGGCGATTAGCCGTGTTTTTTGATAAATTCACCAATTTTTGGACAGATGATGTCACGCCAACGACGACCCGAGAAAATCCCGTAGTGGCCACAGCCAGGGGCAACAAAATCTTGCTTCATATCGGCAGGGATGTTGCTGCACAAGTCGTGCGCCGCCTGCGTTTGACCTGCACCGGAGATATCATCCAACTCACCCTCAACCGTGAATAACGCAACAGTTTTGATGTCTTGCGGACGCACCAGTTTTCCTTCGACTTCCCATGTACCCATTGGCAGGCGGAATTCTTGGAACACGGTTTTAATCGTCTCTAGGTAATAATCCGCGGGCATGTCGAGAACGGCATTGTATTCATCGTAGAACTTACGGTGCTGTTCTGCCGATTCGTCATCGCCCTTAATCAAGTGCTGGTAGTAATCCCAGTGGCTCTGTGCGTGGCGGTCAGGGTTCATTGCCACGAAGCCGGTGTGTTGCAAGAAACCTGGGTACACCTTGCGACCATAACCCGGATAGTTTGCTGGCACACTGTAGATGACCGTATTTTCAAACCATGAAAATTTCTTTTCGGTCGCCAGATTATTGACCTGTGTTGGGGATTTACGCGGGTCGATCGGACCACCCATCATGGTCATTGTTTTTGGCAATTTTGGATCATTATCCGATGCCATGAGCGAAATAGCCGCTAATACAGGCACTGTTGGCTGACAAACTGAAATAACGTGGACATCAGGACCCAATAAGCGAATAAAATCTTGCACATAGTAAATGTAGTCATGCAAGTGAAATGCGCCTTCGGACAATGGCACCATGCGGGCATCTGTCCAATCGGTGATGTAGACGTCATGCTGTGGTAATAAGCCCCGTACAGTATCACGCAACAGTGTGGAGTGATGGCCTGACAAAGGTGCCACCAGTAAGACCGTTGGTTGTTTGAGTTTCGCTACATCTTTATCGCTGAGTACTTTCTTGAAATGCAATAATTTGCAGAAAGGTTTGATGACTGCAGTCGTCTGCGCAATTTCAACAACTTGCTTATCAATCGTTGTTGACGTGATACCGAATGCTGGTTTTTCGTAGTCTTTACCTAAACGGAACATTAACTCGTAACCAGCCGCAATACGTTGCGCGTAAGGAGTATGCGCTAGAGGCGAAATCGGATTGGTGAACAGCTTTGAAGAGGCCTCAGCCCATTGAGTCAGTGGGTTTAAGAAGGCGCGATTAAGTTCGTGAAGTTGGTAGAGCATGTTGTCATCTTTCTTGAAAAAGACGGAGAGCCGACGAGATGATTAACCCACTTGGAGTGGGCGAAAGTTTCTGGGTAAATATAATACTTTTTGTAGTTTCTGTAAGCAGGTATTGCATTGCATCATAAACCAGTTACAGATTTTTTGGGATTTATGGTGCAAATGTAGCTCTTTTGCTATGTAAATCAATGTTAAATCCATGGCGAATCACTTAATTAAAGTACAATTCTTAAATGCTTTGCGTAGAACCAACGTTGGACGCTTATCTTATTAAAGGTATCTCGTATGAGTAGTAGTCTTTATCTGTCAGAGGCAGAGTGGCGTGAGCGCTGCTTCGTGGTCTTTGATGAAATGCGGGACAATCCTTGTGCCGGCAGAGAGCTTGCGCGCGAGATGCATCAGCAAGCAATTTTCCACCGATTGCCGGTATTGGGGACGTTCGCCGAGTCGCTGTTAGCATTCGCTGATTTTTTTGCGGGCAATTTAGAGCTGGCTGAGCCAGAGTTCGAACGAACTGCGGCCATGTTTGAGTTGGTGGGCGATGACTTGGGTCTCGCTTTTGCAAATTTGGGTACGGTCGCTGTGTGGCGCAAGCGCGGCATGTCCGAACAAGCCTACTCTCTTTGCCATTCTAAAATTCTTCCCTTATTGCCAGTCAAGGATCACCGTTTGTCGGTGTTGGTCCTCAATATCCTCGCCGTTCTCTCCCAAGAACTTGGTTTTACCGAAGAGGCGATACGTCACTTTTATAAAGCGCTTGAGCAAGCTCGGCATCTCCAGATTCTCAATCGCGCCTCACAAATTTTGGCGAATTTGGGAGAAATTTTTTACATGAGTGGGAACGTCGAGTATGCCGAAACGATGCTCGATGAGGCCAGACAAATTGCAGTTGATTCCAATGAGCGTTGGCTGGCGCCCTTTATTTCGACGATGCTTGCCCTTTGTAAGCTCTCGCTTGAGAAATATGATGACGCTTATGCAGCGGTTGCCCCCTACATCGGGGAGGGCAGGGCGGCATTACATACTGACCCTGCGAGTCGCGCATTTTGTTTTTCAGTAGCGGCTTACACCTTGGCCAGAAAAGGTCAGTTGACGCAGGCGGATCAATTGTCGCAGACCGCGATGCACTCGCTTGAGACATTCGAAGATAAACATCTGAAACCGTATAGCTGGTGGGTGAGCGGCTATTTACATCACTGCCATCAGCGTCATCATGATGCGGTGCGTGATCTACGCCGTGCCATCGATGAGAGCGGCAATAAAGGTTATTTCTACGTCCCGCTACGGGCGATGAAAGAAATTACCGATATTTATTCAGAGCAAAAAAATTGGGAGGCGGCTTTCAAGGAGCAGCAACGTTACCTTGAGCTGTTTTCGAAGGTCCAAGGACGGGCAACACGCATTCATGTCCAGACCTTGCATATTAAAAATGAATTGAAAGAAGCAGAATTAGCTCGCCGTTTGGCTGAGGAAGCAATGCAAGAACGGAAAGCGCTCGATGAAGAACTCAAGCGCATGCTCGCCGAACGGGAAACGATCCTTGAAAATGCGATCGTCGGCATCGTCTTTTTAAACCACCACGGTCGCGTTCAGTGGGCGAATACACCGCTCTGTTTAATGTACGGTGTTCATCGCGATACGATTTTGAATGCTTCTTTAGAGCAGTTCTATGTCTCGCGAGAGGACTATTTTTCGTTTGGCGATAAGGTCAATCAGGTGATTAAAACGGGTGCCCCGTATCAGACAGAAATGCAAATGCGGCGCGCCAACGGTGAGTTGTTCTGGGTGCAGTTTTCAGGACAAGCGGTCGATAAAAATGATTTATCGCATGGCACTGTCTGGGTGGTAATGGATATCTCAGCGCGTCGGCGCTTGGAGTCGGATCTAAATCGTTCCGAGAAACATTATCGACAATTAGTGAATAATGCCTCTGAAGGTATTCTCGTGATCCAGCAGGGGCAAATTGTGTTTGCGAATCCGAAAGCATGCCATTTGTTTGCGAGCGATGCAGCGCAGTTGCACCACCAACGTTTTCTGGACCTGATTTTAGCGGAAGACCGCTTGCTCGCTGAAAATTTCAGTACGTGCCATATCAACACAGAACAAACTGACCATTACCTTCATTGTCGCATCCTCCCGCCTTCTTCTCATGCGATTATTTGGGTTGAACTATCTGCGGTGCAGATCGATTGGGAAGGTCAGCCAGCGACCTTGTCTTTTATGTCGGACATCACCCAAAGAAAACTGCTGGAATCGCAATTACAAGAGAGCATGGCTGAGCAGATCCGTTTAGAGACACTGCAAATGCAAAATGAGCTCAAAGAGGCGGAAGTGGCACGTCGCCATGCCGAAGAGACGACCGAGGCGAAATCGCTGTTTTTAGCGAACATGAGCCATGAAATTCGCACGCCCATGAATGCCATCATCGGCATGACGCATTTGGCATTGAGAACTGAACTCACGCCGAAACAAAAAGATTACATCGAAAAAATTCACCACGCTGGCATGGCATTGACAGGAATTATCAACGATATTCTTGATTTTTCTAAGGTCGAAGCAGGTAAGTTGACGATTGAATATGCCGACTTCAGCCTCGATGATGTCTTGGAAAATATCGCTTCAATGACAGCCGATCAGGCTTATGAAAAAGGTGTTGAACTGGTTTTCGGTGCGGCGCACACCGTTCCTCGCCATCTCCGTGGGGATGCTTTGCGCTTAGGGCAGGTATTAATTAATCTGGTCAATAACGCCATCAAATTCACAGAGCAAGGTGAAATTGAAGTGCGCTGTCGAGAATTGGAGCAGTCGAGCGATCGGATTAAGCTTGAATTTGCCGTCAGGGATACTGGTATTGGCATGTCCGCGGAGCAGATGCATCGTTTATTTGTTCCGTTTAGTCAGGCTGACCTATCCACGACACGTAAATTTGGTGGCACTGGACTTGGTTTATCTATTGCTAAACGTGTCGTTGATTTGATGGGAGGTGATATCTCCCTTGAAAGTACCCCAGGGCAAGGAACAACCGTGCGCTTTTCTGCGTGGTTTGGCGTTAGTCAATCCCAGCAGGCGTCGTTGCATTTGCCACAGACCCTGAAGGACATGCGCATTTTGATTGTCGATGACAGTAACTTGGCAGCCGATGCGCTACGCCAGTCTTTGCTGTCGATGTGTGATCATGTTGACGTTGCGCTGACCGCAAACGATGCGATTCATGCACTGGAAGAGCGCGATGTCTATCAACCGTATGACTTAATGTTCGTTGATCTGGATATGCCAGATGTGGATGGTCTTGCATTGATCGGTCTGTTGAAAAATATTAAAACGCTCCGTTCGTCGCCTTTATTTGTGTTGGTTGGTGCCCATGGACGCGAGGAAGTCAATCATCGTGCGGACGTCGTTCCCGATGGATTTATCAATAAACCCGTGAATCCAGTCAGCCTTCGCCATTGCCTTGCTGAACTCTATTCCAAGCAAGAGCATCAGACCACACCACAAGAGTTGCTCAGTATTCCGCAATACAGCGATCTACGTGTATTGCTCGTGGAAGACAATGAAATTAATCAGCAAATCGCACGTGAATTAATGGAAGCGAGTGGCATCACTGTTGATATTGCTGCCAATGGAAAAATTGCGGTCGAAAAAATGCTTGCACATCCGCCCGAACATTTCTCCTTGGTTTTCATGGATTTGCAAATGCCCGAACTTGATGGACACGCTGCAACGGCGATGATTCGTGCTGACAATCGCTTCGATCAGCTGCCGATTATTGCGATGACGGCGCATGCGATGCTTGATGAGCGGCAGCGTTGCCTCGATTCAGGGATGAACGCGCATCTGCCAAAACCCATTGAACCAGCGGCTTTATTTTCGACGATTTCAGAGTGGTGCCCAAGTCATGAAACCGGTAAGCGCCAAAGCTACGTTGCTGAAGACAAGGAAAGCCATGCCAACGTTTTGTTGATCGATGGTGTCGACACCGAAGAGGGCTTGAAACGTACGATGGGTAGCTATGAGTTATACGGAGAGCTGCTCAGACGTTTTTGTGAAGATCAGCGCGATGCGATTGTTAAAGCGCAATCAGCTTTTGTTGAAGGTGATACGCAAACCGCAGAACGACTTGTGCATACCTTGAAAGGGGTTGCTGCGCTGATTGCTGCGAAAGAAATCCGATACATGGCGCAGGATTTGGAAAACTTACTTCGGACGTCTAGTCAAGCGAGGGATATCCTCTCGCGATTTGATGCTTGCCAAAAGCAACTGCAATTAACGATTGTTGCAATTGAGCATGCAATCACACGGATGCGCGCTGATACTGAGCCCACAGAGCAAGTGCCGAGCGCGGGTCCAACGTTTGATCGAGCAACAATGCAAAGCGTTATTAGCCACTGTGAATCATTATTGTCAGAATACGATGGCGAAGCCGTGGATGTCATGATGGAATCCAATGATGTGATTGTGCAGGCACTTGGGGTCGAGCAGTACAAGCAGTTAATGCGGGCAGCAAAGCAATTTGATTTTGATGCCGCACTCGCGTACTTACGCCAAGGCGCAACGCGCAATGGATTTCAGATTAACGTGCAGTCAATTAAATAGGGAGCCGCGGCTGTCTTGGTTTTTTGTTCGCCATGTCAGCCCACCATAGTATGCGTCAGAGAGTCGATCCTACAGCAAAGCAAACGATCTTAATTGTCGATGATACCCCCGACAATATCGCACTTCTGTCAGGACTATTTAAATCGCAATACCGGATAAAAATTGCCACTAGCGGTGCAAAAGCGTTGCAAATCGCCGCCCAACAACCTGCGCCCGACTTGATTCTGCTTGATGTCATGATGCCTGAAATGGATGGGTATGAAACGTGTCGTCGTCTCAAATCAGATTTGCTGACAGTCGATATTCCTGTCATTTTTTTGACAGCAAAAAATCAGCCTGCCGACGAAGAAAAAGGACTATTGTTAGGTGCTGTGGATTACATCAGTAAGCCGATCAGCCCAGCGGTGGTGGTGGCGCGCGTGGCGACGCAGTTAACTCTGCTTCGTGCCCAGCAGTTATTGCGTGATCAAAACAAGTACCTAGAACGCTTAGTGCAGGACAGAACAAGTAAGCTCGCCAAAATGCAGGATGCCATCATTCTCGCAATGGCCTCATTAGGTGAGATACGGGATAATGAGTCGTCCAATCACGTCAGACGGACGCAACTATATGTTCAAGCCTTGGCACTTCAGTTGCGAGAGCATCCGCGATTTTTGCACGAACTGACCGACGAGAATATCGAGCTACTTTATAAATCGGCACCGTTGCACGATATCGGTAAAGTTGGCATTCCGGACAAGGTGTTAATGAAGCAAGGAAAGCTGACACAGGCTGAATTTGATGTCATGAAGAAACATACCGTCTATGGTCGCGATATCATTTTGTCTGTTGAGTATCATCTCGGCGAGAGTAACAACTTCTTGCGCTTTGCCCGTGAAATCACGTATTCTCATCAAGAGAAATGGGATGGAAGCGGGTATCCAGACGGTATTCAAGGGGACGCGATCCCGATTTCGGCAAGATTAATGGCTGTGGCAGATGTCTATGATGCACTGATTTCTGAACGTGATTACGAACCAGTTCTTTCTCACCAAGAGGCGATTGAGGTGATGAGGAGGGGACGAGGGATTCATTTTGATCCCGATGTGCTCGATGCCTTTTTGGCCGTCGCTGATCAATTCGAAACGATTGCCTTACGTTATAGAGATGCGATGCACGAACCAGTTCTATCCTTAGATTGATCGCCAATTAATCATCACGAATGACGCGAGGGGTTCATTGTGGATTCTGTTGCATTGAGATTTATTTATGACGGAGTTGGGCCTGTCGTATGGAATGGCGGCCCGACCGATTTCGGGTTGCAGGATAAAAATGATCTTCTGATGCAGGGGAAGAAAATCAGTGATCACGAGTTTGTGTTTGATTTTCAGTTACAGGTCAAAACTGGAAAAGAAGGGCAACCGATTTTTTTAGGTGACTTTTGTCACGGATCGCCAAAAGATCGTTTTTTGTATTTAAGCTGGCGCAGTCTACAAGGTCACTATGCGCAACGATTTCTTCTGCCTTTAACAAACATCACATCAGCACATGTGGCATTGGCGCAAGAGTCCGGTGTGCCACTAGTCGGACTTCTCAGGGACCACCAACCTAAAGCAACATCTACCGGTGTCAACATCGGTGGACGTCGTTCGGTAGAGTGGACGCTTGCGGTGAATGAGGAAGTAACGAAGTGATGAAGCAATGAGGCGACCGTTGTCTATAACGGTCGCCTCTTGAAGATACGCTGTTATCGCGCGCGGGCGGCGTGGATCTTTTTGTAGCTATCAATCAAACGTGCATGGCGATCCAGACCTTCCAGTTGCATGCTCGTTGGCGTGAGTCCATAGAACCGTACACTGCCGTCGATAGAGCCGATGACCGCGTCCATCCGTTCATTTCCAAACATGCGGCGGAAATTAACGATGTAGTCTTCTAAGTCCAACTCGTCATTGAGTGTGACTTCCAACACCACATTCAATGCTTGGTAAAACAAACCGCGCTCAACGGTATTGTCGTTGTAATGCAAAAATGCGCCGACGAGTTCATGCGCTTCTTCAAAGTCTTGTAACGCAAGGTTGATCAGTAGCTTTAACTCCAATACGGTGAGTTGGCCCCATACGGTGTTTTCATCAAATTCAATACCAATCAATGTGGCGATGTCGCTGTAGTCGTCTAATTCATTATTTTCCAGGCGGTCCAGCAAGTCTTCCAAGGCCTCTTCATCGAGCTTGTGGAGATTGAGAATATCTTCGCGGAAGAGAAGTGCTTTGTTGGTGTTGTCCCAAATTAAATCTTCAACGGGGTAGACTTCGGAATAGCCGGGGACCAAAATCCGGCAGGCCGTAGCACCAAGCTGATCGTACACAGCCATGTAAGCCTCTTTGCCCATTGCTTTGAGAATACCAAATAGGGTTGCCACTTCTTCTTCATTGGCACTGAGTCCTTGACCCGCAAAGTTCCATTCCACAAAGTCGTAATCGGACTTGGCACTAAAGAAGCGCCAAGAAACGACACCGCTGGAATCGATGAAATGTTCAACAAAGTTGTTCGGTTCAGTGACCGCATTGCTGACGAATGTTGGTTGCGGTAAATCATTGAGACCTTCAAAGCTGCGTCCTTGTAATAGCTCAGTAAGGCTACGTTCCAATGCGACTTCGAGGCGAGGGTGTGCGCCGAATGATGCAAACACACCACCTGTACGTGGGTTCATCAGTGTGACGCACATGACTGGATATTGACCACCCAATGAGGCGTCTTTTACCAACACCGGAAAGCCTTGTTCTTCCAAGCCTTGAATGCCCGCCAGTATCCCTGGGTATTTGGCTAAGACCTCTTGCGGCACGTCTGGTAACGCGATTTCTTTTTCGATGATCTCGCGTTTGACTGCACGTTCAAAAATTTCTGACAAGCACTGTACTTGTGCTTCAGCGAGGGTGTTACCCGCACTCATGCCATTGCTGGCGAAAAGGTTTTCAATCAGATTTGAGGGGAAATACACCGTTTCACCATCGGACTGGCGCACATAGGGCAGTGCACAAATGCCGCGCTCCGTATTGCCGGAGTTGGTGTCGATGAGATGTGTGCCGCGTAATTCACCATCAGGATTGTAAATATCCAAGCAATAGTCATCGAGAATGTCTTTGGGTAGTGCGTTTTTCTTGCCAGGCTTAAACCAGCGTTCGTTCGGATAATGGACAAAAGGTGCGTTGGCGATATCCTCGCCCCAGAATGAGCCAGCGTAGAAGTGATTGCAGCTGAGACGTTCAATGTATTCGCCCAATGCAGAAGCCAGCGCGCTTTCCTTTATTGCCCCTTTTCCATTCGTGAAGCACATCGGAGAGTGTGCATCGCGGATGTGTAATGACCACACGTTTGGAATAATATTGCGCCAAGAGGCAATTTCAATCTTGATCCCGAGTCCAGCTAAGAGTCTAGACATGTTGGCAATGGTTTGTTCGAGCGGCAGATCTTTGCCTGGAATGAAGGTGCTCCCTTCGTTACCGGGCTGAAGGGTCAATAAAGCTTGGGCATCGGCGTCGAGATTGTCGACTTCCTCAATCACAAATTCTGGGCCGGTTTGCACGACTTTTTTAACCGTGCAGCGATCAATCGAACGCAGAATGCCTTCGCGGTCCTTCGGGGAGATATCGGCTGGCAACTCCACTTGGATTTTGAAAATTTGTTGATACCGGTTTTCTGGATCAACGATGTTGTTTTGCGATAAGCGGATATTCTCAGTTGGAATATTGCGAGTATTGCAATATAACTTCACAAAGTATGCCGCACATAACGCAGAAGATGCTAAAAAGTAATCGAACGGCCCTGGTGCTGAGCCATCGCCTTTATAGCGGATTGGCTGGTCAGCGATCACCGTGAAGTCATCGAACTTGGCTTCAAGACGAAGCTTATCGAGAAAGTTGACCTTAATTTCCATGAGAGTATTCCAAAATAATGTTCAAAATGCGATGGACGCTATTATCCATGTTTTAGCGATGGCGCAGAGAAAAGCCTTATCAAATCAAGGCATTATCTGAAGATCAATGCAAGTGGGATGCGCAAAAATAAAAAAGCGCAAATTGCTTTGCGCTTTTTTTAAGATGAGTGATTGCCGCAGCAATCGGTCGTCATCAGTCGAACGTTGGTGTTTCCACGCCGAGAATTTTATGCAATTTTGGCGATGTCGTTGTGTACTGCATGTGGATTTTCTTTTCAGGGAAAATATACGGTGCTGCACCGAATGCTGCCAACGCGGCTTCATGGAAGCCAGACAAAATCAATTTCTTTTTGCCTGGGTAGGTGTTGATATCGCCAACCGCGAAAATGCCAGGTACGTTGGTTTCGAATTTTTCAGTATTCATCACCTTGAGCTGCTTACGCTCAATCTCTAGACCCCATTCAGCGATTGGGCCAAGTTTTGGTGACAAGCCGAAGAATACCAACAGGTTATCAAGTGGCATACGACGTGTTACGCCATCGGCACCTGTTACCTTGATTTCGCTCAGTACGTCATCTTTTGTTTCGATGCCAGTGACTTGGCCGATCGTCAGTTGCATTTCGTAGTTGTCGCACAGTTCTTTCATTTTGGCGACTGACGCTGGCGCAGCACGGAAATCTTCACGGCGATGCAACAGAACGACGGATTCTGCTTTACCGACCAAGTTCAGTGCCCAGTCAAGCGCGGAGTCGCCACCGCCACAGATCACCAGGTTTTTACCGTGGAATTGGCTAGGATCTTTGACGCGGTAGAAGACTTGTTTGCCTTCAAATGCTTCGATACCGTCCACTTTTAACGTACGTGGTTGGAATGAACCAACGCCAGCAGCGATAAAAATTGTTTTAGTGATGAAGCGCGTACCAGTGGATGTTTCCAGATCAAAACGACCATCTTCACGACGCTCAACCAGTGTCACTTCTTGACCCAAGTGGAAAGTCGGCTCGAACGGTTCGATTTGTTTTAACAGATTGTCAGTCAGTTCTTGACCTGTGCAAACTGGCACGGCTGGAATGTCGTAAATCGGTTTGTCAGGATATAACTCGACGCATTGACCGCCAACCACCGCCAGTGAATCGATCACGTGTGCTTTGATTTCGAGCAGACCTAACTCGAACACTTGGAACAGGCCAACCGGACCCGCACCAATAATAACGGCATCGGCTTCGATGACGCCGTTTGCCTGTGTAGTTTGATTATTTTCCATACGACGAGATATTTCCTGATATTACCTAAAATTGGTTGGGTAGCGATTTTCTTGCTACCCGCTTGCCATGATGGCATCGCCTCAGCAATGGCGGTCTGGATGGGATTAGCGTTCCAGGTATTGCAGTTTGTCTTTGACGTCTTTCCAGTCATCCGCATCGGCGAGTGGAGCGACTGTTTTCGTGATCGAAGGCCATTTACGTGTCAATTCAGCATTGATTTTGATGAATTGCTGTTGGTCTGCCGGTACGTCTTCTTCGGCATAAATCGCATTGGCTGGGCATTCTGCCACGCACACCGCGCAGTCGATACATTCGTCCGGATCAATGATCAAGAAATTGGGGCCAGCACGGAAGCAGTCCACAGGGCAGACATCCACGCAATCGGTATAGCGGCAGCGGATGCAGGATTCGGTCACAACGTGGGTCATAACAGTCCAATCTTTAAAATTCGGGGTGTTGGCGCAGCCAATTCGCCAAAAAAACGCATGCTATGGCTGCAAAGCCTTGTATTTTAAGGCAATTTCACAGATCTCACAAATCAGGCTTATATACTTTGTGCATAAGCAAATGCAGCGGCGCCTTGTACTTCATAGGGCGCTCTTCCGCTTAGTTCAATAAAAAGCCAGAGGATAGGCGCAAATTATAAACAGATATCGCAGTGTTTGCATTGATGTGGATCACCAGAAGGACGGATTCGCGGTGATGTAGGACGGATGAAATTTTTTCAAACCGCATGCATCACGGATCGTCAATCCAATTTAAAGTTAAGATAGCGTCAACGCCTACACACTGGGCTAGCCCGTTTGATTTTACTTTTTTCTGGATGAATGATGAAACCTGCCATTTTAGTTGCTCGTGCTGTTTTTCCCGAAGTACTGACCCGTTTGTCTGCGCACTTTGAGGTGGAGTCTAACCAAGAAGATGTGGTCTTTACGCCCTCGGAGTTAGTCGAAAAACTGCGCGGTAAGGCGGGTGCAATGACAACTTCGAGCGCACGCATTCATCGCGAACTATTGCAACAATTGCCAGACTTGAAAATGGTCGCGAATATGGCGGTGGGGTACGATAATTTTGATGTGCCTGCTATGACCGAGTTTGGCGTGAAAGCGAGCAATACACCAGATGTTCTGAATGAAACGACGGCTGATTTTGGATGGGCGCTCATGATGGCGACGGCCCGCCGTATTACCGAGGCAGAACACTGGCTGCGCGATGGGCAATGGCATAAATGGCGTTATGATTATTTCCTCGGTGCCGATCTCCATGGCTCTACACTGGGCATTATTGGTATGGGCAGGATAGGGCAGGCGATTGCTCGTCGTTCAACGGGATTTAATATGCGGGTGATTTATCACAATCGCTCACGTCTTTCGCCAGAACAAGAAGCACAGGCCAATCACGCGCATTACGTCAGTAAAGAGGAGTTGTTGCGACAGGCGGATCATGTGATGCTAGTTTTGCCGTATTCCGCAGCCTCTCATCATACGATCGGGGCGGCAGAATTAGCGATGATGAAGCCGACGGCAACGCTCATCAATTTGGCGCGTGGCGGGATTGTTGATGATAAAGCGTTAATTGTTGCGCTACGCAATAAGCAGATTGCCGCAGCCGGACTCGACGTGTTTGAAAAAGAACCTCAATTTGATCCGGATTTTTTAAGTCTGAGTAACGTCGTTTTGACGCCGCACATTGCCAGCGCATCACCGGCGACACGCCTCGCGATGGCAAATTGTGCTGCGGATAATCTGATTGCAGGATTAAGCGGCGCTACGCCACCGAATCTGCTTAATTCATTTTAACGAGTTGATCAGGTCGACGTATTGCTGCATAGCATCTTCCTGAGATGTCCCCTTTAAATTTGCCCACGCATCAAACTTGGCGCGACCAACGAAGTCGGTCATACCAGGACGATCACCTGTGGCATCGCCCGTGCTGCCTTGTTTGAACAGGGCATAGATTTTCAGGAGCGTCATGTTATCTGGACGCTCCGGTAAATTTTTGGACTCAGCTAAGGCGAGGTTGAATTGTTCTTGTAAGCTCATGGGAAACTCCAGCTTTGTTGAATAATAAAAGGATAAAAGTAACGCAAACTCAAAAAGTACCATGAGTCTTGGTTAAATGATCACTTTTACGCTAGAGCTTTTCCTCAAGTCTTTCTGCGCTAATACGGGTCGATTAGCTTGTGATCAATTAATGCAAGGTCGGCTCAGCGCCGCAACAGGCTTTATATTTTTTGCCACTACCGCAAGGACAAGGATCATTGCGACCTACTTTGGGTGTGTCACGTTTGACGGTTGTTACCCCTGATTTTCTTAAGGGTGCCCAGAAACGGCGGATGGCAGGAATCGATGCTTCGATGGACAGCGCCAACGTATGGCATTTTTCTGGCGTATCGACGAATTGAAGCTCTTCTTCGTCGATTTCTTCCGCACCCAATAAGTAGATCGGTTGTAGCAGTGGGCCGATTTCTTCGGATTCCCATGCAGCTTCCCATGCTTCTTCGCGTAATTGCATTCCTTCCCAGAAGCCCCACGCCCACGTCTCACCGTCGATTAATTCTTTGCCGTTTTGTTCGAGTATGCAAAACAGTGGTTCAAATTCTTGGGGTGCGACCTCAAATGTGATCTGGATTTCGTTCATGAAACGAGCGATCAACTGCGTAATGCGCTGTAATTCTTTTTCGTTTTTGAACTTTGGTTCAGCGGCGTCTGGCAGACCCCAAACCAAAGGCAGCCACTCACTCATCGGAATCATCTCAGGACCGAGTGCAATGGCAGTGAGGTAGCCGTGCAAGGCATCCATGGTCATTCCATCGTCGCCAACCCGGTCGGACATCAGAAATTTGTCCAGTTCATTAAATTCTTTGTCGCTGAGTGGTTCGTCTAAATGCATGGTGTAACCTGAATGTGAATATGTAAATACCGGAAGTGTAGCGCTTTGTCGTCATGCTGTAACGCGTTTTATCGTTTTTTGACGCAAACGGAAAGACATCGATCAGAGAGAAGAAAGGTGGATGAAAGGGAAATAAAAGAGAAATTACCACGTACAATTCGGGGTATGAATGAACAAACACTCCCCCAGTCTTTTTCTGATTTGTCGCCTGAACTTGTGCTTGATGCCGTCGATAGCTGTGGCATGCACTGCGATGGTCGCTTATTGGCGCTTAATAGCTATGAGAACCGTGTATATCAAGTGGCGATTGATGATGCGCCGCCACTGATCGCAAAATTTTATCGCCCCCAGCGATGGACGGATGAAGCGATTGTTGAAGAGCATCAATTTGTTCATGAACTTGTCGAACAGGAAATTCCTGTTGTGCCTGCCATGCAAAATGCCGAGGGGGCGAGTTTATTTTCCTACCAAGGATACCGTTTTGCGTTGTTTCAACGACAAAGTGGTCGCGCCCCTGAGGTCGGTGATCCTGCGACCTTGGAATGGCTAGGGCGGTTCATTGGCCGTATTCATGCGGTTGGTGCGTTGCGTCCCTACGCACATCGTCCTGTGATCGATCCGCATACTTTTGGAACGGTGCCGCGAGATTGGTTACTGGCGCACGACTTCGTGCCGTCTGACTTATTGCCGGCCTATCAATCTGTTGTTCAGCAGGCGCTGGATGGGGTTGCAGCGTGTTATGACAGAGCGGGGGATGTTTCTTTGATTCGCTTACATGGTGATTGTCATATGGGCAATGTGCTGTGGCTAGATCAAGGTGAGCAGGCGGGGCCGCATTTTGTGGATTTTGACGATAGCCGGATGGGACCAGGTATCCAGGATTTATGGATGCTACTCTCGGGATCTCGTCAGGAGATGCAGACGCAGCTAACGGATATTTTGGTTGGCTATGAAGATTTTTATGAGTTTGAGCCGCGTCAACTGTACCTCATTGAGGCGCTACGAACACTACGGTTAATTCACTATTCTGCGTGGCTTGCACAGCGTTGGACAGATCCAGCTTTCATCACTGCTTTTCCTTGGTTTAATACCCAACGTTACTGGCAAGACCGTATTCTTGAACTGCGTGAACAGATTGCCCTCATGGAGGAACCTCCTTTGTGGCCTGTTTAAGCTGGTGCTGTTTAAGTTGATGTGAATTGTCTCGATTGCCCAAAAATCTGCGCTGCAAAGAGCGTATCGGATAAAATACCGGACATTTTTGAACTGATGTAAAAGGAATCGCACCATGACGCAGGATGAATTGAAATTAGCCGTTGCTCAGGCGGCAATTGCCTATGTAGTTGAAGGCGAAATTGTTGGTGTTGGCACTGGCTCGACCGCTAATTTTTTTATTGATGAATTAGCTAAAATTAAACATAAAGTCAAAGCGGCGGTCGCTTCCTCTGAAGCAACGGCAGACCGTTTGCGTCAACATGGTATCGAGGTGCTGGATCTGAATGATGTGAGCTCGATGCCTGTGTATATTGACGGAGCCGATGAAATTACCAATCAAGGTGCGATGATTAAAGGCGGCGGCGCTGCATTGACGCGTGAAAAAATCGTGGCATCGGTTGCTGAAAAATTTATCTGTATCGCTGACGGCTCTAAACTGGTGTCGCAGTTAGGAAAATTCCCTTTACCTGTTGAAGTGATTCCGATGTCTCATGCTGCGGTTGCCCGCCAGCTCAATGCGATCGGTGGCGAAGCGCGTCTGCGGATGAAAGAAGGTAAGCCTTTGCTGACTGATAATGGCAACATGATTTTGGATGTACATGGTTTGCAAATCGCTGACCCAGTGGCGTTGGAAGCGCAAATCAACAATATCGTGGGTGTCGTGACAGTTGGTTTGTTTGCACGTCATGGTGCTAATGTGTGTTTGCTCGGTACAGCCGAAGGCGTTAAAACCTTGACGTTCTAATTTGGTTTTTGATAGGCGTATCATCATGCTTCATACTGGTGAAAACTGATGATGCGCTTCTCGGTACTACCGCTGCAGAGGTGATTCTCGCCTTCTCATCGACATCCATGATGCAACATGATGTCGTATCCATTGGTGCCACGACTTTACACTGCGCCGTCGCACCACGCCTTCACACCGTCAATTCGTTATCCCTCCTGACATTCTTTATTATGGTGTATCCAACGAGACTGGATTAGCCTGCCACAGAGACGGCGTTTTCTACTGAGGCAAGACGGTGAACTTGTTACCAAATCCATCATCTGTATTTCAAATCGAAACACTCGTGAGAATTCGAAAACCAAGGCCATCGACGGTTGACGCTGCTTCGCGACCCTTGTTAAGGTAACCAGCGCTATCTGATCAAGCGGCTGTGAAATATGCCAGGCTCAGATAGGGACAGTCTCGTGATTGAGCTGATAACGATGTGCAATCAGGTACACGGCGATGGGTGAGGCATACTGACAGCGCGATGCAATGCCTCAAACATCGTCTACGTACCTGCTGGATCAGAGAGCGTTGGATGGATGCGATTGTTTTAACAGACTTGGCCAGAAATTGCGATGCGCGAAAAGAGTCCTTGTTGTCTCTGAAAGGACGATCACTGATTGCCCATGCGCTTTCTGGTGAATATAAAGTGGCTCAGTCAATACTGAACGAGTTACACCTTCTACGTGGCCGTTTCCTCGGTTTTGCAGCAATACGTGATATCGCTTCTGGATCGGTGCCACTGCATCAAATCGGATCGGTAGTGTATGCTGGTACTCCTCCTGATTCTGTGGTGCTTTCTTGTATTTTTGCTGAATGCATCGCAACCTGTGCTCAATGGTTTGCAATGCCACCCCCGCAAATTGTGCTCCAATGTATCCCTCAGGATTGCCATTTGCACTACACCTTGATTTGCTTTCCTGGGTTAGCGATCATTCGTTTGTCGAGGATGCCTGAAGCGCTTGATGAAGTGCGCCGCATTGTTTTTCAAGAAGTGTGTCACGCTTTTCTTCATTGCGGCGTTCGTCTTCTTGATGAAGGACTTGCGCATTATTGTGCGACACATTTCGTTCATTCCACACATCCATTACATGCGACCACGACACATCATGGGCTATCTGACATTCATGAATTATTGACGATGAATGGAGATGGTCTATTCGGTAATAATGTCTGCTGTGACAGTGGTGATTATCGCGCTGCCGTTTCCAGTGGTGCACGCTTAATTGAATGCTTGATCAACACCGCTGGCATTGACAAACTAAAAGCGCTTTTTCTACGCATTTCGCAATCGACAAGTGACGCCGAAATTATTGAATTAATCGAAGCATCGCTAGGCTATCGATTGCCGCACACCGTCGCTGACGGTGCTTATTCTTGAATTGATCTTTCCTAAAAATATCCTACGCCAGAGGTGAGGTGATGCCGTCAGCATTGATCGCCTCTGGAAAAATAATTGAAAAACCCCACACCATCTCGCTGCATGTCATCCACCAGATGATGCCCACATTGCCATTGACCGATTAGTACAACCACCTTTTCCGATGCGCTATTTTTTGACACATAGAAGTTCGTTTAAAAACAGGATAAAAAAGTGACAGGTATTGAATTGGCGTTCCAAACACGCAAGAGGATGTTACGAAAGTAAGCCGCCTGTAAAACAGGAAAAAGAGTGTGTGGCTTGATTGACGCTGGTTCTCGTGCATTGCTAGAGTCTCCGTCGCTGCTCTCTTGCAGCGTGAGGGATTTCAACTTTTAAATTGGATAACTGGAGGAAATTTTGAATATCGTTTTTGATGTGAATTCAATTTTAATTATTGACTCGACGGAGTCTGAATATGTCGATGACGATTTATCGGCAGCGATGGCAAATGTAAGTATTTCCTGTTGTACGTGCTCTTGCTCCTGTTGTTGCTAACGATGTTGCCGCTTTCTGGGCAATAAAGCGAAGCACGTATTTCGCGTGGCTTATCGCAACGTCTTTTTCTTTGATGGATCGTCGATGAGTTCGGTTGAGTTGAATGCTCGTCGACGATCCTCAAGAATCCACTCAACAATTTACATCAAAGCGCTCCGCGTTGAATTGATTACCCACCTACCTTATGACTGAAAGACTATTCATTTCTCCCCTTGCCGAGATAACCACTTTAGACGACGACAAAATTGCGCTTTCGGTCGTTGGTCGACGATATACGATAGAAGATAAGATCGGTCTGACGAGGCGAATATTAGACTTTGCACAGCACGGAATGACTTCCTCGACATTAATTGACTCTTTGTCGAATGAATTTTCAGAAACAGTCTTGGCATCGACGATTCAGTCACTCACTGCCACAGGCGTTCTTGTCAGTGAAGACGCTCGATCGATGGGGGAGAGCACGCATTTGCACTTACAGCACTATCGAGAAATGAGTGGGAATCCGGAAGGTAGACCTCTTGAGCAATATGATCCAGCCTGTTGGCGTGTCGCATTAGTGGGTAAGGGCATGTTAGCAAATGCATTGAAATTAGCGATTGCGGATGTTCAGATTGAAGTTGAATGTGTTGATGATACGTTACCGACAGTAAGTGATAAGCGTTGCGTCATCCTGACGGTTTCAGACGATGAAAATGTTGCGCTAGCACGGGCGTGGAATAAAACCGCAGTTGCCCTCGGCTTACCATTTTTATTTGTAGGCATCGATTGGTCGGTCGTTCAGTGTGGGCCGCTCGTTCTTCCACGCGCGACGGCATGCTATGAATGCTATTACCACCGGGTTCGCGCTACTCGTCGGTTCGTCAATGAATTCGACGCGCTCAGTGATCGCTCTCGCATTCTCTACAATAAATTACCCAGTAAGCTTGCGATACAGTGGGCTGTTGCTGAAACATTGCGCTTACTCTTACGCTACTTGAGCGGGACACATGACCAACTCCATCAAAGTCCATTCTCGACCATTGACACCTTTCAAGGCAGCGTTGAACGCAGCATGGTTCTGCGGCTGCCACGATGCCCAGTGTGCGGTAATGCAAGTGGAGAAAAGCCTGTTAGTGCCGTTTATCAACACGCTCAACTTCGGCGTGGTAGTGGAGTAAGTCGCGTATGAGTGACGCACACACTTTGGCCATGTTGCATGCTGCATTGGTGAATCAGCGACATGGAATTATTACGTCTTTATTGGAAGAAGTAGAGCATCCGGCTGCGCGTGGCTTATTTGTTTTTAATGCGATGACGGTGGATTGCAAGGCGATCATGCTCAATCCCACGCACCAGCAGATGAAGACAGAACGTCATAGCTTGGCTGGCTCTGGTGCCGCTTTTGATCGCACGTCGGCGTTATGGGCTGGATTTGGAGAGGCAGTTGAGCGCTATTCAGCTGCAATATACGATGAAGAACAATTACATTACGCCAGTGAATACGATTTAAAGGACGCGGCGGTGTCGCTGGATGACTTTATTTTGTATTCGCCAGAGCAATATGCACAGAATGACCTTGAATTCAGTGCGCCTGACAAGCATGCAGTACGAGCGTGGTCGAGCGCAATCAATCTTGCTCACCCAAGTCACCTGTTATACGTCCCAGCGCAGATGGTGTATCTGGGCATGCGCGTAAAGCAAAAAGCGGAAATTGTCTCTCAGTCATCCAGCACCGGTTTAGCCTGCGGGATGCACATAGACCGCGTCATGCTGAGCGGGTTGTGTGAAGTGATTGAGAGGGATGCATTTGCGGCAATGTGGCAAATGCGTTATGCGCCTCGGCGATTGCACCTCACTGACGTAACGATGGCGATGCTGTTGCCTGGTGTTAGGGCGATCCTACTTAAAGCGGATCTTGATATTACCCTCTGGGATATCACGACTGATATCGGCTTACCGGTTGTACTTTGCCTTGCGCGAAATCGTCAAAAAGCGACCATGTCCTTTGGTGCGAGTGCGCATCTTGATATTCATCAGGCGATCAACAAAGCGCTGACGGAATCAATGCACGGATACATTTGGGCCCATTCGATATTGGCAGGGGATTTGCCAATACCCGATGCGGATGCCATTCAACAACCAGGTGATCACTTTGCCTATTATCTTCGTCGTGAACGCCAAGACAATCTCGCCTTTTTATTTGAAAACCAAGAACACATCTCAAGTGACGATTCGTCGTTACGACAGTTAGCAGACATCGATGCGCTGATTCAACGGTTGGGTCATTTGGGCTATCAGCCCTTGATCTCTGATGTCACTTCTCCTGATATCGGCGCGCTCGGTTTTCATGTGATACGCGCCTTGATTCCAGGTCTTCAACCCTTGCTATTTGGTAGCGGTTTAGTCAGTGGTGATCATCGACGACTCCAACGTATCGCAAACCATTGGGGATTGCCAAGCATACCTGCTCCTAATCTCGATCCACATCCCTTTCCTTAATCATAAGAAGAAAAAATGGAAACTCTCCAAACACTGCTTCCACCAAAGCCTTTGGCTGCCAATGTTGATATCGATGATCCAGCTGAAATTTTGCAGGAGCAAACCAAATTTCATCGTTCAACGATGGCTGGCTTGATTAAAAATATAAGTCGCTATTTACACCATCCTACCTATATCGCTCGAGGTATCGCTGGCTTTCATCATTATGATGGTAGTGAAGTTATTACTTTGCCGGCACCAAGGTTGGATGTGGGCTCACTTTGCGATGCATTGTCATTGCGGAGAAGTGTTCGTCAATTGTCATCCACGCTCACTTTGCAAGACCTATCGACCTTGTTGCACTATTCATTCCGGGTAAATCACTACGTGCAAAGCGACGTTGCTCCGCATTTAAAGCTATCGCTTCGACCCTATCCATCGCCTGGGGGACTATATCCGACTGAGTTTTATTTGTTCATCAATGATGTCGATGATGTGACGCCATGTATCGCGCACTACGATGCCCGCGAACATTGTTTGCGTCGCTTGTCAGATCAGGATGGGAAAGCGTTTTCAAACGTCGAAATTCGCTCTGGAAATGATGGCATTCATGCTCCAGTCATCTGTGTTATGACGAGCGTTCCACAACGCGCAACTGCTAAATATGGCCCTCGTGGCTATCGCATGGCACTCCTTGAGGTGGGGCATGCGAGCCAAAATCTATGTCTTGTCGCTCGAGGTCTTGGTTTGGGAAGCTTAGTGTATGGTGCTTTTTATGACGATGAACTGGCACGTTTACTGCAAATCGATGGCGTAACTGAAACGGTTGTATCTGTTGTACTTGTGGGAAAGGAAGCGTGATGGATTGTGTGAACATGAGCCTAGAGGAAATAGATAATGTTGACTCAATCCCTTCTTTATTGGCAACAAAAAGCAAGCGACTCATGTCGTGCGCTTTGACAGCTGATTTTCGTGGTGCACAGGCTTCGTTGAGAGAATTGCATCAATTGCGCGGACAGCTTCCTGGCTATGTCACGTTGCGCGACGTCGCAAGAGGTGAGGTAGAGATCGTTTCATTTGGAAAGAGCGTTGGTGTCGACATCCCCTCCGATGCGATCGCGCTGATTGACCACATGGACGAAGCGATAGACCGCTGTGCTCAATGGTTGGGTGTGACAGCTCCCACGATTATGGTGCAATGTTTACCTCATCATAGTGACTTGCACTACACATTACCGTGCTTCCCTGGACTCGCACTCATCCGCCTATCAAGTTTAGCAGCCGGCTTTCCAACTGACATGCGCCCGATCCTATTGCATGAGGTGGCACACGCATTTCTTCATTGCGGAGTTCGGCTACTGGACGAGGGGTGGGCGCATTACTTTACCCAGCAACATCATGATTTGCCCATGCCGCCTTTCGAGCGTCAAACGAACGTAGATATTCGCCATTTGTTGATGGCCGATGGAGACGCCATATTTGGTGATGGATCCGATGATCCCTCTGAGTTCTATCAATCCGCTACCGAAATGGGTGCTGAGTTAATCGCGAAAGTCATTGCTGCGCGAGGTATTGACGGGTTGCGTTCACTTTTTATCGCTGTCTCACAATGTGCATGCCGTACCGAAGTGATTAGTCATGTAGAGGCCGCTCTTGGAGAAGCGCTTCCGCAAAGGCCTGTTGTGAATACAAACCCTCAGCTTGATTCGCACACTGTGATGCGTGTACGTCACGCGATTTTTGACGCATGGAAAAGCAAAACTCCGCAGGATCTTGATCAGGTGATTAATGAGATTGAGTCGCTTGAGTATATTGGTTGTCAAACCCTGCTCGATTGCGTGCTCGCCTTACGTATTAACCGTGCGTTGCTTCACGTGAGCGCAGGTGAAAAGCCGAGTACCAACGAGTTACTTCGTCTCGACTCTTTACTTCATGACGCACTTTGTCTAACACCCGGTCGTCTATGGTTGTGGCGCGCCTGTCGTTTGGTGCTCACTATTTCAGTAGTGCGACCTAATATCATTAAGGTGGCGACAGCAGGCAGTCAGGCATTGCAGGCCTTTAAGCATGCTGCAAGCCTGATTCCCGATGATCCTGACCTCCTGATACATCATGCGATGTTATTACTCAATGCTCCTGAACAGTATGGAGGAGATCGGGATCTTGGGGTGTCAAAATTGCGTCGCGCGATGGATGATCCTCAATATCGTCTGCACGCAATTGGTATTTTGGAGCGCTATGGCTACGTTGTAGCTGATACTGAATCGGATGTAATCGCGACTTCTTCTTCATCATCTTCTTCGCAGCATGTCGTTTTGAATGTGGCCCATCTACAGTTAACACTGAAGAGTGGTTTTTGTTTACAACTTTCTGATCTGCATTTGATGGAAGGTGCCAAAGTGGGTATTGTCGGTCCCAATGGTTGTGGAAAGACGGTACTCCTCGAAACACTGTTAGGTTTGCGCACACCTGACGAGGGCCAAGTCGAAATCTTGTCAACTGAAGGAGCGGCCATGCGCCGTCATATTGGCGGTGTTTTACAAAGTGCTGATTTCCCCGCAGATATCAAGGTACGTGAAATCATGTCGATGCATGAGACTATTTATCAGCATACTGATGAGAGAGTCACTCAGGCATTGGGGTTGCAAGAATTGCGTAATCGCCCTTGGAAAACGCTCTCTCGCGGGCAAAAACAACGCGTTCTACTGTGGCTTGCATTGTCCCATGCACCAAAGTTGGTTTTGCTCGACGAACCTTCATTAGGCCTTGATGAATGGTATGCAAGGCGATTACGTGAATTATTGCAAACCCTCCCGTGTGCAGTGTTGCTGATCTCCCATTTACCAACGGACTTACTCGTTGTAGACACCCTATTGTGCATGGCGAATGGCAGGATTGTTGATCGCGGTACCTTGCCTGATCTTATTCATCGCCATGTCGGCGAATTCAAAGCAGAGGTACATCAACTACTTCACGCGGATGCCGAAAAAGCGTTCTTGGCATTGCCACACAGTGTACATCCCCCTCGCCAGCAAGATGGCGTATGGCGATGTTTTGGGCATACTGGATTTGATCAGGGTTTTCGTCGATTTATCGACCAGTTTTCGATTAAGTCATTTCGTCTGGAGAGTACAGGTGTTGATGATTTTTTAGCGGAGGTCAGTCGGACATGAGAATGCAAGTGTTATTTTATTTAATGAGATTAGATCTAAGACTCTTTTTCCGAGCGCGGTTGGCGATGTTTTGGACATTTGCATTTCCAGTGTTATTGCTGGTGGTGCAAATGGGATTATTTGGACATGCAGCGGCGCTTAGACCAGTTTCCTTGCGTATTGTTGATCTTGATGGGAGTGCTGAGAGTGCTGCATTCGTTTTTTATATGAAGCGTGAGCTGGCACTTCAGAAAGTAGTCCGATTCGATATCTTTTCTGGATCGAATATGGCTAATTCGAGGTCGCCTGAAGAGCAAGATGTGTTGCTGACGATTCCGCATGGATTCGAGGATCATGTTTTACATCAGAAAGAGACAGTCATTCCGCTCTCAACGAAATTAAAGCAAGGACCACTTTACGATGCATCCTTTGGACTCTTACGCGCACTGAGTACCACATACAACCTCCATGTCATCGCGGCTCCGCAGCGTGTCCTATTGCAAACACCCGTATCACCAGCCTCACAACTGGATTATGGTCTCTACCTTGTGACTGGACTATCAGGGATGATCATCTTATCGTCGAGTTTGATGGGTTTTGCGGGCCCACTTGTTGCCGCACGCGAAGGGGGCATGTTTAAGCTTTATCAGCTATTTCCAATGAAAACGGAGCTTGTCGTCATCGCTTGGTGGCTGTCTCGTTTGTGTGTGACGCTTCTTGCTAGTATCTTTATGCTGGTCATTGCGCGGCTCTTGTATGACGTGCGTATTGATACGACGTCTGTGGGGTTATGTCTCGCGCTCTGTGTTATGGTTCTGGGGACTGGCGCTTCGCTTGCCTTAGGAATGCTCATTGCGGCACTTTGCCCCACGGTGATTTCCGTTGCAATGGTCTCCAATGTTCTCTATCTCCCATTAATGTTAGCGAGTGACCTCGTCATCCCGCTTGATTCGCTGCCGAGGCGCATGCAAGAACTACTGTCGTGGATGCCACTCCATGCGATGGTTGATGCAATACGTAGTTGTATGATGAATCAATCCGATTGGCACTTGGTGGGATATAGCGTCATTGCCTCGTTGCTGACGTTAAGTGTCGCGCTATTCTTCTCAGCGAAACATTTTACTTGGGCACCAAGGGGCTGATCGATTGGATTGGCGTTGTATGTCCTGTCATTTCGAGAGCGACTTTTTGCTTTTTTTTGTTTTTTTAAGGGCAAAAAAAATCCCTGTCACGAAGGTGGTCAGGGATAGACATGATCTCCGAGGAAAGTGCCTAGACGCACGCACTTCTTCGATAGTGTGATCGCGAAGAAGGGGAGCTCCCCTCAATACCTGCGATCAACACAGAACAATAATTATGCTGCTGGCGGAACATAACCCGCGGCAGCATCAGCGCCGTCGCCAAAGAAATGTTTTTCCATCTGCGTAGCGAGGTACTTGCGTGCGCGCACATCGGCCAGATTGAGGCGGTTCTCATTGACCAACATAGTCTGATGTTTCATCCAGCCTGCCCATGCTTCTTTGGACACACTTTCAAAAATCTTTTTACCCAGATCACCAGGGTAAGGAGGGAAGTCCAAACCTTCAGCTTCTTTATCTAATTTGATGCAGTGGACCATACGGGCCATGGTAATACTCCTTAGAAAACCTGTCATAACTAAAAACAGCAGCGATTATAAGTCAAAATCAATCGCGACAACGTGGTGCGCCAGATTGGCAATGACAACCTTCACTTATAGCTGCTTAATCAGCACTAAGGACTTTCGTTGCCAGTTATACATTTTTTGGCGATCTTTTGGTAAATCATCCACCGATGCTTTGACAAAGCCACGTTTCAGGAACCAATGTTCTGTTCGCGTTGTGAGAACAAACAAGGAATGGAAGCCCGCACGCCGGGCGCGTTTTTCCATGTGCTTAAGAATTCGCTCGCCATCGCCTTGGCTCTGTACGTCAGGGTTGACGGTCAAGCATGCCATTTCGGCCATCTTGTCGAACGGGAAAGGGTACAGCGCCGCACAGCCGAAAATAACGCCATCATGTTCAATGACAGAGAAATAATTGATTTCACGCTCAATGAGTTCGCGACCACGTTTGACAAGTGTGCCGTCCGCTTCGAGTGGCTCGATTAGTTTGATGATACCGCCCACATCCTCAATGGTCGCTTCACGCAGACTCTCAAGGTTTTCGGAGGACACCATTGTGCCAACACCATCATGCGTGAACACCTCAAGCAAGGCAGACCCGTCTAATTCATAGGGGACAATGTGAATCCGAGGTACGCCGCCACGTGACGCTTTGACAGCATGCTCCAGATAAAACGCAGAATCCGGCGGCAGGTAGTTCTTTTTGAGCTCTTGTTCTGCTTGAAGGAAAGATAATTCACGGATTTCGTCGCCATCTTGGTCAACCATCATGGGTGTCTCAGAGATGAAGATCAATTTGTCCGCACGCAGCGCAGTGGCTGCAGATACCGCGACATCTTCCATTGTCAGGTTAAATGCCTCGCCCGTTGGCGAGAATCCAAGTGGGCCAAGTAGCACCAGATTACCTGCATCGAGAATGCGATGAATCGTGTCATAAGCTACTTTACGCGCGATCCCTGTCAATCCAAAATCGACGCCACCGACGATGCCGATTGGTTTGGCCGTAACAAAGTTGCCAGAAATAATGCGTATTGCCGCATGCGCCATCGGCGTGTTTGGCAAACCTTGGCTAAATGCGGCTTCAATATCCAGACGCAACTCACCGGCGGCTTCTTTTGAGCATTCTAGTGCCGCAGTATCGGTGATACGAATGCCATTGTGAAACTGCCCCTCCACGTTTCTCAGCGCCAATTGCTCAGCGACCTGTGGTCGTGAACCATGCACGATCACGATCTTGATCCCAAGTGCGTGGAGTAACGATAAATCCTGTGCCAAAACCGGTAAGGCGCCAGCCATCACGAGTTCACCCGGGAAGGCAACGACGAAAGTTTTGCCACGGAAGGCATGAATATACGGCGCGACCGAACGCAGCCAATCAACGAATTGAACGGGATTTTCCATACGCTTATTATAATCTGAGTCATTCGCGACTTGTCGCGGTAAAGCCATTCAAAATAAGAAGCAGCGCTCATTTATGGCATTCTTTTTGATGGTAAGCCGATTTTATGTCGTTTTTATTACGAGAGTGCCCGTTGTTCTACTATTTATTGCGTCCTTCTGTCGGTAAAGCTCAAGTAGACGATGGTGCGGTTTTGTTAAGCACGAGATCGCACTAGCCACTAGCAATCCGTGCAACGGAAAAAAAGGGGGGCCTCGCGCTGCGTCGTCGGGGGCTTGATACGATTTTACATTTGCTTGGTGCTGTTGCAGGTGAATCGGTCAGGTCATCGCCGTTGAATTAACATAGAAGGGAGGGATGTCGCTATATCGCTGAGCAATACGCTATCAATCGTTAAAAGATTTTAAAAATAAACATTTTTAGACGCTTACTTTGGCATCTTTGACAGGTCATCGTCAAAATCTGGGATAATGCGCACCGCTATGTCTTCTAATCAATCCCCCAAAAACCACCCTAAAAAAAACGGCAGCATCACGATTGATGGACTGTCGGGTCTGCGCGAGCTTCGTCAACAATTGCGCCAATCAGAGCCGTTGCCTGAAAAGGTACCCGTTACCGCAGTGCAAAGCACTCCGCAACGTTCAACTGCAACCATGGATCGGCGTGCTGTTTCGCACACGTCCAAGCCACAAAGTGATGTGACAACTGGGCTTCAAAAGGCACAGTCATCCCAGCAACGTCACACTAACAATGCGGGGCGTGTTGTACGGCAACCGCAAGCCGAACAAGCAGCTCAGGCAGATCTGCCTATGAGAAACCCCTTGCCGGTGATTACCTACCCGGAAGAGCTGCCTGTATCCGGTCGGCGCATGGAAATCGCCGAGGCCTTGCAACAACATCAAGTAATTATTGTGTGTGGTGAAACGGGATCCGGTAAAACGACTCAGTTACCTAAAATTTGTTTGGAGCTTGGTCGTGGTCAAAAAGGATTGATCGGGCATACGCAGCCTCGCAGAATTGCCGCCTCATCGACGGCAAAACGGATCGCACAAGAACTCAATTCGCCGCTCGGTGAGCATGTCGGTTTTAAAGTGCGATTTACTGACACCCTCAGCAAAGGGGCATCCGTCAAATTGATGACCGATGGTATTTTGCTTGCAGAAACGCAGACCGATCCGTTATTACGTCAATACGACACGATCATCATCGATGAAGCGCATGAGCGCAGCTTAAATATTGATTTTCTGCTTGGATATCTCAAGCAACTGTTACCAAAACGTCGTGATTTGAAGATTATCATCACGTCAGCGACGATTGATGCCCAGCGTTTTGCACATCATTTTGCGCAAATGCGGGAAGGGCAATTGACTCCTGCTCCCGTGATCGAGGTATCTGGCCGCTTATATCCGGTCGAGATTCGTTACCGGCCAGTGCAGGACACCGAAAAAGACAAAGAGCGCGATTTGATGACGGCCATTACCGATGCCGTTGATGAATTGTGTCGCATTGGTTCCGGTGATGTACTTGTGTTCTTACCGGGCGAACGGGAAATTCGTGATGCGGCGGAGGCGTTACGTAAGCACCATCCACCCCATGTCGAGATTTTGCCGCTGTTTGCCCGTCTCTCTGCGCAAGAACAAGAACGTGTATTTAAAACCTCCAATGCGCGTCGTATCGTATTGGCGACCAACGTTGCCGAAACATCCTTGACAGTCCCAGGCATTCGGTTTGTGGTCGACACTGGCTTGGCACGTGTCAAACGCTATAGTTACCGAAATAAAGTAGAACAGTTGCAGGTGGAGGCGATTGCCCAATCGGCGGCGAACCAGCGGGCAGGGCGATGCGGTCGTGTTGCGGCGGGTGTTTGCATTCGGTTGTTTGATGAGCAGGAGTTCAATCAACGTATCCGATTCACCGAGCCTGAAATTTTGCGCTCCTCTCTTGCGGCGGTCATCTTACGGATGAAGTCCCTGCGTCTGACCGACGTCGAGACATTTCCGTTTATTGAGCCGCCTCCCGGTCGGGCGATTGCTGATGGTTATCAGCTATTGCAAGAGCTCGGAGCGATGGATGATGCTAATCAGTTGACGCCTGTCGGAAAACAGCTCGCAAAATTGCCCCTCGACCCACGCGTCGGTCGAATGATTCTTGCCGCGCGTGATAATCAGGCCTTACAAGAAGTTTTAATTATCGCTGCTGCCTTGTCGGTACAGGATCCTCGTGACCGCCCGATGGAGGCGCAGGCTGCTGCGGATCAGGCGCATAAGAAGTTTGCTGATGAGAAATCAGAGTTCTCGTCGTATCTCAAAATATGGCAGTGGTTTGAAGATGCTATTGCCCATAAAAAAACAAACCGCCAGTTGCAGGATAACTATCGGACGAATTTTTTAAGCCAGATGCGTTTGCGTGAATGGCGTGAAGTACATTCCCAATTGCTGACGATCGTGAAAGAACAGGGGTGGCGTCTCAATGAATCACCGGCGACTTACGAGCAGTTACATTTATCGTTATTGACAGGTTTGCTGGGCAATATCGGGTATAAATCCGATGAAGAGGCGCATTACCTTGGTGCGCGGGGCATCAAATTCTTCATTTGGCCAGGGTCGAGTCTCGCCAAAAAAGCGGGCCGATGGATAATGGCGGCCGAATTGGTTGATACGTCACGCTTATATGGCCGATGTATTGCGCAGATTCAGCCAGAGTGGCTGGAGAAAATTGGCGGTCATTTGTTGAAAAAGTCGTATGGCGAGCCACGTTGGGAAAAGAAAGCAGGTCAGGTGTCTGCCTTTGAGCGGGCAACCTTATATGGCCTTGTCGTCTATAGCCAGCGACGGATCCAGTACGGACTGACGCATCCTGCAGAAGCGCGTGAGATTTTTATTCGCGAAGCGCTCGTCGATGGCGAGTTCGAAACCCGCGCGCCATTTTTCGCTTATAACCAAAAACTTGTTCGAGAAATCGAAAATCTTGAGCATAAGTCACGGCGTTTGGATGTACTGGTCGATGAGCAATTGATCGTCGCTTTTTACGATCAATATCTACCACCTGACGTGTACAACGCTGTGTTATTTGAGCAGTGGTACAAAGAAGCGAGCAGAGCAAATCCGAAAATACTGTATCTGAACAAAGATGAGTTGATGCGCCATGAGGCAGCTGGCATCACCACGGATTTGTTTCCGAAAACGATGCAAGTATCCGGTGTCGCATTGCAACTGAGTTATCACTTCGAACCAGGTAGCCCAAGAGATGGCGTCACACTCACTGTGCCACTATTTTCACTCAACCAGGTGTCTGCTGAACGCAGTGAATGGCTGGTGCCCGGGATGCTCAAAGAAAAAGTGCATCTGTTGATCAAATCATTGCCGCAGAAAATTCGTCGTCACTGTGTTCCATTGCCCGAGTATGCAGCGGGATTTTGTGAGCGGAATGAGTTTGGTCGAGGTAATTTTCTCGATGCGGTGATTGCTGATATCCGTGAGCAAAAAGGCTTGCTGTGTAAAACCACCGACTTTAAGTTTGAAACCCTACCGGTGCATTTGACGATGAATTTTAAAGTCGTCGATGAGCATGGTCGTCAATTAGAGATGGGACGAAATCTCGCCAATCTACGGGCGGAGTTTGGAGGACAAGCGAGAGAGAGTTTTCAGAAGATCGCGAGTGCCGAAAAGCTGGCCTTATTGGATGGCAACGTCTCGCCTCACCATCAGACTGGCACCGCCTCGTCATCGTCTTCGTCGAGGAACAGTGCGGATGATCGAAAGCAGGGCGGTGCATCGAAGAGCGCAGCACCTGTCATGAAGCAAGAGAACTTAACCGGCTGGACGTTTGATAGTTTGCCAGAATTACTGGAAGTGCAGCAGGGGAAGCAAACGTTGATTGGCTATCCTGCCTTAGTAGATAAAATTTCACATTGCCATATTGAAGTGTTTGATGATCCCGATGAGGCCGCTCGGGTACATCGCATCGGACTGCGCCGTTTGTTCGCTTTGCAGCTCAAAGAACAGGTGAAATTTTTAGAGAAAAATATTCCTGGTTTGCAGCAAATGGGAATGCAATTTATGGCGTTGGGCTCGCAAGAAGAATTGCGAGAGCAAATCATTCAAACAGCGATCGAGCGTGCTTGTTTGCAGCATCCGTTACCAATTAACGCCGGTGAATTTAGTATTCGTCGAGAAGAAGGTAAAGCCCGATTAAATCTACTGGCCAATGAAATTGCACGGATGGCAGGGCAGATTTTGGCGGAATTTTACAGTCTGCCGAAAAAATTGCAGGGTGTGAAAGCCCACGCACAGGCTGCTGCTGACATGCAAAGCCAGTTGCAACAGCTCGTGACGAAGCGCTTTATTGCAGAGACTGATTTCACCCAATTGGCACATTTTCCCCGTTATTTGAAGGCGATCACCATTCGCTTGGATAAGCTACGCGCTGATCCTTCTCGTGATGCAAGGTTGATGGCAGAGTGGAATAGTGTCGCGCAGCCTTGGCAGAGAATGCCGCGTAAGTCTGGTACTGGGTCGGATATTGATCCCAAATTACTGGAGTTTCGCTGGATGTTAGAGGAGCTACGGGTTTCTTTGTTTGCGCAAGAATTGAAAACCCCTATGCCAGTTTCAGTCAAGCGTTTACAAAAAGTATGGGAGAGTATGCAGCGATGAGGTAACTTAGCGCATTCACGTTGCACGCAGTGTTATTGTAAAAGGCTGATGAGGATGATCCTTCATCAGCTTTTTTTATTCAAGTGATGCATCGATGATCGAATCGATGTGCTTGCTGTTGTATGTGGCAAAAAAAATGGTGGCCACCTTGCGGCGCCACCATCTTGTTTGGATGTCAGTGAGTCTGACTTGATATTGTCAGCTACGTGTTAGTGTGAGCTGGTATCGAGACCGTTTTCCCATTTTGCAATTACAGCAGCTGCAATGGAGTTACCTACCGCGTTTGTTGCGGAACGACCCATATCCAAGAACTGATCAACGCCCATAATCAATAACAGACCTGCTTCAGGAATATTGAATTGATTTAATGTCGCAGCAATCACGACCAGCGATGCGCGTGGAACACCTGCCATCCCTTTCGATGTCACCATCAGCAACAGCAACATGGTGATTTGTGTGCTCAAGGACAGTTCAATGCCGTAAGCCTGCGCAATAAATAACACGGCAAAGGTGCAGTACATCATGGAGCCGTCGAGGTTGAACGAGTAACCCATTGGCAAGACGAAGCTGGAGATTTTGCGTTTCACGCCAAATTTGTCGAGTGCGTCCAAAATTTTTGGATAAGCCGCTTCAGAGCTGGCTGTGGAGAACGCGACGAGGAAAGGCTCGCGGATCAATTCCATCAATTTGAAAATGGATTTACCAATAAACGCAAAGCCAGCCAGAATCAACAGACTCCACAAAATAGCCAAGCCAAAATAGAAACCAGCCATGAATTTGGCAAATGTCACCAACACACCGAGACCTTGCGTTGTGATGACGGATGCCATTGCTGCAAATACTGCGATCGGAGCCAAATTCATGATCGCGCCAGTCATTTTGAGCATGACATGTGCAAGTTCTTCGATCATGCCAGCCAATTTTTTACCGGAGTCGCCAAGGTTTGCCAGCGCGGAGCCAAAGAAGATTGAGAAAATAACGATTTGCAGAATTTCGTTATTTGCCATCGCTTCAATCGGTGATTTTGGGAACAAGTGGCTGATGAAATCTTTCAGTGAGAATGCACCGGTTTTCAAATTGGTGCTGGCGTTCACGTCAGGAAGTGGCAAGCCTAAGTGCGTGCCAAGTTGCAGCGCATTCGATAACAACAAGCCAATCGTCAGGGATACCAGAGAAGCAATGACGAACCAACCCATTGCTTTGATACCGACGCGACCAATTGTTTTTGTATCGCCAAGATGGGCAATACCGATAGTCAGCGTAGAGAACACCAGCAAAGAGATGATCATCTTGATGAGACGTAAGAATATATCCGTCGCAATCGAGAAATATCCTGCCAGATCGGTCATAAATTTGGTCGTTGCCCATGTTTCATGGCAAACGTAGCCAACGGCAATACCCGCCAGCATCGCGACAAATATCATCGGGGTGGATGATGGTTTTTTCATAGTTCCTCCAATTTTATGCAGCCAGTCACTGGCATGCACCCTTGATTTAGTTGTAAAGCAAAAATTCTCAATTGACTTGCGATAGGCCGCAAAAACAGTCAGTGCCAGCATTGTTGCCAGCAATGCGTTATCTTGAAAATCCTCAACAGGATAAAGGCGTGGTCGATATGTCGATCACACCTTGTTTAATACACGGAGATTTTTGGTCTTTTGTGTTAGCCAGTAAGGGCTGTTTCAGAGTGCCATTACTCGTCTTTGTTGCGAGTGTTTTGGGTTGACACAATGGGCTCGCATCATGGCATTAACAAAAAAAAGGAAGTATTGGGGAAAACCACAATTGCATTGTATTTTTTCTAAACAAAATACGGTGGAAAGTAATTTTTAAAAAATTAGTATATTAATTGCCAATTAAAAAGGCGATGAATATCGCTTTGAACCCGTGCGGCTTCTCAGCGATTATTTTTATTTCAATTCAATGCGCATGGAGATGTAACGCCTCAGATATGAATGCCGTGGCATTTTTTGTATTTTTTCCCACTACCGCAAGGGCACGGATCATTTCGCCCAATCTTAGGCTCTTTGCGAATCGTATGCTGGGTATAGGTCTCGCGAAAACTTGGCTTTTTCTCTTCCTGAAAACCAGACCACCATCCCATCTCTTTCTCGACGTCATGGATATAGCCTTTGCCGTGCTCTAACTCAAGCGCACGACTTGCATTGTAGTCTTGCAAAATATGTTCGTTAAACCAGTCGCGGTCGCTGATTTGTGGATCGAGTAATTGTTGATCGAACCAGTCGTTGACCTGCTGCGCCATTTCGGTCGCGCAGAGCGCTGTGGCGACATCCACGATGGTCTCAAGCAATACGGCGTCGCCCTCAGCATTTTCGCGCCGTTGTCGTGCTATGACTTCACCTTGGGTGCTTAAAAAATCGATGAGTTCACTACGGTCGTTTTCTCCGGCGATGACGCGGACCTGCCATGCAATTAATGCGGCGGTTCTCGACCAGATGCTGGTTTTTTCATCGCAAAAGCGCTGCTGAAGGGGCAGGACATTGCCATCGCACACGGATGCTAAGCAGCGCCCGTAGGTTTCGGTCACCACATCACCCATCATGCTTTCAATAATTTCATCAGGAAAGCCCCCCATTGCTAACATCGGCATGTAGGCGTCAGTGACGCGCCACGAGGCGAGCAAGTGCATGGCGTACATGTGTAGCATGTATTCGCCGTCTTCTGTGATTGCTGGGTTATTTGCCGCATCAACTAATGCTTGAATCAGATATGGAGTGACTTCTTCTTTATTCTCTTCTGCAAACGCGATGGCTGCACGTGGAAAGGGCGATGAGAAATAGTCGATTTGTTCTCGCAGTGTGAGCCAGGCTTGGGACATATTTTTTTGTCGGTAGGTAGAGAGGACTGCATTGCATATAAAGCACAGTATAACAGTCAGCACTCCTTTTTTGCGGACAAAAAAGTGTATTTAAATTGGCATATATTAACGTTTATTGGTGTTTTTTTACGTGTATTGGTATTGACATGCTGACACGAATCAGTCTTTTCTTCTTCGCAAATAGACTTGGCAAAACAATGTCTTACCGAGTCTTCTATCGCGACGCAATACGATCTTAATAATCTCGTATGTGTTGAGGTTGGGTCAGAGCGGATCGGCGATCCCAATCGGTGCAGGGCTGATGTGGACAATCATTGAAAATAACTGTTCATAGCGGTAGCGTTCACCAGCCTCATCGAGGTGTTGACGGTTCTCAATGAAGGCCTGATCGATCTCTTGCCAGTCATTAAAATTAAGGACTTGCTTGGCGACAGGAATAATTGTTTTTTCTTCGATGGACATATGCGAATAATAAAATTTCGCATACTGCTCTACCAATTGATAGAAATGGGCAAATGCTGCGCTGCCGGTAAATTCGTAGCGCAACAAGGCATCTTGTAATTGATGAGCGAGAAACTCTCCTTTTGCATGCTGTGCGATCAGTTCATCGAGCTCGCTATCGAGTTGGTGCGTACGCTCTTTGATTTTGGCAAAAAGAAATTGGTCCTCTTTGGGATGGTGAATTTTCTCTGGATATTCCGAGATGTAGTAGAGCATGGCGCGGAATACTTTGAGATCGGGAGCTGGCCCACCTTTTTCAATTCCCCTGACGAAATAAAGCATGCCCTGAATGACTGCAGAAAGATGTTCATGTTCATGCTGGATGATGTCAACGGCGACAGGGTGAAGGTTGCGTGTGGCCATAATAGGTCTCCAAAGTGTTTTCCACAATGTACTCCTCCCATCATTCACAGTTTTTGATGCGGATCAAAGTTTGATTGGGGAATCTATGACTCAAGAGCGCTCAAATGTTCCTAGATGTTTCACACGTAACTTCAAAAAAATCCCCGCTTTATGCATGACATTAGGCGGGGACTGCGTTTTAGCGGTGTTTCGCGAGAAATGAAGTGCCATTCACGCGAACACTTTTATTGATGAAGTTACGTTTACTTACGTTTGGCTAGAATCACTTCAATTTGATCCATGATGCTGTTCATCCGTTTAAAGACGGCCTGATAAGGTGCTGGCGAGGCAAGATCGACACCCGCGTTTTTCACTAAATCGTAGGGGTAAACCGATGCACCTGCTTTGAGGATATTGAGGTATTTATCTCTAGCACCTGTCTGACCATGCAGAATTTCATCGGCGAACATTGAGCCGGCGGCAATGGATGTTGCGTATTGAAATACATAGAAGCGATTATAAAAATGTGGAATGTAAGCCCACTCCACGGCATAGGTATCATCGATTTTCATGACGCCTTCTTTATCGCCGTGATATCGCTTCAGGATGTCGCCGTAAATTTTACTTAAACCTTCGCCGGTGAGTGACTCGCCTTTGTCGACGCGGGCATGGACTTCGCGTTCAAAATCAGCAAACATCGCCTGGCGGAAGAAGGTCCCGCGTAAGTTTTCTAGGGCAGATCCAAGATAGAGCAAACGTTCATCGTCTGTTTTCGCAATTTTCAACATGTGATCGAGTAAAAATACCTCGTTCGTTGTTGACGCGATTTCGGCAGTAAAAGTGGGGTAGTCCGAATTGAGGAAGGACTGATTTTTATTCGCCAGATAGGAATGCATTGCATGTCCCCACTCGTGACCGAGTGTAGAGACGGATTCGTAGTCATCGTTGTAGTTCAGCAGCAGGTACGGATGAACATCGTACGCTGTTCCAGACATATAAGCACCAGAGCGTTTGTGCGGACGAGGGTAGACGTCCATCCAGCGTTCTGTCGTTGCTTTCGTCATTGCAGCTACATAGTCGTCACCAAGTGGTTTGACGGATGCCAGCATGAGTTTGACGCCGTCTTCGATGGGATAGTGGTAATCACCAGAGACAAGAGCAGGGTACATGTCGTAATAATGCAGGTCATTCACGCCCAGCATTTTTGCGCGTAATTTGAAATAACGATGCAATGTAGGGAGATTTGCTTGGGTCTGCGTTACTAAGGTATCGTACACGGCACGCGGCAAGTTATTACCATCCAATGCTTGTGTCAGCGAATCTGGATAGTTACGTACTTTGGCGTTGACTGCATCTTTCTTCAACTGTTCATAGAAAGTAACGCCAAACGTACGTTCGAACTCTTTCCATTTTCCCCAGAATGCATCAAAGACGAGTTTACGATCGGCGCGGTTGCCTGAGGCACGATATTTGGTGTAGGCGGCTTGGTCGATGACAACTTCCTCGCCATTCGAGAGCTTCACCCTCGGCCATGGAATATCAGCACTGGAGAGGGTGGAATAGACTGCATTGGCCGCATTGGTCGCGAGGCCAAAATTAGCGATGAGTTCTTCGCCTTTTTTGTCTAAGGTATGCTTACTAGCGCGCAGAATGTCGTGCAAGTAGAACGCATAACCATTCAACGATTTGTCTTGCGCTAAGAATGCATCAATTTTCTTTTGCCCGATCAAGAGAAGCTCTGGCCGTAAGAAAGAGCTTGCCGCGTCCACTTTGCTACCTAAAATTTCGGCACTTTGAGCGATGTCCTGTCCCGCAGTGGTTCCCGTGTCTTGATCGCGAAATTGCGATGCGTAGTTTGATAACCGCACAAAGCGCTTTAAGACATCGCTATTGAGGTCGAGACACGCCTTGAATTGTTTAGCGCTACTGCCTAAATGGCCACTGCATTTTTCCAGCTCTGTTAATTGTGATTCAAGATGGCTAGCATCTTTATCCCAAGCAGCGCGATCCGCGTATAAATCTTTGAGATTCCATTGGTTCGCCTCGACATCATTAGGGAGGTTAGCGTGGCTGTAACCAGGTAGGGCGAACGTTAGCGCAAGGATGCTTGCAATCAAAGTGCGTTTCATAGGGTCTCCGAATTTTTTGCGGGCTGACATTCGTGGCACCAAACAACGATTTGGCGTCATGTCGGCAGTTGGAAACTTGAAAATATACAGTGTATTGACCCGCTAAGTGCAATGGCTAAGGGCACTTGCGGGCCCTTATGCTTATTTCAAAAGAATCTTTGGTTTTATATAACTTTGCGGGTTTTTCTATGCTTTTGTTGTTGCTAACACCGTGATTCTTTGGTCAGATTGTGACATTTTTGTGAACGAGTGTTATGCATTGTAATGATGTAAAGCCTTCTTTTTGTTTCTAGTACAATCGAAGTGCCTTGTCATGGCGACGAAAGTAGCGCCATGAATGACTTATTTCACCGTTTCGGGATGATTTTTGGAGCGATTATGCAGCGACCCCGTTTTTTACCTGACAATATGACCCTGCTTTTGCTGACAGTCGTATTGATTGCCAGTTTTTTTCCTGCACGTGATCACGTTGCCGCTTTTTTTGATCAATTATCTGTCTGGATGATTGCGTTGCTCTTTTTTATGCATGGTGCAAAGCTATCACGGGAAGCGGTCATATCAGGTTTGACGCATTGGCGTTTGCATTTATTGGTACTGGCTATTACGTTTGCCGTGTTTCCTGTGATCGGTATCGTGATTAAGCCCGCCGTATTACCTTTGCTGACGCCTGATCTTTATATGGGGATTTTGTTTTTATGCATGCTGCCATCGACGGTACAGTCATCCATTGCTTTCACCTCAGTGGCGAAAGGGAACGTCTCTGCGGCAGTCTGTAGTGCGTCAGCGAGTAATTTGTTTGGGATTTTTCTCACGCCATTATTGGTGAGCGTGTTGTTGAAAACTACTAGCGGGTCTGGTTCTTCCCTCGATGGTATGTTGAAAATTATCGTGCAATTACTCTTGCCATTTGTTGCTGGGCAGCTGCTACGACCTTTGTTACAGGCCTGGATAACAAAGCATGCCAAGGTCTTAAAAATGGTCGATCAAAGTTCCATCTTATTGGTTGTCTTTGTTGCGTTTAGCGAGGCAGTTGTACAAGGTTTATGGACGCAAGTGCCATTAGTCATGTTAATCAGTATTCTGATCATTAGTGCCACCATGCTAGCGATCATCATGGTGATGACGACGTGGGCGAGTCGCCGTTTGGGCTTTAATAAAGAAGATGAGATTACGATTGTCTTTTGCGGATCGAAAAAAAGCCTTGCTAGTGGCGTGCCAATGGCAAAAGTGTTATTTTCAAGCGGATCAGTTGGGTTGGTATTGTTACCGCTGATGTTATTTCATCAGTTACAGTTGATGGTGTGTGCAGTGCTCGCACAACGTTACGCAAAGAGAGAAGGGGCGTGAGATGCCGCGATTTGCAGCAAATTTAAGCATGATGTATCAGGAGTTGGATTTTTTAGAGCGATTCGGTGCCGCGGCTGCTGATGGTTTCAAGGCCGTAGAATTTCTCTTTCCTTATGCCTATCCTGCGCAACAGATTCGTGATGCACTCGATGCTGCAGGGCTGCAGCAAGTACTTTTTAATGCACCACCTGGCGATTGGGCGTCGGGCGAGCGGGGTATTGCATCGTTGCCAGGGCGTGAAAGTGAATTTAAGGAGTCCATTGCGCTTGCGATAGACTACGCGAAAATTCTTGGTAATCGTCATATTCACGTCATGGCGGGACTGTTGCGGCCTGACCAAGATGCAGAGAAACATCGTGCAGTCTACTTGCGCAACCTTGCCTATGCCGCGTTGCTTGCGTCACGTGCAGAGATGACCATCCTCATTGAACCGATCAATCATCGTGACATGCCAGGTTATTTTTTAAATTACCAGCATGATGCGCATCAGATTTGTGAAGAGCTTGGAAATACCTCATTGCAGGTACAGTTTGATATCTACCATTGCCAAATCATGGAGGGGGATATCGCAACGAAACTTAAGCGTGATCTTTCCCGTCCGACTGGCGGTGTCGGACATATTCAGATCGCTGGTGTACCGAATCGACATGAGCCAAGTGACGGTGAGGTCAATTATCCGTATCTCTTTACCTTATTGGATGAGCTAGGTTACGCTGGCTGGGTCGGATGTGAATATCGTCCCAAAGCAGGAACGTCGGCGGGGTTGGGGTGGTTAAAACCTTACCTTTGATGGTGTGTTCGGCCTAATAACCCCTAAAAACGCCTCTCTACCGTGTATGAGAGGCGTTTTCCTGATGGTTTTCTTTATTCTGGGCTGACTTGTAAAATCAGTTTCCCAAAATTTTTCCCTTCAAATAACATCATCAGTGTGTCTGGGAATGTTTCCAAGCCTTGCACGATGTCTTCGCGTGTGTGGAACTTACCTTCGGCCATCCATTGCCCCATTTCTGCAACGGCGTCACCATACCGGGCTGCATAATCGAAGACGACGATGCCTTCCATGCGTGCGCGGTTCACCAACAAGGACAAGTAGTTTGCAGGGCCTTTTACTGGCGTTGTATTGTTGTATTGTGAGATTGCGCCGCAGATAATAATGCGGGCTTTCATATTGATACGGGTGAGTACCGTGTCAAGGATGTCGCCACCGACGTTATCAAAATACACGTCAACGCCATTCGGGCAATGTTCTTTTAAGCCGTCACGGACAGAACCTGATTTATAGTCGATGCATGCATCAAATCCTAATTCATTGACCACAAAATCACATTTGTCTTTACCGCCTGCGATACCGACCACGCGGCAGCCTTTTTGTTTGGCAACTTGACCCACTGTTTGTCCAACGGCACCTGCAGCGCCAGATACAACGACAGTTTCACCTGCTTTGGGTTGTCCTACATCCAAAAGCCCAAAATAGGCCGTCATCCCTGGCATGCCCAGCGCGTTTAAGAATTTCGGTAAAGGTGCCAGACGTGGATCCACTTTATAAAAGGCAGCCGTCTTATCTGTCGCTTGACCGATCCAGTAACTCTGTACACCGGTGCCGCCGGAAACGTAGTCGCCGACCGCAAAACGAGGTGACTTGGAAGCGATCACTTTACCAATCCCACCAGCACGCATCACCTCATCAATCGCCACCGGACGAATGTACGATTTACCCTCGTTCATCCATCCGCGCATGGCTGGATCCAAAGAGAGATAAATGGTCTGGACGAGGATTTCACCGTCGGCCAGTTCGCGCACTTCTTCGGAAGTAAAGCGCCAATCGCTGTGTTTTGGCGTCCCGACAGGGCGGGCGGCAAGACGGTATTGCTGATTAATGCGTGTAGTCATGGGGTCTCCTTTGTTTTTGGAATGATGAGGGATTATTTGGTCTCACTTGAATGCTTACTTGTACTTTTGCTTATATTTTCACTGTTGTTGCATGACTTGCTTCTAGTTGTACTGAAGTTTACCGTCGAGAGCGTCAATAGTTCATCGTGAACAAATGCAATAACGACTATACATGAATTAGAACGTTCGTGCTTTTTATTTTCCTAAGCATCGTAAAAAAAGCGGTTGCTGATTTGTGTGTCAGAACGTGCGACAATACTCAGTTATATTTTTCGCTCGATGACCAAATTAAATTTGTTTTCTATCCAGAAAATTGTTTTTTTGGATAATATGATATTACTATGACAATACAACCAGAATACATCCTGACCCTATCTTGTCCCGATCAGCGCGGTATCGTGCACAGTGTTTCGGGATTTTTGGCCCAGCATGGCTGCAACATCATTGATTCGGCGCAGTTCGGTGACGCCCAGTCGGCAACATTCTTTATGCGTGTTCATTTTGCCGTAGAAGACGCTTCGATCGAAGACGCTCAACTGCGTCAAGAATTCGCTGAGCTGGCTGATGGCATGCAAATGAATTGGCAACTTCACGACGCGCATCATAAGCCGCGTGTGATGCTGATGGTGTCTAAAATCGGTCATTGCCTCAATGATTTGCTTTTCCGCTACAAGAGTGGTTTATTGCCTGTCGAAATCAAAGCGATCGTGTCGAATCACACGGATTTTTACCAATTAGCCGCTAGCTACAACATTCCATTTCATCATTTCCCATTGGCTGCGGGGGCTTCCCCAGAGGCAAAACAAGCGCAAGAGCAGAAAATTCTTGAAATCGTCGATGCCAATGAGATTGAGTTAGTGGTGTTGGCACGTTACATGCAGATTCTGTCGCCAATGATGTGTGATGCCTTACGCGGTAAAGCGATTAATATCCATCATTCGTTTTTGCCAAGCTTTAAAGGGGCAAAACCTTATTACCAAGCGCATGAGCGCGGCGTCAAACTGATTGGGGCAACAGCTCACTTCGTCACGGGGGATTTGGATGAAGGCCCGATTATCGAACAGGATGTTGAACGGGTGGATCATGCGATGGATCCTGAGACCCTCACTGCGATCGGCAGGGATGTGGAGTGTGTGGTGTTGGCGCGTGCAGTGAAATGCTTTGTTGAACACCGTATTTTGTTAAATGGTCATAAAACGGTGGTATTTAAGTAATGGCACTCAAATCAATTATTTATAAAGCGGACTTAAATATTTCCGACATGGATCGTGGTTATTATGCCGACCACAGCCTGACCATTGCACGCCATCCTTCTGAGACTGATGAGCGCATGATGATCCGCGTATTGGCGTTTGCGATTCATGCTGCAGAGCGTTTGGAATTTGGTAAAGGTATCTCGGATACAGAAGAACCAGACTTATGGGAAAAAGACTATACCGACGCGGTTCAGCTTTGGGCTGAGGTCGGGCAGCCGGATGACCGGCGGTTACTCAAAGCGTGTGGACGTTCAGAGAAAGTGGTCGTCTATAGCTTTGCAAGTGCAAGCGATATCTGGTGGAAACAGATGAATAGTCGTCTGGATCGGGCTAAAAATCTGAAAGTGATGAATGTTCCCGCCGAGCAGAGTCAAGCGTTAGAAAAGCTGGCGCAGCGGACGATGCAATTGCAATGCACGATTCAGGATGGTCAGATTTGGATGTCGGCTGGCGATGCGTCCGTGCAGATCGATATTGAGACCTGGAAAGACTTCGGTTAATCGCTGTGACTGTTGCCAATAGGTGATGTCCTCGCTCCAGCTCCCGCTCGTGTTGGAGCGGGAGCTGAAGCTGGAGCTGGAGCTGTGTTACACGACGGTCGACGGTCGAAGGCACGCTGTACCTACGTTATCGTCAGAATGTTAAGCACAATGTCACATCAGACTTTCAAGACTGAGCGTAGCCAGTTGCCAATGTCGTCAATCTCTTCCTGGCAAACGGAGTGTTGCATCATATATTCATGCCACTCAACGGGATAACCCATTTCTTTCAACAGATCGCGCGATTGTTCGGCACGCTGGATAGGAATGACTGGGTCAGCGCGACCATGAACGAGGAAAATCGGCGTGTGTTGATTGGCCGCATGACGCTCGCTTGCAACCACATCCCGCAGCGGCACATAACCAGACAGGCACAATAGTCCCGCTAATTTCTCTGGATGCCGGAGACCTGTTTGCAACGTCATTGCGCAGCCTTGGGAAAAGCCTGCCAAGATGATGCGATGAGCTGGAATACCACGAGCCACTTCGCGTGCGATGAGTTTTTCAATCTCTGCCTGCGAGCTGCGTAAGCCTTTTTCATCTTCACGTCGGACAATGTCCGTCCCAAGGATGTCGTACCAAGCGCGCATGACATAGCCGCCGTTGATTGTTACCGGCATTGTTGGTGCATTCGGGAATACAAAACGGATCGCCGGACAGTCGTGCAGGTCGAGTTCCTTGACGATGGGGACAAAGTCATTGGCATCGGCACCCAGACCGTGCATCCAGATGATGGCAGCGCTTGGCTGTGGGCCGCTTTCTAATTCAATGGTATCAAGTAAATTGCTCGTCATGGACTTGGCTTTCTTCTTGGTGGTTAATGGTGTCGTGGGGCGCACGTCTACCTGTTTTGCTTGACTCAAATTGTTGATGCCTACAGTGAGGTATAGCAGTCCACACTGTAGCAGCCACCGACGTTGGAGAGTAGGTGGCGCTGGATCAACCGTAGGATACATCTTAGGCAGAAAGTGTGGATTGTCGTCGTGCCAGCTTATTGTGCTGGGCGGCGGATGGCTGATTTCGGCCGAAAGGCTTTGCACACAGCATCGTTTGTCTCAATATATGGACCGCCAATGAGGTCGATACAATAAGGAACGGCAGCAAAAATACCGTTCACAATGGACACACCATCCGCATCTTTGAGACCTTCTAAGGTTTCTTTGATTGATTTGGGTTGTCCTGGCAAATTCAGAATCAATGCAGCATGGTCGGCCGTTTCGCGAATCACAGCGATCTGGCGCGACAAAATGGCGGTAGGAACAAAACGCAGACTAATTTGGCGCATTTGTTCGCCGAATCCGGGCATTTCTTTGGTCGCCACCGCGCGTGTCGCTTCGGGCGTGACATCGCGTCGGGATGGGCCAGTGCCCCCAGTGGTGATCACCAGATCGCAGCGCGCGTTATCAACCAGATCGATCAGTGCTTGCTCGATCGCAGGGCGCTCATCGGGAATGAGTCGGGTTTCCATTTGCCATGGACTGGTCAGCGCTTGACTGAACCATTCCTGAAGGGCTGGCAGACCCTGATCTTGGTAGACGCCAGCCGAAGCGCGATCAGAAATCGACACGAGGCCGATGCGGAGCGCGCGATCCAACGGATCAGTATTGCTCATCTTCCTCGTCCTCTTCGTCTTCCAAATCTTCTTCGTCAGTGGCATTGCCTTTGTTATCGGCTTTTTGCAATTGTTTCAGAATTTGGAAAATTTCGCGGTAGGCTTTTGGTGGCTTGTTTTCTGCTTGCTCTTTACGGGCATTGCGGATCAACGTACGCAAATGTTGCACATCCAGCTCTGGATGCTCTGCCAGTAATTCTGTGAGTGTATTGTCATCTGTGAGCAATTTGTCACGGCGGCGTTCCAGTGCGTGCATCGCAGCGGTTTCTGCTTTGGACGCGCCTTTCCAGCTGTCGATGGTTTTTTGGATCAATGCGACTTCCTCTTCATCGAGCGTGCGCATTTTTTTACCGACGTATTGCATCTGACGGCGGCGACCTTCATGGTTGGTAATTTGCTGGCACTCAAGGATGGCATCGCGCACATCTTCAGGCATAGGAACGCGCTTGACGCGTTCACGTGGCTGTTCGACCAATTCTTGTCCCAATTTTTGCAGCGCGGTCATTTGGCGCTTTAATTCGGATTTTGATGGACGGTCGTACTCTTCTTCAAACTCATTGGACTGGTAGCCACATGAGCCACGATTTGGATTTGGCATAATTCTGCGCCTTTACTATAAACTTTACTAAACGGCTGCTATGATACCCTTTTTAGCTGGGATATACGCAAAAATGCCCTTTGAAAGCGTGTAATCGTTTATCTGATATTGGTAAGCGCACCCTTTTGAGGCACGTTGGCGCCGTCCCATTAGCCTAATCTCTTCACAGAAATCGTCTCTATGAGCAAACCCGTTTTTACACATACCCAGGATCAGTTGCAGCAAATCGCCCAAGATATGTTGCTTTTTGCGAAAGAAAAAGGCGCTTCCGATGCCGCTGTTGAAATCAGTGAAGGGGGTGGTTTATCCATCAGTGTTCGCAAAGGGAAAGTAGAAACCATCGAACAAAATCGCGACAAGGGCATTGGTATTACCGTCTACCTCGGGCAACGTCGAGGCAATGCGAGTACTTCGGACTTTTCCAGCCAAGCATTACGCGATACGGTCGACGCTGCCTATAACATCGCGCGTTTTACAGCCGAAGACGATTGCGCCGGTCTTGCAGATGCCGATTTATTTGAGACTGCGCCACGCGATCTGAAGCTATGCCATCCTTGGTTGATCAGTGCGGAGGAGGCGATTGATATCGCGCAGCGGACCGAGGCGGCGGCTTTTGCGGTTGATAAACGGATCACAAACAGTGAGGGTGCGAGCGTTCACGTACAGCAATCACATTTCGTTGCTGCCAATTCACGGGGATTTATGGGGGGATATCCCATTTCCCGCCACACGATTTCCGTTGCGCCGATTGCAGGTAAAGGCGCAAAAATGCAACGCGATGACTGGTATTCATCCCAGCGCAATCCTAAAAAGCTAGCAAAACCCGAGGATATCGGGCGCTACGCTGCTGAGCGGGCGCTCGCACGGTTGAATGCGCGGAAGCTGGATACGCGGAAATGTCCAGTGTTGTTCGAAGCGCCGCTGGCCGCTGGATTGTTAGGTTCCTTCGTGCAGGCAACCTCTGGTGGGGCGCTCTATCGCAAGTCGACCTTCTTGCCAGATTCTTTGGGTAAACAGATTTTCCCGGATCATATTCAAATTGTTGAAGATCCGCATGTGATCGGTGCGATTGGCTCGTCCCCGTTCGATGACGAGGGGGTCAGAACAATGAAGCGGGACGTCGTGCTTCATGGCGTCTTGCAGGGTTATTTCCTGTCATCCTACTCTGGACGTAAGTTGGGAATGAAAACGACAGGCAATGCAGGTGGTTCTCATAACCTGAGTTTGCGTTCTAGCCAGACCAAGCGCACCGATAATTTTGCAGCGATGCTGAAAAAAATGGGTACAGGCTTATTGGTGACCGAGTTGATGGGGCAGGGCGTGAATTACGTCACCGGAGACTACTCACGCGGTGCGTCTGGTTACTGGATTGAGAATGGCGTTATTCAGTATCCCGTCGAAGAAATCACCATCGCTGGCAATATGCGCGACATGTTCATGCAAATTGTCGCCGTCGGTGCGGATAGTTTGATTCGGGGCACCAAAGAGACTGGATCTATTTTGATTGAAAGCATGACGGTTGCTGGGAGCTGATGCGCTTCTAACGTGATGGATATCAGCGCCGGACGGTCATGCGTCCGGCGCTGTTTTTTTGGGATTTAAGTACCCAGATAGGCTTCGATGACGCGTGGATGATTCAGAAGATTGGCGCCACGATCATGCAGCACCATTTCGCCGTTTTCTAGAACGTAGCCATGTTCGGCAATTTTTAAGGCTTGTTTAACATTTTGTTCCACAAGCAAGATGGTGAGCCCGGTCTGATTGATCTCTTTGATTATCCTGAAAATTTCCTGCACCATCAGAGGGGCAAGACCCATTGAGGGTTCGTCCAGTAATAAAATTTTGGGACGCGCCATCAATGCGCGGCCAATGGCAAGCATTTGTTGCTCGCCACCAGAGAGATTGCCAGCGAGCCCCTTAGCCCGATTTTTGAGCACCGGGAACAAGGAATAAACCCAAGCGAGGTCGGCAGCAATGTTGGCCTTGTCACGCCTCGTGTAGGCGCCGAGATCAAGATTTTCTTGTACAGTCAGCGTACCAAGAATAGCGCGCCCCTCTGCGACCTGTACCACTCCTTTTTGCACAATATGGTGCGGAGACGCTGAGCGCAGTTCTTCTCCATCGAGCATCACACTTCCAGCGCTTGCTTTAATCAGACCAGAAATCGCCAACAGGGTTGTACTCTTGCCCGCACCGTTGGCACCCACCAAGGCAGTGACTTTGCCAGCCTCCAAAGCGAGATCGATCCCTTTTACTGCCTTGACGTGACCGTAGGCGACGTGCAGTTGGCTAACGGTAAGGAGGGCGCTCATTCTGCATCCTCCTTGCCAAGGTAGGCCTCAATGACTGCGGGATTTTGTCTAATTTCTGCTGGTGTCCCATCGGCGATTATTTTGCCGAAGTTGAGTACGGCGATGTGATCGCAAAGCTCCATTACAAAGCGCATATCGTGTTCGATCATGAAAATGGCATATCCTCTATCACGTATATGCTTGATCTCTACCATGAGTTCTGTTTTTTCTGCGGGATTCATGCCTGCGACGGGCTCGTCCAGAAGCAGCAGCTTTGGCTCAGTTGCTAAGGCGCGGGCTAATTCGAGTTTGCGTTGTTCGCCATAGGATAAATTGTCCGCCAGCAGATCGGCTTTGTGATCGAGTCGAACCCATGACAAAAGTTCCATCGCGCGCTCTTTTGCTTTTTTTTCAGCTTGCTTGAATGACGTGAGATGAAAAAGCAAACTGAGCGGGTCATAGCGCAAATGTCGATGCATGCCAACAATGACGTTCTCGATCAAACTCATTTCTTTAAAAATGCGGATATTCTGGAACGTTCGTGCAATCCCTGCATCGGTGATTTTATGCGACGGAATTTGGCGGAGGTCTTGCCCATTAAATTGGATGTCTCCGCTGGATGCCTGAATAAGGCCGGTAATTAAATTAACGATGGTGGTCTTTCCTGCACCGTTTGGTCCAATTAAACCAAAGATACTTCCTTGCTGCATGCTAAAACTCACATCGTGCAACACCTGAAGTCCACCGAAATTTTTACTGACAGAAGTTAACGTCAACATTTACTGCACCTTTGTTGAAGGGAGGCGACGGCGCCATTGGCGCAATTTGGCTGGGTCACAAATGCCCTTGGGCAGGTACAAAATGACGATGATCAATATCAGTCCATTTGCAGCGAGCCGAAAATCTTTGAGCGAGCTCATTAATTCAGGCAAGACACTCAATGTGAAGCTGCCAACCAAAGGGCCGATCAGATTACTTGTGCCACCAAAAACAGCCATCGTTAAGATATCGACGGCGTTTTCGAATCCATAGTTGGCGGGACCGATCGTGAAGGTATAGTGTGCATTGAGTCCGCCAGCAATTCCTGCGATAACCGCACCCATCACAAACGCAATGAGCTTGTAGCGTCCGACGTTGACTCCCATTAACCTTGCTGCGATTTCGTCTTCTTTGATCGCTTCAAAGGCCCGTCCCACTTTAGAACGCCGCATTCTTGCCAGTCCGAATAACATCACGGCAAGCAAGAGGGCGATGTGCCACCATTCTGTTTTTTGTTCGATGCCATTGAGCCCCATCGGCCCGCCGGTGATATCGAGGTTAAGAACAATGACGCGCACCACTTCACCAAAGCCCAGCGTTGCCATTGCTAAATAAACGCCGGACAGGCGTAGCGTCGGTACGCCAATCGCCAATGCCACGATCGCTGGAGTGACTGCCGACGCAAGTAAAGCGACCGGAAACGACAGACTCGTCTGCATCGTGATCATTGCCGCTGCATAGGCGCCGATCCCCATGAATGCTGCGTTGGCAAGCGACAGCAAACCGCATGACAGCGTTAAATAAATCGATAGTGCCAGCATCGCGTTGATGCCAATCCCAAAAATTACCGAGCTGTAAATCGCCCAAAAGCCGTCCCACCATTCGAGCATGACTTACGCCTTTCTTTCTAATAATTTGCCAAACATGCCAGCGGGTTTGACCAATAAAATCACAAATAACAAACCAAATGCAACGGCATCGCGATAATCGCTGGAGAGATAGGCGACGCTCATGACTTCCGCAAATCCAAGGAAGAGTCCGCCGAGGAGCGCGCCACGGATATCACCCATACCACCCAAAATGATGACCGCGATCCCTTTATGGAGCATTGGTTGCCCCATGAAAGGGGAGATAGCATTGAAAGAAAGTCCCACCAAAACGCCTGCTGCACCACCGAGTGCTGCAGCGGCAAACGAGGTCAGAAAAAATAAAGCCTCGACGTTAATGCCGAGTAGATAGGCCGCTTTGGGAGATTCAGCGATCGCCCGCAACGCTTTGCCGAGTTGGGTACGTTGCATCATCGCCAGTAATGCCAGCATTAATCCAAACGAAATCAAGACGATTGCTAATTGCACTTCAGTCAGGTGTAAGCTCCCAACGCTGATGCTATCCTCTGGAATAGTGCCTATCGGGAACCGTTGATTTTCCGCACCAAAAAATCCTTGCGCGATATTGGTGATCATGATGGCGACACCGATGGTCGCGATCATGGGGGCGAGGTGAGGTGCTTGTCGTTTGCGTAGTGGACGTAATACCAGGAAATCAACGATCACGCCCAGCAAGCCACAGGCGAACATCGCCACGAGCATGGCGAGCCATAACGACACTTGAAAATGGTTGACCAGCAAGAGCGCAATATAGCTCCCGAGCATAAAAATGGCACCGTGCGACAGGTTAATGACGCCGAGAACGCCAAAGATCAAAGTAAAGCCTAAAGCAAACAGGGCGTAGACGCTACCAAGCGTCAGCGCATTCATCAGTTGTTGAGCAAACATGGTGTTCCAGAAGGTTCAAGCGTGTTCTTTTGATCGATCGCAGAACAAGACTTGGTTAAACGACAGGGGTGCAAGCCGTTCGCGGAAGATGCATTGCGTGAGTCATTCGTTGATTGTCGCTGGTACAGATCAACGGGGGGGCAACAGGCAGTGATCAATTGATACTGATGTGCCTGTTGCCGCGGATCTAGCCTTACTTCAGTAACGTGAACTTACCACCTTTAGCAATATTAACGATCGCATCTTGCTGCGCATCAAAGCCCGCTTCTTTGCCATCTTTTGGTGCTGCACGACGGAAGGCAAATTTGCCAGTGGCACCTTCATATTTGATGGCAGGCAGAGCATCACGCAGCGCAATACGATCTTTATTTAAATCACCGCTCAGTTTGATTTTTTTAATGCCTTCAGCGACGATATTCATCGCATCATAGGCCTGTGCAGCAAACTGATCGGGGTCTGTTCCGTATTTTGCCTTGTAATCGGTCATGAACTGTTTATTTGCCGCTGACGGATTTTCAGCAGACCATGGGCTACCCATCAACGTGTTATCCGCAGCATCTTTTGCAATGTCGAATAATTTAGGCGAGTTGAATCCATTGCCGCCAATGAAGGGTTGTTTCATTCCCAGAGAGCGTGTCTGCAAAATAATGTTGGCTGCTTCTTCCGCTAAGCAAGAGCACACGATGGCATCTGGTGCGGATGATTTGATTTTTGTGAGTTGGGCTTTGAAATCGACGTCACCTTTGGCATAGGTTTCTGTTTCTGTGACCGCTATTTTCTGTTCTGCCAGTGTTGCTTTGAAGACGTCATAGCCGCTCTTGGTAAAGGCATCATCGTTACCGTAAATCACTGCGACTTTTTTGATATTAAACTGCTTGATCGCCGCTTTGGTGGTCACAGGCAATACATCCGCTTCCATGACAGAGTTGCGGAAGGTGAATGGTCCTAAGTTGGTGATGCCATCGGCGGTATTGCTGGTGCCAAAGACCACCGTTTTTGTTGCGTTAGCGATGGGGTCGGCTGCAAATGCTGAGTTAGAGAGGGTAGGGCCAAAGACCATCAAGACTTTGCTCTGGAAAATGAGCTTCTTGAATACGTTGATCGCTTCTTCTTTTTTTCCTTGTTCATCTTCAACGACCAAAACAATTTTGTCGCCATTGATGCCGCCTTTAGCGTTAATGCTGTCTGCCGCAAGGGTGAACCCGTTTCGGATCGCGACGCCATATTTTGCTGCAGGCCCGGAAAGCGCCTCGGCAACACCAATTTTAATTTCTGCGGCTTGCGCCAATGTTGCAGAACCAATCAAAGCACTCGCGACAAGCCATTTAAGCTGGTGTGACATCAACATCTCCTGGAATATTTTTGTTCAAGAATGACAAAGACGTGAGCAAAAGTTTTTATTTGCTTCATCCTATTTTGCCAAAGATTGTATTGCTTGTCTCTATGAACAGCAATACAAAGCGTGCTTTTGTCTATTTTGCGCTGCAGCATAGTCGGTCGCCGTAATGACACAACATTGTTTCTTTGGCGATGATATTGACTTTACATCGATCGTGCAGGGAGTGGCGATGACGCGTGTGGGTGGGGAGGGGAGGATTCATCGATGGGGCACATCGTAATGAATCCTCGGTGGTAATGCAGTTTAAGCGGTCAGTTTTTGGCGTGCTCTGGCGATTGCTAGGCGCACTTGGTTTGGCGCCGTACCACCAATGTGATCACGCGCCGCAACGGAGCCTTCGAGGGTCAGTACCTCGAAAATATCTTCGCCAATCAATGAAGAATAGGTCTGCAACTCTGCAAGCGACATGTCGCTGAGATCGCAGCCTTTTTCTACGCATGTTTTGACCGCGTGAGCAACGGCCTCATGGGCATCACGGAAAGGTAAGCCTTTTTTCACCAGATAATCGGCCAGATCCGTTGCCGTTGCGTAGCCTTGCAAGGCCGCAGCGCGCATCGCTTCTGGCTTAACGCTGATGCCGGTCGCCATATCAGCGAAGATACGGAGGGTATCAATAATCGTATCGACAGTATCAAATAAAGGCTCTTTATCTTCTTGGTTATCTTTGTTGTAGGCCAGTGGCTGGCCTTTCATCAGCGTGAGTAAGGAAATGAGGTGACCATTGACCCGGCCAGTTTTACCACGGGCAAGCTCAGGGACATCCGGATTTTTCTTTTGCGGCATGATGGATGAGCCAGTACAGAAGCGATCGGCAATATCAATAAAGCCCACACGCGGACTCATCCAGATGACGAGCTCTTCTGACATCCGTGAAATATGGGTCATGATCAGTGCCGCTGCAGCGCAGAATTCAATCGCAAAGTCACGATCCGAAACAGCGTCAAGCGAGTTGTAGCAGACTTCGTCAAAGCCGAGTGTGCGGGCAACGCGTTCACGATCAATCGGGAAGGTGGTGCCAGCCAATGCGGCTGCGCCCAATGGCAAACGATTGACGCGCTTGCGGCAATCCTGCATGCGTTCTGTATCGCGTCCAAACATCTCAACGTAGGCCAGAATATGATGACCAAAAGTGATTGGTTGGGCGACTTGCATGTGCGTAAAGCCTGGCAGAATCGTGTCGGCATTTTTTTCTGCCAAATCAATCAATGCACCACGCAGACCGCGAAGTAAATCAATGATGTTGTCAATCGCTGCGCGCATGTAGAGACGAATGTCGGTAGCGACTTGATCGTTGCGTGAACGGCCAGTGTGCAGGCGCTTTCCTGCATCGCCAACGAGTTCAGTAAGGCGTTTTTCGATATTTAAATGGACGTCTTCCAAGTCAAGTAACCACTCAAATTGACCGGATTCAATTTCCTGCTGAATTTGTGCCATACCACGTTGAATATCTGCGTAATCTTGCGCGCTGATAATGTGCTGGGCACTCAGCATTTCTGCGTGAGCAAGCGAGCCTTGAATGTCAACGCTAGCCATACGATTGTCAAAAAATACAGACGCTGTGTAACGTTTGACCAGATCAGAAACTGGTTCAGAGAAACGCGCAGACCATGCTTCGCTTTTTTTATTGAATTGAGATGTCATAGTTGGGTGATAACGATTGAAATACGTTTGAAATCCGTTTGAAATCCGTTTGAGGTCGGTTTGCGTTGCCACGAGGACAGTGTTGCGTCACATGTGGCGAAAAGTTACCCCGATTATAAAACACTGAGCCCGCTTTGCCCGTTTTTCGATGGATGCCTATGCTGATATATTAGGCGGTATGGTGTAGCAATGTCGCCAATGGGCATTGCTCTATGGCAGGAAGCAACGAGTTTGTGCTTGTTTGTGCTTCATAGTGGTGCTTGATGAACCTGCCCTCAGCGCCAGATTGGCAGGCCTGTCAGGTCCGTGTTCTCGTCATGCACCCAAGCAGGGAGTCCGCTAATGTCGGTAGGCCCCAATACTTCTAACAAATTAAGCTGAACTTGTTTCGCTGCTCGGTTGCGTTTTGGTGGGGTAATTGGTTTGCGGATTTCTGGTGTTTCTGTCTCTGGCTCGGCAAAGCCGGGTAATTCCATGGTCGCGTTATCTTTGTTATCTTTCATCGGATTGCATCTAGTTCAAGTTCTGTGCAAATTGGGACACGAAGGTTACGCGATATCGAGAGCCGATTCAATGCCTTTTTGTTGTGAACCGACTTGTGATTGGTTTTTCTTGATGTTTTTTAATGCTTCTGAATGGAGGTGAGCGTCGAGAGGAGCTGCTTTTCTATTCATGGATGTGCGACTACAATTCAGATGCTTGTTAAAATTTTAAAACACTTACTTTATCGATGGATACCTAAGTCATGACAATTGAAGCAACATTGCACCGAGCAAATGGCGCCTTGACGACCTTGAGTAATGGACGTCATGTCTGGAATGCGGATGTGGATCGCACCGCGGGATCGCTGGATCGGGCGCCAGATCCTCACGATTTGTTAGATGCTGCTTTGGCGTCTTGTACTACCTTAACATTGGAGTTGTATATTCGTCGACGCCAAATGGCAGTGACCGATCTTCGCGTGACAGTGGACCGCGTAGAAGGTAAAAATGAACAAGGGCAGGTCACCTATCACATGCTGCGCCGCATCTCTATTGAAGGGCCGATCACCGATGCTGAACGGTCACGTTTGATGGAAATCGCCGACAAGTGTCCTATTCACAAGTTACTCACTGGACAGATTTCGATTCAATCAGAAATGATGTCGTCGAGCCATCCTGAAGAAAAAACACAGGGTGCGGGGAATGAGTGAACTGACACTGCTGCGCGGACATGTCAGTGAAATCGCCAAAGGGTTAAAAGTCCGGCGCGTACTGCCAGCGGCGGCCAAACGGTCTATTGGTCCTTTTGTATTTTTTGATCATATGGGACCTGTGACGATTCCTCCGGAGATCGATAGCGATGTTGGTGCTCATCCCCATATTGGTCTGGCGACACTGACATATCTGTTTGAGGGGAGTTTTATTCATCGAGATAGCGTCGGAAGCGTGCAGTTGATCACGCCGGGTGACGTGAACTGGATGATCGCTGGAAGTGGTGTGGTGCACAGCGAACGGGTGTCGGAGGAAGAACGTGGTAAGTCTCGACGATTACATGGCTTGCAGCTATGGGTTGCTCTTCCGCCTGAGCTCGAAGAAATGAATCCTTCTTTCCAACATGTTGCTGCACGCGATATTCCACAGTGCGAACCAGAGGGGGGTGTGGTGGTTCGTGTGTTGGTCGGGGAGGCGTTTGGACTGGTCAGCCCAGTTGAGACGACGTCGAATACCTTGTATTTGGACGTGCAGATGTCCGCCGGCAGCCAATGGTGTTTGCCGCCACTTGCCGAGGAAATGGGTATATACAGTCCAGAATTCACGTTGTCTGTGGGGAGTGATGACATTCCTGCGCAACAGATGTGTTTGGTTCCTACAGCGGCGAATTTGGTTCTGCGTGCAGGCGATGCGGGTGCACGGTTTGTTGTGATTGGTGGTGCTCCACTCAAGCAGCCGGTGCGCATGTGGTGGAATTTTGTCTCTGTCGATCGGGAGCGCCTTGCCGAAGCAGCGTACCGTTGGGAAACCGGTGATTTTACGATGATTCCTGGCGAAACCGAGCGGTTAGCGGCTCCAAGATGGACTGATTGAGAAACGTTGGATAATGAAGAAAATTGCGAGGTCGCTTTTTTGTGCGTAGATGCGAATGGTCGATTCGCGTGGGTGTTGGATCTCGAAGGCAACAAGCTTGGGTTGTGGGAGCCGAAACAAAAAGCGGATCATTAGCTTAGACGGTGTCGATGGCTTTTTCGGCGTTATTGTGTTCGGTAACACTCCATTGAACAGGGTACAATTCATCGTCATCGATGCTGATGATCTATGTTCTGACGTTGATTTTTGTTTTTCGTTTTTAATAATGCTCCCCAAGGGAGTTTAAGGAGACCGCATGTTTAGTCATGTGATGGTAGGTTCTAATGATATAGAACGTTCAAAAAAATTCTATGATGCCGTGTTGGGAATTTTTGGTGCGGCGGAAGGGGTGCGCAATGTGGCACCTTCTGGCCACACGCGTCTGTTTTATCGCCATGATGGTAGTAGTTTTGGTGTGAGTGAGCCGATTAACGGCGAGCCAGCAACATTCGCCAACGGCGGCACAATCGGTTTTAAATGTAGCTCTGCAGAGCAAGTACAGCTGTTTCACGACACTGCAGTCGCTCATGGCGGGCAGACCTGTGAGTCGCCTCCAGGCTTGCGAGAAAGCTCGATGGGTGCAATGCACTTGGGCTATGTCCGCGATCCAGACGGCAACAAATTATGTGCGATTTTCCGCGGTAAATAAGTTATTTATTTAGTCGTGTCATGAGGGATAGTCATCGCCGGCAATAGAGTGCGGTGACTGTTCTTGATCGTCGATAGCAGCGTGAGCTTCGCTGCATTCTTTTCCCTTGATCCTATGCGCGTTTTTCCATTGCAGCATTTTGGATCTATTCAATCACAAGCGACGACATAAACAACATACCGTTTCGATCTTGACGAAAAAAAAGCTTACGATGAACGTAAGCTTTTTTTTTGAATCTGGTTGCGGGGGCAGGATTTGAACCTACGACCTTCGGGTTATGAGCCCGACGAGCTGCCAGACTGCTCCACCCCGCGTCTGAAGGGGCGAACTATACATGGCATTAGTTGAATATACAAGTCTGTCACGCAAATATTTTAAATTAAATCGCCGATCACGCTCTCGCTGCGATAAACGATAAAAAAAATAATGCGAGAACAATAAGTTTTTTCTGAAAACGTGCATAATGAAAATCAAGAAATGATGCGTTAAGGTCTCGACCACAACGCGATGTATGCTCGTCACATTGCGAGAATCGTGACGTTGCATGCGCTTGACACCTGCGATGGCAGGTGGGTTTTTAAAAAGGAGAACTGAACATGATCGACCAAGAAGTCATTGATACCCAAATTTCTCCAGAAGGCCGTATGGAAGTCCTTTCCAAAGCCGAGGTCGGTAAGTTGCTTGATAACAGTCACGGTGGCTTGTATCAGGTGTTTCGTAATTGCGCATTGGCGGTGTTGAATTGCGGCAGCGGCCTTGATGACGGCAAAGAATTGCTTGAGCGTTATAAGAGCTTTGATATCAGCATCATCCAACGTGAACGCGGCATTAAGCTTGATGTTAAAGGCGCGCCTGCAAGTGCCTTTGTGAATGGCGTCATGATCAAAGGGATTCAAGAACACCTGTTTGCCGTATTGCGGGATATCTTATTTATTAATGTCGAAATTGCCGACGGTAATAAATTTGATCTAACGACATCCGAAGGCATTACTGACACCGTTTTCCATGTGCTTAGAAATGCGAATTTACTCAAACCACAAGTCAATCCGAATCTGGTTGTCTGTTGGGGTGGGCACTCAATTTCTGGGCTTGAATACGACTACACCAAGCAAGTTGGTTATCAGTTAGGGCTCAGAGGGATGGATATTTGCACCGGATGCGGTCCTGGCGCGATGAAGGGCCCCATGAAGGGAGCGACGATTGGTCATGCGAAGCAACGCCTAGCGCACAGTCGTTACCTAGGTCTGACGGAGCCGGGGATTATTGCTGCGGAGGCGCCCAATCCTATCGTCAATGATTTGGTGATCATGCCTGACATTGAAAAACGCCTAGAGGCTTTTGTGCGCGTAGGCCATGCCGTGATCGTGTTCCCAGGTGGGGCGGGGACTGCGGAAGAGATCTTGTATTTGCTCGGTATTTTGTTGCATCCTGAAAATGCCGAATTGCCTTTCCCTCTGATTTTTACGGGCCCAGAAAAATCCGCTGACTATTTTGCGCAAATTGATCAATTTATTGGTGATACCTTAGGTACGGCGGCGCAGAAACGATATAAAATTATCATTAATAATCCGGCACTGGTCGCACATGAAGTCGAGCAAGGAATCAAAGAAGTGCGTGAATTCCGTAAGCAAAAAGGCGATGCGTATTATTTCAATTGGCTGCTGAAAATCGACCCTGAGTTCCAGAAGCCGTTTGAACCAACCCACGAGAATATGCGTAATCTAGCGCTGCATAAAAACCAAGAGCCGCATTTGCTCGCTGCACAATTACGTAGGGCATTTTCTGGTGTGGTGGCGGGCAACGTTAAAAACCAAGGGATTCGTGCCATCGAGCAGTATGGACATTTCGAAATTCGAGGAGATGTTGCTATTATGGAATCTATGGATGCACTTTTGGGTGCGTTTGTTGTGCAAAATCGAATGAAATTACCGGGTAAAGCGTACACGCCGTGCTATCGCATCATAAAATAGGGAATAAGTTCCAGTTTTGCACCATTTATAGCTATAGTGAATGTTAACTTATGTGGCTATAGTGGTGACTATCTCGCGGCACGCGTGTAGGATCGCAACATAAACAAAAAGTTTCCGTTGGGATACAGATATTGATGTTGAAAAATGCACGAACTTGGTAAGATGTTCACATTCAATTTTATTACTTTTTGAGGATAACAATTATGAGTACCGTACAGCAAGAAGTTGATGAGCGTACCAATCTCACGGGTTCGAACAAATTTGAATTGTTACTTTTCAGATTGGGTGGGGACGGTGGCGGTGAACGCTCAGAATTGTTTGGTATCAATGTATTCAAAGTACGTGAAATTGTTGCTATGCCTGCAATCACTGCTGTCGCGGGTGCCTTGCCACACATGTTGGGTGTGGTGAATCTCCGAGGCCAGATTATCCCTGTGATCGATTTACCTTCTGTCGTTGGATGTGTCCCTAAAACGGGTTTAAACATCATGCTGGTGACCGAATACGCACGGACCACGCAAGGTTTTGCCGTGGAATCCGTAGAGGAAATCGTTCGTCTTGATTGGAGCCAAGTCTTGTCTGCGGAAAATAGCGCAGTGGGCGGCATGGTGACGAGTATTGCACGCCTCGATGGCGACACAGAAAATACACGCTTAGCGCAAGTCTTGGACGTTGAGCAGATCCTGCGTCAAATTACGCCTTCTGATGCGAAAGACGTTGACCCAGAGACCATCGGTGATCGCTTGCAGATGAGAGAGGGCGCGATCATTCTTGCTGCGGACGATTCTGGTGTTGCCCGCAGCCTCATTGAGAAAGCACTAGGCGCGATCGGTGCACCGTTCATCATGACGAAGACGGGCAAAGAAGCGTGGGACAAATTACAGGTCCTTGCTGCCGCCGCTCAGTCTGAGGGTAAAGGCTTGAGGGATAAGGTGGCGATGGTGCTGACAGATTTGGAAATGCCAGAAATGGATGGTTTTACTTTGACCCGTAAAATCAAGCAGGACGATCGCTACAAGTCACTCCCCGTCATTATTCACTCTTCTTTGTCCGGCCAAACCAATGAAGAACACATCAAAACCGTGGGTGCAGATGCTTATGTAGCCAAGTTTGTGGCTGAGGAATTGGCTGCGGCAATTCGCAAAGTATTGTCAATGAAATAATAATCTGACGCCAATTCTGGTTTCATGAAGTAAAAAAGGGACACGATTTGTTGTCCCTTTTTATTTTTTCGATCGGATCGTGCTTAACAGTAGATCAGCTTTGGCCTTTTAAATGATCGATCAATAAACGATGAATGGCCGGTAGTCGATTATTTTACGATTCGTCTCCAGCCGCTAGGGCAGTCCTTAACGACGGGATAAAACCCGTCTGGCTGGTTGCAGTAAAGCCATTCCCGTCCTTCGCTCACTCGCTGTGTTGCTGGCGCAGGTTGTACTTCATAGGTTGAACTACTATAGCTGACCTCTGGGGCAGAGGTGTAAACAGGCGTGCTGTACACAACAGTTGGTGCACGGACGACGACCTCTTGCGGGTAGCTGTAATATGGGTTGCCATAATAGTAGCCAGGGTTGTAATAAGGCCCTCCAACGATCAATGGTAGTGGATTGATGTATAGGCCAAAACCCACACGTGGCCCGCCATGGTATCGGGGCCAGGCATAGCTGCTGCTCATCACACATAAACTCAATAACAAGAGTGTGGCGACTTTTAAGGTTTTCATAGCGTCCGGACCTTCACAAAAAAAACGAAAAAATATTCAACAAATATCGACGTTAACGTCAAAAAAACGAAACTTTTTTGTCAAAATACACTCTCTTTACCATATTTGATATAAATTAACTTTCTCATGTGCACGATAGACGTGGGTCAGAAGGCGTATTTTGTTCATTTCGAGCCAAAGTAACGAGTTCGAAATCACTTTATATCAAAGAAATACATTGAAGCAGTTTCCTGTATGGATCTCTGGGTTTGACTGCAACTTCCAAAACAAGTTCATTTTTCGCTGACGTCTCGATTACCCATACGAACGTTGGCTGAGAAGTTCAATTCATAAGAAAAGGGATGACATGGCGTCTTGGCTAAAAAAAATAACAGTGGCATGTGGTGCGGCCTTGCTTGCTCAATACCCGGTGTACGCCGCATCGGCAGCGCCCGAAACGACCGAGTCTTCAGCGCCCAGCGTTCGGGAAAATTATACAAAATATGAGTATCAAATACCCATGCGCGACGGTGTTAAGTTGTTTACGGTTGTGTACGTACCAAAGGATGCGAGCCGTACCTATCCTTTTTTGATGATACGAACACCATACGGGACCGGATCGGGATTCAACGACGAGATGCGCTATGGCGTTGACGTCTATCCGAAATCGGTGGGACCGTCGAAAGAATTTGAAACCAGCGGTTATATTTTTGTTGATCAGGATGTTCGCGGTCGTTTTATGTCAGAAGGTAAATGGCAGGAGATGACGCCACACATTAATCAACAGCGTCAACCTGGTGAAGGTAACGAAAGTCAGGACATGCACGACACCATTGATTGGTTATTGCAGCATGTGCCTGGCAATAACGGCAAAGTGGGTATCTGGGGAATCTCTTACCCTGGTTTTTATACATCAGCCAGTATCATTGACTCTCATCCTGCGATCAAAGCCGCTTCGCCTCAAGCTCCCGTGACCGATTTATTTATGGGGGATGACTCCTATCACGGCGGCGCTTTTATGCTCGCGGCCAACTTTGATTTTTATGCCAGTTTTACCGAAGAGAAAAATCCGACCCCTTATCCTAAAACATGGAGCGCCTTTGACTATCGGACCAGCGATGGTTACCAGTATTTCTTGCAATATAAGAGCTTGCAACAGATCGCCGCACAACTCAGCGATAAACAGCGTGAATTATTTGTGCCAAACATCGAGCACAGCACCTACGATAGCTTTTGGCAGTCGCGTAATATTGCGCCGCACTTAAAGAACATTAAAGCCGCCGTATTAACTGTTGGTGGATGGTTTGATGCGGAAGATGTGCATGGGCCGTTTGCGACCTATGACAGTATTAAGACAAATAACAAAGGGATCTACAACGGACTCGTCATTGGTCCATGGTCACACGGCGGTTGGGCGCGTGCGGATGGCCGAACAATGGGTGACGTCGATTTTGGTAGTAAGACGGGTGAGTATTATCGTAAAAACGTTTTATTTCCTTTCTTTGAACACTATCTCAAAGGTGTCGATGCGAAGCCGCTGCCAGAGGCGACGGTGTTTGAAACTGGTACTAACGTTTGGCGCCAATACACAAGTTGGCCGCCGCAACAGGCCCAGCGAAAAACCTTGTATTTGGGTGCCAATGGCACCTTGAATTGGACGCAACCTGCCGCCGATAGTGCGCCATTTGACGAATACGTGAGTGATCCACAAAAACCTGTGCCTTACACCGCTTACGTGGCAACCGGTGTCCCTCGAGAATACATGGTTTCGGATCAGCGATTTGCCTCCACCCGACCAGATGTTCTCGTCTATCAATCGGATGTGTTGCAAGAGGATGTAACGATCGTCGGCAAGGTAGAGCCAAAATTATTTGTGTCAACGACAGGTACGGACGCTGATTGGGTCGTAAAACTGATCGATGTCTATCCAAACGATTATCCAGATGAGCACGTGGCGAAAGAACGTGGTCATGATGTGCCGCCACCTGTGACGTCGATGGCGGGGTATCAGCAATTAGTCCGCGGCGAACCGATCCGTGCAAAATTCCGTAACAGCTTTGAGCATCCTGAGCCACTGGTTGCAAATCAAGTGACCGCGGTCAATTATCAAATGCCAGACGTGAATCACACCTTCCGTCGTGGACATCGGATCATGGTCCAAATTCAGAGCTCGTGGTTTCCGTTGATTGACTTAAATCCGCAACAGTTTATGGACATCCCCAAAGCGCAACCGGCCGATTTTAAAAAGGCGACGCAGCGTGTCTATCATGCGCCAGGACAGTATTCTGGTTTGTCTGTTCAAGTGATACCGAGATAAGGTGATGACGTTCCAATTCGAAGAGATCGACATCATCTAAACGATACAAATAACCCAAATAACCCAAATAACTCCAAAAACATCAATACTTTCAGGGATAGGATAATGAAAATGTTACCAACCATGTTTAAACGCAAAACAATCAGTGGCCTCGTAGGCCTGTTGTGCATCGGTGCCGCCTGTGCGGAAGCACCTGCACCAACGGCAACGTCGAATCAATTGGTCCTTGAATCTAACACGATGGATTTGAAAGCAGATCCGTGTACTGATTTTTTTGAGTATGCAAATGGTACGTGGTTGAAAAATAATCCCATTCCCGCTGATCGGTCGCGTTACAGTGCTTATGATGAAGTGACTGAGCGTAACTTAGCAGCCTTAAAGCAAATCGCAGAAACTGCGGCAGCCGGTGAGATTAAAACTTACAACGGCCAATTGGTTGGGAATTTCTATGCCAGCGGCATGAATGAAGCGCGTATCGAAAAAGAGGGTGTGACGCCGCTTCGCCCTGAGTTTGAAAAAATCAACAGCATTAAAGATAAGCAACAGTTAGTGGCAGTGATTGCCGATTTGCACAAACAAGGTGTGGGAGCCTTATTTGGATTCGATGTCGAACAAGACGCGAAAAATGCCACGCGCTACATTCCGCAACTCATGCAAGGTGGTTTGGGATTGCCTGACCGTGACTACTACCTCAAAACCGATGCCAAAACGGTCGACATTCGTCATAAATACGTCGACTACGTGGCACATCTCTTTGTCTTGACCGGTGACAAGCCAGAAGAGGCACAGCAACACGCACAAACAGTATTAGCCATCGAAACGCGCCTCGCTAAAGCGTCTCTGACCAAAGTGCAATTACGTGATCCACAAGCGAGTTATCACCTCATGACTGTCGATGGTCTGAAAAAGGTCGACCACTTCACGCCATGGACTGCGTATTTTAATGAAGTCGGCTTAACGCAGCCTGGCCAGCTCAATGTGGCGCATCCGCAATTCATCGCTGAGGCGGGGCGTATGATCAATACGGTGTCGTTGGATCAATGGAAGACGTATTTACGTTGGCACTTAACGAATACTTATGCAGGTGATCTGAGCTCTGATTTCGTGAATGCGCATTTTGATTTCTATGGAAAAACGCTGGCCGGTACTAAAGAGTTACAACCTCGCTGGAAACGAGTGCTGGCGAAGATCGATGTAGATGCAGGCGAAGCATTGGGCGAATTGTATGTGGCGAAATTCTTCAGTCCTGAAGCGAAAGCTGGCGTACTGGAAATGGTCAACAACATCAAAGAAGCGATGCGTGAAAGTATTGGAAAGCTTGAATGGATGTCCGATACGACAAAAAAACAAGCCTATAAAAAGCTTGATACGGTCATGGTGAAAATTGGCTACCCGGATGTATGGCGCGACTACAGCGCATTGCATATCGATAACGGCTCATACGCTGCGAATGTCGCCCGTGCAAACGCGTTTGAATTTCAGCGTGTTCTCGCTAAGTTAGGTAAGCCGATCGACCGTAACGAGTGGGGTATGACACCACAAACGGTGAACGCGTATTACAACCCGACGATGAATGAAATCGTGTTCCCAGCAGGGATTTTGCAACCGCCGCTGTACCACGTCAATGCGGACCCTGCTGCTAACTACGGTAATACAGGCGCCACAATCGGCCATGAGCTCACCCATGCGTTCGATGACGAAGGTAGCCAGTTTGATGAGCAAGGTAATCTGAAAAGCTGGTGGACGGCGCAGGATCAGAAACAATTCCTCGCGAGAGTAAAAACAATCGAGCAACAATTTGATGAGTTCAATCCAATTGATCAATTGCATATCAATGGCAAGCTCACAGCCGGTGAAAACATTGCCGACCTCGGCGGGATGAAAATTGCGTTGCAAGCCCTGCGTACCTCCTTAAAAACGAAGCCGCAAGCGGCGGAGATTGATGGTTTGACGCCAGAGCAACGTTTCTTTGTGGCGAATGGTCAGAGCTTCCGTAGTTTGATTCGCGATGAAAGCTTACGTTTGCAACTGGCAACGAACCCACATGCCCCTGATAAATACCGCGTCATTGCGCCATTGGCTAATATGCCTGAATTCTCAGAGGCATTTAATTGCAAAGGTGATCGTTCGCCATTGCGCCATGGAGGTAAGCAGGTCGTTATCTGGTAACAGCGTATACTAGGCGCTCAATAGGCGCTCAATAGGCACTGAATTCAATTGATCTTGGTCGCTTGCCACGCTAAATAATAGTAGAAAGGCAAGTTGTTTGCCCAGTTGATATTGAAATCATGGCGTTTGTGTGAAAACACCCTATTGTCCTTTGGGATACTAGGGTGTTTTTGTATATACTCCCCGATTACTCGAAATTGATCCTCTTTATCTTACTAGCTCACGTTAATTTGTATGGAAACCACCAAAGTCGTCGAATTTGAACGTCCTCAAATGGATGTCGGTCTTAGTTGCACAGCCAACGCTTGGGCGCGTGTTCCTGAGTCGCCCAGCGCTGAAGAAAAAGTGGCACTCAAAGCCCGTATTAAGCAGTTACTCAAAGAAAAGCAGGCCGTCTTGGTGGCGCACTACTATGTGGATGCTGAGCTTCAAGACTTGGCAGAGGAAACGGGCGGCTGCGTCTCCGACTCTTTGGAGATGGCGCGCTTTGGTCGTGATCACGCAGCGAAGACCCTCGTTGTTGCCGGTGTGAAGTTCATGGGCGAAACAGCGAAAATCCTGAGCCCAGAAAAAACGATTTTGATGCCAGATTTAGACGCGACATGCTCGTTGGATCTCGGATGTCCTGCGGATGAATTTACCGCGTTTTGCGATGCCCATCCTGATCGCACGGTCGTTGTCTATGCCAATACCAGCGCTGCAGTGAAAGCCCGCGCTGATTGGATGGTCACCTCAAGTATTGGTTTGGATATCGTCGCGCACTTACACGCCCAAGGTAAAAAAATTCTCTGGGCACCTGATAAGCATCTGGGTAGCTATATCCAAAAACAAACAGGGGCCGATATGCTCTTGTGGCAAGGCTCTTGTCTCGTTCATGATGAGTTTAAAGGCATTGAGCTCGATGTTCTCAAAGCTGAATATCCGCAAGCCAAAGTATTGGTCCATCCTGAATCGCCAGCTGCAGTGGTCGCTTTAGCGGACGTGGTCGGTTCGACATCCCAAATGATCCATGCAGCGCAGACAATGGATGCACAAGAATTTATTGTGGCAACCGATAACGGTATTCTGCATAAAATGCAAATGGCGGCACCCGGAAAACGCTTCATCGTTGCTCCGACAGCCGGTAACAGCGCGACATGTAAGAGCTGCGCGCATTGCCCTTGGATGGCGATGAACGGTTTGCGTAATCTGTTGCAAGTGCTTGAGCAGGGCAAAAATGAAATTCACGTTGATCCGCAGATCGCTGAAAAAGCGCAGTTATGTATCAATCGGATGCTTGATTTTGCTGCTGCAAAGAAAGCGAATGTGCGTCCCTCTGGCGATTTAGCAAAGGATGCTGCGCTGTTCTCAGGCATTGGCCCAGCATAATGGCGTGAGCTTCACTAGCGCACCTGATTTGAAAATGATTTTTCCTGAAACAAGGATGGCTTTGTATGCCGAGTAATTTAAAAAATAAACACGTTCCATTTGACGCTGATTTGCAACAAGCCTTTGAGCGGAACGTTCGCGATGCACTGCAAGAAGACATTGGTGCGGTGGATTTAACGGGTCTGCTTGTTCCGGAAAAAGAGCAGGTGCAGGCGCAAGTGATTGTGCGTGAGGACGCTGTTTTATGTGGTGCACCGTGGTTTGACGCTGTCATGGAGCAGTGCCATCCTGAAACCGTCATTGATTGGCAGTATGCAGAGGGTGATCGGATGGTCGCAAACACCGTCGTATGCAAAATAACGGCACCCGCACGTGCCTTGTTGACTGCCGAGCGTTCTGCATTGAATTTCTTGCAGCTCTTGTCTGCTGTGGCGACAGCGACTTCGCATTATGTGGCTATGATTGAAGGGACGTCGGCAGCGATTCTCGATACCCGTAAAACCATGCCTGGTCTCCGCTTAGCACAAAAATATGCTGTCCGCGTTGGTGGTGGCAAAAATCAACGTCTTGCTTTATATGACGGTATTCTCATCAAAGAGAATCACATTGCTGCCGCAGGTGGTATCGCCGCAGCGATGCAGCAAGCTTTTGATTTGAAGGCACAAGCGACAATTCAAATTGAGGTAGAAAGCCTCGATGAATTACAAGCGGCATTGAGTGCGGGTGCGCAGTCGATTTTGCTGGATAACTTTACAACCGAGATGATGCGCGAGGCAGTCAGCCTCAATCAGGGTCGCGCCTTACTCGAAGCATCTGGGGGTGTCGATCAGCGTACAGTCCGCGCAATTGCAGAAACGGGCGTCGATCGTATTTCCATTGGTAGTCTCACGAAAGATATCAAAGCAACGGATTATTCCTTGCGCGTGCTGTAATCGACAGCCTATGGTGGTTTCGCGTGTCATCGCGGGGCCGTCGAAAGCTCATGCCACACTCCGATGCATCGGGTGTGGCATTTTTTTACGATATAGAGGCGCGTTGGATGTGTGCTGCTTGTAGCCTCGACTGTGGATCAAGGTCGGATATGGCGCAACATGCGCAACAATATCGCGGATTCTTTAGCAAGAGTCTGTGGTTTGAATGCTAAAATCTTCCTCCTGTTCAATATTATTCTGTCATCCTTTTTGATGCCGTACCATCTTCTACGAAAGCCCCTCCAATGATGCAATGGAAAGAATTTAAAGACACGTATCTGATCCGTTTTTGGTCTCCAGTACCGTCGGTCATCGCGGCGGGTATTTTATCTGCCTATTATTTCGGTATTACTGGCACGTTTTGGGCGGTCACCGGGGAATTTACGCGTTGGGGTGGGCATCTGTTGCAGTTGTTCGGTTTTCATCCAGAGGCATGGGGTTACTTTAAGGTGATTCATCTTGATGGAACGCCCCTCGATAGGATCGATGGTGTCATGATTATCGGCATGTTTGCAGGCTGTCTGTCGGCGGCACTCTGGGCAAATAACGTGAAGTTGCGTATGCCGCAGCATCGTATCCGGGTGGTTCAGGCAATTGTGGGCGGCATCATTGCGGGATTTGGTGCGCGTCTGGCGATGGGTTGCAATTTGGCGGCATTCTTCACTGGTATCCCGCAGTTTTCCTTGCATGCGTGGTTTTTTGCACTCGCAACGGCACTGGGATCATGGTTTGGTGCACGTTTTAGTATGTTGCCGATGTTTCGTATTCCCGTGAAGTTGGAAAAAGTCTCTTCGTCGCAGCCCTTAACGCAACAAACGGATCAGGCAAATAAGCGTTTTTGGCTTGGTATGGTGCTTTTTGCGGTATTTATCGTTTGGGCCGTCGCGAAAACCTTCAGTGCGCCAAAATTGGGCTTGGCAGGTTTGTTTGGTCTCGCCTTTGGGTTATTGATCGAGCGCGCCCAGATTTGTTTTACATCGGCATTTCGTGATCTCTGGCTGACAGGGCGCACCCAAATGGCGAAGGCGATTATTGTTGGGATGGCGGTCAGCACGATCGGTATTTATAGCTATATTCAGTTGGGCGTGGCGCCGAAAATTTTCTGGGCGGGCCCTAATGCAGTGATCGGTGGTTTATTGTTTGGATTTGGTATCGTGATGGCGGGTGGTTGTGAGACAGGATGGATGTACCGCGCAATGGAAGGGCAGGTGCATTATTGGTTAGTGGGCTTGGGTAACATCATCGGTGCGACCGCGTTGGCATTCTGGTGGGATGATCTGGCACCTGTTGTGGCAACCAATTTTGATAAGGTCAATCTGCTGCAAGTCTTTGGACCACAGGGTGGCTTGATTGTGACTTACCTTTTATTGGGGCTGTCGCTCGCCGCTGTTCTCTGGTGGGAAAAACGTTTCTTCTCCACACGATCAACCACTGCAACACTTTCCGGAAAACGCGCATGAAAACAATGACTTTTACTCCTGACTATCGCCTTGATATGAAAGGGGAGCCGTGTCCTTATCCTGCGGTTGCTACGTTAGAGGCAATGCCACAACTAAAGCCTGGTGAAATTCTTGAGGTGATTTCTGACTGCCCACAATCCATTAATAACATTCCAGCAGATGCGAAAAACCATGGATATGAGGTGCTCGAGATTCAACAGGATGGTCCCACCATTCGCTATCTGATTCGACGTTAGCATGCACCGGATAGTATGAGTGGCCTCTTCATTCAACCAATAAATTAATCAACGAATCTCGCTGGAAACGACCTATGCCGAACGACACACCTAACGAATCGCCCATCGATATAGTGCAACGCCAGCTTGATGCCTACAACGCCCGAGATATCAACGCGTGGCTCAATACTTACTCGAAGGATGCTACGCAATATATTTTGCATGGTCAACTTCTTGCGAGAGGGCACAACGATATTCGTGCCCGCATGACCTCGCGATTTGCAGAGCCTGATCTTCATGCGGAACTTGTGACTCGTATCTCTATCGCGAACATCGTCGTTGATAATGAGATCATTACCCGAAATTTCCCAACAGGACGCGGCACGATTGAAATGCTGTGCGTCTATGAAGTTGTTGATGGCTTGATCCACAAAGCCTCCTTTGCTTCCGGCATGATTCGACTCGGTGCTTGAAGACAAAAGCGTCGGTAGTAATTTGTCGCGATTACCGTTTGCCTCGATGCTCTTGATGTCTACACTGCTACTCGTCTACTTGCTCTCGTCATGTGTTCACTGAGGTGCATTTTTTCTTGTAACTGATGATGACCAACAAGCGGCGCATATAGACGATCTTTATAGAATTTTTACACTGACTATCGATTTCTATAGAGAATTTTTATGGTGCCCTCGTTAAGCTGGGATCATGGTCATCCGATTGATCACGTCCTTTCGTGATGGCCCTGTGTCGGCTGAACGAGCACTGAGTGAGAAAATCTGAATATGGATTAATCACGCTAAAAATAGCGTTCTTCATCAAGAAAAATAATTTCATTTACGCATCGAGAGAAAATCATGACAAAAAAATTGATGTCAATAGTGTCCCTTGTAGTGACAATATTGATTGCTTTGATCCTCAAAAATATGTTCGTTGCTTCCGTATCTGCTAACCATGTTGGCGTGGAGTTTAACCGGATTGACGGTCGTGTCGTGCCGACACCATTAACATCAGGTTGGCACTTAATGGGTATTGGGACATCCGTCGTCGAGTTTCCAACTTTTACTCAGACGTACACATGGACTAAATCGGTCCACGAAGGTGCGCCACTGGATGAATCGATGAATTTTCAAGTGGCTTCCGGGGTCGTCATCAATGCTGATTTGAGCATTTCATATAGTATTGATTCCAGTAAAGCACCGGTTCTCTATCAAAAATACAAACGTGGCTATGAAGAAATCACTAGTCGGATTATTCGCAATGAGATCAGAAATGCCTTAAACATTTATGGCTCTGATTATGATGCAGAAGGATTGTTATCCGGCGGAAAAATTAAATTGGCCGAGCAAGTTCGCCAAAAAATCAACAGCGATTTAGGCCCTTACGGCATTCTTGTCGAGCAATTTGGTTTTGTGAACGAACTGCGTTTGCCGACGAATATTCAACAAGCGATCGATGCAAAAATTCAGGCAACACAAGAAGCATTAAAGTCCGAAGCGATGCTGCGTAAAAATAAAGCCGATGCCGCAAACGCTGTAGCGATCGCGCAAGGACAGGCGGATGCAAAAATAGCCGCTGCCCAAGGTGATGCCAAAGCGCTGGCGGTATTAGGCGAATCGATCAAGCAATATGGCGCTGAGGCAGCTAAAGTAAAAAATCAGACCTTGTGGATTGAAAAGTGGGACGGAAAATTACCTACCACGACCGCCGGAAACAATGCTGCACTGGTAATGGGTGTGAACGGCATTTCCGAATCCAAATAAAAGCAGCTAAACAACATCGTTCGGGGGATTTGTGACTAACAACTCCCGAACGATATTTACTTTAATCACCTCCATGCATTGCGCAACAGGGTGTGGAAAACGATGCCCATCCTCGTGAAGTGGAATTTTAAGGTTTGTGCGATTACCTGTGATCTTGCACCTATTCGCGTCGACTTCACGCATTTTTAATGTTTTCCTCGTAATTAAGCCTATTCATGTGGCAAGAAAAATCTAATGAGATGAGCATTTCGAATATCGAGAATATATGAAAAAAATAATTGCACTAATTTGTATTGGTATATTTTCGATCATTTATCAAAAATATTTGATCATCCAATATCAACCAACACTTGAGAGTTATGGCAAATTTGAAACGGTTAAAGGGGCGTTCAAGACTGTAACTGCAGGTAGATTTCACTACAGCGCGATAGGTCGTAAAGGATTTGCCTGTGCCGTATTTTTTGATGGAGCTGGTGCGAACTGCCGCATACCAAATTTAATCGAAAATGAGGTTGTTGAAGTCAAACTTGCCAAGATAAAAACTCTTATTGGAGATATCTCTTATTTGCTATCGATGTCAGCAAATGGGCAAATAATTTATGAAAAAACACCAAGCGAGGCACTTCAGGAATGGAAGGATGGTTCAAACGAAAGTATCTATGTGAATAGTTTTTATTTGATGGTAACGATAGCTTTTTTTGGATCTTTAATTGTTAGGATCTTCAATAGAGATTGAGCTTTCAAAAATCGCACGTATTTATTTGGAGCGAATAGTTTTGAAGTGTTCATTTGATTTTTATTAGCGGTCAACTTGAAAGTTAAAGCGACCGATGAGTCTCCCGTCCAAGGTCATAACGTAGAGGAGGCTTAGCCAAGTGTCGTTAAATTTTAAATTTACAGTCAAGCGACGTATTGAGAAATTTTTCACGTTCAAAAAAAATAATCTAAAAAAGTTATTTCCCCTATGAAATGTGTACTTAACTAGGGGAAGTTCAAAAGATCGTATCAGAGATCCCATTGAGTAGTTCACAGAAAGAGGCTTTAGAAAGGACGGAGGAGTCTGAAATTACAAAAGCAATAAAGCGAAGCGAGAATAAAGATTGCCAAATCAAATATGCTGACAATGCAAGCTTTAAGCAGTTGGCTGCACTCGCACCTTTGTTGTACGACACTATTAAAGATCGTTGCAAGTGGCGGTGAAAAAGTGATAATTTTGCTGCGATGTCATTAGCATACAGTCCTGATTGCTTCAGCCCCTTTTCAGTAATCAACATCAATTTGAGGCACGATACAGCACAAATAAGTTATTATCTAAAAGGTAAGTCTTGATGCCTTGCGCGTCGACTACATTCATTGCCAAATAAGTAGCGGCGATATTTTATGGGATAAAAAAATGATCGATCACACAGGCGTCATTGTTAGCGATTTTGAGCGCAGCAAAAAGTTCTATCAAATAGCGCTTGCCGCCATTGGTTATGAGCTGCTCGCTGAATTTCCTGCGTCCGTGACAGGGCATACTGATGTCGCGGGATTCGGAGAGGAAGGAAAGCCTGACTTTTGGATCAGTAAAGGTACGCCAAACCAACCACCGATTCATGTCGCATTTCGAGTGAGTGAAAGAGCGGTTGTCGATGCATTTTACAGCGCCGCGATGCAAGCGGGCGGTCGTGATAACGGAAAGCCCGGCTTACGTCCTCATTATCATCCGAATTATTACGGTGCTTTTGTTTTGGACCCAGATGGACACAACATAGAAGCAGTCTGTCATGCCGCAAGTGATTGAAATCAGGTGGTTGCCAGCCTGACTGGTGGTCTGTGCGCGGGCCGTTAATTGGCCATCAATTTTTTTAAAAAGGACAATAAATTCATGATGTTTCGCACTGCACAACCCAACGACATCGCCACCTGCATTGTGATCCGAGGACAGACACGAGAAAACGCCGTTTCTGAGGCGAGACTCAGTGAGCTTGGTATTACGCATGAGAGTTGGGCGAAAAGCGTTCAGGATGGGGAGCTATTGGGTGTGATTGCCGAAGTCGATGGCAAGATGGTGGGCTATTGTTTTGGTGACGCAGGAAGCGGTGAGATCGTTGTGTTAGCTTTGTTACCTCCATTTGAAGGCCGAGGCGTAGGCAAGGCGCTATTGGCTCGCGCCATTGATATCTTGCGTGAACGCGGTCATCAACGTTTATTTCTAGGGTGCAGTAGCGATCCTCAGGTGCGCTCTTACGGCTTTTATCGGCATTTAGGCTGGATCTCTACAGGGCAAACCGATAAGTATGGCGATGAGATGTTGGTCTATATTTGCTAGCAGCGTCGGTGTCGATATCAAAGCAATCTGGGCTGGTTACCTTCAATTCTCTCAGACTGCCGACCTGGTTGTTTATTTTCTTTATCTTCTGATTCTGCCATTTAACCCTCTGAACTGACACTTAGTCGCATTTCATTCGCGACTCGTTACCTTACGGTTTATTCTTTGATCACGGGTGGGCTGCAGCGAAAGCTGTCCCGCAAATGGGGTGGTCATTCAGAAGGAGAAAACAAATGAAACAACGTAAATTAAGCATCTTATCGGGATATTGGGCAAGATATAGCCGTCGTCTGCATGAAGCGTCGTGGATGGAAGTGTTGTGGGGATGTCTTGGGGTACTTTTTGCAGGTGTGGTGTTGCAATTAACGACCTTGGCGAAATTGATTGTTGCCGTATCGGTGCTGAATAAATTATGGTCTCAGAAAGCGACGCGCCGGCAGCGTGTTTCGACATTAACGTTTTCATCAAAGCTTAACCGTGAGAGTGAATAGTAATGAAGCCGCAAAACGATAATCCCCTCTTGCATGCCGTTCTTAACGTGACGGAAGTAGTGAGCGTGCTGTGGTGGAAATTTTTCGATTGGGCGGCGGTCACTGCTTGGAAAGCGTTGGCGGCGGTGTCGGTGATTGTGTTGATTTTGGGCGGCTTTATCGGTGCGGGACCATTCGCTGTGATGTTGGTGTTATCAGCAATCTTGATTAAGAGCGTTGCTGGCGGCAAAAGGAGGGCGGAAATCGCGGCGACCGAGGCGGTCACGCGGGCAGACGTAGAATCGCTCGAGCGCAGGCTGCTTGAGGCGCAGATGGCCGCACTTCAAGCGCAGATTGAACCGCACTTTTTATTCAATACACTGGCATTAATTGGGCAATTTATTGCAACAGACCCGAAGCGGGCGGCGGAGGTGCATGCGGATTTGATTAAATATTTGCGGGCTGCCTTACCGCAAATTCGTCAGGAAGGGACGGGACAGTTAGGGCAGCAATTGGCTTTGTCTCAAGCGTATCTCAATATCATGCGTGCGCGGATGCAAGAGCGACTCTCTTATGATATCGAGATAGAAGAGGGGCTGAGTGATGCGCAATTTCCTTCGATGATGATCCAGACCTTGGTAGAAAATGCGATTAAGCATGGGTTGGAGCCTAAAATTGAAGGCGGTAGTATTCGTATTGCGGCACGGCGTCAGATGGATGAACTGTGGGTGGAAGTCAGTGATAATGGTTTAGGGCTCGATCTGCATATCGCCGAGGGTATGGGTTTAACAAATATTCGGCAACGATTACAGATCCTCTATGGAAGCAAAGCGCGCCTCATTATTGAAACGCCGTTTGAGGGTGGCGCGCGGTTCCGGATTCAGTTACCTTATCTTCAAGGATGAAGAACGTCATGATGGTAGATCAACGAAAAGCAACTGCATTAATTGTCGACGACGAAGCGCCCATGCGTGACTATCTTCGTACGGTGCTTGCTAACGCTTGGCCAGAGTTGATCATCATTGGCGAAGCGGCCAATGGGATTGCGGCAATTGAAGAGGCAGATCAATTGAAACCTGATCTCATCTTTTTGGATATCCGGATGCCTGGCAAGAATGGCCTTGAAGCAGCATTGGAACTGACACGCCAATCGCAAGTGGTTTTTGTCACCGCCTACAATGAATACGCGGTCGACGCATTTGATCGCGGTGCGGTAGATTACTTATTAAAACCAGTCGATCCAGAGCGCCTGCAAAAAACGGTGCTACGTTTACAGGAGCGGTTAGCAGAAAAAAGGGCGCAAACCGCCACAACGAACAATGTGAAGGTAAGCGATGATGAGATGAATCATGCTGCGCAAAGTCAGCAGATGAAGCAATTGCTGCAGCAGATCATGGCGCAGCAACTTCAACAAGTCGCGCCGCCACGACAATATCTTCGCTGGATACAAGCAAGTGTGGGCAACGCTCTACGGATGATTAGTACCAACGAAATTGTGTTTTTCAGGTCAGATGATAAATACACCTTGGTGCAAACTGATCAGGCGGAATATCTGATCCGGAAAACATTAAAAGAGTTAGAGGATGAACTCGACCCAGATGAGTTTTGGCGCATTCACCGATCAACACTGGTGCGCGTAACGGCCATTGCCGAAGTGACGCGTGATTTCAAAGGGAAGCAGATGTTAGGGTTGAAAGGGCGAAGCGAAAAGCTAGAAATTAGCCGTAATCACGCCTATTTGTTCCAGCAAATGTAAAAAAAGACCGGACGTGAGCCGGTCATTTTTTCATGCATCGCGGAGGAAGGCTCCGCAGAGCGAAGTCCTTGCCACCTTTACAGCGCCTTTAATTCTTTCTACGCTTCGGAGAAAGAACGGTAGGAAGCGCCTTGGGTAAGGTGTCTGGGTAATCACGGCTATAGTGGAGTCCGCGACTTTCTCGACGTCCTAGCGCACTGTTGACAATCAATGACGCGACTTCGACCAGATTACGTAACTCGAGTAAGTGATTCGTAATGCGGAAGTTAGCGTAATACTCGTCGATTTCTTCTTTTAAAAGGCGGATGCGGTGTTTGGCGCGTTCTAGGCGTTTTGTGGTGCGAACGATACCGACGTAATTCCACATAAATCGACGCAATTCATCCCAGTTATGAGCAATCACGACTTCTTCATCCGCATCGGTTACCCGGCTCTCATCCCAATCCGGGAGCGCAAGCGGCGAGGTGCGTTCTTGATTTTCGATATGTTTCGCTGTGGCGCGTCCGACAACCAAGCATTCCAATAAGGAATTGCTGGCCAAACGATTCGCGCCATGTAAGCCTGTATAAGCCGTTTCACCAACAGCATACAATCCCGGTAGATCAGTTCGACCATCGGTATCTGTCACAATGCCACCGCAGGTAAAGTGTACTGCAGGCACGATAGGGATGGCTTGTTTTGTGATGTCGATACCAAATTCGAGGCAACGCGCATAGATCGTAGGGAAATGTTCTTTTAAGAATTCAGGCGATTTATGGGTGATGTCGAGTTCGACATAATCCAAACCACGTTTTTTCATTTCAAAGTCGATCGCCCGTGCAACGACGTCACGCGGAGCAAGCTCAGCGCGCTCATCATGCGCCAACATAAAACGTGTTCCTGCTGCCGCGCCTGCCTCAGGTGGGAGGCGTAAAATGCCGCCTTCACCACGCACGGCTTCTGTGATCAAAAATGATTTTGCATAAGGGTGATAGAGGCAGGTGGGGTGGAATTGAATGAACTCCATATTGCTGACCCGGCATCCTGCGCGCCACGCCATCGCGATGCCGTCGCCTGTCGCTGTATCTGGATTGGTCGTGTATAAATAGACTTTTCCAGCGCCACCCGTCGCCATGACGGTGTGTTGTGCCGAGAAGGTATCGACTTTACCCGTTTTCACATCTTGGACATACAAACCAAGGCAGCGTGGTGTCGGTGATTTATCGCCCAATTTTGCCGATGTAATCACGTCGATGGCGTAGTGATGTTCAAACAACGAAATATTGGGGTGATTGCGAACTTTTTGTTCCAGGGTGACCTGGACGGCATGTCCGGTCGCATCGGCTGCGTGGATGATGCGTCGTTGGCTGTGACCGCCTTCACGTGTTAAGTGAAATCCGAGTTCCGCTTCTTCGTCGCGGGTAAAAGGGACACCTTGTTCGATGAGCCAATCGATGGCTTCGCGACCATGTTCGATGATATAGCGTGTCGCACCTTCATCACATAAGCCGCCGCCTGCAATCAGTGTGTCAGAAATGTGTTGCTCATGGCTATCATGAGAGTCAAGAACTGCCGCGATACCACCTTGCGCCCAATTACTGGCACCATCAAGGAGCTCGCGTTTGGAAATAATAGCGACTTTACGTGTTTGTGCCAGATGCAGCGCGACTGATAAGCCAGCCAAGCCGCTGCCGACGATGGCAACATCAAAATTCTTCATTGTTATCTGCTTTAATTTTGCGACGAAATCGTGAATGCGGAAGCGAGGTCTTTATTTTTTTTGGGGAGGGCTATTTCGCCCCCCTTGTTCGCTGCCGGCTATTGTACCGGATAGTTATTTTTTGGTGCCCAGAACAGGTTTAACCTTGGCTGCAGCCGCTTTTGCTAAGCTTCTTGCGGTGTCCGTATCATTTGCTTTCGCTAAGGCGACACCCATGCGACGACGCGCAAAGGATTCAGGTTTTCCGAATAAACGAATATCCGTGCCCGGTACCTGCAAGGCTTCTGCAACGCCTTCAAATGCAATCCCTTTTGCTTCGTGCTGACCGTAGATCACCGCTGATGCAGCGGGTGTCGATAGGCTGACGTCGACTGGTAATCCCAAAATCGCTTTTGCATGAAGTTCAAATTCGTTTTGTACCTGGCTCGCCATCGTGACCATCCCGGTGTCGTGCGGCCGTGGACTAACTTCAGAGAACCAGACCATCTCGTTTTTGACGAATAACTCAACGCCAAAGAGACCGAGGCCTCCCAAATCATCTGTAATTTTTTTAGCGATGTCACGTGCGCGCTCCAATGCGACGGGATGCATTGCCTGCGGCTGCCATGATTCGACATAGTCACCATGGACCTGAACGTGACCGATCGGCTCACAGAAATGCGTTTCGATCGCACCGTCCTTGCCTATTGCGCGTACAGTCAATTGGGTGATTTCATAATCGAAATCGATAAAACCCTCGACAATCACACGTCCCGCATTGACGCGACCACCCGCTGCTGCGTAGTTCCAAGCGGTCTCTACATCTGCCGCGCTATCTAATTTTGATTGTCCTTTCCCAGAGGAGGACATGACTGGTTTGACGATGCAAGGAAAGCCAATCTCTGTGCAAGCTTGTTGGAGTTCTTCGAGGCTATCAGCAAAACGATATGGGGAGGTCGCCAATCCAAGTGTCTCGGCGGCGAGGCGACGGATACCTTCGCGGTTCATCGTCAACCAAGCTGCACGTGCTGTAGGAATAACACGGACTTCGCCGGCGTTTTCTAATTCGACCAGCTTGGGAGTTGCAATGGCTTCGATTTCCGGCACAACCAAGTCAGGTTGTTCTTTCTTGATTAATGCGGCCAGCGCATCACCATCCGTCATATCGATGACATAAGCGCGGTGGGCTACTTGATGTCCAGGCGCGTTTTCGTAGCGGTCTACGGCAATGACTTCGATTCCCAGACGCTGCAGGGAGATAATCACTTCTTTACCAAGTTCACCAGATCCAAGGAGCATGACTTTGGTGGCAGAGGGAGAGAGTGGTGTGCCTAACTGCGTAATTGTTTTCATAGGAGCGTCTAATCAAGATTGAATGGATTGCACTGCAAAAAATCATCGCAGCGTTCTGCGTGCGATATACCTCCGTCTTTACCGAGGAGAAAATTTTCGCATAAGCAGTCGCATTCCACCTGCGTGGAAGCGGATAAAAATGAAATTATACTGAGTAAATCAAAATTTATTCTGGACTTTGCTGCGATTCGATGCAAACCGCTTGACACAAGGGTTTGCGGCTTGTTTTAATACGAGACGCAGACTTCCTGCTTGCCGTGCTTGGTGGTAGACCATTAAATAATCGAATACATCGACGCGAATTCAAATTTTTGTGAGGGAGCTTTAAGTGAATAAAACTGAGTTGATCGATCATATTGCGAAAACAGCGGACATTTCTAAAGCGGCTTCGTCCCGCGCCCTGGACGCATTGATCGGTGCCGTAAAAACGACCCTGAAGAAAAACGGTACAGTAACTTTGGTTGGTTTTGGTACCTTTTCTGTTGGTAAACGTGCAGCAAGAACTGGTCGTAATCCACGTACTGGTGAAGCAATTAAAATCAAATCTGCGAAGGTTCCTAAATTTAAACCTGGCAAAGCTTTGAAAGATGCGGTAAACTAATGCTCTTTCGCGCTGCGGTGACTAGCGGCGCGGGGTTGATTTCGGTGCGGGCGCTTAGCTCAGTTGGTAGAGCGGAGCCCTTACAAGGCTTAGGTCGGGAGTTCGAGCCTCTCAGCGCCCACCAGATAAAACCAAGATGTATTTAGGAGTGGTAGTTCAGTTGGTTAGAATACCGGCCTGTCACGCCGGGGGTCGCGGGTTCGAGCCCCGTCCGCTCCGCCAAGTTAAATAAAAAACGAGTTGCTGATGCAGCTCGTTTTTTTTTGCCTATTCGGGATGCTTGGGACTGAAAAATTAGTAATTTTATTGGTTATTTTTTAATTTTTTACTGGGTTGCGGTCTTCATCGACCTCCCCAGCGTGTCTTAACGTGCGGGAATGACAGTCGTTTCGCGCCATCGATCGAAAAAATGCGCAATTCCTTTTTAATATTATTGACTACAAGTAGAACTATGGCTAAAAGACTGCTAAAATCTTTGCTCGTTTAGTATTGCTAGCAGCATGGATTGATTTTGATGTGTGCCTGTTTGCTTTTTTGAGTGGTGTTGCTAAGTCCTTGATTATATTGGGGGAGAGCTGAAATTCACGAATTTCCCGTCGGCTCCGCCAAAAAATCGAGAAGGCGAACGAAAGTTCGCCTTTTTTTGTATTCGCAATTTTGAGATTGTTACTCTTAGTCCTACGATCGGTTGAACATGTTTGAATATATTCGTACCCATCAGCGTTTAATGCAATTTTTATTGTTGCTGATTATTTTTCCTTCGTTCGCTTTCTTTGGTATCGAAAGCTATACCAGATCGCAAGCTGCGGCTGGTGCAGCCGTCGCAACGGTGGCTGGACAACAAGTCATGCAGGCTGAGCTTGATGCCGCTTTACGTGATCAACTGGATAAATTCCGCCAATCGTATGGTGCGCAATTTGATCCGAAATTGATGAATACGCCAGAAGTAAAGCAAAACGTTCTCGATGAATTAATCGCGAGAAAAGCGGTGGCAGCAGAGGTGAAAAGCAATAAGTTGCTGATTACCGATCAGATTTTGCAGCAGGCCATTCTGGCGACACCTGGCTTGGTCAAAGCCGACGGTACTTTTGATGCTGATAAATACAAAGCAATTCTCGCCTCTCGCGGCATGTCGCCTGCGATGTATGAGCAAAGTCTGCGTCAGGATATGGCATTGGAGCAATTGATCAATGCGGTACAAAATACGTCGATCGTTCCAAAAACGGTTGCCGAGCGGTTTGCTATGATCAGCGAGCAAGAGCGTGAGGTACAGGCCTTGACGTTTAAAGCGTCTGACTTTACCTCTCAGGTCAAGATTACGGATGAAATGGTCAAAGCGTTTTACGATAAAAACGCGGCACAGTTTGAAATTCCTGAAATGATCAAAGCGGAGTATGTTGTCTTGAGCAACGACGTGTTGGCTGATCAAGTCACGGTGACTGACGCTGAAATTCAAGAGTTTTACAAAAACAACACCAAGGCTTACAGCGTTGACGAACAGCGTCGTGCTAGCCATATTTTGATCGCCGTTGGAAAAGATGCGAGCGCGGCAGACAAAGAAAAGGCGAAAGCGAAAGCGGATGCGTTATTAACTGAATTGCGTAAAAACCCGTCGGCATTCGCAAAATTGGCAAAAGAAAATTCTCAAGATCCTGTTTCTGCTGAACGTGGCGGTGATTTGGATTTCTTTGGCAAGGGTGCGATGGTCAAGCCATTTGAAGAAGCTGCTTTCAAGTTGTCCAAAGGTCAGATCAGTGATGTTGTTCAATCCGATTTCGGTTTCCACATCATCGAAGTGACAGATATCAAGCCTGCAGTTGTGAAACCATTGGAAGACGTGAAGGCGCAAATCGCTGCTGATATTAAGAAGCAAAAAGCATCGAAGGCGTACGCTGAGGCAGCGGAAACATTTGGCAACATGGTGTACGAACAGTCCGATAGTTTGAAAGCAGTCGCCGACAAACTGAAGCTCAAAATCGACACTGCGGATCAATTAACGCGTCAAGGTAACCCGGCTGCACCAGCGACCAACCTGACGAATAATCCCAAGTTCCTGAAAGCGATCTTTGCGGATGATGTTGTGAAGAAAAAACACAACACCGAAGCGATCGAAGTGGCACCAAATACGATGATCGCCGGTCGCATGGTGGAATACAAGCCAGCAACGAAGCGCCCATTGGATGAAGTGAAAGCGATGATCGTTGCACGTCTGACGCAGACTGAAGCAGGTAATCTTGCTGAGAAAGAAGGTAAGGCCAAGCTTGCTGCATTGAAACAAGCCGATGCCACAACAGGTTTCTCTGACGTGAAAGTAGTGTCGCGTGCTAAACAGCAAGATCTTCCGGCGCAGGCAATGTCGCAAATCATGAAGGCAGATACACAGAAATTGCCAGCATTTGTGGGTGTTTCTTTGGGCGATGCTGGTTATGCGGTGTACCGTATCTCCAAGGTGAATGCAGGTACTCCTGACCCAGCGAAACGTGCATCAGAGGGTGCGCAAGTGGCGAACTTGCAGTCCCAACAGGATTTGCTGGCCTATATTGAATTACTGAAAAAGAAAGCCAAAGTGACGGTGAATAAAGCAGCATTAGAAGCACCAACACAGCCAGTGCAATAACCAAAGAGTTTCTTTTCCATGATGTAAAAGCGGTGCCGATATGGCGCCGCTTTTTTTTGCGTAAAGCCATTTCGCAGACTATTCTTGATTTGTTGTCATGACGCCCGTGCTGTGGCGCCAGACTCCTTAGATTTTGGCAACATTTGATGTGTATCAATGTAGCAAAGTAGGGCGGTTGTTATTCTGGCGGTGTATTTTTACAACAGAGTGAGATCATGACGATAACTAAAGAAAACACATACAACTATCGGGTTGTACGCCAATTTTCAGTCATGGCTGTGGTTTGGGGAATAGTCGGCATGCTGGTAGGCGTGGTGATTGCGACTCAACTGGCCTGGCCTGAATTTTTAACAGGTATTCCCTGGCTCAGCTATGGTCGATTACGACCGCTGCACACCAATGCGGTGATTTTTGCATTTGGTGGTTGTGCATTGATGGCAACGTCGTATTACGTGGTTCAGCGTACTTCCAACGTTCGCTTATTTTCTGATGCACTCGCAGAATTTACGTTCTGGGGGTGGCAGTTGGTGATTGTGGCCGCTGCGATTACTTTGCCGTTGGGTTATACCCAGGGTAAAGAATATGCAGAGCTGGAATGGCCAATCGATATTCTGATTGCGGTTGTGTGGGTTGCCTACGCGATTGTGTTTTTTGGCACGCTCGTCAAACGTAAGGTAGAGCACATCTACGTGGCGAACTGGTTCTACGGCGCATTTATTATTGCTGTTGCTGTATTGCATATCGTCAATAGCGCTGCTGTACCAGTTACTTTCTTGAAATCCTACTCTGCTTATTCTGGCGTGCAAGATGCCATGGTGCAGTGGTGGTATGGTCATAATGCGGTTGGTTTCTTCTTGACGGCAGGCTTCTTGGGCATGATGTACTACTTCATCCCAAAACAAATCGAACGTCCTGTCTATTCCTACCGCTTGTCGATCGTTCACTTTTGGGCGTTGATTTTCACCTACATGTGGGCGGGTCCGCATCATTTGCACTACACCGCATTGCCTGACTGGGCGCAGTCGATTGGTATGGTGTTCTCGTTGATTTTGTTGGCACCATCTTGGGGTGGTATGGTCAACGGCATCATGACCTTGTCTGGCGCTTGGAGCAAGCTGCGTTCTGATCCGATCTTGCGTTTCCTCATTGTGTCTTTATCGTTCTACGGTATGTCGACATTTGAAGGACCTATGATGGCGATCAAAACAGTGAACTCTTTGTCTCACTATACTGACTGGACAATTGGTCACGTGCACTCAGGTGCCTTGGGCTGGGTTGGCTTTATCTCGATCGGTAGTTTGTACTATCTGATTCCACGCTTGTTTGGTCAGACACAAATGTACAGTAAGCGTCTCATCGAGGTGCATTTCTGGGTCGCGACGATTGGCGTTGTGTTGTACATCGCGTCGATGTGGATTGCCGGTGTGATGCAAGGCTTGATGTGGCGCGCAGTGAACGAAGACGGTACGTTGACTTACACCTTCGTTGAAACTGTGAAAGCAACTTTCCCTTACTACGTGATCCGTTTGACCGGTGGTGCAATGTACCTCAGTGGCATGTTGATCATGGCCTATAACGTAGCAAAAACGTTGATGGGTGCCAAACCGATCAATAACGCGATTCCTGCCTTGCCTGCTGCTCATGCGCATGCATAGTTAGCAGAAATAGTCAGAGAAATCAAAAGGAGAAGTTTGATGCGTAATTTTACTCATGATCTGATTGAGCGTAACGTTGGCTTGATGTTGATCCTGGTCATCTTGACGATCAGTGTCGGCGGTCTCGTAGAAATCGTTCCGCTGTTTTTTCAGAAAACAACCACGCAGCCAGTACAGGGGTTGAAACCTTACACCCCATTACAACTAGCAGGTCGCGACATTTATTTGCGTGAAGGTTGCTATGGCTGCCACTCGCAAATGATTCGCCCATTCCGCGCAGAAACAGAGCGTTATGGTCACTATTCTGTTGCGGGTGAGTCAGTGTATGACCATCCATTCCAATGGGGTAGTAAGCGTACTGGTCCTGATTTGGCACGTGTTGGCGGTCGTTACAGCGATAACTGGCACCGTGATCACTTAACGGACCCTCGTTCGGTTGTGATCGAATCCAATATGCCTGCGTATCCTTGGTTAGGCAAAACGCAGTTGGTTCCAGCGGATATCGTGCCTAAGCTCAAAGCAATGAAAACCCTCGGTGTTCCATACACCGATGAAGAAATTGCTGCGGGTCCTGCTGAACTGGAGAATAAGACCGAACTGGATGCGTTGATCGCTTACCTGCAAGTCTTAGGAACTGCAATTAAAAACAAAAACTAAGAAAAGTGTTTCCTTGGACTATCACTTTTTGAGAAGGGGAAAATTATGAATTTCACGATCCTAAGCAGTGTGGTGACGGTGATTAGCATGTTTGTGTTCTTGGGCATCGTCTACTGGGCGTTCAGCTCCGGTAACAAGGAGCGTTTCGAGAAAATGGCTCGGTTGCCAATTGAAAATGAGGATGGGAAATAGTCATGGCTGATTTCTTTAGTGAATGGTGGGGCATCGGGATATCGATCGTTGTCGCCATCAGTATGGTTGCCTGTGTGGTGTTGTTGTGGTCGCAATCCAAAGTGAAGGTCAAGATCGGTACTGACGGTAAGCCTTTGCCTGCAGAAACGACGGGCCACGTGTGGGACGGCGACTTGATGGAGCAAAACAATCCCTTGCCACAATGGTGGAAGTGGTTGTTTTATCTGACCATTATTTTTGGCGTCATTTATCTGGTCGCTTACCCAGGCTTTGGTGCACGACAAGGTGCCTTGGGTTGGAGTCAGGTCAATGCCTATGAAAAGGAAATGAAGGACGGCGAAGCACAATATGGTCCGATCTTTAATAAATATCTGGCGATGGATATTAAAGATGTTGCCCGTGATCCACAGGCACATGAAATTGGCCAGCGTTTGTTCTTGAATACCTGCTCGCAATGTCACGGCTCCGATGCACAAGGTGGAAAAGGCTATCCTAATCTGACCGATAACGACTGGTTATACGGTGGTGATCCGAAAACGATCGAATTGACGATCACGGAAGGTCGCCATGGTCAGATGCCTCCAATGGGTGCTGTCATCGGTACGGATGATGATGTACGTAATGTGGCGAACTATGTGTTGAGTCTCTCTGGCTCTGCGCATGATCCGATCAAAGCAGCGATTGGTAAGCCTAAATTCGCAGCATGTGCAGCTTGTCACGGCATTGACGGTAAAGGTAACCAGGTCATCGGTGCACCTAACCTGACAGACAAGATCTGGCTCTATGGTGGCGACATTAACACCATTATGGAAACCATTAACAAAGGTCGTAACAACCAGATGCCAGCGCATAAATCGATCCTGACACCAGGAAAGATTCATTTGTTAGCTGCTTATGTGTGGAGTTTGTCTAATACCGGTGCTGCAAAAGTCTCTGACGCAGATACCGCTGCATTAAAACAAATTTCTGCCGCTACACCTGCTACGGATTCGACTGCTGTTGCGAAGTAAGTATTATTTAAAAAGAAGTAAAAAATGAAACAAATCCCCATTATTCCGGTGCCGATCGAGGAAGCTGAGCTTGCCTTATTTGAAGAGCGTAAAAAGATTTATCCACGTTCCCAGAAAGGTTGGTTTGCTTCGCGGCGCTGGATAATGGTGGCATTAACACAGTTGCTGTTTTATGGCACTGTCTGGCTGAACTGGAATGACCGGCAGGCGGTGTTGTTTGATCTCGTATCGAGAAAATTCTATATATTTGGCCTCGTATTCTGGCCACAAGATTTCATTTATCTGGCGGTACTTCTCGTCATTTCGGCACTTTCTCTCTTTTTATTTACAGCGATTGCTGGCCGCTTATTTTGCGGCTATGCCTGTCCACAGACAGTGTATACGCAGATTTTTTTATGGGTGGAAAGTAAGGTCGAAGGCGATCGCAATGCGCGGATAAAGTTGGATGCGTCTCCGCTGACGGCGCATAAATTCTCTCTGAAATTCGTTAAGCATTTTATTTGGCTCTTAATCGGCTTGTGGACCGGGTTCACCTTTGTCGGTTATTTCACGCCAATCAAGCAATTAGCCATCGAAATCGGTCAATTGACACTCGGCCCTTGGGAAACGTTTTGGTTATTGTTTTACGGTTTTGCCACCTACGGCAACGCGGGCTGGTTACGTGAGCAGGTCTGTAAATACATGTGTCCTTATGCACGTTTTCAAAGTGCGATGTTTGATAAAGACACCTTAATCGTCACCTACGATACTGAGCGGGGCGAGCCTCGTGGATCGCGTAATAAGAAAGTCGATTTCAAGGCAAAAGGTCTTGGTTCTTGTGTTGATTGCAGTATCTGTGTTCAAGTCTGCCCAACGGGTATTGATATCCGTAACGGCTTACAGTATGAATGTATTGCTTGCGGTTTGTGTATTGATGGCTGTGACCAGGTGATGGATAAGATGGGCTACGAGCGCGGTCTGATTCGTTATACGACGGAGCATGCCTTAACCCGCAAACTGGATCAAAAAACCATGTGGGCTCGGGTTTTCCGTCTGCGTACCTTGATTTATTCCGGTATTTTGAGTCTCATTATTTTGGTGACCGCGATCTCTCTGTTTTACCACGTTCCACTGAAGGTGGATGTGATCCGTGACCGCACAATGCCGAAGATTACTGATACGGGTGCGATTGAAAATGTGTATCGTCTTCAGGTGATGAATACGCAAGAGTCTGCCCGTCACTACGCTGTTGAGATTGTCGGTTTGCCAGGTGCCATCATCCTCAATAACGAAGTCGTGGATGTGAAATCCGCCAATGCGACGGCGGTACCGATTCGTGTCCGTGTCCCTGCAAACGTCTTGCAGCCAGGATCGAACCGTATTCGTTTTGAAATTAAAGATCTAGATGACCCCAAAGTGAAAGTCATTGAAAAAGCTGTATTTTTAGTACCACGATAGGAGATGCAATGAACAACGTTCTAACACTGAAGAAAAAAGATAAATGGTACCAAGAACCTTGGTTGCTCCTGGTGGTCGGCGGCCCATTAGTCGTCGTTTGTGCAAGTATCTTTACCGGTGCGATTGCATTTATGGGGTCGGACAAGGTCGTCGCTGAAGACTACTACAAGCAAGGTCTGATGATTGATAAAGATATTCAGCGCGATGCCAAAGCAAGAGAATTGAAGATGGCCGCAACGCTTCAGTTCGATGCGTCCAGCAATAAAATCCGCATGACACTCAGCGGTAGTGGTACGTTTCCAGACTCTCTGCAGCTCAGCGTTGCCAGTGCGGCATCTGATGGGATGAATGTAGCAGAAATTATCCGTAGACTACCAATGCTCCAAGTGAGTCCGGGCGTCTATGAGGGCGACTCGAAATTGATCTCCAATATATCCTCTAATTCTGTTAAATTGTTTCATCTCAAGTTAGAAGCGTCTGACTGGAGATTAACAGGCGATTGGTTTGAGCCAGAGCAAAAGGTTGCGCAGCTAAGAGCGTCATAATGGCAGCGCTTCCCTTAGATTTGTTAACTGGCAAGTTAAAGGGCTGGTAGAAGATTGCTTCAGTGAGCCATGACAACGCTGGCGCAGTTTTCCATCAGTCCTCATAAAATCACTAGAAGGGGACGAGAATGGAACATACGATGTCGGTTCACCGCAAAGCACCTTTGCGACCCATGTTAATGATTGTGTTGTGGCCTGCATTTTTAATGGCCTGCGCTGCGACCGGTTTGTTTTTCAGTCTCGTCGATCCGATGGAGCTGATTGTGTTAGACGAACGACTGCAAATGCATATTTCGGGCGTCTACACAGTGGGCTTTTTTGCATTTTGGTTGCTCGGAATTCTTTCTAGTGGTTTGACTGCCTTACTTGTGCAAAAAGCTCACTAGAATCGACCCATTTTATGAACACCACGCCATCAGCTGTTTTTCCTGCGATTGAAATACCTGAAGAATTAATTCGTCGTTTCGATTCTTTTGGTCCGCGATATACCTCGTATCCAACTGCAGACCGGTTTCATACAGAATTTACAGCTGATTCCTACATTGCTTATCTCACGCAACGCAGCAGTCTGGCCAACAAGCCGCCGCTTTCACTGTACATCCATATCCCGTTTTGTGCGTCACTTTGCTACTACTGTGCATGTAATAAAGTGATTACTAAAGACCGTAGTCGGTCCGCGATTTATCTCTCGTATCTCGAAAAAGAGTTACAGATGGTGACGTCGCATCTCACTACGCGTGAAGCGTTGAGTCAGTTGCATTTAGGTGGTGGTACGCCGACATTTCTGAGCCACGATGAAATGCGCCAATTGATGGCTATGCTGCGTCAGCATTTTGATTTTACCGAAGATGCCGAGATTTCGATTGAAATCGATCCTCGCACCGTCACGTCTGAAACGTTAGAGATGTTGCAGGAAATTGGCTTCAACCGGACGAGTCTTGGTGTGCAGGATTTTGATCCAGAGGTGCAGAAAGCGGTACACCGCATCCAAGAGTTTGACATGGTCGCACACACCATCGAGGAAAGTCGCCGCTTTGGCTTTACGTCGATTAACTTTGACCTCATCTACGGTCTTCCAAAACAGTCATTAGCAAGTTTTTCAAGAACGCTCGATCAAGTCATTAGTTTGTCACCGGATCGGATCGCGTTATACAACTACGCCCACTTGCCAACGCGCTTCAAGCCGCAACGTCGAATCGCAGAAGCCGATTTACCGACAGCTGAACAGCGCCTTGAGATTTTCCTGATGTCCTTGCGTCGGTTATTGGCAGAAGGTTATGTCTATATTGGGCTTGATCACTTTGCTAAACCAGACGATAGCCTTGCCAAAGCAACCTTAGACGGTAGCTTGCACCGCAATTTTCAGGGTTATACAACCCGGTCCGATTGCGATCTGATTGCACTTGGCTTATCTGCGATCGGCAAAGTAGGGAATTCTTACGTACAGAATGTACGGACTCTGGATGAATATTATGCTTGCCTTGATCAGGGCAAATTGCCTGTGGAAAAGGGCTTTGACCTCAATCAGGATGACCTGATGCGTCGTCAAATCATCATGGACATGATGTGCAGTACAGGCGTGAATTTCAAAGCCGTTGAGGGGCAGTTCGGGATTTCTTTTGCTGATTATTTCGATGCGGAAATGAAGCAGATGCAGGCGTATGCCACACAAGGCTTAGTTGGTATTAATGACGCTGGTATCCACGTGTTACCGAAAGGGCGTTTGTTTGTCCGAGCTTTCGGGATGGCGTTTGATGGCTACCTAGCGAAACAAACGACGGCCAACTATTCTCGATTAATTTAAAACGATGCTGACCCTGCCTCTGGCGCTCGCTGCTCTCACTGCCGGTGTTGCTGGCGGTGTACACTGTGTTGGGATGTGCGGTGGCATTTCTATCATGCTGAATCGGGCGGGAACGCGCCCCTTTAAAACCATCCCGATTCAAATTGCCCCAGAGACCGCGCAAGCAGACATTGCCATGGCGACACGCGGTACGCTGCTTTTTCAGATGTTGCTCCAATCTGGTCGTATATCGACGTACATGTTGATTGGTGCCTTGTTTGGCGGCATCGGAAGCGCGGGGTTGGTGCTGCGCCCTAGCTTGCTGACCCATCAAATATTGTTTTTTGTCGGCAATCTTGCCTTAGTGGTGCTAGGACTCCGGGTGCTTGGTGTTCAACTTCAGTTTCAATGGTTGAGTAGGTACTTTGCCACATTCCAACAAGCGATAATGGGTCGATTTCCCGCCCTGAAAAATGGCGTCCGGTATCCCTTTCTGACCGGAATGGCGTGGGGGTGTTTGCCCTGTGGATTGCTCTATAGCGTGATCCCGTTCTCGCTGTTGTCTGGCGACTGGTTTGCAGGGGCGATGTTAATGCTGTTATTTGGATTGAGTGCCTTGCCGCATTTGTTATTGAGTCAAGGTCTCTTTGCGATCGCAGAAAAAAGGCGCGCACCGATGTCAATCAGATATGTTGGTGGCGTGCTGCTTGTTGCGATTGGCTTACTCGGGTTTTGGTATGTCGACATGCATGAGATGCCGTCGTTTCTATGTATCATGCCCGCCGCCTAGCGGGCCTTCAACAAAGTCGTGTTGACCGTTTGGCCATGCCTATGCTTTGAGGTCGACCAATGTGCCTAACACTTGATCCGCTGTCTTCACCACCTGAGCATTGAGTTTAAAGGCATTGGCATATTGAATCGAGTTCACAGTGTCAGATGTCAGATCGGTACCACTTGGTGCCTCTGACGAGGATGACGATGACGCAGTTGCGCCAGATGCCGCAGCGGCACCCGCCTGACTGATATTCACCGTGACGCCATTGGGTGATCGCTCTTCAAAATTGGCGACTTCAGGTCGATAACCATTGGTACTGCTATTGGCGATGTTATTCGCAGAACTATCCAGTGCTTTCGCATTGGCGATCATTCCTGACAAGCCACTACTAAGTGAAGAAATAGACATCATGAACTCCTTATAAGGCACAACAGTTGCCTCGTTACATGAGTAGCATAGTGCTTTTTTGACGATCTCGCTAAACGATTTTCGTTATTTCACTATTTTCTCAGTTTTATATTATTTGTTTGTAATCATCGCCCGCCGCGCCACTCAAATTAAGGTGTTGTACTTTGACCGCAACGGCCTATACGTCTGGAGCGAGAGGCTGGAACAAGGTCGTCTTCTCAGCGACTGATCCCATGTCACTACCCGTGAAATGGACTGGAGCAGCTTGAAATTATTATTGGAAGGTATTAAGCCGCAGCGGCAGCGCCTACGCTGTCGGCAACGTCCTGTAACAGACGTATCCTGAAGTAAAAGCAGCTTTCTCGCGTCGCGTATTTCGCTATGATTTCGTTATGCATCCGACACCTTCTCCCTCCCCATTGGCACAACAATCCTCCTTCTCGGAACCGGTGGAATTACTGGCATTTGTCGGTAAGCTGCAACAGAAAATCGTCACTTTGCTCCGGCAAGTCGCCTGGTTCGATGGGCCGGCGGAACTGGCTGTTTGCTTGGACCGAACTCTGTGCCAAACACATCGGCATCGTGCAAAGTTTGCTGATGACCTGTCGTCTGCACGACATCAACCCTTACGACTACTTCGTCGATGTCTTGCAACGCATTGATTAACAGCCGGCAGTGCGGGTCGAACAACTCACACCATGGCGCAGGAAAAAATGCTACGTCAGCAACCCGCGACGCTTCGACCTGCAGCTCATCAGAGAACGCCAGGCGGGTCAATAACGCTAGTTACTTATCGCTCACCATCATTTCACCTAATCTTTATGCTCATTGATCAGAGTATGAGTCTCGAAAAATTGCCAGAATTTTTAACGTTCATTACTGCCGTGTTAAATGAAAAATGACGTTGCGGGACGTATGCGAGCAACGCCGTATCCATTTGAGTTAATAGGATTAGGAGAATATTTTAGTGATCTAGCGGATGCCTATCATAAGCATATTGAGTTTTGCCGTTTTGTGGTCTAAGTCGAATCGAAACATCGAATTGCGACTAGAACGCTACTTGCAAGTGCTTTTGTATATGCGACTCAACAGTATTTAGGCGTCATTGCGGCTTGCCGTACTCCACAAAAGAGACTTTTTGAGAGTTTTGGATTATGAGTAATTAATCAAATTCTAATTATTTTGCCGGAGCGACAAAACGGAGCTTATTGGATGTTAGAAGGGATTTGCGATGATATCTCTCACGCGATTTTAAAACGCGACACAGTTCAAAAACTGAATTGATATTTATTTACTTGAAAAGGGAGGACTTGACTATGAATGAAAACTTAATTGATTTTGATGGTGTTTTTAAACAATCATATCCAGAGAGTAACTATATAGCAGTTGATATATTTACTTGTGGTCGCGATCCTGGAAATACTGGAACTGAATTGAGTGAACGATTAGGAGTAATGAAATATTCTTCTCATTTCATAAAGCGTGGTTCACAGGCTATTGCACATAGTTATCAGAAGATCAGTCATGAACGGTTTAATAGACAATCGGAAATGGCATGACTATGGAAAGTTCTGACGCATTTTATACTGTACAGAAAGAATATCAGGTAAAGCGAATCGCTGAACGTGCCCACTATAACAAAAACGATGTCAATGCGATCATTGATGCCAGCTATTTGTGCCACATTTCTTTCATGCAAAATAGCAAGCCGACCGCTATTCCAATGGCTTGTTGGCGTAATGGTCAATATATATATTTCCATTCGGCCAATAAAGGGCGATTGAGCAAGCTATTAATAGGAATGGAAGTCTGTATTTCAATTGCCTTGTTTGATGGGCTAGTTCTTGGACACAGTGCATTTAACCATTCTTACAATTTTCGTTCAGTTGTTATCCATGGCCAAGTTGAAGAGGTGGAGGAGATCTATAAAGAAACAGCAATGCGAGATTTTATGGATCATATTTTACCTGGGCGGTGGTCTGATATCAGGCCTGTAAAGGAAAAAGAACTACGTGCAATTACAGTGATGAGAGTTAAATTGGATCAGGTCGCGGGGAAAATCCGCGATGAATTTCCAGATGACGAAGTGGATACCCCAGACTTCCCGACCTGGATTGGGGTAATCCCAGCTGTAACGCAGTTTTCAGCGCCTGATGCAGACCCTGACCGTAATAAGACATGCGTAACTCCGGAGTATATTGAGGGATATACTGGCATCGATACCCATCTCGCACAATATCGGAAATCATAAGAGTGACGATATCGAGTGTTGTATTGAGCGATACAGCACTCGATGATATCTATACGGCGGCGAGTGCAATTGGGTAATTGAATATGTATGAGGGGTGTTATTCGCAATATGTTATTGATAATTTAATTATTGCTGTTATTTCTGTAAATCCATTTTGTCAGTTTGAGGGATTGTTTGCACAAAGTGGGCTTCTCCCCAAAACACAAGAAACTCCATCCGAGATTGCTGGGAGAGTTTTACACCTTTAGTTTAAAAAAAATTCAAATGATTGCTACGCATTTACGCTTAAAAATCATCGTAACGGTTGTTATTATTTTGACCGCCGGTGCCTCTTGGCTGCGCATCAAACCACCTGCATTATTCAAGTTCGGCTCCAACTTTACTGCCAAATTCGTCCGCTCCAATGATTTCTTAGCCAACTGGTAACTGGTTCGGTACGTCTGAATAGGGCGACGATGATGCAGCAGATGCCGCAGCTGCACCCGCCTGACTGATGTTCAACGTTACATCATTGGGTGATCCCTCTTCAAAATTGGCGACTTCAGGTCGATAGCCATTGGTGCTGCTATTGACGATCTCGCTAAACGATTTTCGTTATTTCACTATTTTCTCAGTTCTATATTATTTGTTTGTAATCATCGCGTTGGTCTGGGTGTGTAAAGGAAGCTCGATGTACAAGGTGGTACCTTCATCTTCGTCACTGACGACATGAAATTCTCCCTGCATTGCCTTGACCCGTTCACGCATGCCCACCAGACCAAATGATTGTGTTTTTTGCATGTCGACTTCGTCGATTCCCTTGCCGTTATCGTTAATCGTAAAATTGAGTTTGTCGCTGGAACGGTGAAATTCAATCTGAACGCAGGTCGCTTCAGCGTGGCGAGCGACGTTGGTCAGTGATTCTTGAACAATCCTGAAAATTGCCGTGCTGCGTTCATCATCCAGTGTCAAGAGCTCTTCGGTGGCTATCAGTTCGCAATCGATCTTATGCCGTTGCGAGAAGTCTTTTTGCAATGTTTGTAGCGCAAAAAATAAGCCACCTTCATCGAGTGCCCTTGGTCGTAAATCTGTGGCGATCCGGCGTAGAGTGGTAATGGCGGTCAAAATCAACTGATCCATGCTTTTGATGGTGAGCTGATTGGTTTCAACAAGTTGTTGATCTCTTTGTAATAGTGATAAGTCCATGCGTAATGCGGCAAGTAACTGCCCTAAATCGTCATGGAGTTCACGCGCAATATGCTTGCGTTCTTCTTCACGGATACTTTGCAGCGTATTGGATAATTGGCTGAGTTGCGCGTGATAGGCAGCCATTTTTTCTTTAGCAATTTTCCTATCAGTGATATCTCGGAAAATCACGGTATAAAAGCGTTCACCTTTTTCCATTTGATGCGCAATGGACGCTTCAATCGGGAACTCTTCACCATCCGCTTTACAGCCTGTGACGTAAAAATCTTCGTAATGAGTTCCCATTTTTCGACGAGTTGTCCCTGCTTCACCAAATTGCTTCATATGGTTGCCGTGATTGTGGCGATGTCGCATTGGAATCAATTGACTGAGCGGTGCACCGATCAAGCTGTTTGCCGGATAACCAAAAATAACGGCTGCTGCTGGGTTGGCAATGACGATGATCTGTTTTTCATTCACAGTAATAATGCCGTCGATTGCCGTATCAATCATTCGACCAAGTCGTTCGCGTTGTACAGTTAATTCTTCGGTAGATGCCACCAAATTAGCGGTTGTCTCGATTAACGCAGCATATGGCGTGTGAATATTCACAGCCACCATGCTGCGGTAAATGGCAAATGCGGCCAATACCTGTAATGAATGACCGATGACGATGTCAATATCACTGGTTGACGAGTAGAGTGAGAAATAGACCTCAGACATCGCCATGAGCGTACTGGCAAGAAATAAGGGGATTCGGTCAATATGCAAATGCTCGGCAGATTTATCGGTTTCGAAGCGCAGTGCGTGTTTATAAAATAGCAATGCTGTTATGCAATTGACGGCGACTAGACCCATTTCATAGAGCACCTTAAAGGAGGTTTGTCCTTGGTGTTCTACAAACGTCAGGGGGAGCCATTCTGGTAAATTAAAGATGATCGTCGTGATTGCTGCGGTGAACGCTAGTCCAATCGCTAGCACTAGGTATGACTGCTTTCGTCCTATATCCGCGTCGATGGGGTCCAATGAAAGCCCAAGCAATGTCACGGCAACGATTGAGCGTGAAACCAGCCAAAAACTGAGGGATTTATGCATATCCACAGCTGTCTCAAAGCCAGGCATCCCCTGGAACGAAATCGAGTGAAAAAATCCCAAGATAGCAGTGCAGAGAAACGCTACCGCGAGAATAGCACTGCTTTTTTTTCTGGTATCCCCAAATGCGTTCCAGCAGACGATAAAGACCGACGCAAAAATGACGATAGTGACGGTTTCCAAAAACGTATGCACTGGCAATGGGTGCGGCACACTGAGGAAGGAAAGCTGCGCATGTCCGACCCACATTGCCGCAGAGAGGGCAAGTAAAACAAAGGTCAGCCAGCGGGCGCGCGTAAGTCTTAATCCTGCAAGAGAGTTGGTATGGAGCATGGGAAACATCGGGTTAATTGGGTAAAAATGCTAACAACAGTGCTGGCCTTGTTCAACTGCGTAATCTGCGTCATCAATCTCCGTCAACAATCAGCTTAAGAGGGCATGATCGCTGTTGTTCATTCTGATGCAATATCAGACTAGGCGGGTTATTTTAACGGCAAATTGCATGAAAAATAACCTTCAAAAGAACAAAGAAGGCGTCCGATACATCGAACGCCTTCTATTTGTACTGCTTCATGGGCTGTGGACGGCCCGTTTTGCTAGGGCAGGAGCCTTAATGGGACATAAACACAGGCACCGTCATGCTCTCAAGGATTGTACGAGTGACGCCGCCCATGATCATTTCTCTGAAACGTGAATGACCATAGCCACCCATAACGATCATGTCGCTATCGAGGTCATGCGCGAGGGAGAGTAGCGCATTACCGATGTCCGTCGATGTTTTATGTACGGATACCTCGACTTTAATGCCATGTCTTGCCAGATAAAGCGCGATATCGGCACCAGGTTGTTCGCCATGCGCATCAGGCGTGGATTTGGTATTAAAAATGGCGACTTGGACTAAATCGGCTTTTTTCAGAAGTGGAATCGCATCCGTGACAGCACGGGTCGCTTCTCTACTTGCGTCCCATGAAATCAAAGGACGTTTTGCGACGGTATTAAATTCACCTGCATAAGGAATAATCAATGCTGGGCGACCGGAGTTTAAAACAATGTACTCAGGAAAATCTGGGAGTACTGAAGGAGAGGGTTCATCGCGGTTTGTTTGGCCGAGGACGACCAGATCGCTGTAGCGTGCTTGCAAACCAATACCGCCACCGGCTTCATCATTGGCAATGGAGGATTCGTGAGAGGCGACGCCGATATGCTCAACGATTTTGTTAAATTCATCGACGGCTTTCTCTGCACGTTCTCTTAAAAAGTTCAGATGAATTGTTAAATTAGGATCGCTCGCACTAATGTTGCCGTCTTGGTAGATAAAACGGGATATGCCTGTCACTGCTGTGCCGATTAAATGAGCCTCTTCTTTGCGCGCGATTTCTGCCGCAAATTTGACGCGCAAGTTGGAACGATCTGATTCATCAACGTGGACTAATATAGTTTTATAAGACATGACATTGCTCCTGAGTTTAACGCTTGAGGCGCAGCCATTGTGTGGCTGGCCCCGCAGTATTGATCAATCGAAGGACAACAGTGTTTGTTTCAGTTCTGTAGCTTAGAACATTTATGCAGCAACTGCAGCCTCAGCACTCCATTGCGGTAATAATTTTTTTCCAACTAAGGAGGAGACTTTCTCGCTCACTTTGCTTCGTGCTTTTGCAGGAGGTAAGCGACGCAGCGTTTTGAGTGTTGCTGGATCGAGAAGGCAAATCTCACGTTGCTCGACGCTGATAAGTCCCATTTCATTAAATGCAGACAGGGTACGGCTAACGGTTTCCAGTGTCAGACCAAGGTAGCTGCCGATTTCGTGGCGTGTCATCCGCAAATTAAAAGAGCGACCAGAGTAACCCAATTGGCTGAAACGATCGCCAAGGTTGGTGAGGAAGCGGGCTACTTTTGCTTCTGCGCTTAATGCACTTAACATGCCAATCATCAACTGTTCACGGACCAACTCGCGGCTCATGACGCTCAACATCGCGTGTTCTAATTCTGCGTAAGTGTGTCCCAGTGCCGTAAATGCTTTGTAAGGCAAGAGGATGACGTCGCAATCGGACAGTGCGACAGCTTCAGATGCATGGTGTTGATTATGAATGCCGTCGATACCGAGGATGTCCCCTTTCATTGGGAAACTCAATACTTGTTCATTGCCATACTCGTCGATCAATACGGTTTTCAGGAAACCTGAATTGACGATATAGAGTGTGTCGAAACTTTGACCAATGGTATGCACGCGCTGACCTGCCTTGAAGCGTACATGCTGGAACAGCACCTCTTCATCAGCGGAACTTGCAGGAGCAGGGATGTGCAGTAAATCACATACTTCACGCAGATTGGACCATAAGTTGCCATGACAACGCCAGCCGGCTTCGTTAATGTTAGCGGACAAGAGCGACTTGTTGACTGGTGTGCTCAGGCTTGTTTGGCGAGGTGAGAGCGCTGCTGTTGTCATGTGAGTCTCCAGAGTGTAAGGGTAAAGGTTTAATTGACGTGATTTGAAAAATGGGGTGCTTGCCAACGGTGCAGAAAATCCGGTATCCGTTCAAAATCCGTTGATTTGTCCAAAAAGCCATCCGCTCCTGCACGCATCGCATGTTGACGGTTGTCTTCAGTCGAGTGGTTGGTTAATACAACGATTTTTACTGAGGGTTTTCTTTGCTTAATGCTTTTTAAAAGTTGCAAACCGTTTCCAGTGCCCAACTGGAGATCGAGGATGATGGCATCCGTCTCACTGTTGAGGACTTTGTCGAAAGCAGAATCAATATCGCCCGATACGCCGATGACATGGATGCCCGGTACTTCTTCGACAAACCGAATTAATCGGTTTTGGATCAGGACTGAGTCTTCGACGATAAATAAATTCATGATGCGTGGGAGGATGAACACCGCTTTGTTTGCTTGTGTTCATTATCGTTTTTCCACGCATTGATTTAAATCAGGGGATGCTGATTTGATCTATCGGATTTTCAGCGGTGTTTGTAGGAGTTTTCCTACAAGAAAGGGAGGGGAGAGGAAGAATTTGCTTACGCGTTGGGTGTAAGCAGGTGATGCGCCATCGCGTATTGCACGAGATCGGACATGTTATTCATGTTCATTTTCTGCATGATTCTCATCTTGTGGGTGCTGACCGTTTTGACACTTAGATGCAGTAAATCACCGATTTCAGTAATTGTTTTACCTTTGACGAGGTGCGTAAATACTTCAAATTCACGATCTGACAGGTTGGTGTGAGGTAAGTTATCGTCAGCAGGCATGGCGTTCATTGCTAGCTGTTCAGCAACTTCAATGCTGATATAGGGGCGACCAGAGGCAACCTTGCGTAAAGCAGTGACTAACTGGGTACCCGCACTTTCTTTCGTCAGATAGCCACGCGCCCCAGCCCGAATAGCGCGCACGGCATACTGCTCTTCTTCGTGCATTGTTAAGATGAGAATCGGTAGCTTCGGAAATTCATCTTTAATCTGACGGATTAAATCGACGCCGCTTCGTCCGGGCATCGATAAATCCATCAGTAAGACGTCGAACGCGACACTTCTGACCTTATCCAAGGTATCAAAACCATCCACTGCCTCCGCAACGACCTCAATATCGTCGTTGCCATCAAGGATGCGCTTTAAGCCTTCGCGCATGATGGTATGGTCATCAGCAATCAGAATACGAATCATTGAATGAGTACAAAGTAAAGGTTCTTTGCAAAAAAGTTGCAAGCCAGTCACCATTGTACTGTACAACCCGCTTCAAGGATGTTGTATCCTGGAAAAAAACTGATTTCAGTGGTTTTTGGTTCGGTGAACAAGAACGGGAATGTTGCACAGAGACAGTACCTTCATCGTTGTACTTCCTAAGAGAAGGTTGCCCACACCGCTACGACCATGCGAGCCCATAAAAATCAAATCACATGCCTCTTGTTGTGCCGTATGAACAACTTCTTTTGCGGCAGAATCATTGAAGTGGACGAGGCCATCACATGTCACACCAGCTTGTTCGGCGACATGCCGTGCCGCATCAAGGTAAGCGCTCGCGTAACTTCTCATTGCGGCTTGATACTCTTCTTCCGTCGGTGTGTTGGGAGGGATGATATCGATATAAATTGGGTACTGATAATTGCTTGCCACGAAAAGGGTGACAACTTTTGCGTTGATTTGTCTAGCAAATTCAATTCCCTCGCGCACTGTCGCGGTAGCGAGTTCAGAGCCGTCGGTTGGCAGCAGAATTTTGGTGTACATAATCTGTCCTTTCTCGAAACATCGATGATGTGACTCATCATGCGCCTAAATTGCCCGCGTCTGTTTGATCCGGAACAAATTGTTGCGGTGGAAAGAACAATGGCGGCGCTGACTAAGATCGTCAGTGCCGCCATCATTTGTCTTTCTCAGTGCGCATCATTGCGCATCATCGTACTTTAGTGGGTCAGAAATGTTTTAAACCAATCGCCGCTTTGACTTCATCCGTTGTTTGCGCTGCGATTTCCCGTGCTTTACGGGTGCCTTCTTTCAGCATTTGCAGCACTTGGCCGCGGTCTTTCGCAAACTCTTCACGACGCGCGCGGATTGGGGCAATGAGGTCTTGTAAGATGCCTTCTAAACGGGCTTTAACGACACTGTCACCGAGACCGCCACGGACGTAGTGGTCCTTCATCGCTTGCAAGCCTTCTTTGTCTTCGTCGAAGGCATCGAGGTAGATAAAGGCAACGTTACCTTCAAGATGGCCAGGGTCTGCGACGCGCAGGTGGAGTGGATCCGTGTACACATTGCGTACAGCGGCTTTGATTTCTGCAGCGCTCGCACCGAGGTTAATCGTGTTGCCTAAGGACTTGCTCATTTTTGCCTTGCCATCAATGCCTGGCAAACGACCGATTTCTGGGACCAACGCTTGACATTCGACGAGGATATCTTTATTCACAAGGCGATTGAAGCGACGCACAATCTCATTGGTTTGCTCAATCATTGGAATCTGATCTTCGCCAACGGGCACCAGACTCGCTTTGAAGGCCGTAATATCCGCAGCTTGGCTGACGGGATAGGTCAAGAAGCCGGCTGGGATGTCACGCTCGAAGTTTCTCAGGATGATTTCTTGCTTGATTGTTGGATTGCGCTCCAAACGTGCCACGGAAACCAGATTGAGGTAATAAAACGTCAGTTCTGTCAGTTCAGGAATTTGAGACTGAATAAAAATAGTGGATTTGCTTGGGTCAATACCGACGGCCAGATAGTCCAGAGCGACTTCAAGTACGTTGTTATGGACTTTGGCGGGATCGTCCATGTTGTCAGTGAGCGCCTGCGCATCAGCGAGCATGATGTATTGCTGATATTCGTGCTGATACTTCACGCGATTACGCAGACTCCCCACAAAGTGACCTAGATGGAGTGGGCCAGTTGGACGATCGCCTGTCAGAATCAGGTGGTTTTTATTTTCAGTGTTTTCAGTATTACTTGCTTGCATAGCTATTTCATCACTTTCGTGCATGGTTGTGCATTAAACGGTCTTAACTCATGGTAATTCGGCCGGAGCTTGGTCGTGCTGCCTGCTTGCATTACGGGATTGTTTGTTCGTATCTTTCGTCGTGTTGCGTCGTCGGTCGTCGCTCGTTTTGCGTAAAAAAATGCCGCTCAATCGTGGCGGCATCGTGAAAACCTGCGTCTAATCAAGACACTATGATGCCGTTACTAAAGAATATGTGTCAAGTTTGAAGATATTTGTCAAAAACTCTGTCGATTTTACCGCGTCCTGAGGTCAGTTTCATGGGTGTCAAATGGTAAAATTGACGAAGAGCGCATTGCTAGGTCCTTTGGCAGGCGTCATATTGCCAATTACGTAAATAGAAAGATCGCTACCTTGACCGCTGTATCCCCCAAAAAATTAGTAATCGCGTCTCGCGAAAGTCGACTCGCCATGTGGCAGGCAGAAAATGTACGTGATCGCCTTAAACAGTTGTACCCTGACTGTGTGGTCGAGATTCTTGGGATGACCACCCGTGGCGATCAGATTCTGGATAGAGCACTGTCAAAAGTGGGCGGTAAAGGCTTGTTCGTCAAAGAACTCGAAGTAGCGATGGCGCAAGGCGAGGCGGATTTGGCTGTTCATTCACTCAAGGACGTGCCAATGGAACTGCCTGCAGGCTTTGCATTGGCAGCCGTTCTGGAGCGCGAAGATCCGCGGGACGCTTTTGTTTCTAATTTGTACCCGTCGCTGGCGAGCTTGCCTGAGGGCGCGGTTGTTGGAACGAGTAGTTTGCGTCGCCAAGCGTTAATTTCTGCTCGGTATCCGCACTTAGTCATCCAGCCGCTGCGTGGCAACCTTGATACTCGCCTTCGCAAGCTCGATGAAGGTCAGTATGCGGCTATTATTCTCGCGGCTGCAGGGCTGAAGCGGTTGGGCTTGTCGGAGCGTATTCGTGCTGTGATGGCGCCTGAAGAAAGTTTACCTGCTGCAGGGCAAGGCGCAATGGCAATCGAGATTCCGGATAATCGGCCTGAGCTGGCAGCATGGTTGGCGCCGCTCAACGACCTGCCGACGTCTCAGGCAGTTCATGCAGAGCGCGCCATTTCGAAAGCATTTGGCGGAAGTTGTCAGATTCCTTTGGCGGCTTACGCGATGATTCATGGTGACGAAATGCATTTGCGTGCTATGGTGGCGACACCGGATGGTCAGCGTGTTGCCGTGGCAGAGGTCCGTGGGGCAGCAACGCAAGGTGCAGAATTGGCAGCGCACGTCACGACGGCACTCGCAGCGCAGAATGCGGAAGAGATTCTGGCCGTCTGTAAAGCCCAGACGCAGGATTAAATTACACATCGGATTACGGATGCATCAAAAAAAGGTCATCATTACGCGTCCTGTTGCGCAGGCTGTTGATTTTGCCAATAAGGTGCGACAACTGGGGTGCGAGGCAGTGGTGTTCCCGTTGATCGATATTCGGGCACTTGATGATCGGACGGAACTGGTTGCAGTGGCAGGGCAGTTAGAGATGTTTTCGTTGGTCGTATTTGTGAGTCCCAATGCGATTGATGCGTTTCTCCCCCATGTAAAAAGTTGGCCGTCGTCAGTACCCATCGGTGTGATGGGGAGCGGCAGTCGTCGTGCTCTTTGTCGCTTTGGGATAGATGATCAAAATACGCGCATTCTGAGCCCGGCTAACCTTGCAAAGACGGACTCCGAAACCTTGCTCGAAGTGCTGGATGTGCAAGCGCTTGTCGGCAAGCAGGTCTTGATTGTGCGAGGGACTGGTGGTCGTGAGCTGTTGTCGGATGCCTTGCGTTCGGCAGGTGTTCATGTGCAAATGCTGACCTCTTATCAGCGGCTTGCCCCGGCATTGACTGAGGATAAAAAGGACGCGTTGATGCAGTTGTTGGATGAGGATAATCGGTGGGTGATGACAAGTTCCGAGGCCTTGCGTACATTGATGCAATGGGTTGAACAATTACAATCTGGTGAGTTCGTGGCAAAAATGCAACATCAAGAAATGATCGTCCCTCACGCGCGCATTGCAGAAACAGCGACATCGTTGGGTTTTCATTTCATCACTTTAACAGCTTCCGGCGACGAATCTCTGCTTGTCGCGTTACAATCTCACGTATGAACGAACAGCAAACACATTCGGGCGCTTCAGCGCCAACTCCACATCCTGAACAGACTGCAAGCCAGTCTTCGGGGACCCCTGTACAAGTCGTACTCAAGGAGGCGAACTGGACTCAGCCAGCGTATTTGCTGTCTGGCGTGTTGGCCGTCTTGTTAGCAGCGAATTGGTGGTCATCTCAGAATCAAATTACTGCGCTGCGTGAAGAAGTTGCTCGCCGCCTGATGGCTGCGGACACGTCCAGCAGTGAAACAAAAATCCTCGCAAAGAATGTGCAGGAAACTTCGAAAGAAATTCAGGCAAAAGTCATTCTGCTTGAAGGGAAGCAATCGGAAGCGCAGAGTCAGCAGCTCGCGCTGGAGCAGCTGTATCAAGATTTGTCAAAAAATCGCGATGAATGGGCGCTGGCTGAAATCGAGCAAGTCTTATCAACAGCGAGCCAACAATTGCAATTGGCGGGTAATGTGCCAGGTGCGTTGATTGCGCTGCAGAACGCAGATAACCGTCTTGCTAAATCAGATAAGCCGCAATTTATTGTTATTCGCCGTGCGATTGCAAAAGATATCGAAAAGCTGAAAGCCTTGCCAGCATTGGATTTGCCGGGCGTAGCCTTGCGCCTAGATAGCGTGATTGCCCAAGTAGATCGGATGCCACTCTGGGTCGATGAGAAATCCGTTGTGACAGCGACGCCACCCAAGGCACCGCTGCGCGTTTTACCAAAATCTCAAGGCAAGCAATCTTCTGATAAAAATGCCAAATCCGCAGCAAAAGAAGCAGACGATACAAGCGATCTGACGTGGAGCATGCGTTTGCAAGATGCTTGGCAGAGTTTTTCGAGCGAGATGTGGGGCGAAGTGAAGCAACTGGTTCGTATTCGTAATGTCGAAACGCCAGACGCTTTATTGCTCGCGCCAACACAGTCCTACTTTGCACGTGAAAATCTCAAATTACGGCTTTTAAACGCACGGCTTGCTTTGTTGTCGCGTAATGAGGCGGTCTTCCGCAGCGACATCAATGCCTCGCAGGATGCTGTCGCAAAGTATTTTGATACCCGCGCAAAACAGACGCAGACGGTGCAGGCCCTACTTGTTCAGGTGCAGAGCAGTAATTTGTCGATTGAAATGCCGACCTTGTCTGAGAGCCTCAATGCGGTACGTAACTACAAAGTGAAGCCTTAGTGTATGCGAATTTTTATCCGGCTTCTTATCCTATTCGCGCTTGCTGTTGGCCTGGCAATTGGTGCGCGTTTTAATCCCGGTAATGTGGTTCTGTTTTACCCGCCTTATCGGGTCGATTTATCGTTAAATCTGTTTTTATTCTCGCTAGTGGTAGTGTTTGCGGTCATCTATTTCATTATGGGTGCTCTGGTTACCGCTAAAAAGATGCCGAAAAAAGTTGCGGCTTACCGTCAAGGTAAGCGTGAGCGTGACGGCAACAAAGCCTTACGCGAGGCGATACGTACCTTGTTTGAAGGACGATTCGGCTATGCAGAAAAAGCAGCGAGCAGAGCCTCTGAGTTGCCTGAAAACGTTGGTGTCGCGGCGTTAATAGGAGCACGTGCAGCGCACCACATGAGCCAGTTTGATCGGCGCGATGCGTGGTTGGCGGGAATTGAGGCAGATCAAGCATACAAAGTTGCCCGGTTGGTCACGTCGACAGAACTTCTGGTTGATCAGCACCAGTCCGAGAAAGCATTGGATGCTGTGCGCCAGTTGCATCTCAATGGCAGTCGTCATATTCAAGTCTTGCGCTGGGCCTTAAAGGCAAACCAACAGGCACGTAAATGGCCTGAGGTGTTGAAGCTGGTACGGACGCTGGATAAGCACCATGCGTTGCATCCGACATTGTCAACCCGCTTAAAAGAGCTGGCGTACGAGGATTTGCTGAAAGATCATGGACATGATGCAGAGTCAATTCGTCGTGTGTGGTATGAGATTCCTGCAAACGATCGTACCTCCGCTTTTGTTGCTTATCAGGCTGCAGTGGCTTTTAATGCACGTGGATTGTTTGACGATGCGCGGACCATTGTTGAAAAAGCATTGGCTGAAGAATGGGATGAGCGCTTGTTACGAGCCTATCGCGATGCCGCCGCCGCAGAGGGATCTGCTGCCTTGCTGACGCAAATTGATCATTGTGAAAAATGGTCCTTAGATCACCCAACGGATCCCGAACTCGCCTTGACACTCGGGGTCTTGTGTCTGCGTCAGAAATTATGGGGTAAGGCGCAGCGTCACATGGAACAGGCCTTGTCTGATGCTGTTTCTGCAATTACTGTGCGCGAAGCTAATCTTAAGCTGGCGCAATTACACGAGGCGCTTGGTCAAGACACTGAGGCAGCCTATCATTACCGTCAGTGCGCTATCGCGACAACACTGTAACAACATCTAAAAAGAGGGCGTTGCCGGATGAATGATCTGGTTCGCTCTCTCTTCATGACTGACCATGGCAAGGTCTGCGTAAGCTCCATGCGATAAAGTTCTGGTATTGCGACGCACAATTCGACGCTGAAAGTCGATATAATCTCGCGAGAGAATAATTCGTTCTACTTCCTATTTAATGAGCATATTTACTGAGAAAGAGTGACATGAGCTTGAATAACGTTCCTGCAGGTCGTGATGTACCAAATGATTTCAATGTCATCATTGAAATCGCGATGAATTCCGATCCAATCAAATACGAAGTTGACAAAGAATCTGGCGCGATTTTTGTTGACCGCTTTATGGGTACAGCAATGCATTACCCATGCAACTACGGTTATGTGCCACAAACAATCGCTGGTGACGGCGATCCAGTTGACGTTCTGGTCATCACACCATTCCCACTGATTCCTGGTGTTGTCGTTCGCTGCCGTGCTATCGGCGTGCTGAATATGACAGACGAAGGCGGTCAAGATGCCAAAGTGTTGGCAGTTCCAGTCGACAAGATTTTGCCGATTTACACACACTTGCAAAAACCAGAAGATGTGAATGAATTGCAATTGCGTCAGATCCAACATTTCTTTGAACATTACAAAGATCTGGAAAAAGGCAAGTGGGTAAAAGTCGAAGGTTGGGCCGGCCCTGAAGCAGCGAAAAAAGAAATTCTCGACGGTATCGAGAACTTCAAGAAAGCGTAATTGCTCTGAGTAAATTCCTTCTGTATTCGTTGGCGCCACACTGTTGACGCAACGCGAGAAGAAAAAAGCGATCTCCGGATCGCTTTTTTTCTTTGGGGGGAATTAATGGTTGAGCTTGGATATGGATAGCAGTGCAATCGCAACACCAACCGCGATTGCGCTCCACAGCAGTAGAGAGTTGACGCCGTTGACTGATTTTTCGTTGGCGTTTTCTGCTGAACCGGCTGTTCGACGACCTTTTTTCTTCAATTTTTCATTGCGGGTCAGAAAGCGGTAGAGCGCTTGCGACATCTCTTCAGTACTTTGGTAGCGTAATGTCAGATCTTTCTGCATTGCCTTCATGACTATTTTAGAGAGCGACACAGGAATGGTGTTGTTGATGTCACTGGGCCATCTTGGCTGTTTATGTGCTATTTGATGTAATAATTTATCAATATCGGTGACATGGAAGGGTTTTTGCAACGTGAGCATTTCATACATCACCGCACCCAGCGAATACACATCCGTCAATGCGGTCACTGGTTTCCCCATGGCTTGCTCCGGAGACATGTAGTTGGGTGTCCCGAGGATATTATTGTTGAATAGCGTAACGTCCGCTGGTCGACTTTCGTCAATGAGTCGGTTTGGAGCACGGGCGATACCAAAATCCACCACTTTTGGGTGGTTGTTTGGCAGGATAAAAATATTGCCAGGTTTGATATCGCGATGAATCACCCCGCTACGATGTGCTACGGAAAGTGCATCCGCGATTTTTTGGATGATGGTTGCTATTTCAATAATATCAAACGTTTTGCCTTGCGATAAGAGGTGCCGCAAATCCTGCCCCGGAAGAAATTCCATGGCGATAAACGTCGTTCCACCTTCACTTGAGGCGTCATAGATGGTGACGATACTCGGATGTGACAATCTGCCTGCAGCACGCGCTTCGTTGATGAATTGCTGTTCGCGTTGCTTTTTGTCAGTGGCGTTGGTGGCTGTATTTAAAATTTTGATGGCCACGTCCCGATCAATGACCGGATCGTGTCCACGGAAAACAGTGCCAGTTGAACCTACGCCTAATTTTTCAATTAAATAAAAACGCCCCACACGTTTATTGAGTGGTGTAACGGTTGGTGGCGTCGGTGGCGTTGGCGGAGAATTATTTTGCATGGCAGCAGCATGCCTTGAACGTACCAAAATTTCAAGTCATTGTACTTGATCGCCATGAAAAATTGCCATAATACAACTATAAATAGTCATTCTTAAGCCGCGCCGGCACTGGAATCTTTCCGATACGGTGTATGTTGCTGAAGGTCGTCAATGTATAACTCAACACCGTTAGTCTCTCTTTCAAGAAATTTTTCGACGGCATCACTGAACTCTGGGCGGGCCAACAAATGCGCCGACCATGTTTTTTCAGGCAAAAATCCACGAGCCATCTTATGCTCACCCTGTGCGCCACCCTCAAAAATGCTGATTTTGTTACGGATGCATAGCTCGATCGCCTGATAATAGGCCGTTTCAAAATGAAGGCAAGGGTAGCTCTCAAGACAACCCCAATAACGACCATACAGGCGTTCTTCGTCGTGGACCAATAACGAGGCGGCAATTTTTTTCCCCTCTTTGACTGCGACGATGAGGTGGAGATTGTCCGGCATGTCTTTACCGATGCGCAAAAAGAACGCGAGATTGAGATAAGGGGTTGAATGATGATTGGCGTAAGTTAAGTCGTAACAACGCTTAAAGAATACCCAATCATCTTCGCTCGCTTCATCGCCCGGAATGTGTATAAACGAAATCGCTTGTTCGCGCACCTTGCGACGTTCGGCGCGGATGTTTTTGCTTTTCTTTGCAGAGAGAGTCTGTAAAAAAGCTTCAAAGTCGCTGTAATTCTGGTTTTTCCAATGAAATTGCACGCCTGTCCGTATTAAAAATCCAGCGTCTCGGTAGAGATCGACGTCGGCTTCAGGGAGGAATAGGGTATGACATGACGAAAAATCGTCTGTCAGCGTCATTTGCTTCTGTATGGTAATCAATAGCGCCTGCACTTCGGCGTTTTTGGCCATTGCCCTATTTCCTGTCACGGGTGTGAATGGGATGGCAGACAGTAATTTGGGGTAATACGAAAAGCCGTAGCGCTGATAGGCGTCCGCCCATGCCCAGTCAAAAACATATTCACCATAAGAATGCGCTTTTTGATAGAGCGGGTAGGCGCCAACGAGACTTGTGTCGTCCCATAAGGTGATAAAACAGGGTTGCCAGCCACTATGTTTGCTGGCGCAACGGGTTTCATGTAGGGCATCGAGAAACGCATAAGACAGAAATGGATTGCGATGAGATTGCGTCTGAAGTAACGTTTCCCAATGCGAACGACCAATCTCAGAAAGTGAAGTCGCAATACCCATGCGATAATGCTGGTTGATAGATGTTAATTCCATTTTTGATTCAATTCAGATTGCACGATTATGACCATTAAAGTTGCCATCGCCCAGATGAATAGTTCGGTTGGGGACCTCGCCGGAAACGCAGCACAAATTTTTGACTACGTCAGCAAAGCCGCCGGGCAGGGTGCTGATATTGTTGTTACGCCAGAATTGTCTTTAGTTGGTTACTCACCAGAAGACCTGCTGTTGCGTCAGGCTTTTTACGACAAGGCACAGTATGCCTTAAATCAATTGGCTATGCAGTTGGCGGCTTTTCCGGACGTCTATGTGCTGGTGGGGCACCCTGCAGAGCAGGAAGGAAAACGATATAACGCGGTTTCTCTGTTGGTGAATGGCCGCGTTGCAGGGAGCTACTTTAAACATAATTTGCCGAATAATATGGTGTTTGATGAAGTTAGATACTTTTCTTCTTCGTCTGAGGCATTTGTATTTGAGGTCAAAGGGACGCATTTCGGTGTTAATTTGTGTGAGGACACGTGGTTTAAAGAAGCCCCTCAGGCAGCCAGAAATGCCGGCGCGCAAGTATTACTCGTTCCTAACGGATCGCCATTTCACATGCGCAAACAGCATCAACGGATGGAGGTCATGCGTGAGAATGTGTCGAGTTGCGGCATGTCCTTGGTCTACGCTAACCTTGTTGGTGGGCAGGATGAGCTGATTTTTGATGGTAACTCTTTTGTCCTGAACGCCACGGGCGATCTCTGTGCTCAGTTGAAACATTGCGAAGCTGACCTACAGCTGATTGAATTTGAGGGTGCAGAACCACAACCATCCACTATCCATGCTGACGGCAGCATTGAAGCGCAAATCTACCAAGCCTTGGTTTTGGGTGTGCGCGATTATGTGACGAAAAATGGCTTTCCGGGCGTCTTATTGGGCTTATCCGGCGGTGTTGATTCGGCGTTGACCTTAGCCATTGCAGTTGATGCCCTTGGTGCCGACAAAGTGCGGGCTGTCATGATGCCTTCGCCTTACACGGCAGATATTTCCTTGTTTGATTCACGGGACATGGTAAAGCGTATTGGTGTACGGTATGATGAATTATCCATTGCGGCGTGTTTTGATGCATTCCGTGGCACCTTGAGTGCGGAATTTGCTGGGTTAAAAGAGGATACGACAGAGGAAAATATTCAGGCACGGATTCGTGGCACCCTGTTAATGGCCATGTCCAACAAATATGGCTCCATTGTCCTGACGACAGGAAATAAGAGTGAAATGGCGGTCGGCTACTGCACGCTCTATGGCGACATGGCGGGTGGTTTTGCGGTGATTAAGGACATTGCAAAAACGCTGGTTTATCGCTTATGTGCTTATCGAAACAGTCTTTCTGACATCATCCCAGAGCGCATCTTGACGCGCGCGCCATCGGCGGAGTTGCGACCGGATCAGAAAGACCAGGATTCTTTGCCGCCTTATGAAGTGTTGGATGCCATTATGCAGCTTTATATGGAAGAAAATAAGTCACGTGCAGAGATCGTTGCCGCTGGCTACAGTGAAGAGGACGTTGAAAGAATCACCCGTTTGATTAAAATTAACGAATACAAGCGTCGTCAGGCGCCAATCGGTATTCGTATTACGCATCGTGCTTTTGGTCGTGACTGGCGCTATCCAGTGACATCAAAATTCAGGGATTAAAAGAAGGAGAAAAACATGAAACAAATTACTGCTGTGATCAAACCATTTAAGTTGGACGAGGTACGTGAAGCACTGGCTGACGTGAATGTAACAGGCTTGACGGTGACGGAAGTGAAGGGCTTTGGTCGTCAAAAAGGACATACCGAGCTTTACCGTGGCGCTGAATATGTCGTCGATTTTTTACCTAAGATCAAAGTGGAAGTCGTTGTTGACGACAATATTTGTGATCACGTTGTAGATGCCATCATTAAAGCGGCGCACACCGGAAAAATTGGTGATGGAAAGATTTTTGTGCAAAATGTGGAGCAAGTCATCCGTATTCGTACTGGAGAAACAGGCCCAGACGCCGTGTAGTTTCTTTAGATTTTTGTTTTTTTAGTTTTTTAATTGAGTCGGTTTCATTAGCGGCGTAGAAAAGGGATCAATGGCCATCTTGCGTACTTTATTTATCATCTTATTTGTGTTCTTCACGTCTTCTGTTTGGGCAGAAAACGGCGTCACAGATCGCAAAATTGTTCTGGGGCAGTCTGCTGCATTTACAGGACCTGCTGCACAGTTGGGGATTCAACTTCATGCAGGTGCCAAAGCCTATTTTGATCATGTGAATTCGATCGGTGGTGTGTTCGGTCGAAAAATCGAAATTATTACGCGTGACGATAAATATGAGGCAGATCTTGCAGTCGCCAATACGAAAGAGTTGATCGAGTCGGATGATGTATTTGCCTTATTTGCTTATGTCGGTACGCCGACAAGTAATGCTGCTTTGCCAATTTTTACGAAAGCAAAGGTTCCTTTTTTCGCTCCTTTTAGTGGGGCATCTTCATTACGTGAGCCGTTCAATAAGTTAATTTTCAATGTGAGAGCAGGCTACAACGAAGAGACCGAACACTTGGTCGATCGTTTGGTGAACACGGGCCTCAAAAACATCGCCGTTTTTTACCAGAACGATGCCTACGGTAAAGCGGGTCTCGCAGGTGTAGAGCGCGCATTAAAAAAATTAAATTTGCCGATCATTGAGACAGCAACAGTGGAGCGCAACAGTGTTGACGTCACCAAAGCCGTCGACAAAATGATCGCGAAAAAGCCGGATGTCATTATCCAGGTAAGCGCTTATGCATCGTGTTCTGCGTTTATCAAGGAAATGCACAAACGGGATTACAGTGGGCAGTTTTATAACTTGTCTTTTGTGGGCAGTCAGGCGTTGTCAGATGCGTTGGGTAATCAAGGACCTGGCGTTGTCATTTCGCAAGTGGTGCCTTTTCCGTGGTCGAACGTCAATGCAGTCGTCGCTGAATACGCCAAAGTCATGAACAAAGCAGGGATCAAAGATCTCAATTTCTCCAGTCTGGAGGGGTATATTGATGCTCGAATCTTCGTTGAAGGTTTGCGTAGAGCGGGTCAAAATCTGACTCGCGAAAAATTTATCGCAGCGCTTGAGTCAATGAACATGAGAAATTACGATGGGGGTGGCTTTGACGTGAATTTCTCTCCAACCAATCACAATGCATCCAAGTTTGTCGATATGACGGTGATTGGTAAAGATGGGAAATTTAGAGATTAAACTGGTGTAACGATCATCGGCGGTTCATGTGCCAACGTTAATCGCTGACCCGGTAGGGTAGGATGGAAAGGCGAGTCCATCAGAAAACCTTACCTTAAAAAATAAAACCGAGAAGCATGAAGATGCCTCTCGGTTTTTGTTTTTTTTATAGAGAGAAAAGCAATGCCGATCGTCGCTATACGATGGTCGATACGCTCTGGTCAGGATGCTTTTAATAAGACGATCAACGCGCCGGAACCACCATCAGCTGCTGTTGCCTGACTAAATGCAAGTACCTCATCTTTTTGGATGAGCCAGTTTCTGACTTTTTGCTTCAGTACGGGTTCTTTGTTTACCGAACCGAGTCCCTTGCCATGAATAACACGGACGCAACGTAAGCCGCTACGTTCGCATTTTCGAAGAAATTCACCCAAGCTATCCCGTGCCTGATCGCGTCGCATTCCATGTAAATCTAGCTGTGCTTGAATTACCCAGTGTCCCTTTCTGAGCTTACGCACCACATCCGCGCCGACCCCGGGCCGCGTGTAGCTGAGATCGCCATCGGTTTCCAGCAACGAATCCGCATCGAACTCGTCAGACAGGGATTCTTGCAAGGCAGACTGTTCATCTGCTAAATGCTGGAAAGGGATAGGTTGTGGGCGTGCCGGAATCGCTACGTGTTTATCCACCTTTTTTAAGGGCGCAATATCACCGATGCTGGAGCGAAAAATATTGGCTTCGGCTGCCGCTTTTTTTTCTCGCTCCAGACGTTCCGCTTCTTGGCGCTGCTTCTGCTCTTGTTGTTGCTTTAATTGCTGACCCAATGATTTGAGATCAGCAAAATTTTTCAGAGAAGACATTGGCCGTATCCAGATTACTCTTCGAGGTAGCGTTGTGCATCCAGCGCTGCCATACAGCCAGTACCTGCGCTAGTGATCGCTTGGCGGTAGACGTGATCTTGTACGTCGCCCGCGGCGAAGACGCCAGGAATATTGGTTGCGGTTGACATGCCTTCGCTACCTGTACGGGTTTTGATGTAACCGTTGTGCATGGTCAACTGACCTTCGAAAATGCTGGTGTTTGGTTTGTGGCCAATCGCAATGAAGACGCCGTGCAGAGGCACTGACGTGACAACACCTTCAGCAGACTTAATGTTGATGCCCGTCACACCGGAGTCATCTCCCGTCACTTCATCGAGTGTGTGGTTCCACTTGATCTCTACTTTACCTTCAGCCACTTTTGCCATCAGGCGATCAATCAGAATCGCTTCTGCACGGAACTTGTCGCGACGATGGATCACGGTGACTTTGCTTGCGATATTGGACAAATACAGTGCTTCTTCCACGGCCGTATTACCGCCGCCGACAACGGCCACTTCTTTACCACGGTAGAAAAAGCCATCGCACGTGGCGCAAGCAGAGACGCCTTTACCCATGAACGCTTGTTCAGAAGGCAGCCCCAAGTACTGTGCCGATGCGCCCGTTGCGATAATCAAGGAATCACAAGTGTATTCACCTTGGTCGCCGATCAGACGGATTGGTTTTTCTTCCAGTTTTGTCGTGTGGATGTAATCAAAAATAATTTCAGTATTGAAACGCTCAGCATGTTGCAAGAAGCGCTGCATCAATTCTGGACCTTGAACGCCCAATGGATCTGCTGGCCAGTTTTCTACATCTGTCGTAGTCATCAATTGACCGCCTTGCTCAACGCCAGTGATCAAAACCGGGTTCAGATTGGCACGTGCGGCGTAAATAGCAGCAGAGTAGCCCGCTGGACCTGAACCAAGAATGAGTACACGAGCGTGTTTAGGAGTAGACATAGGGTCACCTGGATAAAAAGTTAAATGTGGAGCAAATGAGACGGGGTTGTACCCATTGGCTCGGAGTGATTGCTAGTAAATGGAGTTTCAAAGAAGAAAAACAAGACATGGTTGATTGCTGAAGTTGCTGCTCTTGTTGCTACTCTTCATGATCATTGTCGTGTAATTTCTTGTCTTTTACTCATCTTTTGGTCACAAAAGCAAATATAGGAGTAAATTATAGTCTATCCCTCAAAGCTTGGCTGAGCGTGCGGCGTTTGGCGAGTCCCGCCTAACATGCTATCTTGTCAGACTTTGGTTGTCTGGATGAACATTTTCCTGATTTATGACTACAAGTAACGAAGCCTATACCCGCAGTAATAAAGCGCCGCCGCCGCCGCCATTGCCAAACAAGATGGTCGTGTTGTTAATGGAGGCGCGATGGATTTTGTTCGCCGCATTGAGTATTTGTCTGATTCTCGTCCTTGTGTCGTATTCGAAAGATGACCCCGGATGGTCGCAATCGAGCGTTGTGCCGAAAATTCATAATGTTGGCGGCAAGTTTGGTGCATGGCTGGCGGATGTGTTGCTCTATGTCTTCGGTTTTTCAACCTGGTGGTGGTGCGTTGCCGGGTTGCGTCAGGTCTGGCAGGCGTATCGCAAGCTTGCAAACCGGTTTTTGGTGTCTGCTGAACCTGAACCCGATGTGACGCAAACGGAAATTCTCATTCAGAAGTTCGGATTTGCCATGCTGCTGTGCGGCAGCATGGGGATTGAGTATTTGCGATTGTACTCAATGCGCATTCCATTGCCGTTGGCTCCCGGTGGCGTGTTGGGCGAGTTGATTGGTCGAGCATCGTTTAATGCGCTGGGTTTTACTGGAGCGACGCTGGTCCTATTATTGGTCATGGCCTTGGGGATTAGTTTGTATTTCCAGATGTCGTGGCTGACCATTGCCGAGAAAATTGGCGCGGTGATTGAAGGGTTGTTTATTTTCGTGAACAATAAATTCGCTGATGCTGAAGATCGGCGTCTAGGACAAACCGCCGCCGTTAAGCGTGAAGAAGTGGTAGTGCAGGAGAGAGCGAAAATTGTTGAAGCCCCACCGATTCGCATTGAACCACAAGTCGTTGCTGTACAACGCTCCGAGCGCGTCGAGAAGGAAAAGCAGGTCTCGCTCTTCAATGAGCTGCCTGACACCAACTTACCGCCACTGAACCTGCTGGATGATGCGCCGCCGGTACAAGAGACCGTGAGCGTCCAGACCTTGGAATTTACAAGCCGTCTCATTGAGAAAAAGCTGTCTGATTTTGGCGTCGATGCCAAAGTCGTTGCCGCGTATCCTGGGCCGGTTGTTACTCGCTATGAAATCGAACCAGCAACTGGTGTGAAAGGTAGCCAGATTGTGAATCTGGCACGGGATCTGGCTCGCTCTTTGTCCCTTACATCCATCCGTGTCGTGGAAACCATTCCTGGTAAAAACTACATGGGTCTGGAATTGCCGAATCCCAAACGGCAGATCGTTCGCTTAACGGAAATCCTTGGATCGAAGCTTTATAACGACAGCGTATCAAGCCTGACGATCGCACTTGGTAAAGATATCGCCGGTCACCCTGTGACGGCGGATTTGGCAAAAATGCCGCATTTATTGGTGGCGGGTACCACTGGCTCGGGTAAATCGGTCGGTATTAACGCAACGATTTTGTCGTTGCTTTATAAGTCTGACCCCAACGACGTGCGGATGATTTTGATCGATCCGAAAATGCTTGAAATGTCCGTGTATGAAGGCATTCCGCATTTGTTAGCGCCCGTTGTGACGGATATGCGTCAGGCAGGTCATGCCCTCAATTGGGCGGTCGCTGAGATGGAGCGTCGGTATAAGCTGATGTCGAAGTTAGGTGTGCGTAACTTGGCGGGCTACAACGTGAAGATCGCGGAAGCTGTCAAGAAAGAACAATTAATCCCCAATCCATTCAGTCTTACCCCTGATGCCCCTGAACCATTGGATAAATTGCCGACGATCGTCATTATTATCGATGAATTAGCGGATTTGATGATGGTGGTTGGTAAAAAGGTCGAGGAGCTGATTGCCCGAATCGCGCAAAAAGCCCGTGCTGCCGGTATCCATTTGATTCTCGCGACCCAGCGTCCGTCTGTGGACGTTATTACTGGTTTGATCAAAGCCAATATTCCCACCCGAATCGCGTTTCAGGTCAGTAGTAAGATTGACTCCAGAACGATTCTCGATCAGATGGGGGCTGAGGCCTTGTTAGGGATGGGTGATATGTTGTACATGCCTCCAGGCACGGGTTTGCCAATTCGTGTGCATGGTGCTTTTGTCTCCGATGAAGAAGTGCACCGCGTTGTGGAATACCTGAAAGCACAAGGTGAGCCCAATTATATCGAAGGCATCCTTGAAGGCGGTACGCTGGAGGAGGGTGGTGAAGCAGGTGGTGCCGCTGAGGGTGCTGGCGGTGGAGAAGCTGATGCGCTGTACGACCAAGCCGTGGCGATTGTCTTGAAAAATCGCCGTGCATCAATCTCACTGGTGCAAAGGCATTTACGCATCGGATACAATCGCGCCGCACGTTTGTTGGAACAAATGGAGCAAAGTGGAGTCGTATCTACCATGCAATCCAATGGCAACCGGGAAATTCTGGTGCCCGTCGGGAATGCGGAATAATTTTTTTTTTTCGTATCTCGATCAATTTCATACAATGAATGCTATCCCCCATTGAGCTCAATGGGGTGTTGAAGCAGATAGGAAACTCAGTGAAGAAGCAAAATAAGATGTGGGGCCGATGGTTGGCAACGACGATCGCAGCCAGCGCAATGCTGGTTGGTTCGATGAGTGCGCATGCCTCCGCGGTCGAGCAATTCAAAGCTTTTGTTGCCAGCTCAAAAACGGCCAAGGGCGATTTCGTTCAGCAGCAGGTGAAGGTGGTCAACGGTGCGCCTAAAATTACCAAGACCTCGAGCGGCGTCTTTTTATTTGCCCGCCCCGGTAAATTCATCTGGAGCTATCAAAAGCCTTACGAGCAAACACTCCAAGCCGATGGCGCAAAATTGTATATCGTCGACAAAGACTTGAATCAAGTTACCGTGAAAGATATCGGCAATGCGCTGGGATCGAGTCCGGCAGCGATTTTATTTGCGGGTGCAGGTACTGCTGATCTAGAGAAAAATTTCACTCTCAAGGATGTCGCCGATAAGCAAGGAATGGAGTGGCTAGAAGCAACGGCAAAAGCCAAAGATAGCCAGTTTGAACATATTGGCATTGGTATGAAAGATGGTTTGCCCTACGCATTAGAGCTGCGCGACAGTTTTGGACAGGCATCGCTGATTACTCTTAAAAACATGGAAAAGAATCCAGCATTGAAAGCGGATCAATTCAAATTTGTTGTTCCTGCTGGAGCAGATGTTTTCCGCCAATAAATGAATACATCGAGTCATAGCAACGCTTTTAAGCAATCCCCACTGGCGGAGCGGATGCGCCCGTCTAGCCTGCAACAGGTGATCGGACAGCAACATTTACTGGGCGAAGGTAAGCCACTACGTCTCGCTTTTGCGTCTGGTGAGCCGCATTCCATGATTCTATGGGGACCGCCTGGCGTCGGTAAAACGACCTTGGCTCGGTTGATGGCGGATGCTTTTCATTGTGAGTTTATCGCGTTGTCCGCTGTCTTGTCGGGGATTAAAGATATTCGCGAGGCCGTTGAGCGCGCGCAAATTTTGCAGGCCAATTCCAGTCGCCGTACCATTTTATTTGTCGATGAAGTGCATCGATTCAATAAGAGCCAGCAAGACGCCTTTTTACCGCATGTCGAAAGTGGCTTATTCACCTTTATCGGCGCAACGACCGAAAATCCATCCTTTGAAGTCAATAGCGCCTTATTGTCACGTGCTGCGGTTTATGTATTGAAATCACTGACCGATGACGATCTTGCTGAGATGGTTGATCGTGCCTGCCAACGCGAATTGGGTGGCCTGCAGATCACACCAGAGGCGCGATCCAGTTTGGTGGCTAGTGCGGATGGTGATGGTCGCAAATTGCTGAACAACCTCGACATCGTGGCACATGCAGCAACGGCAAAACACGCGCAGACCGTGGATGCGGTATTGTTGAGCGAATGCCTCGGCGATGCTTTACGCCGTTTCGATAAAGGCGGTGACGCTTTTTATGATCAGATTTCGGCATTGCATAAGTCGGTACGCGGTTCAAGTCCAGATGGCGCGTTGTATTGGCTGGTGAGGATGCTTGATGGCGGGGCGGATCCGCGTTATCTGGCGCGACGTATCATTCGAATGGCAGCCGAAGATATCGGATTGGCCGATCCCCGTGCACTGCGTATCACCCTCGATGCCGCTGAAACCTATGAACGTTTGGGGTCGCCCGAGGGCGAGCTGGCGCTGGCAGAGGCGGTGGTGTACCTTGCTTGTGCCGCCAAATCGAATGCTGTTTATCAAGCCTACAATGAAGTCCGCGCTTTGGTAGCAAAAGACAAATCGCGGGTTGTGCCAGAACATCTGCGCAATGCCCCGACAAAGCTCATGAAAGAGTTGGGTTACGGCAAGCTGTACCGCTACGCCCATGATGAGCCGAATGCCTATGCTGCAGGAGAAACCTATCTCCCAGACGGCCTGTCGAACCATCGTTGGTATCATCCTGTCCCGCGGGGCATGGAGATCAAAATCGGCGAAAAACTCGCTTATCTACGGCAACTCGACGAGGATGCGGGAAAGTCATAAGACTTGACGGCGGATGAAGGGGAATTTGAAGTGCCATTTTCCCTCTTCTTTACTATAAATTTGGGGGAAATACCCTGAGCTTGTTACAATAGCTCGTTCGCTCCATTTCAAATAATTGGCATTAAATTACTATGATAGACATTCAACTCCTGCGCAAAGACATCGACAGTGTTGCTGCACGCTTGGCAAGCCGCAAATTTCAGCTAGACGTCGAGACGTTCAATACCCTCGAAGCGGAGCGCAAGCAAATCCAGTCCCGTACTGAAGAATTGCAAGGCAAGCGCAATACCTTATCCAAACAAATTGGCATGCTCAAAGGCAAGGGCGAAGATGCGTCTGCAGTGATGGCCGAAGTTGGCGGTATTGGCGATGAATTGAAAGCCTCTGAAGTACGTTTGGCTGAAGTTCAGCAAAGCATGACGGCTTTTTTGCAAGCGATTCCTAATTTACCGCACGAGTCTGTGGTGGTTGGTAAAGATGAATCCGCTAACGTCGAAGTGCGCAAGGTCGGCACGCCACGTACTTTTGATTTTGAAGTCAAAGATCACGTCGATATCGGTGCGGCACTGGGCTTGGATTTTGACACCGCTGTTAAGCTGACAGGTTCACGTTTCTCTGTGATGAAAGGTGGCATGGCACGTCTACATCGTGCATTAGCGCAATTCATGCTCGATACACAGACGTTAGAAAACGGTTATACCGAAGTCTATACACCTTACATGGTGAACGCAGATTCGATGCGCGGTACAGGCCAGTTGCCGAAGTTTGAAGAAGATCTGTTTGCCGTGAAAAAAGGCGGCCAAGAGGGCGAGGGTGAAACACTCTACCTGATCCCGACATCAGAAGTAACACTAACAAACACCGTGCGTGATGAGATCGTTCCTGCTGATGCGTTGCCAATTAAATTGACCGCACATACACCTTGTTTCCGTTCAGAAGCGGGTAGTTATGGTCGTGATACACGTGGCATGATCCGTCAACATCAGTTCGATAAAGTAGAAATGGTACAGATCGTACACCCTGATCATTCGATGGTCGCATTGGATGAAATGGTCGGTCACGCCGAGTCAGTATTAAAAAAACTTGGATTGCCATACCGCGTGGTGAGTTTGTGTACTGGCGATATGGGTTTCGGCTCTGCGAAAACATTCGACCTCGAAGTGTGGTTGCCAGCACAAAATACCTACCGCGAGATTTCATCGATCTCCAATATGGAAGCCTTCCAAGCGCGCCGTATGCAAGCCCGTTTCCGTAACGCGCAAGGCAAGCCAGAAATGGTGCACACCCTCAATGGCTCGGGTTTAGCTGTTGGCCGCACTCTTGTCGCTGTATTGGAAAACTACCAAGAGGCTGATGGCTCTGTCGTTATTCCAGAGGCATTGCGTCCTTACATGGGTGGTATTGAAAAATTACAACCTGCAGCTTAATACACCCTCATGCAGTCTGTTTAGCCAGATGTCTTGGCTAAGAAAAAATCCCGCATCGCCAATTGGTCATGCGGGATTTTTTTAAAGCACGAGATGACTTGGAATTTCTTGGCGGCGATCTACGAATAAGCTATTGCCATGAATCTTTTTGGATTGCTTTTTCGCATCGGAGGCGGCTAAAGAAATTTGATGGTGAGAATAAAAGCGATTTTGACTCGATTTGACAACGCCTAACGACAAGGACACTAAAGGGTAAAACACTTTTTTCCCTTGACGGTCTTCACTCAGGTAGCCACCACGTTCACGATCTTCGTTGCTGTAAAAATGTTGAATTTCACGCTCAAACGTTTCTAGGATTGCTTTGCAGCGTTGCTCCCAATCCTCGCTGCGAAACAGAATAATGAAATCATCACCACCGATATGACCCACAAAGTCGATTTGAGGATCGCAGTGCTGCTTCAAAATTTCACTGGTCAACTGAATTATGTCGTCGCCACGACGATAACCGTAGACGTCATTAAACGGCTTGAAATGATCCAAATCGCAGTAACAAGCGCAAAAGGGCTGGTTTTTTTCGAGCAGTTGATCGATATGTTGATTAATCGGCACATTGCCCGGTAATTGCGTGAGCGGGTTGGCATAACGGGCGGCGGTGATTTGCATTTGCGTAATTTCGCGCATCAAATCGGGACCGGTACAAATGCCGATGTATTTTCCCTGATCGGTAATGATAATGCCGTTGATCAGATGGTCTGGATTCGTCTCAACGATAATGTGACTGACATCCTGCATACTGGTATTTTTATCGACAACAACGGCATGGGGATCCATAAATACTTTGCAAGACTTTTTGCCGTAGAGCTCACGCTGGTAAGGACGTGCAAACCGGTCAATCATATGATAGCGGTTAATGATACCCACTGGTACGCCGTCATCCACGACCGGAATAATCTGTAATTTTGGATTTTGTAGAAAAATATCGTCGACCTGATTATTGAGCATCGTTGACGGAATCGTCGGTGACGTCTTGAGAATTTTTTCTACCGCAATCGTTTGCTCATACGAGCCAGTCGCTTTGCGCGGTGTGTATTGTCCATTGGCGGTGAGCACCTTTGCTACTTCAGCAGAAATAGCGCGTGTCGGCGTCGGATGAGGACGCGCAATGTGATAGCCCTGACCGCAGGCGACGCCTAACTCACGCACTGTGAGCAGCTCAGCTTGCGTTTCAATGCCTTCGGCGATTACGCGTGTTCCGGATTTTTCGGCGATCGATTGAATCGAGCGCACAAATTGCGCTTTCACCGAATCATGATCGATGCCCTGTATAAAGTGCATATCGATCTTGACGTAATCGGGTTTGAGCTCAGACCATAAACGAAGACTCGAAAATCCCTCACCCAGATCGTCAATCGCAATTTCAAATCCCATTTCGCGGTAATGAAATACGGCTTCACAGAGCAAACCATAATCATGCGTTGGCTGGTACTCGGTGAGCTCAATGATCACGCGGTCGGGATTGATGCCCAATTGATGGATATAATCCAACGTCTCACCATAGCGCACATCACGTTGAATGAGGCACTCAGGGCTGACGTTGAGAAATAATTTGCCAGGCAGCTTTTGCGCTGCAAATTGCTCCAAGACCACGCGACGACATAAATGCTCAACAGTGACGGTTAACTGATGTTCTGACGCCGCCTTAAACAGGTTAATCGGTGAGTGCAAGGGGCTATCCGATGGACCTCGAATAAGACCTTCGTAGCCAAGAATATCGCCGTTTTGCATTTCAACAATCGGCTGAAAGCGAGCGGTTAATAATCGCTGTTCGATAATTCGCTGTAGTTGCATCAGTACCGTATTTTCTGCCGACTCGTGGTCAGTAGAGAAGTCCTGGTGTTCGGTGACTGTGCTGTGCTGAGAAAGATTGGGCATATAATCTTCTGCCAAAACACTATCCATTAAAACGCATTCCTCAATGACAAAATTCCGCGCTTCATGGGTCATGTAGGCGGTGTTAGCAGGCAATTTTTTACTATAGTTAAATAATGTTACAACTTCATGTCAAAGTTGATATATGGCAATAATTAAATTGTTGCAGTGAATAAACAAAGTTGGAACGCCTCTAGATGGCACGCCCACAGCGTTAAAGACAAAATTAAGCCTCACACCGAAGTCACGCTAGGAAAGCGTAGATTTCTTTGCTATAATCGAAGGCTTCGTTTTACACGAACAACCAAAGCCGGAGAGGTGGCAGAGTGGTTGAATGTACCTGACTCGAAATCAGGCGTACTGTAACAGGTATCGGGGGTTCGAATCCCCCCCTCTCCGCCAAGACATAGTTTCAAAGTATTTCTAAAAGCCCCGCAAGGGGCTTTTTTCATAGGAAATACTAGTTTTAATAATTTCTTATCATTTCAACTTATTTCTATCTATCCCAAATATAAACATGGTATAAATCATGGTACGAAAAAACGTATACCATGACCCATGAAACTCACAGCAAAAGCAGTGCAGGCAGCCAAGTCTGAGGATAAAGCATATAAGATGGCAGACGGTGCGGGCCTTTATTTATTTGTCACTCCGGCCGGTGCGAAAGTCTGGCGAACAAACTACACTGAAAGTGGTAAACAAAAGACAGCAACGTACGGGCAATTTCCTGAAATGGGCTTAGCTGAGGCGCGGATGGCAAATCTGAGCCGTAAGCATGCGGCTGTCGAAGAGGTGAAAAAGGTTCCGACGTTTGAAGATGTCGCCCGTCGTTGGTTTGAGATCAAATTGCCTGATCTGAGTAACGAAAAGCACAAAAAACAAATTCCTTCCACGCTGGAGGAATATGTTTTTCCCTTTATTGGTAATAAGCCTATCAACGAAATTTCACGCACAGAGTTGGTGACGGTTGTTCAAAAGTTATCTCATATCCCAGAAACGTCGCATCGCGTTGCTGGCCGTATCCGAATGATTTTTGATTATGCTCAGGATATTGGCGTTCTGGAAACTCACGGTGCAGCCGGCTTGACGCGCGTTCTGCCAAGCCGCAAAGTCAAAAAACCGATGGCAAGCATTTCAACATCTGAGGTCGGGCCATTGCTGGCAGCCATTGAAACGTATGAGGAGCCAGTGACCAGGCTTGCGCTGAGATTTATTGCGCATACCTTCGTTCGCTCGACTGAATTGCGAGGTATGTTGTGGTCGGAAATTAATTTTGACGAGAAAGTCTGGGTGATTCCGGCTGACCGGATGAAGTTGCGTATTCCGCATGTTGTGCCATTGACACCGCAAGCTTTGGCAATCCTTGATGAGCTTAAGCAGTATTCGTCCGGCGCGGGTGTTGTGATTGAGTCTCCGCTGCGACCTGGGTATACGGTGAGCGAAAATACGCTGCTGTTTGCACTATACCGGTTGGGTTATCGCGGAAAAATGACTGTTCATGGTTTTAGGGCGCTGGCGAGTACTGTGCTCAATCAACAGCCGCAGTTTCATGCAGACGTGATTGAGCGGCAATTGTCGCATCAGGAAAAAGATGAGGTAAGGGCGGCTTACCACCGGGCAGAGTATCTGCCTCAGCGGCGCGAGCTTATGCAGTGGTGGTCTGACTGGTTAGACTCTCAATGTAAAGATTGATATCCGATTCTACCCAGCGATTCAGACGACCGAGCTTGCGTGGTGTTGGAATGGTGTTGGATTTTATCAGGCGCCAGAGTGTGGTGTTGCTGACGCCAAGTCGTGCCATGACGTCATTGCTATTCAGTAGCTTGGGCGTTTGTGCTGCATGTATCATTTTGCACCTCTATAAATCTTCGTTAAATCACTCTTCACTGCAAATCCTCTACGCATCGCCGCTTTAACGATCAGCGTCTGGTGCTGGTGGCTGGCAGTTGCTTGGCGTATCAGGCCGAGGTAGCTATTCGTCATCGTAAAGACATCGCTTTGTTTTGCTGTCTTGATCCGATGTGCGGCTTCCATTGCTGTACGTTTGCGTGTGGTCGTGTGCCACGGCCGGATCACATGGCCCACAAAATCCACGCCGCGCGCGACCGGCTGCAGGATGGTCTTGCTGTTGTTGAGCCGGGCGCCAAGCGTCGCCGGCAGCCATGCGGCGATATCGGCCAGCGCGGTATTCAACCAGTCTGTGGAGTTGTGTAGCAGTACAAAATCGTCGACGTATCGAATGTAATGCCGGGCACCGATCCGGTGTTTGATGAACTGATCAAGCGCGTTCAGATAGACGTTCGCAAAAAACTGGCTCGACAGGTTGCCGATCGGCAGGCCGAGGTGAGCTGGTTGTTCGGTCAGGCGCTTGTGCTGCGGCACTTTCGCCAGTAGCTCTTTTTCTCCGCGAATTTCGACGTTCTGGCGTGGGTCGTGCCATAAGATCGTGTGCGTCAACCGCTGCCAAAATGGTTCGGTAATGCGTTGATCGAGCTGCGTTTGCAGCACGCGCTTGTCGATGCTAACGAAGAAATTGGCGAGATCGCATTTCAGGTAATACGTGGGCTTTGACCAGTTCTGCGATGCGCTGCGGATTTTTGCGTCCAGCCGATTCGCTGCGTATAACGTGCCACGTCCCGGTATGCAGGCGCAGCTGTCTGCGATAAAACTGGCGTAAAAGCGCGGCGCCACTTTGTTGTAAAGCAGGTGGTGCACGATGCGATCGCGGAAGTCGGCTGCCCAGACCTCACGGGCTTTCGGGCGCGTGACGACGAAGCAAATTGACTTGCCTGGCGTGTAGCGGTCATTGATCAGTTCTTCGTGCAACTGGATCAGGTTGCACTCAAGCTGTTGCTCGAATGCGAGCGCGCTGGGCTTATTTCGTTTGTTTTTGCGGCAATCGAAATATGCCTGAACGAGCTCTGCGAATAAAGGTTCAGCACGGCTCGGTGCCGCTTCCATTTGATCTGCGGACTGCGCGAGCGCGGTAATGGTTCGACTTGTTGTTGTTGTTCTGGTTGCCGTTGTTGAAGTTCTGCATCCAGGCGTAAGAGTCGTTGTGGGCATTCTGCGGTTATTCATGCTATCTACGTCGTTTCGTCGAAGGTGGTTGCCGATCAATAAAATAACTGCGCCAGACTTGCGGGCATGCGCCGGTAGTCTCTGTGGTGCGCGTGGCGGTGGGGCGATGCGGCTGCCCCAGCGGCATGACCAGATTAAATTAAAGCGCGCTGACATTGCTGCCTTGGCATCGATGTATCGGGCGCTGGAGCGGTTGCGGACTTGCGCCATCCATTCGCCTGCTTACCGATCGCATCGGTGATCTCGATTGCGTTTGCAAATTGACCGATCGAAATAAAGCGCATGTCTTTCGATAGGCGGAATAAAATTTCGACGGCGTGAATTTGCTCCAGCAATTTCGTCAGATGCAAAGCCTTTTCCTGTGCGGCATTTGCGCGTGCAATCAGCAGCACGCTTTGCACGCACAAAGAGCGAATTTCGCCGCCAATCGACGCCTTGAAATCCTTAGGCATATTCTTGGTGATTGTCGTCGCCAGCCTCAGAAGCTCGTAGGCTTCTTTATAAATCGGTAATTGATGATGGATAGCCATGCTGAAAAAAATCGTGAACGGGCTCACGCCCGTGGTTAATCAAATGACTGAATTACTCAATGATTGATAATCTGCGGACTGCGCGAGCGCGGTAACGGCCCGACCTGTCGTCGTAGTACTGGCCGCCGTCGTTGAAGTCCTGCACCCAGGCGTAAGAGTCGACGTGGGCAAGCTGCTCGCGAGTCCAGTGCCACTCCGGCTTGAATTGATCTTTCATCGTTGCGAAGAGTAGGGCGGACTCAACGCGATCCGGCAGCTCGCCGCCGATTGATGCGGCCCAGTTTATGGCGGCTTGCCAGTTGCCCTCTTTGAGTTCGCCGGGCAGTAGGATGATGTGTTCGCGCTTGGTACCGTTCGCGCTGATGATGCTTCCGACGTACTGCTCGCCGGCATTCATCTGCGGAAAATTAACGGTGATCGGGAATGCTGTGGATAATGTTGCGGTCGCTTCGAATGCGGCGATCATTTCTGCGACTTTGTTGTGTTGCTCTTTGATAGCTTCCATCGTGATATTCATGTTTTGCTCCGTATAAGAAATTGAAATTTATGCAACTTCCGAAAGCTGAATCTGAAACACATTTCCGCTGACTATGCGATCGCGGATTGTTGTCAGGGCTTGTTGTATGTCGCCGTTTGTTACGTGTTCACATTGGAGGTCGTGCAGCTCCAGTGTGTCGCGCATGTCTTGTAATCCAGCTCCATCCAGTCGCCAGATATTTTTTTGTGTGCCGCGTGCATACATGCGGGTGAGGGCTTCTTGGGCGCGGATGAAAACGGCTTCGTGTTCAGAACCGTATCCTTGTTCGGCCAGCATCAGTGCCAGATTCGCGACAGTTGCCAGATCGGCCCAGTGATCGACATTGGCGGCATGGTCGGCGACAACGACGGTGAGCGATGCCCAGCCAGTTTTTGAGATTTCAAAGCGCTGATCGCCGTCGAGCTTTTGCGGGGCAATGTTCTGCGCGAAGTAGCTGCTCTGAATCACGCTAAGACCGCCGACCGGATTCGCTTGCCATTTGTGGGTAAATTTCCGCTGCCGCGCAGCGCGTTTGTCGCGAGATCGGGTTCTCATGCTGCTTTCCTTAGATTCACCACTGGCTCATGACAGATGCAGCTAGTAGGTTGGTTGGATAATTGAACGATCGCATAGGGTTGGCCGTTAGTGATGTCTTTGGTCAGCGCTTGAATATGACCTTCAACGGTGCCGAGAATGTGGCAGTCGAAGGTCACGCAATCGCCTCTTTCAAGGCGCGCAGTCATGCTCGTCCGTACAGCAATTTGTAGCCGTATTCCATCGCTTGAACCTTGGCGATGTACTCGGAGAATGCATCTTCGAGTGCATTTTCGGGTCGGTCGAGTTCGTACCAGAATTTAATGTTCCCGGATGTCAGGCGGTATTTCAGGCGAGCGCGAATTCGGTAGCCGTCGCCGTTTTTGAAGAGACGAACGCCGATGGCAAACTCGCGGGGAACTTCAATCAGGCCGGAGCCGGCGCGTGTATCGATGTTTTCAACGTAGGCAAATTGAATCTGGCCGTTATCCAGTCGCTTACTGCTAGCGAAATTGGCCGATGTTTTTGCTTCTAGTGTCAGCGCGACAGATAGCATGGTGTCTCCGGACGGCTCTGCAATGTCGGCAATGTTGTCTTCGAGGAAAATAGCGAAATCTTCTTGTGACATTGGCTTGCGATCGTTACTCCTCCATTTGCTGAACTCGCGGCTTAACGCTGCAGTGAAAACCGCACGATGGTCGCGCCAGCCTGAAGTGTTGCTTGCAAAATCGTTGAAAACGGCAGTGAGCGTGCGGTTTTCTGGGTCGGCGTAGATATAGCCTTCGTTCTGGCAATTTTGATCTTTGGTGTATTGAATGAAGCTGTCGATTTCGGTCAGTTGTTGGGTGTTTTTCTTGCGATTCGCAGACGTTTGCGCGCGCTCGATTGCATCGGTAATATCGATGTGTTTCTGATTGTCTCGAAGTAACAAATGGGTTGTGGCGTCTTGTTGCGTGACTTGTGCGTCAGCCGGTAACGATTCTTTCAGTGCTTGAATAGTAGATTGAATAACTTCTTGCATGATCATGCTTCCTTAAATTTAGCAGGGGTGGTAGGGGTGGCATCGCGCAATTCGAGATTGCCTTGCTTAGGGTGATTGCGGCTTAGTTCGTTGTTTTCTGTGAGCCAGAAGAAGTCTTCGCCGCGCTCTTGTTTTGGCATGTTGACGGTTATCGCATCAGAAACGATTACTTTGTCAATGTCGCCTCCGCGCCCTTGCGGCTTCACTTTGATTTTTAACGTGATTTCGCCGCCTTTTCCGGTCTCTTTGACCTTGCTTACAAGCTCTCCGAACTGTTGAGAAAGTTCGGCGTGAACGCGGCCGTCGCGTAAATCTTGCAGGGTTACTGCAAATGCTTTTCCTGACATGATGTCTCCAAAAAAAATCGAGAACGGGCTTGTGCCCGTGGTTAATCAAATGACTGAATTACTCAATGATTGATAATCTGCGGACTGCGCGAGCGCGGTAATGGTACGACTTGCCGAGGTCGTACTGGTTGCCGCCGTCGAAGTACTGCATCCAGGCGCAAGAGGCGTTGTGGGCAACCTGCGAAGCCGTCCAGTACCATTCGTCTAGATCAAAGCTATCGCGGCAGTTTATTGCCAGCAGACGCGCTTCACGGCGATCCGGAAGCGACCAGTCGCTATGACCATTAATCGGTGCTTGCGCTGCTTCGATGGCTCCCTGCCAGTCGGCATCGAAAATTTCGTGTTCCGATGTGGCATGAATCAGGTGGTAATCCGGTGCGCCTTTTTTTCCTGCGACGATGCCAGCATAGACGCCGCCTTGCTCTGCCCAAAATGTGCCAATGCGCGGGATTGCGGTTGTGATGAGTGGTGTTGCGATTATTGCTGGTACGGTTTCTGCGATGGTCATGATCGTCCTTTCGTTAGTCGTTATCGTTGGCTTGCAACTTCTTTAAATCAAAGCGATCGCGTTGGCGTACATGAGCCCTTGCTCTTGCTTCGATTAACTTTTTATAAGTTGGATTTTTCATGGCATCGCTGTATGACAAAGTAATTCCAAGTCGCTTATAGGCGATTTCAAGAGCAGCTTTGTCGGGATTGATGCGAGCCATGATTTGGCTTATTTTTGAGCAGGTATGTCGTTGCTAATGGCGGCGATAGCCGTCATTTCTTTGACGTGCTCGGCGTCGTCGAGCAGTGCTGCATATTTGGCATTTGAAATAACTTCAGCACTTTTTTTCTCGTCTTCCATTTGATCATAGCCAGCAAACGCTAAAAATATGATGAAGCAGATAAGTGCGACAAGGCTTTCCAGTAAGCTTGGAAAAGTTTTTTGAAGATTCTTTGGTGCAATCCATGGAGCTGCATAGGATTTGCGAAATTTAATTTTTTTCATTTCGCTGTACTCCAGATGCTACGAACGATGCTGGCCAACTTTTGATCTACCAAAATTGCGATACCAATCAACATGCGAGCTGACATGATGAATACGCGTTTTTTTATTGACTTATGGTGCTGATTAGTTACTTCGTGGACTTTTAAAAACAGATGCTTCAGGTGGTTGAAGTTCATTTTTTTCTCCATCGGTTAGTCGATGGAGATACTTTATCAAAAAGAGAAATAAAAAACAAGAAAACTTTATCAAATTGAGAAAAAAGTTGTTATTGTTGCCCGATCACTTTATGACGACGTCGTAGAAGTCGAATGAAATCATTAGTTATTTTGGATGTGGCGGCGATATCGTGTACGCAAACGTACAGATTTCGCTCAGCCCATGTGTCGTTAAGTCTTATAACTTTAACTGCTTGAGAAAGTTGGTTTTCAAAACGACGTGCGATGCTCTCAAGCATAATCGCAATCCCTAGATCCGTCTGTGCAACTAAGTTTGCTTGGAGGTCAAAGTTTGAAACCGTGATTAAGTATTCGGGCGTTAATTCATCACGTTTTGCCATGGTATCGATTAGCGAGTAAATTTGTTTTGTATCATCAGCGCCGATCAATGGGTATTTCAATACGTCAATAAAATTTATAGACTCAAAGTTGGCGATTGGATGTGAACCGCGTGCAAGTACACATAGCTGGTCTGATCGATATTTGAAATATTGAATTCCAAGAACTTTAGGGTTGTCTGGCGTTAGTCCGGCAGACATGTCGCCTTTAAGTACTTTTTGAATAATCTCGCTCTGAGACCCGCTTGCAATTTCGACTTTGATATTTGGATATTTAATGCAAAGCATTTCAATTACTTGAGGAATGTCGGAAATCATAATGCTGCTATTTCCAATCAGGCGTAGCACTTCTTGCCCAGATTTAATTCGTGCCACATCGGTCATGAATTTTTCATGTTCATCAAGTACCGTATTCGCCAATCTTAAAAAGCTCTCGCCCTCGAACGTGAGTCGATATGGTCCGGGACGATGTATTAAACGCGCAGAAATTAATTTCTCAATCTTTTTTACGCGACGAGAAACGGCAGCTGCTGAAATTCCTAATTTGCTTGCAGCACCGGATAGGCTAGCCGCCTTATCAATCGCTTGGATTAGATATAAATCATTGATATCAAGTTTTTTCACGATGAGCACTCTTTTTTAATGAGTGCATATTGGGTGCAAGCATGAAATGTTGAAATGGAGAAACTATAATTTTTAACAATTGTTGTAAATCGTCTTAATCAATGCGCAAATGCATTTGCGTAAAAATCAAAAAATTGCACTAATAAATAGAATATAGTTACAGAATGTTAAACACTGTTAAGCGGTAAGGTGACGTATGGATGATGTAGAAAAATCGCAAATTGAAGAATTACGTGAAATACAGAAATCGACTGACCCAGAAGCATTTTCTCAGATAATGAAAATGATGAGAGAGTGGGCTAAACTTAATCCGCGAAGAGAGCGAGCAAAGCTTCGTTTAGTTCGTCGATTTAAGGGATGACTCTTTTTCAGCTGTGGAAGCAGCGGTTTTGATTAGTTGTTTCCCCATCTTACTTGCTTCACGAAACTGGGTTAATAATTTAACTTCCTCTTGGCTGACGTACATTAAAGGAAAAGGCGTTAAATCTAAGGATTGCTTTTCAGTGCCGGTCACAAGAATGTCGATAGTAGTGTTGCAAGCATCAGCAATGAGAGCTAAGTTCGCGATACTTGGTTCGGCTGCGCCTTTTAATATTCTTGAAAGTGACGATTCAGGCACTCCTGATCGTCTAGAGAGTTCAGCGTGAGATTTTATGTTTGCCGATCGCATGGCAACATCTATATTGTGAGCGATGTTCATGGGTGCAATATACGCACCATGATATTAATGCTCAAACTTACTCCCGCTAACGAAATAATCTACCGTTCTCGGTATTTTTGATCTATCCAGCTTTGATGGACCTAATTTTCGTAACATCTTTTTCGCTGGTCGCGGCTGCTGTTTCAATCAACTTCATTCCCTGCGCAGTGGATTCTCGATACTTAGTGAGTAGCGTAATTTCTTTGTTAGTCGCGTACACCAAGTTGACCTCATTTTCATCAAGTATATGTCCCGTCTTATCTTCTTGCGCGCTTTTGCGTTTTTCGTGGTCTATATCGAGCCATCCGTGCGTTAAACCGTAGGCATCCTCAATCATCTTTGCTGCTTTATCACCAATATTGCGTGAAAACTTATCGCCAATTAATTGGCTAACACGAGAGTCTGTAAAGCCAACTTTACGCGCGAAATTTGCCGGGCCACCAGCTTCAGAAGCAAGGCGGCGCGTATTTAGTCGTCGTATGTCGTTTATATGAGCCATTTTTTTATTATCCTGCGATTTATCAAAATGGTAAATTCTCAAAATGATAAATTATGTTGCGTTAAGTTTCTCATTTTGATAAAGTTTGGTTATGGATATGAAAACTTACCTTAAATCAGTGTCTCGCGAAGAACGTGAAATTCTTGCGCTGAAGGTTCAAAGATCAGTTGGTTATTTTTATCAAATTGCGGGACATCACAGAAATCCAAGTCCAGCGCTTTGTAAGAAGTTGGTTGAATTTGAACCGCGATTAACTCTCGCAAACTTAAGACCTGATATTTGGGCGTCAAATTCAACTTCTTAACTGATGTACCTAGTGTTGTTCATATTTAAGAGAATTTCTACATTTATTTTGGCGGGGTTTACATGACGACGGCGGCAGATGCTTTTTACAGAACTTGTTTTGATTCGCCGGGTGGCATTGAGTCACTGGCTCCGCGCCTGAATATGAGTGCCCAGGTGCTACGCAATAAGGCCAATCCAAACACTGCAACAAACCATCCAACTTTGAATGACGTAGAGCGCGTGATGGACTTCACCGGTGATTTTCAGGTTTTGCATGCGTTGGCAGGAGATCGAGGCTTTATTTGCATTCGTGTTGATGCTGATGCAAAGGCGAATGCCTCTGACATGGCGGTTCTCGATTTGATAACGCAAGTTTGGAAGGCTGAGGGTGATGTCGGTACCGCCGTCAACGCAACACTTGCAGATGGCCGTGTAGAGGCGCACGAAATCGCATGCGTTCGCAAGGCGGTCTATAAAGCGCAAGAGGCACTTTATGCAATGCTGCATCGGCTTGAAGGTATGCAGCAATGAAATTAGCCCAATCAAATGAGAAGACGGCTGAAGAATTGGCACCGGCTTTGGTAATAGGTACGATGTCAACCAGAGCTCGTCATCAAGCGGCAGCACCGTATAGGCCAGGTGCCGATGACCATCTGAGCATTCCGTCTCTTATGGGTAACTTGCGCAAACTTCCAAATGGGGAGGTTATCGAGTGAATCCAGTTTCGTTAGATACAGCGCGTAAGGCGCTGGGTTTTGTGTCGCCTGAAGATCGTGATACCTGGGTTCGCATGGGCATGGCGCTCAAAGCAGAATACGGTGAGCAAGCATTTGACACATGGGATCAATGGAGCGCATCTTCATCTAGCTATTCGGAAGGTTCTACTAAGTCGGTTTGGAAGTCAATTAAAGAGGGTGGGAAAGTTGGTATTGGTTCGTTGCTTGGCGCTGCGAAAGATGCTGGTTTCGTTATTGACCGTGAAGACATCGTTGTTGATCCAGCGAAGGTTGCCGCAGAAAAAGCAGAGCGCGAAGCGAAGGCTAAGAAAACCGAAGAAAACCGAATTAAGGCGGCAGCGGCGGCTGCAGTTCGCGCGGGATCGCAGTGGCGTATGGCAGAAAAAGATGGTGTTTCACCATACTTGGAGCGAAAGAAGGTCATGGCCGAAGCTTGCCGCTTTTTGACTGGTGGTGGAATTATTATTCCAATGTTGCGCTATGACGAAGTTCCCGCAAAACTTGTCGGCAAACAACAAATCGAGGCTGATGGTACGAAGAAATATAGCGGCGGAATGGACAAGCAGGGTGCAATGGTTCGCCTCGGTCAAAGTGATATTTCATTTGATGAAGTGATATACGTCTGCGAAGGTTATGCGACAGGCGGATCAATTCGTGCGGCTCTCGAATATAAGTCAACGGTGTTCGTTTGCTTTGATACGTCAGGGTTGATTCATGGAACAAAAATTTTACGTGCGATTTACCCGAGCAATCATATTGTATTTTGTGCGGACGACGACTACTTGACCGGCAATGCTGGATTTGAAAAAGCATCTTCGGCTGCTAGTGTCATAGGGAATGCTTCGGTATTTTTGCCAGTTTTTTGTGTGCCGCGTCGTGAATCAAAAAAAGATGAATCATTACCGATGCTTACTGATTGTAATGATCTTCATGTTTCAGAAAGCCTGGAAACGTTGCAATCGCAATTGCTCGCACATGAATTTAGTATTGTAAATTCTCCTGTCACCTCTTTTTTTGATGCCCCGGAAAGCAACGATTCTCAGACCCTTTCAGTTGGGGATGCCAATAAGGAACGCGTGCTCCCAAAGATTGAATCGCTGCTCGAGCATTTTATGCTTGTGTATGGTAAGACCGACGTCTGGGATAGCCTGAATCGGCAGTTATTGAAGAAAGCAGCGTTCACCGCTTTTGCAGGGAATGCATTGGCAAAAGAGTGGCTAAACCATCCGGAGCGAAAAGAAATTGATTCGCGTGACTTGCCTTTACTTAAATCTGGTCGAGCCATCAGCAGTACTGAGGGGGGCGGGGGCGATCCACTGCGCGAGCTACTTGACCGCTATGTTCTTCTTTACGGCACGGAAACGGTGTGGGATAGAACGGCACGTAAAGTTATCGGTTTGGGACCATTGCGCTCTGCTTATCCAGATTTGGCGAGTCGTTGGTTGGAGCATCCGCGGCGGGAAATGAGGGATGCCGATAACTTAGTGTTTGACCCGTCCCTGCGATGCGATCCCGAGACGCACATCAATATGTTCACGGGTTATCCGCTGGTACCGAAATATAACGAGGAATTGCAGCAACTTTGCCTGACATTACTTGGCTCATTGTGTTCAAGTGAACGCAATGCGGAGGAAGTCTTAGATTGGCTTGTTAAGTGGCTCGCCTATCCACTTCAGCACCCTGGAGCAAAGATGGCGACGGCGGTTCTCATGTTTGGTGAAAAGCAGGGTACCGGTAAGTCGTTATTTTTTGACGGAATTATTCGTCCGATTTATGGTGAATACGGAACCACTGCCGGCCAACATCAGCTTGAATCTAATTTTACGGACTGGCGATCAAGAAAGACTTTTGTTCTGTTTGAGGAGGTTCTTGGTAGAGCAGAGCGTCATAACTATATTGGCACCATAAAACATATGATCACAGGCAAAGACATGCGGATTAATCCAAAAGGTCTGCCAGAGCGCGTCGAAGAAAATCATCTAAACGGTGTGTTTTTGTCGAATGAAAGACAGCCTTTGCCATTAGATGCAGAGGATCGCCGCTTTCAGGTGATTGAGGCACTTAACCACATGGGGGCGGATTTTTATGCGAAGTTCAAAGCGGCAATTGCTGCGGGCGCATGTGAGGCTTTTTACTATTATTTGCTTCATCTTGATCTAGGGGATTTTGATGAGCATACGAAGCCGGTGCGTACTGATTCAAAAGACGCGGTGATCACTTTCGGCTTACCGAGTTGGGAAACTTTCTACCAGCGCTGGAGTGCGAAAGAGTTAGATATCCCGTATTGCTCCTGTTTGACAGAAGACTTGCACAACGCGTTTTTGCGGTGGTGTGAGAGATCAAACGAGAAAAAGCTATCGCTGACGAAATTTAGTGAATTGATTAGCGGTCGCGAGCTCAAAACACGTAAGCGCGTCTTGCTTAACGGATCCGCTGATACCAAGATGGTAACCGTTTTACTCATAGGTGATAACGACAAAGATATGAGTAAAGATTGCAATGCGTTCAGAAATGCGATGGTGAAATAATGTCTAAATATGTACAGGGTAAATCGGGGTTGAGTTGCGACCATGAACATACAAAAACCGCGTCAATATTGGTTCTGTGCAGGGTGTTCAGGGTGTTCAGGGTTCCTTGCGCATGCGCGAGAGGTGACTATTTTAAGTTATTAAGCTTTATTTTAATCGCTCGCGATATCTCAATATTAACCCTGCACACCCTGCACACCCTGCACACAGCTAATACCCATGCGGTTAATCCGGTGTTCAGGGTTTATTAATAGGTATGAACAACTATGAACAAATAATTTAAGAGAATATTTTTGACTTGTTGTAGGTAAATTGGCGAAACATAGGAGATGGAATGATTCAGTTTATTGATAAGCTTTTGTTAGATTGGGCGCGTTGGTCACGTATTCGCCGTGATGGCGGTTTAGGGTTTCCATCTTCCGTTGCGATTTGTGTACGCGTATCCGGTGGTCAGCGTGGTGATATCATTGGCATCGATGAGCAATCACTTGAAATTGATTTGATCATTGCGATGCTCAAGAAATCGCGCTCGGAATTGTTTAGTCTCGTCGAATATTATTATTTGAAAGAAGCGACAGGGCACGAAATAGCAAATCGCTTAAAGTGTAGCCGTGACACGGTATATGTTCGATTGCATCAGGTTCACCAATTCGTTATGGACGCAATGCACGACAATGAAATAGAACGTCAGGATGCAGCAGACGAATTAAAGAATCAAAAAAAGTTTGCAAAAGTAGCTTGACGGTTTCCGACAGTTTAACTATGATTCAGCTAATCTTGTGATTCGTGTGTCTTGCGAATACATAAATAAAGAACCTGCCCAAGTTTGGCGGGTTTTTTTTTGCCCTTAATATCCATGTTCCGTCATGTGGAAAAGTTTTGGTGACCGACCCTGCTAGCAGAGACTATCGATAGACCTACTTGACCTTACGTGTTACGCATTCGGTCGCCAAATTCGTGTTTCATGTTGTTAATTTGCTTTAGCTCTGTCTTGTTTAGTCAAGCAGGGCATTTTTTTGACAACAAAACCCTCCTGAATAATTTGGCTTGAGCTTTTCTCGTGTGCCTCTTTTATTTATATTATAAATATTCATGGGCAAGCATGCCCTCATACAAGGTCGTAATAGATCTTCATCATGATTTTATGGCGACACGATCACGGTCTATTTGTCAGCACCCCGGGTGCAACGTCTTAATCGATGTGGCTGGCAGGTGTGCAAGGCATAAGGTCGTTGATCGAGATCGCGGATCAGCGCATGCGCGCGGCTATACCAGTGCATGGCGCAAAGCTAGGGTAGCTTTCTTGAGGAAGCATCCTTTGTGCGTCTACTGCGAAAGAAACGGCATAACGAAATCTGCGGAAGTTGTTGATCACATAGATCCTCCCCGCCTAAAGCAAGCAATCGACAGTGGCATCCAGCACTTGATTGATGCCGCAAAGAGGTTGTTCTGGGATAGTAAGAATTGGCAATCACTTTGTAAGAGATGTCACGATAGTACAAAGCAATCTGAAGAAAAAGCAGATGGTCGTTATTAGGATGGGGGCGGTCAAATCTCTGGCACTCCTTTCTTAAAGACCGGGGCTTCAGCCTTTTTTTTGTACGCGCAGGTTTTGAAGTGGGGGGGGTATAAAGGAGTAAATATATGGGTTTACGTGGACCAAAGCCAAAACCGCATGAGCTAAAACTGCTTGAAGGCAATCGCGGCCACCGTCCGATCGATACTTCCGGAACCTGGCGACCGCAAGTAGAAATTCCTGACCCGCCAAAATACCTGGGTAAGGAAGCGAGGAAAGAGTGGAAGAGAATTACTGCTGAACTTGCTCAGAATAATTTAATTGCGCGGGCTGATCAGCAGATGCTCGGGATGCTTTGTCAGTCGGTTGAGCGACTTGTGATGTTCGAAACTGCATTACAGCGCCAAACTGCGAAGACCGTCGAGAAGGGCATGGATCCAGTCATGGCATACATCTCCTTTACCGATAAAGGTTACGAGCTACAAGCCGTTCGATATCAGCTGCTCAACAAAGAGCGTGAAATGCTGATGAAGTTGCTTGGCGAGTTCGGAATGTCACCCGCATTGCGCGCAAAGGTAGTTCAAGGCACCCGAGCTGCACAGCTCAGCCTTTTTGAAGGCGGTAAAGAAACAAAACCATCTACATTTGAAAACTTCTAACATTGAATGAGTTTTACAGATCGCGCCCTCCGATACGCCAACAACGTAATCGGCGGGAAAATTGCGGCTTGCAAATGGGTAATCGCGGCTTGTCAGCGGCATATTGATGACTTGGAGCGGTCTGAGGGGGATTGGAAATATGTATTCGATACCCGCGCTGCAAACAGAGTTTGTCAGTTTAACGAACTGCTGCCACATATTAAAGGGGAGTGGGCGAGACCAACATTGATCAATGGCGAGATGGTTTACCCCAAAATCGAGCTGGAAGACTGGCAGTGCTTTATTTTGTGCGTCATCTTTGGTTGGAAAAATAAGGAAACTGGGAAGCGCCGATTCAAGCGTGTCTATATTGAAGTGCCGCGTAAAAATGCTAAGTCGACTCTATCGAGTGGTGTTGCGAACTATATGCTCACCGCTGACGATGAGCCGGGTGCAGAGGTTTACAGCGCGGCGACGACAGGTGAGCAAGCGCGTATCGTGTTCAATGATAGTTGCACCATGGCGCAGCGAGAACCATCTTTCGTTGCTCGGTTTGGTGTGGATGTCGGTAAACACAGTATGTCCGTGCCACATACCGCAAGTGTGTTCCGACCGCTTAACGCGGAAGGTAGCACGCTCGATGGACTGAACATTCACTGTGCCATCATCGATGAACTCCATGCACATAAAAAGCGTGATTTGTACGATGTTCTAGATAGTGGTACCGGGGCGCGATCACAGCCCATCCTTTGGATGATCACTACTGCAGGCAGCGATCGTAGCGGTATTTGCTATGAGCAGCGAATTCACGTAACAAAGATACTCGATAAGGTTTTCGATGATGAAAGTTTTTTCGGGATCATCTACACAATTGACGAAGGGGATGATTGGACGGATCCAACAACCTGGATGAAAGCAAATCCAAATTTTAACGTCTCAGTTATGCCGGATGACATGGAAGAAGCTTGTCGCAAAGCGATGTCCATGGCATCCGCACAGAATGGCTTTCTTACCAAGCGATTAAACATTTGGGTAAATGCTGATAGCGCCTGGATGGATATGCGGGCGTGGGACGCGGCAGGAGATGCAAAAATAAAGCTGGTTGATTTTGTTGGGCAGGAATGCATCATCTCTCATGATCTAGCAAGCAAAGTCGATATTGCAGCAAAAATGCGCCTGTTCTGGCGAGATATCGACAATATCCGACACTACTACGCTTTTGGCGCTTACTTTCTTAACGAGCAAGCGATTGAGGATGGTAAAAATAGTCAATACTCAGGCTGGGCTCGCCGTGGGCTTCTGATATCTACAGAAGGTAACGTGACAGATTTCGGTGTGATAGAAGACGATTTTCTTGATGATGCAACTCGTTTTACTGTTGCCGAAGCGCCGTATGACCCTTTTCAGGCTACTCAATTCAGTCAGCGCATGGTTGCAGCTGGTTTGCCAATGATTGAGGTTGGTCAAACAGTTAAAAATTTTTCTGAGCCGATGAAATGGCTTGAAGCGTTGGTGTTGCAGGGGCGTTTTCATCATGATGGAGATCCGGTCCTCACGTGGATGGTTAGCAACGTTGTATGCCATCGGGATGCAAAGGATAACATCTACCCGCGGAAGGATCGGGAAGAAAATAAAATCGACGGAGTGGTCGCGCTCATCATGTGCCTAAACAGAGCGATCACAAGCGAGATACAAGAAAGTATCTATGAAGAGCATGGTATTCGCTCGGTATAAAAAAGGACAGCATGTCATTCTGGAATAAACTTACTGGTCTCATGCAGAAAAGTAGTAACCCGGACTGGGGAACTCTCGAGCGATACATGGCATGGGCATTTGGCGGTGGCGCATCTTCATCTGGCGTCGTTGTTAATCCTCAAACTGCTATGCAATCTGCTGCGGTCTACTCTTGTGTAAAAGTATTGGCTGAGTCCATTGGGATGTTGCCAATAAACCTTTACAAGGCCAGTGGGAAAAGTCTCGTTCTTGCAGACGATCATCCGCTCTACTACTTATTACATGATCAACCGAACGACTATCAAACGATTGTCGAATTTTTGGAAATGCTTGTCATCAGTCTGTGCTTACGTGGAAACGCCTACGCATGGATTAACCGAACCAGATCTGGGCGTGTCGTTGAACTCATTCCCCTACATCCTGATATGGTTCGGGCTGAAATGTCAAACGCATCGAGTGTTAATTATCAGGTTACTTTGCCAGATGGAACGTTAAAGACATTCTCCACCGGTGAAATATTCCATGTAAAAGGACTGACCCTCAACGGATATATTGGCATTAGTCCCATTGCCTACGCTCGAGAAAGCATTGGCCTTGCTCTCGCGACTGAGAAGTTTGGTAGCCAGCTCTTCCGCAATGGCGCGAAGATGGGCGGCGTACTGGAGCATCCCGGTAAGCTCTCAACAGAAGCCTATAATCGCCTTAAGGCGAGTTTTGACGATGCTCATTCCGGAGAAAATGCTCACAAGACTGCGTTACTTGAAGAGGGAATGAAATTCTCGAAGGTGGCAATGACGGCTGATGATAGTCAATTCTTAGAGACCAGAAAATATCAGCGCAGTGAGATAGCAGCGGTTTTCCGCGTTCCTCCACACATGATTGGAGACTTGGAACGCGCGACGTTTAGCAATATCGAACAACAGTCACTTGAGTTCGTTCAATATAGTCTCATGCCCTGGCTGACGAGAATTGAAAAAGCAATAAAACGCGATTTATTTAGTAAAGAAGATAAGAAGGCGAAGCTGAATGTCAAGTGTGATATCGCTGCACTCTTACGAGGCGATGCCGCCGCGCGAGCATCTTACTACAACAGCGGCATCATGTCCGGCTGGCTAACGCGTAACGAGGCGAGACAATCGGAGAGTGATGTTGGAATTATTTTAAATCCAATCGATGGTTTGGATTTGCCACTTGTACCCATGAATATGTCTGACGGCACGGAGGATCCTGACGAGGATGATATGCCAGTCAAGCCAAATACTCAAAAGGAATGAAATGAACTTACTTGATACCCACTTAGAAATTAAATCAGTCTCAGACAATGGCATGTTTGCCGGAATGGGATCGGTCTACAGTGTTGTTGATCAAGGGGATGATATTGTCGCTCCTGGTGCTTTTGCGGATAGTTTGAAATCATGGAGCGAAAAAGGGCGCATGCCCGCGCTTTTATGGCAACACAACCAGCGTGAGCCGATTGGCGCATATACCAAAATGCAAGAGACGGATGCTGGCCTTTACGTTGAGGGGCAGCTTTGTTTGAAAACCCAGCGTGGCGCCGAAGCATATGAGTTAATGAAAATGGGGGCATTGTCCGGGTTGTCGATTGGATTTATTACCCGTGATTATAGTGTCGATCAAAAAACCGGAGTTCGCACGATCAAAGCGGCGGATTTGATGGAAGTGTCACCGGTAACGTTTCCGATGAATGACGATGCGCGTATCCAAGTCGTTAAAAGTATTGAGCAAATCACAGATTACAAATCAGCAGAGACATACCTGAGAGAGTCAGGTCTGTCAAAGTCGGCGGCTACCGCCATAGTAGGACGTATCAAAGCACTAGTTCGGAGTGAATCTGACGTGCCCGATATGAAGGCTGTTCTGGAAGCGTTAGAGCAGCGAGCAAAAATTTTTACGCAGCCTTAGCAGCAATTAAGCAAGAAAACTGACCGCCACGAGGCGGTTTTTTATGCCCATTCACCCGCCTTGAGCGGGTTTTTTCATTTCTGGAGAAACAATGTCTGATTTATCTGAAATCCAAAAGGCACTCGATGCCAGCAACAAAGCATTTCACGAATTTAAGTCCATCAACGACAAACGCCTGGACCTGATCGAAAAAGGCAAGGGGGGTGCTGATGAATTGAAAGAAAACATGGAAAAAGCTTTCAAGGATATGGCAGAACAAAAAGCCGTCCTTGAATTATTGGAAGCCAAGCTGAATCGGCCTAACTTTGGCAAAGATGGTAAGCCGGTCAATCAGGTGGAAGAAGACCATAAAGCGGGTTTCCATAGCTTTGTGCGTAAGGGTAAAGACGAAGGCTTAGCAGCCTTAGAATCAAAGGCACTCGGCTGGTCAACAAACGCTGGTGCTGATGGTGGTTATGCGGTGCCGAAAGTAATTGATGACAGTATTGAGGCGCAATTGATCAACGTGAGCCCAATCCGACAATTAGCGAATGTCGTCCAGATCAGTACTACTGATTACCATAAATTGGTGAACTTACGTGGGACAGCGAGTGGCTGGGTTGGCGAAACTGCTGCACGTTCTGCAACGACGACACCGACTTTGTTCGACATTAAGCCGACTATGGGTGAGTTATACGCTAACCCACAGGCAACACAGCAGATGTTAGATGACGTTTTCTTTAACGTTGACCAGTGGCTGGCAGATGAAATTTCGACCGAATTTGCGCGCGCTGAGGGTGCGGCATTTATTTCTGGTTCTGGTACCAATATGCCGACGGGTTTTCTTTCCTATACCGCAGCAGCAACGGCTGATGGCGTTCGCGCAAACATGCAATTGCAGTATGTCCCAACGGGCGTGGCTGGCGGCTGGGCAACAACTAACCCGGCTGATTCATTGATTTCATTGGTAAGTCAAATGAAAGCAGGTTATCGCCAAGGATCGTCCTTTGTGACAAGTAAAGCATTGCTGTTCCAAATTGCAGCATTCAAAGACCCATCTGGTCGCTACATTTTCAACCCAGTCTCAGCCCCAGGCGTTCCTGAAACGATATTGGGATATCCAGTAGTTGAGGCGGAGGACATGCCAGGTGTGGCGGCAAATTCATTATCGGTGGCTTTTGGTAACTTCAAACATGGATATCAAATTGTTGATCGCATGGGCACCCGTGTGATTCGCGATCCGTTCAGCAACAAGCCTTATATCGGCTTCTACACAACGAAGCGTGTTGGTGGTGCAGTGATTAACTCGGAAGCTATCAAGCTTCTGAAATTCTCTGCGACCTAAGTCTTAAAAAACTTCAAAACAGTCGTTTAACCAAAGCCCCTCAATCGAGGGGCTTTTTATTTTCAAGAGGTTGTTATGCCAACGATTACAGTGAAAGAGACCTTCAAGTTTGCTGAGCGTGGAGTCGATATTTTCGAATACAAGCAAGGTGAGATCGTAGAGGTTTCTGATGAATGTGCCGCAGTTGCAAAAATTGAAGGTTGGGCAGTCGATGCTGATTCTGGGGTAAAAGGCACGAAGAAGACAAGGCCAGCAACGGATATTGTTGATGAGGCATTTGTTAAGCAAGAAGCCGATTTGATCGCTGGTTTAGCTGATTCTCAATAATGCCAAGCGTTATCCTCACTCAACCAGCGGTTGAGCCAGTGACATTGGCAGAGGCGAAGTTACATCTGCGCGTAGACATAGCCGACGATGATTTACTCATCAGTAGCATGATTATTGCCGCACGCCAGTCGGCTGAGACGATCTGCCGCAGAGCAATTTGTACGCAGACCATTAAACTCGTGTTGGATCAATTCCCTATGCCGGGAATGAATGTTGGGTCAGCTAATTGGTACGGTCCGCAGTGGGGTACGAGTCCCGGGCCACTGACCATGTTGCGGCCTGATGGTAAAACGGGATACGAAATAATTTTGCCGATGTCACCAGTTCAAGCTGTAACCAGCATCAAATATATTGACGCAAATGGTGTTCAGCAAACCTTAGATCCATCCCAGTATAAGCTCGACAATGTGAGTGAACCTGCGCGTATCGTCCCTGCTTATGGGGCCAGCTGGCCAGCTGCGCGCAACGAAATAAATTCGGTTGAAGTCACCTATGTCGCTGGCTTTGGTGATAACACGGCAGTGCCTGAAGGGATAAAAAGTTGGATCAAGATCCGAATCGGTACGCTTTATGAAAACCGGGAAGAAGTCGCAATTTTGACGCGCGGAAAAGTTGAAGTACTGCCGTTTGTTGATGGTCTTCTCGACCCATTTAGAGTGGTGACATTTTGAGAGCTGGCGACTTGAAAAAGCGCGTTATTTTGCAGCAACAAAATAGCGTTGATGGCACTGCAGGGAATCCCACGACAGTATGGTCAACAATTTCACCTATCTGGGCAGAAATTGAAGGTCTTACCGCCCAGCAGCGTATGGTTTCAGAAGCGATTCATACACAAGTCTCTCACAAAATAACAGTGCGTTATCGCTCGGAATTCAAAAATCCGGTGGCCGTAATGTCGATGCGAATTGTCTATGGTGCGAGGATCTTCAACATTCAGGGCATGATCAATTTTGATGAAAGAAATCAGATGGTTGAACTTTCAGCGAATGAAGGCATGAACGATGGATGATATTTCTGGGCTAACCGAGTTACAAGCGGCGATTAACACCATGGCCGTGGATTTGAAAAAATCATTACCGGATATTGTTATGGCATCGGCGGACGTTATTGAGCGTGAAATTGAAATTAGGGCGCCTGAGCGAAGTGGGAACTTGGAAAAAGCCATCGATACGTATCAGCAAACTACTGATACTCAGGTGACTGCAATTGTTCAGGTAGATGATTCGTCGCCCAACCAAAAGGAACATTACGCGATTTTCCAAGAATTTGGCACTTCAAAAATGGCAGCTAGACCTTTTTTTCGCCCAGGTATTGAGGCGGGGCGCGATAAAGCATCAAATATTTTGATTGACGGAATTTTAGGGGTAATCGATGAGCATGCTGGTTGAAGAATGTCTATATGCAAGTATAAAAGCTTCTCCGACGTTCTCAGCGATACCCGTGCGCCCAAATGTGGCGATAGCGACAGACGTTACTCCCTATGTCGTGTACTCAAAAATATCTACTCAAAGAGTAAAGAGTTTGCTCGGAGATAGTGGACTTGCAAATTCCATATTCCAAATTGACGTTTATGCCCGTGATGGGCTTCAAGCCGCCAATTTGAGTGCCGCGATTCGTCAAGCAGTACTTACAGTGCCACAGTTAGGGGCTGTTCACCGTGACGAAGCTTCGCTTTATGAAACGGACACAAAGCTTTATCGATACCGACAAGATTTTTCGTTCTGGTACAACGATTAAACAAAACTATTTCTAACCCGCCCGCTTCGGCGGGTTTTTTTACTTTAGGAGCCTTTATGTCTCAAGCACAACGTTCGCAGGGTAGTTATATTCAACGCGGCGCGGTTAGTCCTGCGGCGCCGCAAACAATTACAGGAATTACGGTAGTCGGCACCGTAGCAACGGCAACAACAAGCGCTGCTCATGGACTCGCCCAAGGATCTCAAGTTACATTGTCTGGAATGACGCCGTCGGCATTTAATGGTTTGTTCTCAGTAGCGACTGTACCTTCCACGACAACCTTTACATTTAATACGCTGATCGCACCAGGTGGCCCAGCCACAGTGATCGGTGCATATACAGCAAATAACATTGCGATGGCATTGTTCGAAGAAGCATCGGACATTAACCTCGGTGGTGTTAGTGTTTCATCGATCGATGTGACTCATCTCTTGTCGACAGCAAAAGAATTCATCGCTGGCTTGCAAGACAATGGCTCATGTGATTTTACTGCTAACTTTATCAATGGCACGGTGCAAGGATTGGTGCGTGCTGATATGAACGCAGGCGTTACTTCGCCATATCAAATTGTGATTCCTGGCTCGGGGCCAACTAAAACGTACATTAACTTCAATGCGTTTGTGACCAAGTTTGCTGGTCCAAAGTTGAAAGTCGATTCAAAGGTCGAGATTTCAGTCACTTTGAAGATTTCCGGCGCGATCACCATCGTCAACCAGTAATTCCGCGCGGTCAACCGATCAATCTATTTAACCGTTTTTCAGAAAAGAGAAAGCATTATGGCATTCGATAAAGCAGCGCTGTTCGCGGCACTCAAACCAAAAACATCAACCACGATAGTCGAAGGTTTCGGTGATGTAACGCTCAAACAACTCAAAGTTGCAGAAACAGACGATATTCGCGCCAAAATCAAGGCGAACGGCGATACCAGCCAATTTGGGCTGGAGCTGCTGGTGTTGTCGGTGGTTGATGAGAAGGGTACTCCGGTATTTTCAGAATCGGATATCCCGGCAATCAAAGACTCCAGCAATGCCCCGATCGAAAATCTGATCGGTGTTGCATTGGAGTTAAACGGCTTTAAAAAGGCAGCTGAAGCAAAAAACTAAGCGAAGACCACGAGCGCCGATTCAAATACAGACTGGCGCTCGCGCTTGGGATGACAGTTGGTCAGATCAATGAAATGCCAATCGAAGAATATTTGGGCTGGCAAGAGTTTTACCTGCTTGAACCATGGGGTATTCAGGTGCAAGATACCATGCATGCCCATTCGATATCGGTGCTTGCTGAGATAAATCGTAACCGCACGGAGCGACCGGAGCCGTATCGAATTAAAGACTTTACACTTTACGATGATCGAGTTCCAGAGAAGAAAGCAGTTGATCCTTTAGTTGGAGGTAAGACGTGTGAAGAGTGGCAATTGCTCTTCGCGGCTGAAGCGCTAGCGGCAAGATGTCAAGTTGCTAATGAGTAATTTTAAGTTTTTTACAATAAGTGATATTATTTAAAAGTAAATTAACTTAATGAGGTTGCAATGAAGTTTAGTTCAAAATTGATTATCGGGCTGCTCTTTGTTTCAGTCATATGCGTCTTGACAAACGACAATCCTGTAAAAACTGGCCTTCACATCGTAATGATTGGTTTTGCTGCGATCTTGTTGAGGATTTTTTGGCAAATTTATGTTTTTTTACGTAATCTTTTTAAGCCTGTATTTAATAAATTAGCGCCGTATTCGGAAGTATTAGATGAAAAATTGAAGCCAATCAATGAGCATATTGATTTGTCATTGCGTAAATCAGGTATGGCTGGGACTGCAGATTTTGGTAAGAATACTGGTTCATTTCTGAGGTCAGCCATCGATAAAGTCAACGAGAAAGCGGATCGATATTCTGAAGAGCAGGTCGCCCCTACGCCGGAGACACATGTTAAATGTCCAGATTGTCGGGAATTAGTTTTCAAAGATGCTAATAAATGCCAATTTTGCGGCTGTAAGCTTGTGCCGCAGTAAGTTATCCACATTCACCATAAGCCACCTTCGGGTGGCTTTTTTTTTGGAGTATTGCCATGGCACTCGGTAATTTATCAGTTAAAGTTTCTGCCGATATTTCTGGGTTCACGAGCAATATGCAGCTTGCATCCCAGGCTGCAAACGACAATATGATGGCATCACAAGATGCGATCGAAGGATTCCGTCAAAGCTTGCTGCAATCAACAGCCGATATGAAGAGCTTCTCGGCAGTGATCAATTCCAACATGAAGGCGGCAAACGACAGCATTACAACTAATGCTGATCAGGCCGCAAATGCGCTCACTGATATGGGTGATAGCATGGACGAAGCGAAGGAAAAAATTAAGGAAGGGGCAAAGGAGTCGCAAAAAGCGATTGAGGATCTCAATGATGATGCGGGAGAGAAGGCAGAGACATTGGGTGATAAAGTAATGGGCGCTTTAGGTGCTGTTGCTAGTTTTGCTCTCGGCTTTGTTAAGAGTGCGATTGAGACGGCATTGGCGGTTGAGGCAGCACTAGCTTTTTCGAATGCACTGGGCGTCATAGTGAGATCTTTATTTGAGATCTATGCTATTTATAAGGCGATCTCATTTGTAGTCTCGATGCTCGATATTTCGTTTTATAAAAGCGAGGACATCGATGCGATCATTGCTTACAGCGCGAGTTTGAAGGAACTGCAGGACAACCTTTTAATTTCATCTATTCAGGCCGGAGCTCTATATGATGCTTTGCATCGCCTGGGTGTTGATCAAAAAGAATATCTAGACGTCTTCTCAAAGGTCACATTCTCAATTCACGACAATGGGGATGAGCTTGAGCGCTTAGGCGTAGTGACAAAAGATGCAAATGGTAAATTTTTAGACCAGCGTAAAGTCCTTGAAAATGCCAAGGCAGTCCTGGATTCCTACACGGAGGGCTGGGACAGGAATAGAGCATCGGTCGCGATTGGCATGGGTACTTATGCTCAAATTACAAATGCGTTGAAAGTCACGGATGATCAATTGCACGCGTCCAAGGAGCGCCTGAACGACTATCAGCTCGGCATGACCGCCGGAACGCAAGAAGCGCTTAGAAAATATCAGACAGCTATGCGAGAGTTTCAGAATGAAAATGATCTGATGTCGCAAGGTTTTAAGCGTGTCATGTCTGACGCGCTGGTACCCGCTTTTACTGCAATGATGAACTATCTTAAGAATGGATGGCCGAGCGTCGTTAATCTTTTCCGTGTTGGTGTGTCGACTATTGTTGGTCTTGTATATGGCATCGTAGATGGGATCTATATCTTTGCTCGGAGTATCGTCGCGATTGGTGAAGTAATCGGTGGAACGTTAATCTCTCTCGGTAAGGCGTCGTTAGCTGTCATGCAAGGAGACTTCAAGAAAGCTGGCGAATATATGACCGAAGGTTGGTCGGATGCCAAGGATCGGGTCAATGATGCTGGTAAAGAAATCGTTGACGTCATCATGAAAAATGATGCGGCGATCAAACAAGCAGTCGGCGATGACGGTCGAGATGCGTCTCTTGCTGCGTCGAAACGCGATATTCCTGAGAAGAAATCATGGGTGCCGCCGGATAAGAAAGAAAAAGAAAGCAATAAAGACGTTGCTAAGTCAGTGATGGAAGGAAAGATCAAAGAGCAAGAAGCATTGATTGCGTCTGAAAAAGCGATTTTGCAAAGTCGTGAAAGCTATCTCAAGACGTATTACGCGAACGACGAAATGAGTGCTGAGGAATATTACAGCACAAAAAACCGCGCCATTGTAGAAGCAAAAAACAATATCGAGATCGCATACAAGGCGGAAATCGCTGCTGCTGAGCAGTACATTTCGATTAATGAAAAAATTAAAGGGAATGAAAAAGAAGTGGAAGAGGGTAAAAATCGGATTATTGAAGCCAAAAAGAAGCGTGCAGCCGATGAAATGGCGCTTAATAATCAAATTACTCAGTCTTACATGGAGCTGGCAGCGGAAGCGGGTGTGATACAGAAAGAGTTTTTGACCAACGCTGAGGCCGAGGACAAAATGTACGCTAGTCGTATGTCAAAAATCCAAGCTTTCAAAAACGCTCAAATTTATAACGAGCATGCGGGGAACCGTATGCTTGAGCAAGAAGGCAGGCGGCATTCTGAATCAGTGATTAATGCGGCGATCGCCGATGAGCGAAAAAAACAGGATCTCAATGTGTTATTTTTGACAAATTCTGCAAATACAGCTGATCAAGTCAAAGGTTACTGGCTAGCAGCAAATCAAAGCGTTTTAACCGACCAGCAAAAGCTTTCTCAGATGACAGCTCAAGCAATGACAAGCGCTACCGATGGCGTCGCCTCTGCCGTAACGCAATTCATTAATCATGGTAAAAGCCTCGGTGAAAGCTTAAAGAACGTAGCGGTAAGCATTGCCGATTCATTCGTGCAAAGTTTTATAAAGATGCAGATTCAAAAACTCTTGCTTGATAAAGTTGCAGCAACTGGTTATGTGGCCACCATCACGGCGCAGTCGCAAGCGATGGTAGCTATGGCGTCTTTGGCTGCATTTGCATCCACCGCCGCAATACCTATTGTTGGTCCTGGTCTCGCTCCTGCTGCTGCTGCAACTGCCGCGGCAACTGCAGAGGGTTTTTCCACTGCTGCGATTGCGGCAGCTACGTTGAGTGTTCCTTCCGCTCGGAATGGTTACGACATTCCGACGAACGTCAATCCCTTGACTCAGCTTCACGAGCAAGAAATGGTTTTGCCAAAAGAGCAGGCGAACGTTGTTCGTGACCTTGCAAAGTCGAGCTCTACAACGCAGCAATCATCAACGGGGCCTATCGAGCTACATACGACAATAAATATTCACCCTGACGGCAATTCGTCTTCTAATACAAGCGGCAAAGGCGTTGATACGGGAGCTGCAAAGCAATTGTCGGATATGGTTAATGGGCTGACGCAGCAAGCACTTGCTAAAGAAATGCGGCCAGGTGGGTTGATTTGGAAAATGAGAAGCGGACAGGTTTGATATGGATACTTTTAATTGGCAACCATTTGCGGGGTCTACTTCATTAGCGCCGAAATATAGAACCCTGAATGCACAGTTTGGCGATGGATATTCGCAAGTGGCAGCAGATGGCATCAATAACGTGGTCAATTCGGCGCAGCTAACGTTTCGCGGTCGTTCTGCGGATATGTTGCCGATACTCTCTTTTCTGAATGCAAAGGCTGGGGTTGTCTCTTTTTACTGGACTCCGCCACTAGGGGTGCAGGGCACGTACAGGTGCAAAGACGTTCAGCCAAAGCAAGAAGAGGGTGACGTTTATTCAATCTCTGTGACTTTTCAGCAGGTATTTAATCTTTCATGAATATTCCATTTCAAGATGTTCAATCACTTGAGCTGCCGCCAATCGTTGAGCTATTTGAGCTTGATGCAACATCGATTGGTGGTAGTCTTATTCGATTTCACGGATATACCCAATCATCTACGATCACATGGCAGGGCAATGTTTATACGGGATGGCCGATTGAAGCCACGGGCTTTGCTCGTAGCGGAACGGGTAACTTGCCAACGCCAAAATTAGCTGTCGGCAACGTTGATTCATCAATTTCCACCCTTTGTCTAAATTTCGCTGATCTGGTCGGGGCGAAGCTTACTCGTCATACAACCCTTGGGAAGTACCTTGATGCGGTGAATTTCACCAATAGCAATCCGACTGCTGACCCAACTCAGGAATTTCCGCTAGATATCTGGTACATCGAGCAAAAGACATCTGAGACCAATGAAATTGTTGAGTTTCAGCTTTCGAGTGCATTGGACTGCATGGGCGCGATGCTTCCACGGCGCCAGATTGTAGCTAACGTTTGCTATTGGCTAAGTTGCGGCGGCTATCGCGGTCCTAACTGTGGTTATACAGGAAGTGCGATGTTTGATAACAAAGGTAATCCCGTGCAAAACAGCGCGCAGGATCGTTGCGGCGGTCATTTATCGGACTGCAAATTGCGGTTTGGCGCAACGGCTATTTTTCCGTTTGGCGGCTTCCCTGGCGCGGGGCTTTCATGAACGATCAAACAATTGCTGATCTTAAGGCGCACGCTGAGGCTGAATATCCAAGAGAAAGCTGCGGTCTCGTCGTCATCGTCAAGGGGCGTGAGAAATATATCCCCAGTAAGAACTCAGCAACTGGTGAAGAGCATTTCATCATCTCTGCTGAAGAATATGCAGCGGCAGAGGAATTAGGCGAAATCGTGGCAATCGTTCATTCGCACCCAAATGTAATGCCGGAGCCAAGCGAAGCAGACCGCACTAGCTGCGAGGCCTCCGGTTTGGCTTGGCATATCGTCCGAGTTGATACGGACGGCGAAGGCGCGAACGCTGGCGACATCGTGACAATCAAACCATGCGGGTACAAAGCGCCATTGGTAGGCCGTCAGTTCTTCCACGGTGTTCTCGACTGCTACACACTAATCAGGGACTGGTACGCGGAAGTAAAAGGCATCACTTTGCCGGACTTTCAGCGACATGACGACTGGTGGAATGATGGTGCTAGCGACATCTATACGAACGGTTTTCCGCGCGCTGGCTTTGAAAAAATCCCAGCACACGATCAGCCAGAGATTGGCGACGTCATATTTATGCAGATTCGCAGTAAAAATGGCGTTCCGAACCATGCCGCGGTCTATATCGGTGATGGATTGATGCTGCACCATCTGCACGGGCGATTATCCAGTCGTGACGTGTACGGTGGCTACTATCAAGAAGTAACACGCTTCATTGTCAGATACAAAGGACTTCCAAGTGACGCAGGAACTTAAAACAATTCGCTTATACGGCAAACTCGGCACTAAGTTCGGACGAGTCCACCGGTTCGCCGTTCAAAATGCCAGCGAAGCTATCAGAGCACTTTGCATCATGATCCCGGGCTTTCAAAAGGAATTAATCACGAGCAAAGATCGCGGCATTGCTTATAGTGTTTTTCTCGGTAAAGAAAACATCAATGCTGATTTACTCCACGCTCCTACAGGTGGTCAGGATATTCGCATTGCTCCGATTCTGCAGGGCGCAAAACAGGGCGGCTTGTTTCAGGTGATTCTTGGTGCTGCCTTGGTTATCGGCGCGGGCTTTCTGACTGGTGGAGCAGCCTTCGCTGCAATCGGGGCTGGCGGTATTGCTGGGGCAGTAGCAACGGCGGGCATCGGGCTTGCTCTGGGCGGCGTAGTTCAAATGCTTTCCCCGCAGCAGACAACACAGTCAAGCTCAGCAAGTAATAGTGCCTCCTACAACTTTAACGGGGCAGTCAATACAACAACTCAGGGTAACTGCGTTCCCGTCCTATATGGTCGAATGATTGTTGGCTCGTCCGTAATTTCAGCGGGGATTTACTCGCAAGATCAGTAATTTAAAAAGAATTTTTTTCAAAGGCACCTTCGGGTGCTTTTTTTACGTCTGAAGGTTTTAAATGCGCAAAATTATCGGGTATGGCGGCAAGTCTGGAAGCGGCAGCGGCTCCGTAGAGTCGCCAGATTCTTTGCATAGCATCTCATACGCAAAAGTAATGGACTTGGTGTCTGAAGGCGAGATTCAAGGTCTCGCTAATGGTATGCAGTCTGTCTTCTTCAATGATACGCCGCTGCAAAATCCGGACGGTTCATACAACTTTACTGGCGCAACAGTCGATTTTCGTTCCGGCTCACAAAGCCAGTTGCCTATCGATGGTTTTCCGGACGTGTCGAATGAGCATGGCGTTGGCGTAGAGCTGCGCTCATCATCCCCATGGGTGCAGAACGTTACAAACACTCAACTGACATCACTAAGTATTCGTCTGGGCGTTAGTGCTTTGAGCAAAGCAGACACAAGCAGCGGAAACATTGGCGGCTATCAGATTAATTACATCATTGAATTGTCTACTGACGGCGGCGCATATCAAACGGTCGTCAATACCTCGTTCAATGGCAAAACCACTTCGCAATATCAGCGTAGTCATCGATTCGTACTTCCAGCGGCGAAAAATGGCTGGACTGTCCGCGTTACTCGCACCACGCCAAACGCGAATAGCTCAACGGTTTCGGATACGACGACCGTTCTGACATACACGGAATTGATTGATGCCCGCTTGAACTACCCTATGTCAGCATTGATAGGCGTTCAAATTGATGCGTCGCAGTTCCAAAGTATCCCGACTCGTTCTTATGATCTTCTCGGTCGCATTATCCAAGTGCCAAGCAACTATGATCCGGTTGCCCGGACATACTCGGGCATTTGGGACGGTACGTTAAAGCCCGCGTGGACTAACAATCCAGCGTGGATTTTCTATGATCTACTGACAAATAGTCGCTACGGTCTGGGCAATCTGATTCCGTCGTCTTATGTCGACAAATGGGGGCTGTACATCATTGGTCAGTATTGTGACCAGATGGTCCCGAATGGCTTAGGTGGTACTGAGCCGCGCTTTACATGTAACGTGTATCTTCAAAGTGCTGCAGAGGCCTACAAGGTTTTGCAGGATTTGGCTTCAGTGTTTCGCGGGATTACTTATTGGGCGAGCGGATCTATCGTTGTGTCCGCAGATATGCCGCAGGACCCGACGTACACATTTACTGCAGCCAATGTCATCGACGGTAAGTTTCATGGTGCAGGTAGCGCAAAAAGCACTCGCTACACGACAGCGACCGTCACATGGAACGACCCAAACAACTTCTACAAGCAAAAAGTTGAGTATGTCCAAGATGATTTAGGCGTCCAGCGTTACGGTGTTAAACCGATCAATGTGACCGCATTTGGCTGTACATCGCAAGGTCAGGCACAGCGCGTAGGTCAATGGATGCTGCTCACATCTCGCCTTGAGACTGACATGCTGACTTTCAGCGTAGGTCTCGATGCTTTGGTTGTTACGCCTGGTCAAATCATCCGTATTGCGAATCCAAACAAAGCAGGTGTGCGTAACGGTGGTCGGATTAGTTCCGCCGTTGGGCGCGTTGTAACTTTAGATAAAGCTCCCGCGATTAGTGCTGGTGACTTGCTGACGGTTATTTTGCCGTCTGGTGTATCAGCAACGCGAGTAGTGCAGTCGATTTCTGGCAACTCTGTGACTGTTGTTGGAGACTGGCCAGTTATGCCACAACCGCAAGCGATCTGGTCTGTGGACAACGCGAATCTCGTTGCGCCTACTTACAAGATTTTATCGATCACAGAGAAAGACGGACTTACTTACGAAATATCCGCGATTCAGCATATCGCAGGCAAGTTCGACAATATCGACAACGGCACGATCATTCAAAACAAGCCGACGGCATTGCTTGCAGATTTACCTGATTTGCCGACGAATTTGCTGTTTTCAGCAAATACATACTGGAACCCATCTAATATTTCTGTGACTGATGGTAATCTGAGCTGGTCAGGAACATCACCGAAATATCTAGTCCAGTGGCAGCGCAATAACGATATCGTCAACCTAGATACTTCGCTGACGCCGAGCTACCAGATCAATAGCATGCTAGCAGGGACGTATAATTTTACGATTACGGCGGTGTCTGCGGCTGGGAAGAGGTCGCAACCAGTACCATATTCAGTTGTAGTGAGCAACAGCACAGATGCCAGTGTTTCAGCAGCTACATCGCTGACTACGGCGGCAAACATTTTTGAAATCGATGTAAGTTGGGCGATTCCTCCGAGCATTATCAATTACCTTGTTGGGACTGAAATTTGGAGCTCTGCGACTCCGAATCTATCGGACGCAACAAAGCTGACGACTATTCCTGCGCCGCAAAATACGTTTGCATTGACAGGCTTATCAGCGGGTCAAATAGTTTATTTTTGGGTTCGGTTGGTAGATAAGCGTGGCAATCTCAGTGACTATTACCCAACTGGCACTGGGGCAAAGGGTACAACGAGCACTGATGCAACGAGTATTCTTAACTATCTAAAACGTCAGATTACTCAATCGCAGCTCAGCGTTGATTTGCTAACGCCAATTCAGGCAATTCCCGATATTCAATCTACGCTACAGGAAATACCGCCTGGTGCAGAATTGCAGCAGGTATTGGTTGATCAGCAAAATTCGATTTCAGCAGCTGATGCAATGGCTGCATCGCAGCTAATCTCATTTGTGAGCGCAGATCAAGCATTGGCAAACGCGCGGACTCTGTTGCAGGCATCTATTGCAAAAAATACCGCATCGATTCTTCAAGAGTCTACAGCTCGAGCGAATGCTGATGGCTCATTGGCTACGCAAATTGAACAAGTCGCAGCTGTTGCCGGATCCACTTCGGCCTCGGTGGAAACGGTATCAGCTACTGTTGCTGATATAAATTGCAAGCTGTCAGCAACACATACCATCAAGACGCAAATTACGCAGGATGGTAAAACGTACATTGCTGGCATCGGTCTGATGGTCGACAACGGCAGTGGCACGCCAGAGACTGAGATTTATCTCTCAGCGCAAAAAATTGCTTTTATTGACGAAAGTACAGGTAGTGCTACGGTCCCATTTGTTGTAGTGAATGGACAGACTTTCATCGCTGATACTTTTATCAATAATGCCAGCATTACAAACGCAAAAATTGTCGATGCTGCTATTAGTAGCGCCAAAATCGGTAACCTACAAATTACCACGGCGCATATCCAAGATTTGACTGTCGGCACTAACAAGATTACCGGAAATGCAGTAACGGATATCGACATCTTTTCAGGTATTGCGCCGGGAGCCGCGGTGCCTTTCGTAGTTTCTGATGCATCGTCAGTTCTTGCGATTGCAACTTGTAACTATGACCAAAATGGTTATGGCGGTGTGGTAATCAAAAATAGCAGCGGCTCAATTATTATTGCTGGCACTGGCGGCGCCGTAGGTATAACTACGTCAAACGTTGTTGTATCAGGTGTGCTTCAACCTGGTACGTACTACCTTTGTTCTGCCGGCTCAAATACTGCGTCACTGGTATCAGCCAATATTTTGAAAGTAAAGAAATGACTGGAACTATAGACCCACTAGCAGAGCCAGCGCAGCAACAACTTGCTTTTCCAATCTCTATGTATGACGAAACGGGAAAGATTATCCTGAATGCAATCTTGTCGCCGTCAACTTACGAAGGTTACAAGGAAGCAAACATTCTTTTCGTAGAGGGAATTTACGACTCAACGCTAAACTATGTTGTTGAAGGCGAAGTGGTCAGTCGAGTAAGTAACCCAACGACGATATTAGGTCTCGAACTTAGCTCTTTGCCGAGCGGTAGCGTAATCTATATCGACAGCTCAAGTTACCCCAGCGATGAAAGCACAATGACACTGTCGTTCTCTCACGCCGGAACATACAAAGTCGTCGTTAAGTGCTTTCCATTTACAGACAAAACTTTTGAGGTAACAGTATGAGTAAAATCCTTCACATCGTCTGCCACAAACTTCTTCGCAAGAAGGAGTATCCATCTTTAGAAGAGTTCGCTGACGCCTATTTTTGGGAAAGAAATGGCAATCCAGAACCAATGAAACTGTATTTGGAAAAAGTGAGGAGCGTCAAAGAGAAAATTCCAAAGTCACCGAATCAACAAAAATAGAAACCGCGGAAAGCGGTTTTTTTTCGTCTATAGGAAGTGAAATATGGGCTGGTATAAAACTGGAACAGTTTCAGTGCAACAGGGTTCGAATACGGTTAGTGGTGTTGGAGTGGATTTCATATCCAATACAGCGCGCGGAAATATATTTCTCGGACCAGATCGACAGGTATATGAAATTGATCAAATTATCGACCATCAGACGCTGCATATAGTAGTGCCATATGCAGGTGCAACAGTGCAAAGCGGAACATATTCTGTTATTCCTACGCAGGCATATGTGCAGCAACTAACGCAAAGCGCGTCATCTCTGCTCAACACGTTTGGTGCATTTCGCGACGACTATGTTGCTGGAAATTTAGTGGGAAAGGGTCTGCAACTCAAGGGAGTATTGAGTGATCCATCTCAGTTGCCATCGAGTCCGTCGGTTGGCGATGGGTATCTAATCAATGCAAGTATTTATGTTTGGACAGGACCTGCATGGCAGTCAAGTTCAATCAAAGGTGATCCTGGGGACGTTACGCCAGCATATACGTCCATTGGAAATCAAGTGGCAGCAAATGCACAGCAGACAGCATTGGATCGAGCTGCGACGTCTCAAAGTGCTGCTGCAGCAGCTGCTTCTGCTCAGGCGATTCAAGCAGTTGCAGCTTTAGTTCAATCGTTGACGGCAAACGCGAGTTGTCAATCGACAGTTCAGCGTCCAATTCCAACGTACGTCGGTCAGTCGTGTCTAGATATGCAACTCGGCTACGTTGTTTACGCAAGGCAGTTAAATCCACCAATTTGGCAAAATGCCGAGGGAGTTTATCCATTATGAAAAAAATCATCGCGTTCGTAACAGCATTATTTTTAATCACGACTAACGTGAGTTTTGCACAGTCATTTTCAAGTTCTGTTATCCCGATGGGAAACATCAATGTACTGGGTACCGCAACATTAGCTACTCCATTATCTGAAGCATCGGGAGGCAGTGTTTACGTTAATGCTGACAAATATGCTTCGCAGGGTTTGCAAGCAGCTATCAATGCGACGCCCTGCGGTGGTACGCTTTTTGTTGGCAAGAATGGTTTCAACGCGAAAACATCGCAAGCAAATAGTCCAAACGAATTGGTTTTAATTCAGGCGTGCGTTAAAAATATAGAGTGTTCGGGCTGGGATGCGCCGATTACTGTGACCAATGATTCGTCGTGGCCAGCAAATATTATTCGGGTAGCAGGTCCGAGTAATGGTCAAAGATTTCGTAGTTGCTACATCAAAAATGCGAGCACACCTGGAACAACGAATGCGCTAACGCTTGACGCCACATCGACATATGAGGGGTCAAACGTCATTGATTATTTCAAGATCGAACACAATAAGTTTGATAATTTTGGCGGATTGGGAATTAACGTTGTTTTTCCGCTTCCGTACTTAAACGGTGTTTTCGATGGCAACATTCAATACAACTTTATCAATGGTGGAGTCTCTCTAAACCGTGCGGGCGATAACAATGTGTTGTCTCATAATCTGATCGCAGGTGCTGGACCAGGCATCTACATGAACTCGGTCATTGGAGCAAATACAAATGTCATTGCTAACAATACGATTGTTTCATGTAACGGTAGTATTAAAATCGATTATGCAATGCATCCGGTCATCATTAATAATGAACTGGAGCCCGCGTATGGCTGCGCATTAGAATCAAATGGCGCATTAATTGATTTGAATGGCAGTGCTGCAAATCCAATCACGAATGCGATTATCAAGAGTAATCAAGTGACGATGCAGCCGGGCACTGCAACGTCAGGCGTTCGTGTGAACTACGCTAAAAATACCCAGCTCGATAATACAGTGATGACCGGCAATGCGACGATGACGCAGAACCTGATCACAGCGAATGCTTTAAACACCGTACTAACAATGACGGACGTTGGTGATGGTAGCGGCATTCAAACTCAAGTGAAAAATTTCAGTGCGACCACAGCAATCAAGAACACTGTACGTGGATCTGAGTATTTTCTGACTCCTGAAAATTTTTATAATTTGCAGCCAGGTGGGGCGACTGTCGTGACCATGATCAATGGTAACGGTCAGAACGGATCAACATATCCACTGTCGCTTTACAAAACTCAGTTGGCGTTACCGGTATTCACTGGCACATTGAATGATTTGACTGCTGGTGGGTTGTATAACGCTGGATTTAGTGCGACATACTGCGTTGTTATCGATTCGGTGGGCGCAGTAGATACATTCAAGTGGGGAACAGATAATTGTTCAACGTTCCCTAGCACTGGTGTTCCCGTAAACGGCGGTGTGATCGGGTTATCGTATGGTGTCGCAGTGCAGTTTGCGAACAATACGGGGCATGCGATCGGTGATAAGTGGGTGATCCAAGCGAATGCATTAACTCAAGCAAATCAATTATTTGGGGTTAATTATAATGGCGACGTAGTAGTAGCCAACCAGCAGTACTACGCAATTCGTGATACTGCTGGAAATAACATTCAAATGCTCACGGTCGACAACGCGAACAATATGTTTGTGGGCCCGACGGCTGCAGTGACGAGTGCTGGCCCTGTGGTTTTTGGAACATCAGCAGGCACGCAGGGTGGTCGCTTAATATCAAATGGACACTGGTTATTTGGCACTACGACTGATTGTGGGTCGATAGTATGTGCTGCGACAGTAAATGCCACTACAAAAATGGTGGCGAGCAGCTATGCGAGCTCGAGCGGAAATGTGTTTGTCAGTTCTACAGCTCCAACAATTGCATCAGGGTTTGGAACTTCGAATCAAATCTCAGCGTACACAACAGCAGCCTTCAAGATCACTGTCGGATCAAGCCCTACTGGTTCCGGTGTGGTTACGATGCCTGCTTCAACTCTTGGGTGGGCGTGTCACGCACAAGATGTATCTAATAGTGCATCAATCGTTGTCGGTGTGACAGCACAATCTACGACATCAGTAACGTTGAGCGCTTACTCAAGAACAACCGGGGCTTCTACCCCATTTATCGCTGGTGACGTATTGACAGTATCTTGCAGCGGTATTTAATTAACTCGTCCTCACTTTAAACAACCCGCTTCGGCGGGTTTTTTTACATCCATAGAAAGGTAAAGGATGGATTTTTTAAAACATTTTATTGATATGGCATCAATAGCGACGGCACTCGCGACCGCTCTTGCTGCTATCGCTGGAGTCCTCCCGCCGCTTGCCGCACTAGCGTCGATTCTATGGATCTGCTTCCAGTTCTATCATTCTGATCCCATAAAGCAATGGCGAAAAGTCAGGAAGTTAGGAAAGGTGAAAAAATGAATTTCGATATTTGTATCAACAGACTGCTAGGCAATGAAGGCAGCTATGTCAATGATCCGAGCGATCCTGGTGGTGAAACAAATTGGGGAATTTCCAGGCGAAGCTACCCAATGGTTGATATCAAGAACTTGACGAAGGCACAGGCATCTATGATCTATAAGCGTGATTTTTGGGATGTGGTTCAACTAGACGACGCACCGCTTGGAATCGCAAATCAATTGCTTGATTTTGCAGTTAATTCTGGCTTACAGACCGCAATTCGAGCTCTTCAGCGTGCTGTAGGCGTTGCAGACGATGGTGTGCTTGGGGCTTTTAGCAAGCAAGCCATAGCAAAAATGCAGAGTCACGACATCGTCATGCGTCTATTGGCGGAGCGCATCATTTTTATGACAAATTGTAAAAACTTCGATTCAGATGGAAAAGGTTGGATGCGTCGGATAGCGAAAGAATTGCAATACGGAGCTCAAGATGTTTGAAAAATTTGGACTCTTTTATAACGTGTTTCGTCAAGGGCAGGCCGTTGCGGATGCGGCCAAGCTCAAAAACAAACAACTGCTGGCCAACACGCTTGCAGTCTTGCTGACATCAATCGTCGGCGTTGGGAAAATGTATGGTTACGATTTCCATCTTACAACGGACGACCTTAACAGTATCGCTGGTGTGGGCGCTGTTGTGTTCGGCTTGTTCAACGCAGGCGCAACTGTGGCATCTTCCGACAAAATCGGACTGCCAGCCAAACAATCCGATCCAGCGAGCGAACAGCCAATGCCAGCAGTACAAGAAGTTGTTCGAGCACCAAAACCAGTGCAATCAGAGTCTGGTTCTGAAAACATCTGGATCAATCCACCTCAGCCGGGTGGCTGAATCAATCCGGATAGTCGATGGGCTGACTATAAAAACGCAGTGCAATTTTTAAATTTATCTACAAAGAAAGGTAATACCATGAACTTCTTAGACTTTTTTAATGCAGTAAAACAAGCGGAACAAGTAGCTGTAGTATTGCGCCCAACGCTGGAAAATTTGGTGGCAGAGGCAGCAAAGATTTTCGGTCAAGACTCTGCGACAAATGCGCAAAAGCTTCAGCATGTGCAAGATCGTTTACGCGCTTACTGGCAATTTGCAGGTGAGTTTGGTGTGGACTTTGACAAAATCTGGCCAGTACTATCGGTTGTAATCACTGGTATCGTGAAGGCCAACAATATTGGCGGACGTTGGGGTGAAGCTATTTCTGCGCTAAATATCGTTGCTGCAATGTAATTGTATATGCGCTGCAGCTAGTATTAGAAACGCTAGCGGCAGTGCATACACTAGAGCTTTTCAATAAATTTCCATTCGTCAAAGTTATCGCCGATTTTTGATCTACGGAATTTAAATATTGCACCTACAAACGAGTTTATATTTTTATCATCGCTGTATGGTGCTGGGGCATCAGAAGCGCAAATATTCATGTTTTCATTATCGAAAGCGGAGATTTCTATTGTCATCCCATGTAGTTTTGTGCGGTGTAAACCATTATTGGCAATGCATTCTGCATACGCAGAATTCAATTCATCTTGACTAAAAATCATCGTAACTCCATAGATTTGTTTAGAGAGTATATATATGGCCGAACGCAGTAATTGCAAATAAAAGTATTAGTTATACATAAGAACCGTTAATTCGAATCCCGAGTGTGAAAATTAATGCATTTTCAAAATATGGTATTAAACATGGTATTAAGGCGTTAAACCATTGCTATATAAGCAGTTTTGGATTTCCCCCTCTCCGCCAAGAACACCGCAAACTACTACCAAGTTTGCCTAAAAAGCCCCTAAGTCATCAACGACTTAGGGGCTTTTTTTGCGTCCGTAGCGGAAAAGGACGAGATTATCGCGAAGGTGCGGCCCGCTAAAAGTGGTTAATTGCTGATCGTGGTGATGTTTCCATATTGGGTGGTCAAATCTACATCATCCTTGAATGCTACCTGACTTACGAAAGACGCCGCAAAAGGGAGGGGTGTGCAAAAATAGCGATGATTGATACGTTGAATTTGCTTTGTAGAGAGCTCCGGACAAATGCCGAAATCAAGCAAGACACGATGAAATGTAATGCACCACTAGGTGCAACATGCCAGATATTTATTCCATCCATTGCAGAATAGTCCGTCTCCATCGCCGGAAAGTCGCTATCAATACGTTACGCACAGAATATTTGCTATTTATTAAGTTTTAAACTACTGTTATCAATATAGCTAGCGGTACTCATCTGCTAATAGATGTTGTGAGTTGGGGTGACTGGTCATTCGGTGCGGAATGAATTCACTTTTGCCGCCAAGTGGTATGCATTTGGTTCGGCACAAAGTATTGATTGTGGGTAAAAAAATGATTAAACACATGTTGGTTATTTTTTTAGGATTGATACTGTTTCCGAGAGCGGCTTTGTCGGAAGAGAAATTAAAGCTACAAATTATTGAACTACCGCCTTACATCATCGTTAAGTCTGCGACTGAGGTAGGTGGAACGGTTGTGGAGCCTACATTGAAAGCGCTACATAGCGCAGGAATTGATTTTGAGTGGGAGGTTATTCCTGCTAATCGTCAAATCGCCCAAATTAAAAATAATCAGGAAAAAATTTGCTCTGTTGGCTGGTATAAAACGCCTGAAAGAGAGCTGTTTGCCAAATACAGTAAGCCAATACTGATCGATTCTAAATTTATCGCATTTGCGAATATAGATTTCAATTCAGTGCAGGGTGAGACGCTTGATGACATTCTCAGTGATCCTAAAACCCAGGTTTTGATCAAGTCGAGTTTAGCAAGTGGAAATTTCTTAGATGAAAAATTTAAGAATATGAAAGCCACTGCTGTCATCACTTCGGCGGAAATTGCTTCGGTATTCAAAATGATACAAGCGGGTAGGGCGCATATTACTTTTGTTCCCGCTGATATGCTGAAATACTATCAAGACGTTGGCATCATTCAGGGAAAAAACTACAAGGTATTAACATTTGATGAAATGCCTGCCGGGCGCGAACGCTATCTCATGTGCAGTAAGTTGGTGGATGATCAAACGATCAAAAAATTTAATAAGGCATTGAATTAAATGGTGAAGGGCGATGTATTTGAAATTGTCATGGTACAGATTATTCATCGCCTTTATGTATGAGCGTTCCCGTTATCAAAGGCAAGGTTAGTGCCGTGGATGTCATACACAAGAACATAATGCAATCGATCAATAATCGTCCTTTGCGTTACTGAACTCGGTGACGGATGCGATTGGTGAGAGAACGTTGTTTGTTGTGTGAAAGCGTCAGAGGGGATGGCGCCCGTCATGTGACGGGCGTTTTGTCGATGAAACTCAGCCAATGAGTTTAGGGAGCACTCTTTGCGGAGCTCTTGCGGCGATGAAATTTCCAGTGGTGGGGAGCAGCTTAAAAGCGCTGACTTCTTTCATCAAGTTCGTCGCTTGTTCTTGCATGCTCGCCGCGGCGGCTGCCGCTTCTTCGACTAAGGCTGCATTTTGTTGGGTGACTTCATCCATCTGGGAAATCGCACGATTTACTTCTTCAATGCCGGTACTTTGCTCTTGGCTGGCGGCGGCAATTTCGCTCATGATATCTAAGACTTGTTTGACGGACGAGACGATGTTATTCATCGTCTCACCTGCTTGATCAACGAGGGTGCTACCGGTGTTGACTTTGTCAACAGAGTCTTCGATTAAGGCTTTGATTTCTTTTGCTGCACCGGCTGAACGATGCGCAAGATTTCGCACCTCTGCAGCAACAACGGCAAATCCACGACCCTGTTCACCTGCGCGTGCAGCTTCAACAGCAGCATTCAGCGCGAGGATGTTAGTTTGGAAAGCGATGCTGTCGATGACACCAATAATATCCACAATTTTTTGCGAACTGTCTTTAATCGACCCCATTGTGGAGACGACATTGGTGACAACTTGGCCGCCGTTCATGGCGATCGTGGAAGCGGAAGCTGCAAGTTGATTTGCCTGACGGGCATTGTCTGCATTTTGTTTCACAGTGGCGGTGAGTTGCTCCATTGCAGAGGCAGTTTCTTCGAGCGCACTTGCTTGCTCTTCTGTACGGGAGGAGAGGTCTAGGTTTCCTCGAGCGATTTCTTCCGATGCGGTCGATATGATCGAGGTACTACCTCGCACTTGTTCGATGGTGGCAGAGAGGTTGGTGTTCATTTGATGAAGTGCCTGCAATAGCTGACCAGTTTCATCTGTACAGGATGTATCCATATCACTGGTGAAATCACCTGAGGCAACGATTTGTGCAATCTCAACGGCATCGCTAAGCGGTTTCGTGATGCTCCGAGAGATCAATACGGCACCGCTGATTCCGATTGCCAGCGAGCTGCAAAGTATGATGATTAAAACGACACTGTCTCTGGCGATCCTTGATTTTGACTCGTTTTCGACTTCATCGGCACGCTTGTTGGTGATTTCTACGAGGTTGTTAATTTGATTCAGGTGCGTTGCATAGCTTGCTTTCATTTTTTGCATTGCTGTGGCCATCGCATCTTTATCTTGTTTTTGTGCGGCCGGCACAAAATCATTCAATGCAACTTGATAAAACTCTTGTGCTGGTGCATGGGCTTTGTTGAGAAGGGCATCGGCGATGTCGCTGTCGAGACCTTCTTTGCCCCAGAATTCATGCCTTGTGTCATAGTCCTTTTTGAGATCGCGTAAGTGCGCGATGAGCTTTTCTTGTTCAGCATTGTCGTCCGTTGCCATGATCTGGAAGACCACAAGGTAGGATTCGAGAATATATTCAGGGGGTGGTAAAACGTCTGCTACGAGGTCTTTTCCCTGAGCAATTTTTTGATAAACAGGTCCCGAAACTTTGAGCTCGTTTAGCGTTTTAAATGACCAAACTCCATAAATGAGAAATCCCGCCGAGAACAGAGCAATTAAAATTGCGAGTCGTTTGGAGAGTGCTATTTGGCGAAGGACATTCATGTTGATATTCCTCTCATTACATTCCAAAAACATTAAAATATGCGCAAATCAGACAGTCGGCACCTAAGCTTGTCGACTGAAATTGTTACAAGTGGTTAAGTCGCACACATCACATACATCCACACAGTATGGCGTTTATCGGTAATGGATTCCATCTATAAACTTGCTTATTTGCAATAATTTGCAATGCCCACAGTACTGTTGTTGCATCGCCCGTTCACGGTTAGCGCTATTTTTAGCGCATGAGTCTTCTTCGATTTTTGCACGGTATTCGAAAACACTGCAATCCCTAGTTCCCCTCATCGCTAATCCTAGCGATGTACTCTTGCTAATAAAGAACTTATCGTCACTCATATTGTCTTCGAGTCAATGGCAGGATCGGTGAGGGCGTACGATTTTCTTTGCAAGTATTTACTGCGAGCGACAAGAGGTCCTAAAAACTGAGAAGAATAAATCAGTAGATTGGTGTGAAAGTGTGAGAACACTTCTGCGTGAACTTTTACGATGAATAGAGAAATGTCGAAAAAAATGTTGTTGATGATTGCTGAGTCTTATTTAAAACAGGTACTTGATATCACGATGGCGCGCGATTCTTCGGTGTAAAAATTGATGAGGTATGTATGCTTGCGCTCGCGGTAAGGGACTCAAAACAGTCCGTTCTTGTCATTGATGAGAAGACGGATGATTTAATGTGGCTTAGTAATTTGTTGAATCAGCATTTTTCTGTCAAGTTATCGACAAGTGCTCAGCATGGGTTGAAGACAGCGAAAAATAATTTACCAGATCTTATTTTGCTGGCGATTGTGATGCCTGAAATGAACGGGTATGACGTTTGCAGGGAATTAAAACGACACCCCTCAACGCGGGATATTCCGGTTTTATTGTTATCTGAAAATGATGCGCATATTGATCATCAAACGGGATTCGATGCTGGTGCGGTCGATTTTATTTCTAAACCTTTCAGTGCCCCGATTGTTCTAGCAAGGATCCGAACGCATTTGTTATTAGGCGCGTTATTGTCGCAATTGCAGAATCAAGATGAATGTCTGGAGTTTGGTCCCTTTGTGTGGGTTCCTGGCTCAGCATCGGTGGTTGATTCGGAGTCTGGCGCAGAGCCTGATCCGATGATCGCGACCATGATGGCGATGCTAGAAACGCGTGATGATGAGACAAGAAATCATCTGTTACGTACGCAGCAATACGTTAGGATACTTGCGGAGTGCTTGCAAAAAAGTTCGCGTTTTTCTCATTTGCTCTCGGATGAGGATATTGAGATTCTCTTTAAATCTGCCCCTTTTCATGACATCGGCGAGGTGGGTATCCCTGACCACATTTTGCTCAAGCCGGGAAAATTAACTGAAGATGAAATGGTGGTGATGAAAACGCACACTACACTTGGCAGACAAATGATTGAATCTGCGGAAAAACGTTTAGGCCGGTCTATTCCATTTTTGAAATGTGTTAAAGAAATTGCGTACTCGCATCAAGAAAAGTGGGATGGCTCAGGGTATCCTGAAGGTTTGGTCGGAACGCAGATTCCTCTATCGGCACGCCTCATGGCAGTGGCGGATGTCTATGACGCATTAATACGGCAACAGGTTTATAAATCGGCGATGACGCACGAGGTTGCGGTACAAATTATGAGCGAGGGACGGAACGCGCATTTTGATCCTGATGTGTTGGATGCGTTTTTACAAGTGCAGTATAAATTCCGAGAGTGCGCTTTACGGTATGAACGGTCGGACAGTGAAAAGTAAGGCAAGTAAGAAAAGTGCCATCGGTCTAGCACCATCGGTTTAGCGGGATGGGGTGAGGGTGCCGGATAGAGTGACTATTCTCGATCATTGCTGGATCGATGTTTTTGCTTACAAAGAGTTACAGATCTAACTCGAATCGTACTGATTTATTGCAAAAGGATCGCTATCTATGTCTGCTATTTCCCCCCAAAGTCAACCACTTCTGACGGATCACTTCGCTGTTACTCCCGTGCTACCGGCAACATCAACGGTGTATCGACAATTGGCCGTGAGACAAAAGCTTTGTATATTACTGAGCATTTGCCTTGGCGTTGCAGCATTTTTTACTCATCATACCTATCGCCACGTTATTGCTACTATCAGCAACGATGCTGCACCATCCATTATTGCTGCGGCACAGATACGTTCAGATATTGCCCATGCCCACACGTTAATCGTCAATTTATTTTTATCGAAAGAAGGGACGGAGAGCCCCTTAGGTCAAGCCTATATCAGTGCGATTGATCAGGCAGATGATCACCTATTGTTTGCTGCACAAAATATTACCTTTGGTAATGAGGAGCGTCGATCAGTGCTGGCGGCGATGACGCAAATGTCTGAATACGAGCGATTGGTAGGTATGGCATTTGTGAGTAAAGAACCAGTCCGCTTTGTGCTCAAAGCGGATACGTTGATGCGCGAAAAACTATTACCGTCCGTCTCTTTGATCGACGAAATCAATGTGAAACATTTAACAGCGAGTTACACCGATGAGGTACGACAAGCGACGTATTATTTTTATACGTCGTTGTTGTTTGCGGCGTTAATGCTAGTTCTATTTCTTGAGACTCAGGTGAAGCTCTATAGAGAGTGCAAGCGTATCTTTAATTTGCCCATGTTATTAGGGACCATCAGTCTATTGAGCGGCATTGCATTGATGAGTTGGCATGTGTCGTCATTGACGAGGCATTTGCAGATAGCAAAAGTGGATGCCTTCGATTCTGTCCATAGTTTAAGTCATGCGAAAGCAAATGCGTATGTTGCCAACGCGCAGGAGAGTCTGTATTTACTTGTGACTGATAAAACAGTCCAATCACAACAGGCAGCTTTTTTTATGTCGTATGCGCATCAGCTCTTTGATGGAAACATCGGTATTGCCTCAGCCCTGATCGCGAGTCCATCGAGTGTCAAGACGCATGGGCTTCTAGGTGATGAATTGGCGAATATTGCATTTGCTGGTGAACACGAGGCCGCGGCTGAGACTTTGACTACATGGGCAGAGTACATGGCGATTGATGCGCACGTGCGTCAATTGGAATCAGCCGGAGAGCACCAAAAAGCGATTGCCTTGGGCACCGGTAAACATGAGCACGAAAGTGATTGGGCTTTTGAGCGGTTCACAACCGCATTAGCAAAAGCGCTGTCAGTCAACCAGCAGGCGTTTGAGGCCGCAATCGGACGCTGCGCCAGCATACTTCAATGGACAACCTATCTCTTACTTTTATTATTCCTAGCGCCACTCATTGGAAGCTATGTTGGTATTCGTCAACGGTTGCTGGAATATCGGTAATAACGTTAATAACAGTGGTGGCGGTGACGATTTCATTTTAAGCATCGTGGGGTGAAACTATGAAGGCAATTTGTCAATATTGTCACGGCAGGATGGTCGATGACGTGTGTCGGCGTTGTGGACATCCTTCGGAAAGTGATGAAGTGATACCAATGAGAGTGATTCGGTCGACGAAGGACGATCAGAATGCGGAGGAGCTGATCTCGATGGAGTATGTCGGTGGTCAGACGGTACTAGCGTTGCGTAAGCAACGTGGGCCTTTACCTGTTGCTGAGGCAGTGTCATACATCGTGAAGATTTTGCCTGCATTTTCAAACTTACATACACACGGGTTCGTTTTCGTTGATTTTACGCCAGAGAATGTGGTGGTCGATGCAGGTGAAGTCAAACTGATCGATAGGGGGAGTGTCTATAAAGTAGGGGATCCAAATGGTGATCGATATGTGACGAAAGGATTCGCTGCGCCCGAGGCACGAAAAGCCATTCGCGCAGAATCAGATCTGTACAGCATAGGTCGTGTACTCGCAGTGTTGGTCATGGACTTCGATTTTGCGTCTGAATTTGAATTTACGTTACCGTCACCCGAGGACGCGCTTGTTCTTGCGGATAATGCTTCTTTCTATCGGTTCTTATTACGCTCTACACACGTTGATCCCGATCGACGTTTCCAAACGGTGGATGAAATGACGGAGCAGTTGCTTGGCGTCTTGCGTGAGATGCTTGCCTCGCACACATCGCTTGCGCCAGTCGAGAGTAAGTTGTTTACGGGCGACCGTTTAGTGCATGCAACGGCGAAAGAATTAGTGACGCAGCGACAACCCTTATCGTTACCCAGCCCCAGAATAAAGATCGATGATCCGGCAGCGGGTGAGGTGATCTGTATCCTCATGCTGATGCACGCGGAAGATCAGTTAAGTGAACTACAATCGCTTGTAGCCAAGCATGGCGATCGCGCTATTGAGCCGCGTTTGAGATTGGTTGAGCTATTAATCACGCACCCTGAGTTACTTCCTGCCGAACGAGACGGCATCATTGATAAAGCGTTGACTGCTGTCATCGAAGCAGATTCATTGGATTGGCGTGTCGATTGGTATCGTGGTGTTGTTCTGATGATGCGCGGTGAGGGGGAGGCTGCCTTACGATATATTGACCGGTGTTACAGTGCATTGCCTGGTGAACTTGCCCCTCGGCTTGCGATGGGCCTTGCAGCGGAGATAGCGAGTGACGTAGAAGTTGCCCTAATTTATTACGATCGTGTCGGTCGCGTTGATCCAAGTTTTGTTTCTGCTCACACGGGTGGTGCACGTTGTCTCGCTCAATTAGGGCGCTTACAGGAAGCGATTACATTTTTACAGCGCGTTCCAGTCAGTCATGCTTTGTACTCACAGGCGCAATTGAGTGTCGGAGAATTGTTGCTTGCCTATCCTCACTCAGTCGATCTGAACGTCATGCAAATTGCTGAATCCGTCATTCGTTCAATTTTCGGTCAGGGAGGATCTGTATTTCAGATGACAGCGCGATTAATTACACTGCTCGTTGAACGCACAAAGAGCGCGACTTGGCCATGCGAGGCGACCTTTTTAGGAGTTGAATATACGGAGTATGCTTTACGACTCGCGGCCGAAAAACAATTCAGACAGGCGGCAAAACTCGCATCAAGCCGGCCTGAGCGTCACTATTGGGTCGATCATGCAAACCGTGTTCGACCCGTTTCAATTTGGTGATACAGCGCAGTGACTGTTTTTTGTGTTATCGATCATGAGGCAGATTGCTTTATGGATTGTAAGGCGATCGATGTTAATACTTCATATAAAATCTGCCGATTAATCGGTTTTGTCAGATAACCATCGAGGCCAGCTTCGATCGCTTCTTGCTGCTCACTCGCCATTGCAGATGCTGTCAGGGCGTAGATTGGAGTCTTTTTCTGATGCCTATTTTCTTTTTCGATGCGACGAATGTGTCGTGTCGCATCCATGCCACCCATCACGGGCATTTGCATGTCCATGAGAATCAAATCAAACTTACCCTCTTGCCACATTGTAACCGCCTCTTCGCCATTATTTGCGATGCTGCAGGTGTGTCCGTGACGGACCAGCAAGTTGAGCATTAACGTTTGGTTGATGGCGTTATCTTCTGCAACCAGAATATGTAATTTCGGGATTTCGATCTGTTCAACGATCGGTGCTAAGGTTGTTGCTGTCACAGTCGGCTGCGGTGGCAGTAAGAGCGGAAGTTCTAGTGTGAACTGGCTACCTTGACCTGGTTGGCTTTTGAGATGAATCGTACCATCCATGAGCTGCGCGAGCCTGTTGCTGATACTTAAGCCTAAGCCGGTACCACCAAATCGGCGAGTCGTTGATATATCTTGCTGAGAAAATGCGTCGAAAATTCGCTCTTGTTCTGACACAGGAATACCAATCCCCGTATCAGCAACACTGATGTGGAGTTTCGCAGGTGTATCCGCGGTGATGAAGGCGGAGAGGCAGATATGGCCAACGTCGGTAAATTTAATCGCATTACTGAGTAAATTATTAACAATCTGCGTCAGTCTGACGGGATCGCCCAAAATCTGGCTCGGTAGATCGGGACTGATCTCGGTCTTTAGTTTGATATTTTTCTTTTGTGTCGTTATTTCAGCGGATTTAATTAAATCCCGCAACAGGGCGTTAATGGTAATCGGAATGGATTCGATCTCAATTTTATTCGCTTCGATTTTGCTAAAGTCGAGAATGTCGTTGATGATGACCAGGAGATTATCGGCAGAGTGCCGCGCCATCCCCAAGAAATCGCGTTGTTTGTCGTTGAGTGGTGTTTCTAGACAAAGGTCAATCATCCCAATAATGCCGTTCATTGGCGTGCGAATTTCATGACTCATATTGGCGAGAAATGCACTTTTTGCTTCATTGGCATGTTCTGCTGTTTCTTTTGCGATTACCAACGCTGCGCGAGAGCGTTCGCCCTCAGCGATTAATGATTCGATGGTCATCAAAATTAAGGCAATATTTTGATCCTCAAGTGGTTTTTCAGCGCTTTCGGGCAATAAGCTAATCAGAATCTGCCGAAGCGAATGGAGCGTATTCTCTCTTTCAGCCAACTCATTCCGGAGTTGCGACGCAGTGTCTTGCAAACGGATCAGTGTCTGACGTATCTCGATCGGTGCATTTTTGATTAATTCTTCATTTTCGAAATCGCGACCTTCGATCATCCCGAGTTCTAAGACGCGGCTTTCATTGAGTTTGCCGAGCCAGCTTTGCAATGGGAACCAGATCAGTACTAAACCACTGAGGAAGCCAGCCAATGATAAAGCCAGTCCCATCTGCATGATCCGCCACATACGGTAAGCAATCTGCTGGTTATCAAAACTCAAACGCAGAACGCCATAATCAACACCGCCAACTTTAATGATGGTGTTGTCGTCAAGTAGGTGATCGTCAACCCGTCGGGTGATCCATGGCGGAATGTAGCCATATTGGTCCACGACTTTTTCGCGACTATTAACAAATCCTTGCTGTAGTGGAATGAACTTCGCCGATAAAAAATTCGAACTTACGACCATGTGATCGAGCGTGCGCTTAATCGTATCAAAATCGCCAATAACCGCACTGTCTGAGATACTGTTAGAAGCGACCTCGAGCATCGTTTCTGCAGACTCTTGCACATCTTCAATTTCTTGCGTGAAACGAGTTTCGACATAAAGAACCATGCCGGTACACATCAGTGCGAGCCACGTGACGGTATACAGCGCATAGACGCGCAGTACCAGTGACTGAGGGAGTAGATACCTTAACAAACGCACAGTGGCCTCATGATGAATATAGCCTTAACGCAAGCTAGGAGGGAGTGTCTGAAAGAACTTTTTATAGTTCGTGTATTCACTGCCGTCAGAGGGGATAAAGTAAGCGCTGTCGCTTAAACCGATTTTAGCGGACGCCTCTTTTAAAACGATCTTACCTTCTGGATCATCTTTCATGCCGAAAAATGCAGCAGCCACTGCTTTAAGGTCCGCAGGGCTCACTTTATTGGAGGCCATCAGTGCGAGGTCATGGTAGGGTTCAGATTTCCAAAGTACGCGAAATTTTTTCTTTTCGCGGTTGCTGTAGCTCTCAACCAGTTGTGAGTTACCCCCGACGGCTTGCACTTGTCCGGCAAACAATTGAGCGAAGGCGCCGTTTTGGTTGCCGCTAAAAACGACATTCACGTTAATTTTTTGGCTGAGCAGATAGGCGAGCGGCGCCTTGTAAGCGATTAAGGCTTCCGGACCTGGAAATGCCATATCTTTACCGTCGAGCTGTGTAATCGAAGTGATGGTCGATCCTTCTGGGACGACAATCTCACCAGAAACAGGTGGGAGGTTGCGTCTGCCGAATGTTTGCCATCCGAGTTTTTCGCGTTCTGGTGAAAATAAATGGTTGGTAAAAGCAAAATCGACTTCTTTGGCTAAAACGAAACTCGTCGTATCTGCTGAAGTGCGACCAATCTTTAGCACAAGTTTCACACCACTTTTTTCAGACACATAGCTAATGATCGGGTTCCAGTACGCGGCCGTCAGATTGATGTCGTACTGATTGACAGGCGAGAAGCGGTAGGTTGCCCCCGCGGCATGCGCGTGTAGGCTAGTAGCTGCCAAGGTTAAGGTGCAACCCCATGCGGCGAATTTCCAAAGCTGAGACAAGCGCAGGGCGATGTTGTTAGACATAAAAACCTCAAGTGAATATCCGAGAAGTGTGGCTGCGTCTTCGATTAATTTGACGTAATTATAAGGGGTAGTGTGCCAGTAAATTAATGCCATGCAACTTAGTTTGCAGTTGTTTGCCTTTATTTGTGTGTAATTATGCTCACTTTTTTGCTGTTTTGGATGTTGATTTCGATGGAAATCGGTGGATATTAATACGGTTTCTCGCCAGTGTCGGTGGATCTGACGGGGAACGGCTACAATGTTGGCTGATTGTTTCTTTCCACTTTCCTATTTTCTGTTTCATTACGGACTATTTTTTGCTTATGAATCAAAGAAAACCATTGATGAGCGTCAATGATGCACTGACCTTTTTAGTGAATGCAGCTCGGCCGATTAAAGAGGTCGAGTGGCTACCCACACTAGCCGCCTCAGGTCGGGTGCTAGCACAGTCGCAAACATCGTTGCTGGACGTGCCGCCGATGGACAATACCCAGATGGATGGCTATGCCGTACGCACAGCAGATTGCGTTAATGGGCAGGCAAAATTGCGTGTTTCTCAACGAATTCCTGCCGGTCATGTAGGCGCGCCATTGGAAGAGGGGACGGCAGTACGCATCTTTACAGGAGCGATGATTCCAGATGGGGCAGATGCGATTGTGATGCAGGAACAATGCATCGTCGACGGTGAGGATGTGACAATCAACCACATTCCTCGTTCTGGAGAATGGATACGTCGGCGCGGTGAAGATATCAAAACTGGGGCAACGATTTTGCCTGCCGGCGTCCGCTTGCGTGCACAGGAAATTGGCCTTGCTGCATCCGTTGGGCTGGCGACGTTGCCTGTTTGGCGGAAAATGCGCGTCGCTGTATTTTTTACCGGTGATGAACTTGCTATGCCGGGTGAGCCACTCAAACCGGGCGCCATCTATAACTCTAACCGATTTACGCTGAGTGCCTTGCTGCAGCAGCTTGGTTGCGAAGTGACGGATTACGGTATCGTACCCGATACTTTGGAAGCAACCCGCGACACACTGCGCCTCGCAGCACAAGGACATGATCTGGTCTTAACATCCGGCGGTGTCTCAGTGGGCGAAGAGGACCATATCAGGCCTGCCGTTGAAGCGGAAGGGCGTCTGGCGATGTGGCAAATTGCCGTTAAGCCCGGCAAGCCACTGGCGTTTGGTGAGGTGGGTGATGCATTTTTCGTTGGACTGCCAGGCAATCCCGTGTCGAGTTTCGTGACATTTTTGATGTTCGTCCGGCCATTTATCTTGCGGATGCAAGGCGTGGCAGACGTGACGCCGTTGTCGTTTTCGATGCGTGCTGATTTTGATTGGTTACGCCCTGACCGTCGTCAAGAGTACCTACGCGCCAGAATCAACGGCAATGGTGGTTTAGATCTGTTTTCCAATCAGGGTTCTGGTGTGTTGACCTCTACTGTATGGGGCGATGGGTTGATTGAGCTGCCGCCGGGACAATCGGTGCACGTCGGCGATCAGGTGCGGTTTATCCCATTTTCTTCCTTCTGACCTCGGTTTTACTTTTTGAGTGACAGGATTGATTGTTTGTCTTATGAAAATTCAATTACGTTTTTTTGCCAGTGTGCGTGAAGCTTTAGGGGTCTCGGAAGAGACGGTGATCGTGCCTGATACGGTAGGTACTGTGGGCGATGTACGGCAATGGTTGGTGCAGCGAGGGGATGTTTGGGCGGAGACATTAGCGTCAAACACAGCGCTTCGGATGGCGTACGACCATGTGATGTGCGAGCCAGAAACAGCGATCGCCGACGGTGGGGAAGTCGCATTTTTCCCGCCAGTCACCGGAGGATAAGCGATGCAGGTGCGTGTCCAGACAGAGGATTTTGATCTTTCCACCGAAGTCAAAAAACTGCGTGAGGCAAATCCGTTGATCGGCGCTGTGGTGAGCTTTTTGGGTTTGGTGCGCGATCTCAATGATGGTCAGACGGTGAGTGCTATGGAGTTAGAGCATTATCCTGCGATGACAGAAAAAGCCTTGGCGGACATTTCTATGCAGGCGGCAGCGCGATGGTCGGTGATTGATAGCCTTATTATTCATCGTGTTGGCCCCTTGTTACCGCTGGATCAGATTGTGTTAGTTGTGGTGGCGTCCAAACACCGTGGTGATGCATTTGCCGCTTGTGAATTCATGATGGACTATCTTAAAACGCAAGCACCGTTCTGGAAAAAAGAGCAAACCGATGCAGGCGCTCGGTGGGTCGATGCACGCGAAAGTGATGAAAGCGCATTAAACAAGTGGGCGAGGTGATCTGACCGTTGTGCTGCTATTCAATAACCGGCCTTGTTAGGCCGGTTTTATTTTGTCCGTGGGAAGAGTATTATTTGTAGAAAAATAGTTCTAGACAAAAAGTTCTAGAACATTTATTCTGGAGTCTCTATGCGAACCGATGTGGTGATGTGCAATCGGTTTTCCTTCTCCAGAAAGTGATCATGAGCTCATCCAAGCATGCTCCCAAGCCGACTGCGGCTGAAATTAATCTTCTCAAAGTCTTATGGGAGATCGGCCCCTCCACCGCCAAGCAAGTACATGCGGCAGCCCAAGCTGACCGACCTGACTTAGCGTATGCGACCGTTTTACGTCATTTGCAGTTAATGCACAGCAAAGGTCTTCTGAAACGGGATGAAAGCCAACGCTCCCACGTGTATGCGCCGGTGCAGGAGCAGGATGATATCCAGACAAACTTACTCAAAGACTTGATTCAAAAGGTGTTTGCGGGTTCTGGCAAAGCCTTAGTGATGGCGGCATTGCGGGGACACGTGAGTCAACAAGAACGGGCAGAGATTGAACGTTTTTTAGAGGAAGACAAGTCATGAGCACCGATTTTTCATTGGTTGAGGTCATCGGTTGGCCTTTATTGAATTTTCTGTGGCAAGGCACGTTGATTGGATGTGGCGCCGCGTTGATATGTGCCATGTTAAGAAATGCATCACCGCAACGTCGTTATTTGGTGCTTTGTTGTGCGCTGGTTGCATGTGTTGCTTGGCCTATTTATGGGGTGTATCAAGAAGTGCTTGCGCCGCGAACACTCGCTCTTGAAACTGCACTCGCCTATATGCAGCAATCTGCGGGGCACTTTGATCTGGTTTTTGTCGATGGACATCAGTTTCTCTCTGGCATGCAACCGTATTTGCCGATCATTGTTTTTATCTGGCTGGCAGGTGTTTGTTTGATGAGCGCCAGAATTGTCGTCGGTCTGTTGTGGGTGCGTCAGTTGGGTGAGAAATTGACTTCATTAGAACAACGACAGCAAATGGCTTACTGGCAATCACGGACAGATGCTTTGGCACGTCTTTTTGGTATTCAACGCCAAGTGCAATTCCGATTGGATGCTCGCTTGCCTACACCGGTAACGACGGGAAGCTGGCGACCCGTTGTGGTAATGCCTTTGTCGCTCATGAGTGGGATGGCACCGCCGCTCATCGATGCCTTATTGGCGCATGAGTTAGCCCATATCAAACGTTGGGATTATGCGGTCAACGTCATTCAGCAATGTGCGGTATCGATCTTGTTTTATCATCCTGCAGTGTGGTGGATATCGTTCAGCATCGATGCAGAGCGTGAACAGATCGCCGATGATTTAGCTGCCAATGTACTGGGGCAGCCACGTGAACTGGCATTGGCGCTACAACAATTGGATTCGTTACAGATTGCAGTGCCAACCATGGTTCCGGCTGCAAACGGAGGACAATTATTAGCGCGCATTCGACGTCTGATGAGAGATGATCGTCAAGCATGGCACTGGAGTATGGCAACACCACTTCTTGGTGTTCTGTTGATGGGCGTTGTCGCGAGTGCCATTGCAAGACATGATCAAATCGCCGATGTGTCGCAGCGTGAAACTCTGTCTGGTATTGCTGCCTCAGAGAGCGCATCGACGCAATCTCCGGTACCGTTATTGGTTAATCTTCACTCTGCCCATGCCGTTGTGATTGATGATGCCTCTGGTAAGATCTTGCTGCAAAAGGAGGCTGACACTATCACCCCGATGGCTTCGCTGTCGAAGTTAATGACCGCTATCGTTATTCTTGATGCGGGATTGAATATGCAGGAAATTCTCTCTGTCACGGATGAAGACGTGAAGGCACTCAAAGGCGCATCCTCACGCTTACCGATTGGTACGCATCTGAGCCGCCACCAAATGATGGAGATGATGCTCATCCCATCAGATAATCGTGCTGCACAGGTACTTGCGAGGACCTATCCGGGTGGTGAGTCTGCTTTTCTTCGTGCAGTACAACAGAAAATCGCTTTCTTGGGTTTATCAAGCATGCACATGGAAGAGCCGACTGGCTATAGCAAACAGAATGTCGCTAGTGCCGCCGATCTCGCCCATTTGACGCAGGTGTCGATGGCTTATCCAGCGTTGGTCAACATCGCCAGCGCAGCGTCCACCTTCAGCATACAAGCGCATGCGCAAGCAGCGGGCCTTCACCAACGCGGTTTAGTCGCTCGACAAAATACCAATGTCCTTGTCGGTCAGAAAGATTGGGATATTCAATTATCTAAAACAGGCTTTACACAAGACGCAGGCCGTTGCATTCTGATGCATCTGCACATTGCGGGTCGTGCTATCACGATAGTGTTACTTGGTGCAGAGAGTCTTCAAAGCAGAACGGACGATATTGTGCATATTCGGCAGGCGATAGAGCAACACACCTGACCATCGGATTTGTTTCGCGTCGTTTTTCTCATCTTCCTTTTTATTCGTTATTCGTTACTTTTTAATTGCACCTTTCCCTGTTGAAAGGTGCTATGGGGACGTGTTTTCTTTTTATGACTAGCCAATACTCATTGCGCCGCATCGCCGACCAACGCTCGCGCTTCCTATCATGTGGTGCCGTGTTCATGCCACTCGTCTTTTCGCCGTCCATGAGTTCCGCGTCAGTTGATCAGGTCCAGACGATTGAAGTCAACGCTGTCAATGCCAACGATAAAATTCGTCAAGCTGAACCGACCATCGTTAGTTTATATGGACATGATGATCTGATCCGGTATGGCGACACATCGGTCAGCGACGTCTTAAAACGCTTGCCTGGTATTACAGTGAGTGAAAATAAAAATAAAGAAACGGTGATTTCCTTGCGGGGAATGGGGGCCGGTTATACGCAAATGTTGCTCAATGGCGAGCCAACGCCTGACGGATTTGCGATAGACAGTATTGCGCCGGATGCAATCGATCATATTGAAATTATGCGGGTCGCTGGCGCTGATAAAGGGGCACAGGCGATTGCTGGCAGTATCAATATTGTCCTAAAAAAGAAAACCAACTCTTCGCCACCCGAAGTCAAATGGCGGCTCAATGCGCAACAAGGTCGATGGAGCCCCGGTGCGACCTTGAGTGCGAGTGGTAATGCAGGTCAGGCGAGTTTTAACCTCAATGCTGTTGTTGATCGCAGTAACACCAACACACAAGATCAAGTCACAGAATCGTTGTTGCAAAAAGCACCGAACGGGAATATTGCTGATCCCGATATCGCTTCGGCACGTCAACTCCAGCATGATACGCACATTGAACGCAACACCTTGACCTTGACTCCGCATGTTCATTGGCAGCGGCAACCTGACGATACGATTAGCTGGCAAGGTTTTTTTAATCAGCTATACATCCATCAGCTAAAGCAAGAAATACAAACCCAATTGGCTGGTGCAAGTACGGATTTTCCGTATAACGTCGGTGTCTGGAATGCACACATGAGCACGGCAAGGAATACCTTCACTTGGGATCGTCGACTAGACAATGATGCGAAATGGAATGTGTCTGTTGGATGGAATTTTTTTAGACGCGTATCGGCCTTTCATTTTATCGGGGACGATGCCGATCAAGTGTTATTGCAAAAGAGAGAAGTCGGTGTGGAGGCGATTGAAAATGAATTACGTTCGACTGGAAAATACACCGTCCCGTTATCGGCAAACCATCTTTTTTCAGTAGGATGGGAAATGAGCCGTGGTAACCGGCACGAATCGAGACAAGAGGTGGATAAGGATCCGCTAGGAAGCATTCTTCTAGCGACCGACCAGCCGTATGCGGTGACCGTGGACAAGCGTGCTGTGTTTGTACAAGATGAATGGCAGCTCTCCACGCAGTGGCTCGCTTATCTGGGATTGCGCTGGGACGAAGTCAATGTCGAGAGTACGCAGCCGACGGACCTTGCACTTCGTCATACGGATCGGATATTGGCACCGGTTGTACAAACGGTATTCAAACTGGACGACCAGCGACAATGGCGTTTCGCACTCAATAGAACGCTCAAAGCACCAGCACTAGCGACCTTGATTCCGCGCATAGTTCGCATTGATAACGATAATGGCCCACTCAATCCGAACCAACAAGGTAACCCCGCGCTTCGGGCAGAAAAATCGTGGGGACTGGATATCGCGTATGAAAAATTTCATACAAACGGCAACACCGTGAGTGCCAGTGCTTATGTACGTCAAATATCAGACATCATTCAAGATACGCTAACGTGGCAGTCAGGTGGCTGGCTATTGCAGCCCACAAATAATGGCAAAGCCGATGTGATCGGTGTGGAGTTTGAAACGAAGTTTTCTTTGCCGACACTGAATGCGGCGTTATCGGCAGTGAACGTGCATGCCAACGTGAATCGGAATTGGTCGCAGGTGAGGGCAGCGCCAGGTCCCGATAATCATATTGCAGATCAGGTCAAACTGAGCGCGAACGTCAGTCTCGATTACCGGATGGGCCCCGGCTGGACTGCTGGTGGAAATTACTCGTTTCAGATGAAAGCACCGCAGCGCGCCTCGTCTTACTTATATTCAACAGAGAGCAATGTGCATGATCTTGACCTTTTTAGTGTGTGGCAGGTCACGCCAGTTGGACAGTTGCGATTGTCGGTGAGCCATTTATTGCGTCAGAATGCCTCTGGGTGGTCGGTGTATGAAGATCCTCAGATTCGAGCGACCGAACAGACCACGCAACGCTTGCCTGCGGTCTGGCATTTGGTATGGGAGCAACGATTCTGATTGCCGAACCGCGATACCTATTCGTTTTATAATGGTCGCTTTGATACCTGTTGATGTTGTTCGATCACACAGGTTTCGCTGTTAACCCTTAACCCAACAAGGAGATGCTATGTCAGACGCCGCCCAACAGGCCAATTACCCGTTGTTTCCGGAAATTGAACCCTATCGCACAGGAACGCTCGCGGTCGACAATCTTCACACCTTGTATTGGGAAGAATGTGGCAACCCTGATGGACAACCCGTTTTGTTTTTACATGGCGGGCCTGGGGGCGGTACGACGCCGGGGCACCGTCGCTTTTTTGATCCGGCACACTATCGCATTGTGCTATTCGATCAACGCGGTGCTGGAAAATCAACGCCGCTGGGCGAATATCGCCAGAATACGACGCAGTTGCTGATTGACGACATTGAAAAGATCCGTGTTTTACTTGGAATTGATCAGTGGTTGGTGTTTGGCGGCTCTTGGGGATCAACACTGGCACTGGCTTACGGCGAAGCCCATCCCAAGGTCTGTCTGGGTTTCATCTTGCGTGGCATTTTCTTGTGTACCAAAGCCGAGGTGGACTGGTTCGTCAATGGCATGAGGAATTTCTTTCCTGAGGTACATCAACGCTTTGCCGATGCAATTCCGGTTGCCGAGCGTGGTGATCTGCTGCAAGCCTATGTGAAGCGACTGTTCTGCGACGATCCTGCGATTTATGTCGAAGCGGCCCGTCAATGGAGTCGCTATGAAGGCTCGTGTTTGTTCTTGACGCCGCAGGCAGAGGCGATTTCCAGTTTTGAATCCGATGAAGTCAGCCTTGGGATTGGTCGCCTAGAAGTGCATTACATGTTGCACGGTGCTTTTATGGAAGATGATGCACTCATCAAGAACATTGGCGCGATCGCCCATTTGCCGGCGGTGATCGTGCAGGGACGGTATGACGTGATTTGCCCACCTGTGTCCGCCTATCGCTTGCATGAGGCATGGCCGACCGCTGCATTTCATGTGATTGGCGATGCAGGTCATGCAGCGATGGAACCTGGTATTGCCTCTGCTCTGGTTCGGGCCACCGAACAGTTCAAGAAACAAGGTCGATTTGACTAATCTTTCAATATAGTTAATTTTCTTGCCTGAGTGAATGTCTATCTCAGGCAAGCTTGCGCTATCACAAACTCGGTGGCATCGTCTGCGCCACACTGCTTGAAAACTGCTTCACAGCCCCAAATTGTGTTGGTAACTATTCATTCAGGAGCAAAATATGCGTCTCGATAAATTAACCACCAAATTGCAAGAAGCCCTAGCCGACGCACAGAGTCTGGCCGTCGGTAATGACAATCAATACATAGAACCAATCCATTTACTACTGGCATTGATTAACCAAGATGATGGCGGTAGCCGTTCACTGTTGCAGCGTGCAGGTGTCAACGTTAATGCCTTGCTTACGGCATTAAAATCAGGGTTGGATCGCTTGCCTAAAGTATCTGGCACCGATGGGCAAGTACAAATCGGTCGCGAATTGACCGGTTTGCTCAATCTGGCAGACAAGGAATCCCAAAAGCGCGGCGATGAATTTTTGGCAAGTGAAATGGTCTTGCTGGCGCTATCAGACGATAAGTCGGATGCCGGCAAGTTATCGCGCGAAAACGGATTAACACGCAAATCGCTCGAAGCAGCCATTACCGCTGTGCGCGGTGGGGGGAATGTCAATTCACAGGATGCCGAAGGTCAACGTGAAGCCCTCAAAAAATATACCTTGGATCTGACAGAACGTGCCCGTCTGGGTAAGCTCGATCCGGTCATTGGCCGTGATGATGAAATTCGTCGCGCAATTCAGGTTTTGCAACGTCGCAGTAAAAATAATCCCGTGTTGATTGGTGAGCCTGGCGTCGGTAAAACAGCGATCGTCGAAGGTCTCGCTCAGCGTATCGTTAATGGCGAGGTGCCTGATAGTCTGAAGTCCAAGCGGGTACTTTCACTGGATATGGCTGCCTTGTTAGCAGGCGCGAAATTCAGGGGTGAATTTGAAGAGCGCCTCAAAGCTGTGCTCAAAGAAATCGCCATGGACGAAGGGCAAACGATCGTTTTCATTGACGAACTGCACACCATGGTAGGTGCCGGTAAAGCCGAAGGTGCCATGGATGCCGGCAACATGCTCAAACCCGCATTGGCACGGGGTGAACTACACTGCGTCGGCGCAACGACCCTCGATGAATACCGTAAATACATCGAAAAAGACGCGGCGTTGGAGCGTCGTTTCCAGAAAATTATTGTCGACGAACCGAGCGTAGAAGCAACGATCGCCATTTTGCGTGGTTTGCAAGAGAAATACGAGGTACATCACGGTGTCGATATTACGGATCCTGCGATCGTTGCGGCGGCTGAACTGTCGCATCGCTATATCACTGATCGTTTCTTGCCGGATAAAGCGATTGATCTGATTGATGAGGCCGCAGCGAAAATTAAGATTGAAATCGACTCTAAACCAGAAGTGATGGATAAGCTAGATCGTCGTCTGATCCAGCTCAAAATCGAGCGCGAAGCGGTTAAGCGCGAGAAAGATGAGGCATCACATAAGCGCCTTGGTTTGATCGAAGAAGAAATTGAAAAACTCTCGCGTGAGTACGCCGATCTAGAAGAAATCTGGAAAGCAGAAAAAGCGATTGTGCAGGGCAGTACGCACATTAAAGAAGAAATCGAGCAAATCCGTTTGCAAATGGAAGATGCGAAACGCAAAGGCGATTGGCAAACCATGTCGCAGTTGCAGTACGGTCGCTTGCCAGAGCTCGAAGCACAGCTCAAGCAAGCGGATACCCAAGCAGATAAATCTCAAGAAGCGAGCGGTAAGTTGCGTCTGTTGCGAACTCAAGTCGGTGCCGAAGAAATCGCAGAAATCGTATCGCGTGCGACCGGTATCCCTGTGTCTCGGATGATGCAAGGTGAGCGTGAGAAACTGCTGCACATGGAAGATGCACTGCATGAGCGCGTTGTGGGTCAAGACGAGGCGATTGTTGCCGTGTCTGACGCGATTCGCCGTTCACGCGCTGGTTTGGGTGATCCTGGACGTCCTTATGGTTCGTTCTTGTTCCTCGGACCAACGGGCGTAGGTAAAACAGAGCTGTGTAAGGCGCTGGCAGGTTTTATGTTTGATACCGAAGAATCGCTGATCCGGATCGACATGAGTGAATTCATGGAAAAACACAGTGTCGCACGTCTGATCGGTGCGCCACCGGGTTATGTTGGCTATGAAGAGGGTGGTTATTTGACGGAAGCCGTGCGCCGTAAGCCATACAGCGTTATTTTGCTCGATGAAGTAGAGAAAGCGCATCACGATGTCTTTAATGTCTTGCTGCAGGTATTGGATGATGGCCGGATGACCGATGGTCAGGGACGCACAGTCGATTTTAAAAATACCGTTATCGTCATGACCTCTAACCTCGGGTCTCATCAGATTCAGGCAATGGAAGGGAGTGATCCTGCGGTCGTGAAAATGGCTGTAATGGGTGAAGTGAAGGCGCATTTCCGCCCAGAATTCATTAATCGTATTGATGAGATTGTTGTGTTCCATGCCTTAGACGCGAAAAATATCGGTGCTATTGCAAAAATCCAGCTTAAAACCCTGGAAACACGCTTGCAGCAAATGGACATGGGATTGCAGGTCAGTGACGCTGCCTTGTTGAAAATTGCGGAAGCAGGGTTTGATCCTGTGTATGGTGCTCGTCCTTTAAAACGGGCTATTCAGCAAGAGATCGAAAATCCACTTTCCAAACAAATATTGCAAGGCAAGTTTGGACCAAAAGACGTGATTGCCATCCATGCACAGGATGGGGCCTTGGTGTTTAGCAAGGCTTGATGAATTAACTCTTTGGGTTGAATGTCGCTCCCTCTGCGTTTCTGCACAGAGGGAGCGTTTTATTCTGACTGCTTGAAAAAATGCGATGGTGAAACTCCAAACGTTTTTTTAAACATGGCTGAAAATGCCGATTGGCTTGCATAGCCTAATTCTGAGGCCACCTGTGACAAAGGGGTGCCGTTGGCAATGAGTGGGTAGGCACGTGCTAGGCGCATCTGCTGCCGCCAGTCACCAAAACTCATATGTAGTTCTTGTTCGAAAAGACGCGTGAGTGTCCTTGCAGAAGCGCCAACTTTTGTTGCGAGGACGTCTAGCGTGTCATTGCTACCCGGTTGTGCCAGTAATAATTCACATAAATTCTTGAGTCGCTTATCCTTTGGCATCGGTAAATAAATGGGAAGCGGTTTTGCTTCCATCAGTTCATCGAGGATGACTTGAACCAAATGTTCTTCTCGGCGACTCCCTGGCTCACTGTATTCCAAGCTGAAAATCAATTCGCGCAATAAATGGGACACATCTAAGACCAAACAGCGGCTTTTACTGAGTGGAGAAAAATCTTCATGGATATGGATTGCACGTAGGTTCGACTCGGTGAGCAAGCGAACTTCATGGACCGTATTGGGTGGGATCCAAATCGCCCGCATTGGCGGTACAAACCATACCGTACCGTCAGCAATGACCTGCAACATTCCCTGTGGTGTATAGGTAATTTGGCCGCAAGGATGGCTATGGGGTGCCAAATCTTGTGAAATTTTTAAATTACGCGCCACTAGTCGCACCGGTCGCTCTGGTGTTGGCAGATTGGGTGCGGTCACAGGAAGGTTGTGCGTCAGTATCGGTGTCGGCATGGAGGGGGGCTATGCATGGAAGGCGCTCATGACGTTATCTTAACTGTAACTTCATTTGTTTGCAGCGACGTTGAGCCTGTTGTTTGTATTGCACTTTCCACGCTCAGGAATTGGCGTGCTCGGGTGGGCAGGCTACAATGAACCACCACTTGAAAGGATTGAATGATGACGTTTGCGACGTGTGACTTGTGTGATGCGAATGAAGACAAATTAGCGACAGGTGAATTGGGTGTCTTGCCTCCGGTGTTTAAAATATTTGGCGCTGTAGAAAAATTCTCTGGGCAAGTGAGCACACTGAAATTGTTCGAAGACAATGGCATGGTGCGGACGGTATTAGAGACGGCGGGTCATCGACGGGTGCTCGTGATCGATGGCGGCGGCAGTCTGCGCTGTGCCTTGGTGGGCGGTAATCTGGCAGTCCTAGCACAGAAAAATGGATGGGCTGGTATTATCGTCCATGGATGTATTAGAGATGCCGAAGAAATCAACGCATGTCAAATTGGTGTGCGAGCATTGGCGACGATGCCTGTTCGTAGTATCAAGCGCGGTGGTGGAGAGCATGATATTCCGATTCGTATTGAAGGTGTCGCCATCCGACCAGGCGACTGGATCTATGCGGATATTGATGGGATTGTTGTGTCTCCGCGTGCCTTGTCATAACCGCATCCTCCCGACGACTGATAAGTAGGATGACCCACTTGCAGCGACAAAACTGTAACGATATTTGCAGACTTAATGGGCGTTGGTGAATTTGAGACACCTGTGGGGATATCTTTTGTGGATGTTCGTACGCCCATCCTTCATAATCGCGTGATGCACAATATCAAGACAAAGTTAATCGTTAGCCTGCCTATATGGGAGTCTGTATGTGGATAGACACCCATTGTCATCTCGATGCCTCTGAATTCGGTGGTCGTTCTCTCGAAGTGGCGGATGCCGCGACCCACGCTGACGTCTCCGGCATCGTGATTCCCGCCGTGCATCGAACCAATTTCGATGTCGTAGCGCAATTAGCAGAGCGCCACCAAGCATGCTTTTATGCGCTCGGCATTCACCCTATGTATGTTCCTACGTCGGATGAAAAAGACTTAATTGACCTTCGAAACAGGGTGGCGTTGCTAATGGATGATCCACAGCGTAGTCGTCGCTTTGTGGCGATTGGTGAAATTGGTCTCGATTATTTTGTGCCTGCGTTAACGCAAAGTCCTTTACGAGAAAAACAAGAATATTTTTATACTGAGCAACTTAAAATTGCCCGAGATTTTGATTTGCCCGTATTGCTGCATGTGCGGCGCTCGCAAGACATGATTCTGAAACACCTCCGGCGCTTTCGATTGGTTGGTGGTATTGCACATGCGTTTAATGGCAGTGTGCAGCAAGCGGGGCATTTTGTTGATCTTGGTTTTAAACTCGGGTTTGGCGGTGCGATGACGTACACACGGGCATTGCAGATCCGCCGTTTAGCGACCGATTTGCCGTTGGATGCCATTGTGCTGGAGACCGATGCACCAGACATACCACCCAGTTGGGATGCGCATGGCATCAATCGTCCGGCGGCCTTGCCACGAATAGGTGCTGTTCTCTCTGAATTGAGGGGGATGTCGATATCAGACATTGCTCTCGCTACCACAGTTAACGCAAAGGCGATATTGCCCCGGATGAACGGATAGGTTGGATGCGTCTCGTCTGCGTGTCGTTTGTGGCTGGTGTTGCCATCGTGCAGCACCAAGCGTTTCTTCTTTCCTTTCCAACTGTCGCGATGGTGATCGCTGTCGCCATTCCTGCTTTTCTTGTCGTTCGATTCCTCGTCGCATCGCATCGGCATGCACTGCAATGGCGGCTTGGCGCTGCGAGCTTGTTGGCACTCATTGTAGGTTATGGGTGGGCGACTGCTTTTGCCCATTACTATCTGCGATCCGCGCTTCCGGTTGCTTGGGAAAGTAAGGATATCGTTCTTGTCGGTACGATCGATAGTTTGCCAACACACATGGCAGAAGGACAGCGGTTTATTTTTGCTGTCGAGGAAGTCCGAGAGAGTCAAATGACATCGGATGAACGTGCACATTTTCCGCAGAAAATCATGCTGTCGTGGTATCAAACTGCCTCAGTGGGCAACGCCTCTTTGCCACTGAATCTGATGCCTGGTGAGCGCTGGCAATTGAAAGTGCGTTTAAAACGTCCGCATGGCACGGTGAATCCTGACGGTTTTGATTATGAGGTCTGGCTGCTGGAGCAGGGAATACGCGCAACCGGTGCAGTACGTGATCATGGTGAGTCCACGATGCCGATCAATCAGCGATTAGATCCCTTCGTCTGGCGGGTTTGCTATGTGATTGAGCGTGGGCGAGCAGCACTCCGCGATCGGATACATGCCGCACTTGCTGGTGCGCCTTATGCAGGTGTAATTGTTGCCCTTGTGATTGGTGATCAGCGTGAAATTCCACAGTCTGACTGGACTGTGTTTAACCGTGTGGGAATCGGTCACTTGATTAGTATTTCCGGTCTTCATATTACGATGGTCGCGGGATTATTCTCTGGGCTCTTGTCTTTCTTGTGGCGTCGGTCGTTTTTTACAGACGGGGCGTTGCCACTCTACATGCCGGTGCAAAAAGTCGCCGCACTTGCCAGTGCATGGATGGCTGTGATTTATGTCGCATTGGCTGGTTTTGGAATTCCATCACAGCGAACCATGTACATGTTGATGGTGGTCGCATTGGCGCTATGGACAGGACGGATCGGCCATTTTTCGGCGATCTTGTGTTTAGCGCTTTGCTTGGTAGCGTTGCTTGATCCTTGGGCAGTGTTGTCACCGGGTTTTTGGCTTTCGTTTGGCGCCGTCGCTGTGATTGTTTTTGCTGCTGGCGGGCAGTTGCCGCCGCATGCGCAAGACCGCGCACAGCAACTGCGTCAGGCGTTACGAGCTGCCAGCCGGACCCAATATGCAGTGACCTTGGGACTCGTGCCGTTGACCATGCTTCTTTTTGGCCAAGTGTCGTTGATCGGCCCTGTCGCTAATGCGATTGCTATTCCGCTGGTTAGTTTTCTGGTCACGCCACTGGCGCTTTTAGGGAGTATCGCGCCGCATCCTCTTACGCATTGGATTTTGGCGCTAGCGCATTGCTTGATTGAGGGGCTGGTCTTTATCTTGCGCGGGCTCAGTGATCTACCCGTGGCGGTATGGAGTGCTGCTTTACCTTCTTTTGCTGTCTTTGTTATCGCACTGATTGGGACGCTCTGGGTATTGATGCCAGCCGGATGGCCAATGCGGTGGTTGGGGCTGGTGTGCTGGTTGCCACTTGTTTTTTCGAGACCGACACCAGTGAACGATAGGGTGTTGCGGGTCATTGCGTTTGATGTTGGACAGGGAATGGCGCTGTTACTGGAGACCGCGCATCACCGGCTTTTATATGACACGGGGCCGATGTATTCACCTGAAAGTGATGCTGGAAGTCGTGTTGTGTTGCCGTATTTAAAAGCGCGGGGTATTGATGCGCTCGATATGCTCATGGTCTCTCACAATGATAGTGATCATTCTGGTGGCGCGCTCACCATCCTTAAGCAGATGCCAATTGGTATGGTAAGTAGTTCATTGGCATTAGATAGTCCCATCGTGATGCAGGCGTCGCGTCATCAGCGTTGTCGTGCTGGGCAGTCTTGGGACTGGGATGGTGTGCATTTCTCTGTGTTGCAACCAGTCGCTGCCAGCTATGAGAGTAATAAATGGCGTCCGAATGCCCGCAGTTGCACCTTGCGGGTGAGCACGGATCGTTTTTCATTGCTTTTGCCTGGGGATATAGAAGCGACTCAGGAAGATGAATTGGTCAACAGTATTGCGGATCAACTCACATCGGATGTCTTATTGGCGCCACATCATGGCAGTGGTACTTCATCCACGCCAGCATTCCTGCGCGCAGTTCATCCATCGCTCGCAATTTTTCAGGTTGGCTATCTGAATCGCTACCATCATCCCAAGCCCGAGATCTATGACCGCTACGAAGAATTTGGAATAAATCGTCTAAGAACCGACGTTTCTGGTGCAATCACATTACAATTTGGCGCATTATTGCAGTTTTCTCAATTCAGACAGGAGCATGCGCGCTATTGGTATCTTCAATAGTGGGGTAACTAATTATGACCGGGCAAGCCAATCAATCGATTATTCATTTTGTGCATGGGAACAGTTTTCCATCGGGCACCTACCGTGTCTTTCTTGAGCATTTGCGAGAAAAGTATGACGTGCAGGTCTCAGACATGCTTGGGCATCATCCCGATTATCCTGTTGATGATGGTTGGCGAAATCTTGCCCGAGAATTAATTGATACCTTGGAGTCGAGATATCAGCAGCCTGTCATTTTGGTGGGGCATTCTTTGGGCGGGATATTGTCATTGATGGTTGCACGAGCACGGCCTGATTTGGTGCGGGGTGTGGTTGTGATTGATTCTCCGATTGTTGCTGGCTGGAGAGCGCTGTTGGTCAGGGTTTCTAAATGGCTGGGCGTCGATCGAAAATATGGTCCAGCGCGATTCTCAGAGAAACGCAAGCATCTATGGAAAGATAAGCAAGCAGCATTTGACCATTTTGCAGCAAAAGAGATATTTGCGATCTGGCCGCCAGAAGTCTTGTGGGATTACATCCATGCTGGCACAGTAGAAACGGAAGAGGGTGTGACTTTACGTTTTACCCGTGAGGTAGAAACGGCCGTTTATCTGGGATTGCCTCACGGATTAGGACGCTTGATTCGCCGTCGACCGCCCGTACCTATTGGTTTTGTCGGTGGCACGGAATCGGTAGAATGCGCACAGGCGGGTGATTTTTATACGCGAAAACTGATGGAGCCGAATTACACTTTGATACCCGGCGGACATTTGATTCCGATGGAAACCCCAAAGCAAACCGCACAAGCAGTGCTGGCGATGTTGGCGAAGTTACAGCTCACATGAGTTGACCTTGCAATTTTTTAAGCTTTTTGACGTTGTTGAATGACATCCATAAAAATGACAAAACAATCAAACACGATGATGAAAACCATGTTGGCGTGCGTAGTTGCTGCTGCGTCGGGAGTGGTCGCAGCAGAGGGCGTTGGTTTTACGACGGTGGGCAATCCTTCGTGGAGCGAGGCGCAATCGGTCATGCAACACGGGCGTGAGATATGGATGCTTGAGCTTGAAAATGATAGTTTTTTGTTCAATAAGGACGATAAATTCTATACGGCAGGCGATCACCTACAAAAAACCTATGTCTCACAGACAGATTTGCAGTCGGTAGAGTACGGATGGCGTCTTGGACAAGATCTGTACACCGCCTCAGATGTGAAATTATTGCCTTCACAGTTAGCCTCCAATGATCACCCTTATGCTGGTTGGCTCTACGGTGGTGTTTTTAATACCCACGCAGATGTTACTGGAAAGAGTTGGCGTTGGGGTCTCGACATTGGTTGTTTTGGTCAATGTGCGGGTGGCGCGCGAACGCAGGCGCAATTACACCGCATTATTAACCAGCCATTGCCTCAGGGCTGGAGTACGCAATACCACAATGAGTTGGGCGTTGTGTTGTCGAGTGAATTGTCACCCGGGCGACTCCTTCCTTTTGCAGACGTTGATGTGACCCCCAAGATCCACGGGCGCTTTGGGAATATTTTTACGGATGTGGGGGCGGAGCTTGAAATACGGTTCGGGCGTCTCAATGCGCTGCCTTATCAGCAGGCGAGTTATGGGTTTTTCCGTGCCGATGTTAAAGAAGTGGCGTACAACGCGACGATACAAGGTGCTTATTTCAGTGATGATGTACCTAAAGTGCATGCGAAACGACAGGGCGGCGAAATAGAGGCAGGTTACCTTTGGCAAGGCGAAAAGTATGCGTTGAGGGCATCCATTTTCCGTCGAGCGAATGAAATTAAAGAGATGTCTAATGCAATCGGAAATCAAAACATTGTTAAATTGCAACTAATCTACGCCATGTAATTCGCGTTTTTTTGCCTGAGTTTGGCGGGAAAGTGTGAACTCTGCTGCAGAGTGATGTATAATTCGAATTTCCCGCTTGTGCCGTTCGGCACCTTCTGCAATGACTAAGTTCGTATTCGTTACGGGGGGCGTAGTCTCCTCATTAGGCAAAGGCATCGCTGCCGCCTCTCTCGCCGCCATTTTAGAATCTCGCGGCCTCAAAGTTACCATGCTCAAACTGGATCCGTACATCAACGTTGATCCGGGTACGATGAGTCCATTCCAACACGGTGAAGTGTTCGTGACCGACGACGGTGCGGAAACTGACTTGGATTTGGGTCACTATGAGCGCTTCATCACCGCTAAGATGAAGAAAGTGAATAACTTTACAACAGGCCAGATTTATGAATCCGTGATCCGTAAAGAACGTCGCGGTGAATATCTGGGTAAAACTGTTCAAGTTATTCCTCACATCACCAACGAAATCCAAGAGTTCATTCACCGTGGCGCAGCTGGTGCTGACGTTGCGCTGGTTGAAATTGGTGGCACGGTCGGTGATATTGAATCCCTGCCGTTCTTAGAAGCTGCACGTCAATTGAGTTTGCGCGCTGGTCGTAATGCCGCTGCGTTTGTGCATCTGACCTTGGTTCCTTACGTTGCTGCTGCTGGTGAACTGAAAACAAAGCCAACACAGCATAGCGTTCAAAAGCTGCGTGAAATCGGTATTTTCCCTGACGCGCTGCTGTGCCGTGCTGACCGTCCAATTCCAGACGATGAACGCGCAAAAATCTCCCTGTTTGCTAACGTCCCTGAAGAGGGTGTGATCTCTGTGTGGGATGCTGACACGATCTACAAGATTCCACAAATGTTGCATGATCAGGGTCTGGATAAGATTGTTTGCGACAAATTATTGTTGTCACCAAAACCAGCTGACTTATCGATGTGGGATAAATTGATTTATGCCCTCGAAAATCCAAAAGAACAAGTCACGATCGGTATGGTCGGTAAATATGTTGATTTGACCGAATCTTACAAATCATTGACCGAAGCCCTGCGTCATGCAGGTATTCATACTGAAAGCCGGGTCAATATTGAGTACGTCGATTCGGAAGAAATCGAAGCGAATGGCACGAAAGCGCTTGAAAAGTATGATGCTATTCTGGTGCCAGGTGGTTTCGGTAAGCGTGGCGTCGAAGGTAAAATTCTCGCAGCCCGTTACGCACGTGAAAACAAAATCCCTTACCTCGGTATTTGCTTGGGTATGCAAGTTGCCCTCATTGAATATGCCCGCCACATGGCAGGTTTGACAATGGCCAACTCGACTGAATTCGATCCAGAAACAGAACAGCCAGTCGTTGCATTGATCAACGAATGGAAAAATCACGACGGTAAAGTGGAACAACGTGATGAAAACTCTGATCTGGGTGGCACAATGCGTCTCGGCGCGCAAACTTGCGCAATTAAGCCAGGCACATTGGCTGCGGAAATTTACGGTAATGTCGTCACTGAGCGTCACCGTCACCGTTACGAAGCCAATAATCACTACCTGACACGCGTTGAAGCGGCTGGCTTGGTTGTTTCTTCTCGTACGGCTACTGAAGATCTGTGCGAAATCATGGAATTGCCACGTGATGTTCACCCGTTCTACATTGGTGTGCAGTATCACCCAGAGTTTAAGTCGACACCGCGTGATGGTCATCCATTGTTTATCGCGTTTGCTAAAGCAGCTCTTGCCCATAAAAAGGCACAAGGATAATTAACATGAAGTTATGTGGATTTGATGTTGGTCTGGATCAGCCTTTCTTTTTGATCGCTGGTCCCTGTGTGATCGAGTCACGTCAGATGGCGCTCGATACAGCGGGCTATCTGAAAGAGATCACACAGGCGCTGGGTATTCCATTCATTTATAAGTCTTCTTTTGACAAAGCCAATCGTTCTTCCGGCAACTCATTCCGTGGTTTAGGAATGGAAAAAGGGTTGGAAATTCTGGCAGACGTAAAGAAAGAAATTGGTGTCCCTGTATTAACCGACATCCATTCCATTGAAGAAATTGCTCCCGTTGCTGCAGTGGTTGACGTGTTGCAAACGCCAGCGTTTTTATCGCGTCAGACAGACTTTATCGAGGCATGTGGTCGTTCTGGTAAACCAGTCAATATCAAGAAAGGGCAGTTCCTTGCTCCTCATGATATGGTTAATGTCATAGCTAAGGCGCGTGCTGCAGCTAAGGCGGCAGGTTTGAATGAAGATAATTTCATGGCCTGCGAACGTGGTGTTTCTTTTGGCTACAACAACTTGGTCTCTGATATGCGTTCACTCGCTATCATGCGTGAGACCCATTGTCCTGTCGTTTTTGATGCAACACATTCCGTGCAATTGCCTGGTGGTCAAGGCACATCCTCTGGTGGTGAGCGTCAGTTCGTTCCTGTTCTGGCACGTGCAGCGGTGGCTGTGGGCGTTTCTGGTTTGTTCATGGAAACGCACCCAAATCCTGCGCAAGCGCTGTGTGACGGTCCTAATGCGGTACCGTTGGATCGTATGAAGGAATTGTTATCGACGTTGGTTGATCTTGATCGCGTCGTGAAGAAGACAAGCTTCCTGGAAACAAGTTTTTAATTGAAACAAATACACGCACGCTTGCCAGTGCGCTTAGGTCCGTCGTACTGATGTTGCTTCGAAGCGATCAGTCTTTAAGGAGATGTGAAAGCTGGTGAGCGATGTCATGGGCAGCATGCGCCATCAAACATCGCATGTTATTATTTTTGCATGTTTAAGTTTGATAAAATACGCATGTTGCCGTCTCTGATTTTTACTTTGTTCGCAGTATTGTTGATCGTTTAGGAGAATTGAATGAGTGCCATCGTTGATATTATCGGTCGTGAAGTGATTGACTCGCGCGGTAACCCAACAGTTGAATGTGATGTATTGCTGGAATCTGGCGTCATGGGACGCGCTGCCGTGCCTTCTGGTGCTTCGACTGGTTCTCGCGAAGCGATCGAATTACGCGATGGCGACAAATCTCGCTACCTCGGCAAAGGTGTATTGAAAGCCTGCGAAAATATCAATACTGAAATCGCAGAAGCCATCATGGGTCTGGATGCGAACGAACAAGCGTTTTTGGATCGTACATTGATCGATCTCGACGGTACTGAAAACAAAGGCCGTTTGGGCGCGAATGCCATGTTGGCAGTCTCGATGGCGGTGGCAAAAGCTGCTGCAGAAGAAGCTGGCTTGCCACTGTATCGTTATTTCGGTGGTTCTGGCGCCATGCAATTGCCAGTGCCAATGATGAACGTGATTAACGGTGGCGCACACGCTGACAACAACTTGGATATTCAAGAATTTATGATTATCCCTGTTGGCGCACCAACGTTCCGCGAAGCAGTTCGTTACGGAGCAGAAGTTTTCCATGCACTGAAAAAAATCCTGCAAGAAAAAGGATTGACAACAGCCGTGGGTGACGAAGGTGGTTTTGCTCCTTCCGTTGATAATCATGAGTCTGCAATCAAAATGATCATCCAAGCGATCGAGGCGGCAGGCTATGAGCCAGGTACACAAATCGCTTTGGGTCTGGATTGCGCTGCGAGTGAATTTTACAAAGATGGTAAGTACCATCTCGAAGGCGAAGGCCTGACGTTGTCTGCTGCAGATTTCACCAATCTGTTGGCAACATGGGTCGACAAATATCCTATCATCTCCATCGAAGATGCGATGGCAGAGGGTGACTGGGAAGGTTGGGCAATTCTGACTGAAAAACTGGGTAAAAAAGTCCAGTTAGTTGGCGACGATTTGTTTGTGACAAACACCAAGATCCTGAAAGAAGGTATCCAGAAGGGTATCGCTAACTCGATTTTGATCAAAATTAACCAAATCGGTACACTGACAGAAACGTTCGCTGCGATTGAAATGGCAAAGCGTGCAGGTTACACAGCGGTGATTTCCCATCGTTCTGGCGAAACTGAAGACAGCACGATCGCTGATATCGCCGTTGGTATGAATGCACTGCAAATCAAAACTGGCTCTATGTCCCGTTCTGATCGTATGGCAAAATACAACCAATTGTTGCGTATTGAAGAAGATTTGGGCGAAATCGCTAGCTACCCAGGTCGTGATGCATTCTATAATCTGAAGTAATTACTCGTTTTCAGATAGGAAAGGGGAACGATGTTCCCCTTTTTGTTTGTGTACTATTTGTGTACTTTTGTCTTTTGTGAGTCTCTGTGCGCCTGATTGCTGTTTGTTTTCTCCTTTTGCTGGCATTGATCCAATATCCGCTGTGGTTGGGTAAAGGTGGTTGGCTGCGTGTTTGGGAATTTCAGCGGCAGGTTGCGCAAGCGAAAGCGAATAATAATCAGCTTAAAGAGCGTAATGCCAAGCTTGAATCTGAAGTGGCAGACTTAAAAACGGGCACGGACTCGGTTGAAGAGCGTGCGCGTTTTGAGTTAGGGATGATAAAAAAAGACGAAACATTCGTACAGATTCTGGACACAAATGCAGTGATGCCTCCGTCTGCACCACCACCTCCCGCATTGGCACCCGAAACGCCGTCCTCATTACATGGTGCAAAAAAGCATCCCGCGAAACACTGACCTCAACGCGAAAATAGATGAAATATTTTCGCATGGCGATTGCGCTTTGATGTTGCGTTATGACACTATTAGCGTTTCCTGATAGAAAAAATCGTTCGCCACATTATTTTGACTTGGTCATCTATGTTTCCATCGCCCCTACGCCATCATTTGTTGAATGTTCTTTGCGCAATGATCATTGGTGGCGGTGTCACGGTGGCTCAGGTAGCGAACGCAGGACCATCGCCAGTCTCACATGAAATTTCTCGTTTGCGAGATCTTGCAGAAAGTCACCACGATCAGGCGGTCATGCAGTTGCAGGCGCTATTGCAACGCATGCCTGATGCAGCAACAGCGATAGACAGACGCGAATTACTCATTGCGCTCATCCCGCTTTACATCGATGGTGGTGATGCGCAGCAGGCAAAAATGCTTAATGAGAGCCTCCTGTTGCATGGTAGGCAATTTCATGATCCGATTGCCACCGCAATGGGCTTGACCTATCAGGCGGCCATGCTCAAGGACCAGGTCTTGTTGGTGGATGCGATTGGAACAATTGAACAAGCGCTCACGATCTCCAAGACCGTTTCCGAGCCGCGCCTCAACAATGAAGTGCATACGCTCGCCGGCGAGTTATATGCCAACGTGGGTAACTTTAAGGTCGCTCTAGAGCACGATTTGGCAGCAATGGAGGTCGTTGATGATCGAACGCGACTGACGGAGCTTCGGCGCGCAAAGAACCTCAATAATATTAGTCGGCTTTATCTTCGCTTAAAAGACCAGAAATTGGCGTTTGAATACAACGCACGGGCTGATGAATTAGCGAAAAAGCTCAACGCGCGCGTGTTAATGGCCAACATTGCGAATATGCGAGGTTATGCATTTGCCAATCAAGACAATTGGAATGAGGCGAACGCGGCGTATTCTGAGGCGTTGAAGATCGCTCGAAGTGTTGGTGATCGCCATGATCAAATGCTGGCCTTAAATAACATGGCCGATGCTGCCATGAATCAGGGTAAATATGCGGCCTGCGTCGATTACGCGCAAAAATCACTCGCCATCGCCCAAAAAGACGGCAAGCTTGATACGGCGGCGATTGCCTATGGAAATATCGGTGTGTGTCATATGAGTATGGGGCTCATCTCACAAGGTGCAGCAGAGGCGAAGCGGGGTATTAATTTTTCACGCCAGACGAAAGCGACCCAAAATATGGAATCGGCGTTAGGCGATCTGGCGGCGGCGTATGAGCGGGCGGGATTGTATAAGGATGCATTAGCCGCGATGCAAGAGCAACGTAAGATCAGCGAAGATCTGTTTCAGGCAGAGCGGGATAAGGCGGTGTCGGAATTACAGGTTCGCTTCAATCTAAGCGAGCGACAAAAACAAATCGACGTTCTCGAGCAAAAAAATAAATTACAAGCTGTAGAACTTGAGAATAAAGGCCTGCAACGCGTTGTCGCAATTCTCGCCTGCATTGTGGGTGGCGTTGTCACTGCGGCGATTACTTGGCTCTATCGTCGTGCTCGTCGAAATAATGTCATTCTCGAAAATGCCAATGTCACCTTGGCGGACCAATCAACGCGTGATCCCCTGACGGGACTATTGAACCGTCGCGCTTTCCAGAACTTTATGCGCTCCCAAGTACGCATGCCATCACGGGCTGAAGATTCGGCAGGCGTCAACGTACTAATGCTCTTGGATATCGACCATTTCAAGCAAATCAACGATACCTATGGTCACTTGTTTGGCGATCAGGTGTTAATTGAAATTGGTCGTCGTTTACAGAGTATTCTGCGTGAGAAAGATATGTTGATGCGGTGGGGTGGCGAGGAATTTTTGATTTTCTTGCACGGCATTCCGGTCGAACGTGTCGTGCCAGTTGTAGAGCGGGCGATTAACATCGTCGCAGAATCCGCCATTTCGTTTGGTCATCAGCGGATTTCATCGACTATCTCTGCTGGGTATATCCTTCAACCTTTGCCTTGTGCGCCTCATGTTGATTTGGGGTGGGAAAGGGCACTTCATCTGAGTGATCTCGCGCTCTATATGGCTAAATCAGGTGGGCGCAACCAAGCGTTAGGGATTGAACATGCAAAAAATGACCCAGAAACGGTCGCCGCTCTTGAGAATGGTGACCTGCAACGGGCGATCGATCAAGGGGGTGTTGTGCTGCGTAAGGTAGAGGGGTGTGTACCGCCTGCGTTGACCTGAGCCGATTAGTTGATCTTATCTTTGTCTAAAAATTAATATTTTTCGATTTCGACTTTGACTTTGAATTTGAGTTCCACTAGGACTTCGATTGCAGTGTGAAGTCATTTCATTACTCGTCGGCCTCATCGAGATTGTCACCCCGTCTTTCATGATCTCCAATAACGTTCAGCCATTGATTTAACGCACATGCTATTTTAAAAATACTTTACCTTTAAATAGTTTAGGTTTAAAGTATATTGCATTGAAGTGTAAAGTCGTTACATTTCTATATCCCCCTTGGTACTAGGAGGTAGCATGGATTTCAGTGTAAGAGCGCCATCAGCCCACGTGGATACGTTTGCTCATGACAACCTACCACCACGCGAGCAATGGCCAGAGCTTATCTTTGCGTTGCCGGAATTAAACTATCCCGACCGTCTTAATTGTGTCCATGAAATTTTGGATCGAACCTGCAACGAGCTTGACAGTGTTCGTAGCAAATTGGCGCTACGGACGTATGCTGAGTCATGGACCTATGATCATCTGCAACAGACCGTCAACCGTCTTTGCCGGGTGCTTGTGGAAGAGTGTGGGATGGTGCCTGGAAATCGTGTACTTCTTCGGGGTACAAACACACCGATGATGGCAGCATGTTTTTTGGCAGTGATCAAAGCCGGCGGCATTGCCGTACCGACGATGCCGCTTCTCCGCGCCAAAGAGCTCAGTGTTATTTGTGAGAAAGCGGAGATTACCCATGCCCTCTGTGCCTATTCACTTCGAGAAGAATTAGAGCAGACCCAGCAACAATCTCCAACCTTACGCCATGTGTTTTATTTCAGCGGCGGTGATGATGCGCTCGAATCGCGGATGCGCGACAAGTCGCCGCAATTTACCGCGGTCGATACCTCTGCCGAGGACGTTTGTCTGATTAGCTTCACATCCGGAACGACAGGAAAGCCCAAGGGCACAATGCATTTTCATCGAGACGTGATGGCAATATGTGATTGCTTCCCACGCTCGACACTGAAGTCGGAAATGCGTGATGTCTTCATTGGTACCCCTCCGTTAGCGTTCACGTTTGGCTTGGGAGGATTGCTACTGTTCCCGTTGCGTGTGGGAGCGACTGCGGTTTTACTTGAAAAACTAACACCCGAGTCTTTATTAAAAGCGATCAGCGATTTCAACGCGACGATCTGTTTTACGGCACCCACTTTCTATCGCCAGATGGCGCCACTCGTTAGTCAATTTGATCTCCATGATCTTCGTAAAACCGTCTCCGCCGGAGAGGCGCTGCCAGTGTCAACAAGAGAAGCGTGGAAGCGAGCAACGGGGTTGACGATGATCGATGGTATCGGTGCAACAGAGATGTTGCATATCTTTATCTCTGCCGCAGATGAACATGTCAGGTCGGGCGCGACAGGAAAGCCTATCCCCGGCTATCAAGCCTGTATTTTGAATGATGCAGGCCAAATGCTCGGCGCGGGACAAATTGGACGTCTAGCGGTGAAGGGCCCCACAGGCTGCCGCTATCTTGCTGATGACCGCCAGCAGAAATATGTCGTCAATGGTTGGAACCTGACGGGTGATGCGTATCAAATGGACGAAGATGGCTATTTTTGGTATTGCGCTCGAACCGATGACATGATCATCTCTGCCGGTTACAACATCGCTGGCCCGGAAGTGGAAGACGCAATCCTTCTTCATCCAGCTGTAGCAGAGTGCGCTGTTGTCGGACTGCCTGATGATGAGCGAGGACAAATCGTCAAAGCGTTTATTGTGCTGCGACCGGCCTTTGATGCCGATGATGCGCTCATCAAGGAGATACAGGATTTTGTCAAAAAATCGATTGCACCGTACAAATATCCCCGTGCGATCGAATTCAAAACGAGCTTGCCACGAACAGAAACCGGTAAGTTGCAGCGTTTTAAATTAAGGCTGAGCTAATTGGATAACAAATACCTGATTCCAGTATATCGATCGGTAAATACCAACGAAATAGATTGTGAGGGCAGTAAATGAATATTCTTTGTATCGGTGGGGGACCTGCCGGACTGTATTTCGCGATGCTGATGAAGAAGCAACATCCTGAACACCACATCACGGTCGTGGAACGAAATCGCCCTTATGACACCTTCGGTTGGGGCGTCGTCTTTTCCGATCAAACCCTCGGCAACTTGGTCAAGGCGGATGAAGAGACGGCGCGATCAATTTTGCAGGCGTTTAACCATTGGGATGATATTGATACCCATTTTAAGGGACAGGTTATCACCTCAGGTGGACATGGGTTTTGTGGTATCGGTCGAAAACGCTTACTCAATATCCTACAGGAACGGTGCGAATCACTCGGCGTGAAACTTGTCTTTGAGACAGATGTCATTGACGATCAGGCGCTCGCTGCCCAGCACAATGCGGATCTGGTGATCGCCTCAGATGGATTAAATAGCCGGATCAGAACTCGCTATGAGAGCAGTTATCAACCCAATGTCGAACCACGCACATGCCGGTTTGTTTGGTTGGGAACCAAAAAACTGTTCTCTGCTTTTACCTTTGCGTTTGAGGAAACGGAGTTTGGCTGGTTTCAGGCGCATGCTTATCAATACGATGGTGACACTGCGACCTTTATTGTCGAGACGCCAGAGGAAGTGTGGCTGAAAGCAGGGATCGATAAGATGTCGCAAGAAGAGGCGATTCACTTTTGTGAACGTATCTTTGCCAAATATCTCGATGGTAATGCATTGATGGCCAATGCTTCACATCTGCGCGGATCAGCAAACTGGATTAAGTTCCCTCGTATTATTTGCAAAAACTGGGTCCATTGGAACACCATTGTTGACAAGCGAGTGCCTGTCGTTTTGATGGGCGACGCAGCGCATACCGCCCATTTCTCGATTGGTTCTGGTACCAAACTAGCATTGGAAGATGCGATTGAATTGAGCAACAGTTTTGCGCAATTAGGCCATGAGGGAATGGCTGCAGTGCTTGATCATTATCAGCAATTGCGATCGGTTGAAGTGTTGAAAATTCAGAGTGCAGCGCGTAATTCGATGGAGTGGTTTGAGAACGTCAAGCGCTACACCGCGTTAGAAGCGCCGCAGTTTGCGTACTCGATGTTGACTCGCAGCCAGCGTTTATCGCATGAAAACTTACGGGTCAGAGATGCTGGTTATGTCCGGAGTGTTGAGCAATGGATTGCTGAGCAAGCGTTTATCAAGGCTGGTTTGCCGAAGCCGCCCGTCGGTCAAACAATACCTCCGATGTTGACCCCATTTAAGCTGCGTGATGTTGTCCTCAAAAATCGTATTGTCGTTTCGCCTATGGCGCAATATTCTGCTGTCGATGGTGTGGCGGGGGATTATCATTTGGTGCATCTGGGAAGTCGCGCGATGGGTGGTGCTGGAATGGTGTTTGCAGAAATGACGTGTGTTTCAGCTGATGCGCGCATCACGCCAGCTTGTCCTGGATTGTATTCAGACGAACACACGAAAGCATGGAAACGGATCGTTGATTTTGTGCACGCCAACACCGATGCCAAAATTGCGATGCAGTTGGGCCATGCGGGTGCGAAAGGCGCAACGAAAGTTGGTTGGGATGGCATCGATCAACCCCTTGAGGAAAATGGCTGGCCGTTGATCTCGGCATCCGAACAGCAATATCTGCCAGGAATATCGCAACGCGCCCGTGCCGCTACTTTGGCTGATATGGATCGTGTCTTGCATGATTTTGTCAAAGCCACGAAAGCGGCAGCAGAGGCTGGTTTTGATTGGTTAGAACTCCACTGCGCACATGGCTATTTGTTGTCGAGTTTTATTTCTCCTTTAACGAATCAGCGTCAGGATGAATTTGGCGGATCATTAGAAAATCGGTGTCGCTTTCCATTGCAAGTATTCAAGGCAATTCGCGACGTCTGGCCGCAACATCAACCCATTTCCGTCCGGATTTCAGCTCATGACTGGGTTGAGGGCGGTATTACACCCGACGATGCGGTCGCAATCGCTCGACTTTTTAAAGCAGCTGGCGCAGATCTGATTGATTGCTCTTCGGGGCAGGTTAGTAAAGCAGAGAAGCCTGTGTTTGGACGGATGTTTCAGACACCATTTTCTGATCGTATTCGAAATGAAGTACAGATTCCGACGATGGCGGTGGGGTCGATTTTTGAGGCCGATCATGCCAATAGCATCATTGCCTCTGGTCGCGCTGATCTGTGTGCCGTGGGGCGTCCGCATCTCGCCGATCCTGCCTGGACCTTCCATGAGGCTGCCAAGCTTGGCGTGACAGAAATAAGTTGGCCGAAGCAATACCTCGCCGGAAAATTTCAGATGGAACGCAACGCCGAGCGTGAACGTCAAATTGCCGCTGCCAGCGCTGGGTTGACGCCGCAACAGATTGCAGCGAAGTTACTTGAAGGGTAGGTCGGATAATGCCATCAACAGAAATGAAACATGCATTCGTTACCGGTGGCGGTAAAGGCATAGGTCTTGCCATCGCTGAGGCGTTATTAAAAGAAAATTATCGCGTAACCATTGCTGGCAGAAATGAAGATGGGTTGCGGACAGCCGCTCGTCGCCTCTCGGAATCCTACCCTAAGCGAGACGGTGTAGAAAGTGCGGACGGCACAGGGGCTGCAGCGATCGCTTATGTCGTGATGGATGTCGCCAATGTTGACTCGGTGATGAGGGGTATTGACCAAGCCGTTACGCGTTTTGGGCATATCGCAATACTGATCAATAACGCGGGTCAAGCGAGTTCGGCACCTTTTCTCAAAACCGATGTTCAACAATGGAACGACATGCTCAATGTCAATCTGATGGGAACAGTTCATTGCACAAGGCAGGTCTTGCCCGCGATGTTAGCAAAAGGCTGGGGACGAATTGTGAATATCGCGAGTACCGCCGGTCGGATTGGTTACCCCTATGTCAGCGCTTATTGCGCTTCCAAACACGCGGTTGTGGGACTGACACGCTCATTGGCATTAGAAGTGGCGGATAAGGGTATCACCGTCAATGCGGTGTGCCCTGGTTATACTGAAACCGATATTGTTCAGGATGCTGTTGCCAATATCATGATCAAGACGGGGCGCACTGAAGTCCAAGCGCGGGCTGCGCTGGCAGAGGGCAATCCGATGCGTCGCCTTGTTCAACCTGAAGAGGTCGCACATACGGTGGCATGGTTGTGCCAGACAAGTGCCAGCGCGATGACTGGTCAGGCTATCGCGGTCGCTGGTGGTGAGGTGATGCAATGAGCGCCGAATTTTCTGGTGATGACTTAGATCACGCATCCGATTTGGAAACGCGTCTGACAGACGATCATCATGATTCATTGCGCCTATGGCTGCGCATGTTGTCGTGTACCGTGATGGTCGAGTCAGAAATCCGATCACGATTAAGAAATGAGTTTGGTATTACTTTGCCGCGTTTCGACTTGATGGCGCAATTAGAGCGATATCCTGAGGGATTGCGGATGGGAGAGTTGTCCAAGCGCATGATGGTCACTGGTGGCAATATCACCGGTATTACTGACCAACTCGAACAAGAAAACTTAGTGATGCGCGTTCCTGATCCTAAGGATCGTCGCGCTTATAGTGTCATGCTGACACCCGCTGGACGAATCGCGTTTCAGCGTATGGCGGCCGTCCACGAAGCGTGGATTGCCGAGTTATTTGCAGGCGTGCCCGCCAAAGATAAAACGCATTTATCGGCATTGCTATCACAAGTCAAAACACATTTGAATGTTTCAAAAATGAAGTCAGAACAGGAATAAATGATGAAATATCTTCCAGGGCAGCCCCATCAATTACCAGGCGGGCGTCAACATCTTGCAGCCTACGAGGCGAGTCATTTTTATTTTGAAGTCGCTGATGCAGTAGCGACCATCATACTGAACCGCCCCGAGCGTAAAAATCCACTCACGTTTGAATCGTACGCCGAATTGCGCGACTTGTTTCGTGTCTTGGCCTATGCGGATGATGTGAAAGCCGTGGTGATTTCGGGTGCCGGTGAGAACTTTTGTTCCGGTGGGGATGTGCACGAAATCATCGGACCATTAACCCAATTAGACATGCCTGGCCTTTTGAGTTTCACACGAATGACGGGCGATTTGGTCAAAGCGATGCGTGCTTGTCCTCAACCGATTATTGCGGCGATTGATGGCGTGTGTGCGGGTGCTGGTGCCATTCTCGCCTTATCATCGGATATTCGTTTCGGAACGGCACGTAGTAAAACAGCGTTTTTATTCACGCGCGTTGGGCTGGCTGGTTGTGACATGGGGGCTTGCTCCATTTTGCCGAGGCTTATCGGGCAAGGGCGTGCCTCCGATCTCCTATATTCTGGTCGCTCAATGTCTGGAGAAGAAGGCGAGCGGTGGGGGTTTTTTAACCGTCTGAGTTCACCGGATGATCTGCTCTCTGATGCGCGACACTACGCAAAAACCTTGGCAGAAGGACCGACCTTTGCGCATGCAATGACAAAAAAAATGCTGCAACAAGAATGGAACATGGGGGTCGATGAAGCAATTGAAGCGGAGGCGCAAGCACAAGCAATCTGCATGATGACGAATGACTTTCATCGTGCTTATCATGCATTCGTCGCTAAACAGAAGCCGGTATTTGAAGGAAATTGAACATGACACAGATATTGGCAGATCGTAGCTACCTCGACTGGCCTTTTTTTGATTCGCGGCATGGTGAGCTCCAGCAAGCGCTTGATCAATGGGCAGCAACCCATATTTCCGATGCACATGGCCACGATGTTGATCAGGCTTGTCGTGATCTCGTCAAGCAGCTCGGTGATGCTGGTTGGCTTCGTTATGCGATTGGCGGCCAAGCATATGGTGGCATACATGATGTGATCGATACACGTGCGATTTGCATGTTGCGGGAAACTTTGGCGCGCCATTCGGGTTTGGCTGATTTTGCTTTTGCGATGCAAGGACTGGGCTCGGGTGCGATTAGTTTGTTTGGCACACCAGCACAAAAAGAAGCGTATTTACCTGCCGTGGCGTCTGGAAAAAAAATTGCAGCGTTTGCTTTGTCGGAGCCAGAGGCGGGCTCAGACGTCGCTTCGATGCAATGTGCCGCGACACTCGATGGTGAACATTACGTTTTGAATGGCGAAAAAACGTGGATTTCGAATGGTGGGATTGCCGACGTATATGTCGTCTTCGCACGGACCGGAGAAGCACCTGGGGCGCGAGGTATTTCTGCTTTTATCGTAGATGCTGATGTGCCGGGCTTTGACATTGCAGAGCGCATTGACGTGATTGCACCGCATCCACTGGCGCGCCTGACGTTCAATGATTGCCGGATTCCGGTGACGCAACGGATCGGGGAGTCTGGGCAAGGATTTAAAGTCGCGATGGCAACATTGGATGTATTTCGGACTTCCGTGGCAGCCGCTGCCCTAGGATTTGCGCGGCGTGCGCTGGATGAAGCATTGCAACGTGCGACGACGCGTCGCATGTTTCAGCAAACACTGGCTGATTTTCAGCTTACGCAAGCAAAATTTGCGCACATGGCGATGGCAGTGGACAGCTCAGCTTTATTGATTTACCGCGCAGCATGGCAGCGGGATCAAGGCAAGAAGGTTACAAAAGAAGCGGCAATGGCAAAACTAACGGCAACAGAAAGTGCGCAACAGGTGATTGATGCTGCCTTACAGATGTTTGGCGGATTAGGCGTGGTGTGCGATATGCCAGTAGAACGACTTTATCGTGAGATTCGTGCTTTGCGTATCTACGAAGGAGCGAGCGAAGTACAACAATTGATTATCGGCAGAGAGTTACTGAAAGAGTTTGCTGCTGCCAAGACAGAGGAATGAACATGCTACAAATACTTCAGCCAGAAGGATGGATGAGACCGCGCGGTTACTCTAATGGTATTGCCGCATCGGGACGAACAGTCTGCGTCAGCGGTATGATAGGGTGGGATGCGCAAGGGCAGTTTCATACCGATGATTTCGCGGGGCAGGTACGTCAGGCACTACAGAATGTTGTTGACGTGCTGGCAGAGGCCAACGCGCGCCCCGAACATATTGTGCGGATGACGTGGTATGTCACTGATAAAAAAGAATATATCGCGGCGTATAAAGAAATAGGAATCGCCTATCGTGAACTCATTGGACAACATTATCCGACGATGACCGCAGTGCAAGTCACAGCCTTAATTGAAGATCGTGCTAAAGTAGAAATCGAAGTAACCGCCATCGTTCCGGAGTGAAGTGGTACTGTAGCTAAAAAAGTCATAAAATAGTGCCATACACAGGTAAGACGGCGGATGTCACCTGATGTACCCCATTCAGGGCATCGTAGTACATTGAGATAAAAAAATAATCAGGAGAATTAGATGGCCAAGGCAGTATTTAGTTGGGAAGATCCTTTGTTGTTGTCCTCGCAATTGAGCGATGAAGAGCGCATGGTACAAGAGGCTGCACGTACATACTGCGAAGAAAGACTGGCGCCACGGGTGCTGGAGGCGTTTCGTCACGAGAGAACTGACCCTGCTATCTTCCGTGAAATGGGTGAGCTTGGTTTATTAGGCTCCATGATTCCAAGCCAATATGGTGGCGCAGGTCTTAACTACGTTTGTTATGGTTTGGTTGCACGTGAAGTCGAACGGATTGATTCTGGATACCGGTCGATGATGAGCGTGCAGAGTTCGTTGGTCATGGTGCCAATCAATGAATTCGGTAGCGAAGCACAAAAACAAAAATACCTGCCTAAATTAGCCACCGGAGAATGGATTGGTTGCTTCGGTTTGACAGAGCCGAATCATGGTTCCGATCCTGGCAGCATGGTGACACGCGCTAAATCTGTACCTGGTGGGTATTCGCTGTCTGGCGCAAAAATGTGGATCACCAATAGTCCGATTGCGGATGTGTTTGTCGTATGGGCGAAAACGGATGATGGTCGTATCCGTGGCTTTATTCTCGAAAAAGGCTGGAAAGGCTTATCTGCTCCCGCCATTCATGGCAAAGTTGGCTTGCGTGCATCGATCACTGGCGAAATCGTGATGGATGAGGTTTTTGTGCCGGAAGAAAATTTGCTGCCGCACGTGGAAGGGCTCAAAGGGCCATTCACTTGTCTCAATTCTGCCCGTTATGGCATTGCGTGGGGCGCACTTGGCGCTGCCGAATTCTGCTGGCATACCGCGCGTCAGTACACAATGGATCGTCAACAGTTTGGACGTCCATTAGCCGCAAATCAGCTTATCCAGAAAAAGCTCGCTGATATGCAAACAGAAATTACCTTGGCGTTACAAGGTTGTTTGCGCCTCGGTCGAATGAAAGATGAAGGTACTGCCGCCGTCGAGATCACATCGATCATGAAGCGTAATTCTTGTGGTAAATCACTGGATATCGCTCGGATGGCTCGTGATATGTTGGGCGGAAATGGTATTTCAGATGAGTTCGGTATCGCTCGCCATCTTGTGAATTTAGAAGTGGTGAATACTTACGAAGGTACACACGATATTCATGCGTTGATTTTGGGACGTGCGCAAACTGGCATTGCTGCATTCTGATTGCGTTACAATTGCCGAAGAAAAGCCAATGACCGTAAAGGTGATTGGCTTTTTTTTCTCTTCTTTTTTTCTTTTTTTATTTCTCCTTTGAGTGGTATTCCCCTCCCCAAAAAAAAGCCTTAACGGCTATCTTCCTTATGCGTTTGCGGTGCGATGACATCGTTACACATGCCGTAAGCACTTTTTCTTCCTTCTTATTGATCGATCCATCGCTAATCCTAGGGATAGGCAAAAAATAGCGTTGCACTAAAATCAATATCAGTAATTCGCTTTTGTTTTATCTTCAACAAAAAATTCCATCACCAAATATTTTTGATGTAACGCTTTTGTCGGACGCATTGTTCGGATCGATGTGCCAAGCACATTGTGAGGTCATGGTGCAAGCTATAGCGTTAAGCAGTGCTATGAGGAAAAAAGGGAGATCTCTGATGTTACGCACAGTCTTATTCATTGCTTTATCGGTGTGCACAACCCAACTGCTTGCGGCAGAGCATGTGATTGAGCAAAAAGATAAACAATTCAGTAAGAAAGTACTGAAAGTGAAAGTAGGCGATACGGTTGAGTTTAAAAATGTTGACGCAATCGCCCATAACATTTTCTCATTGTCTGATGCCAAGTCATTTGATTTGGGGTCGTTTCCGCAGGGGCAGTCTAAAAAAGTCACCTTTGACGCAGCGGGAAAAGTGGAAGTCGAATGTTCGATTCACCCGAACATGAAAATGGTGATTGAGGTCGAGAAATGAGATTTCGATATTCTTTATTTTTGGGTCTTTTTTTGATGGGTCACGCGCTTGTCGTACATGCGGATGAGCCAGCCAAAAAAACGATCACGCAAGAGGCACTGAAAATGTGCAATGGTGAGGTGAGTGATGAATGCGTTGTGCGTCACTTTAAAGACTCCATGGAAGCTTCGATCATTCGTGGTCATGCCGCGTTTCTCAATTACTGCATTCTTTGCCATGGACCGGAAGGTTTAGGAAATGGTCGTGCAGCAAAATTACATACACCACCTCCGTTTAATCTCACTTTATCTGTTGCGCCGCGCGAATACATTGCACAAATGATTCGTAAAGGTGGGGAGGCGAATGGTCGTGGAAAGGGTATGCCACCCTGGGGTGAGCAATTAACAGATGAGCAAATAAATGATTTGCTCAATTTCCTTTTTTCAATTCGAAAATTTAAGTAGGGAGAAACAAAATGAAAGCGATATGGTGTTTTTTATTGTTGAGTTTCGTTTTTACCTCATCCATGGCACAGGAAAACAAGTACGTTTTTCAGGCAGGGCATCCTAGTCTGAAAGAATTTGTACTTGGTCCTGTTCCCTATCCAGCAGATAACAAGCCAACGCCAGAACGTATAGCACTTGGTCAGGCGCTCTTTTTTGACCCCCGGTTATCAGGCGAGGGCAACATGTCCTGTGCTACTTGCCATAACCCTGGTTTAGGTTGGTCTGACGGTCTGGCGACAGCAAAGGGTGTGAAGGGGACTATTCTAGGGCGAGCCACTCCCGCTTTATACAATACGGTGTACAACAAAATTCAGATGTGGGATGGACGAAAATCCTCGCTTGAAGATCAAGCAATGGGTCCGATGCAAAGTAATTCAGAGATGAATATGGATATCGCTCAGTTGTTTCGTTGGCTCAATATGAATGAAGCTTATAAAGCAAAATTTGCGAAAGCCTATCCTGGTGAACTGATCAATGAGGTGACATTATCGAAAGCCATTGCATCGTTTGAACGCACCATTATCAGTAATCAATCGCCATTTGATCGCTGGGTAAAAGGTGATTCGAAAGCAATGACAGTGCAACAAGTGAACGGTTTTAAGTTATTTGTTGGAAAAGCAAACTGTATCGCCTGTCACAGTGGCGCAAATTTCTCAGATAGTGGTTTTCATAATATCGGATTGGCGTCGTTCGGTAATCCAGAGCCGGATCTTGGACGCTATCTACAGAAGCCTGTCGCAGCGATGAAAGGGGCATTTAAAACGCCGACAGTGAGAGAGGTGGCGCGTAATGCACCGTATTTTCATGATGGTTCTGCAAAAACCTTATCTGAAGTGATTGATCATTACGATAAAGGCGGAGCTGTGCGATCCAATATTTCCCCCAATCTCCTGCCATTAGGTCTGACCGCGGATGAGAAAAATAGTCTCGTCAGTTTTCTGGAGGCTTTATCCTCCCCCTACAAGGCGATCAAACTACCTGAATTGCCTGCAAAGTAAATTGCACATATGCCTTCCTTTTCGATGTCGAGGATCTCTGAAAATCAGGTCACGCCTGAGGAGATCTTCTTTAAAAAGAGAAGGCAAATGCTCATTGCCGGCATGTTGACCGGGAGTAGCTTTTTGGATCGTACAGTGTATGCAAAAGATGGTTTGACTTCGGATGATGAGAATGCGGGTGCGCTGAAAGCAACCCCCATTGAGTTGATCACTAACTACAATAATTACTACGAATTTTCTAATGACAAGAAGGCCGTCAAAGTATTGGCGCAAGACCTAACTTTGCATCCATGGACAATCACCGTAGACGGTGAAGTAGAAAATCCCTTCACTATTGATATCGACGATTTGACGAAGCTTTTTGCAATGGAGGAGCGCATTTATCGTTTCCGTTGTGTTGAGGGCTGGTCAATGGTGGTTCCATGGACTGGATTTTCTTTGGCACGTTTGATCGATAGGGCGCGACCAACGAGTCGCGCTCGCTTTGTGGCATTCGAGAGTGTCCATCGTCGTTCCGAAATGCCTGGGCAACGTGCTGGCAGTTTAATCTGGCCGTATAGAGAGGGGTTACGCATTGATGAGGCGATGCATCCTTTAACTTTCGCTGTTACAGGGCTCTACGGAAAACCACTTCCTAAACAAAATGGAGCTCCATTACGCATCGCTGTTCCGTGGAAATACGGTTTTAAAAATCCCAAAGCAATTGTGCATATACGTTTGGTGTCGTCGCAACCTGCTACAAGCTGGAACATTCTTGCTCCAAGTGAATATGGCTTTTATGGAAATGTGAATCCGCTCGTATCGCATCCTCGCTGGAGTCAGCAGCGGGAAAATAGTATAGGTGAGATGAAAAAACATTCAACGTTGATGTTGAATGGGTATGCAGATCAGGTTGCTTATTTGTATGCACATAATGATGCGAAGGCATTGTATTAATATGATGTTCGGGATGTGGCTAAAAAATAATTACACTCGCGTTCAACGAAGCGTTTTTGTCCTTTGCTGCCTTCCGGGAGTGGCGACACTTTATCAGTACTTGACTGGTCAGTTGAATGAGGATCCCTTAAATCAATTGACGCATTTGTCAGGCCGCTTCTCTCTCATCATGTTAGCGGCAACCTTGGCTGTCACACCTTCTCGCCGTTTGCTATGCACTGCCGCAATCAAATTCAAACAACCCTATGGGAAACGGCTCTCTGATTGGAATTGGCTGATTAAATTGCGCCGGATGTTGGGTTTGTGGTCCTTTTTTTATGCCACTAATCATGTGGCGCTCTATGTGATCTTTGATATTGATTTTGACTTACATATAGCTGTCCAAGATGCCAAGGATAAACCGTATTTATTGACAGGCTTTGTTGCGATGATTCTATTGTCTCTTCTTGCTTTGACGTCGCTTGATTCGTTAAAGCGTCGACTCGGACGATTCTGGATGACCTTGCATAAGACTATCTATCTGATCGCAGTACTCGTTTTGCTCCATTTTTGGTGGTCGATGAAACCCGGGATTTTGACGCCCTTATCACATTCCGTAGTTATTGCGATCCTACTGGGATACCGACTTGCACTCAAAATTGGCTTAATGCATCAATGGGACGGGTATCAAGGAAATGAAAGCACAGTAAGACCGGATAAATCATCAATAACGGATGCCGGAATTAAAAATTACTCAGGTGGATAGCAAAATGAGAAATAGATTACAAGCGCTAGTAAAAAGTATTGCTCAGCATGCACTTGCATGTCGAATCGCCGGTGGCTATATCGTTTTAATTTTTATGATGCTGTTGATTACTTTTTCTGGATTTCAAGATGCGAGAATGACCCGTTTATCCTACGAGGAATTGCTCAATACTAATTTGCCCCAACTATCGCAGCTAGAGTCGCTCGAAATAGATCTGGCTGAAATGAGTCTGATTGCGCGCGATGCACTTTTGGCTGACAACGACACCGACCGAGATAAGTATTTGTCTTTAATTGAAGCGCAGAGACCGGTTGTTGGTAACGAGATTGAATCGTTGCAAAAAATTCTCTCGGATAAGTCCAATCAGGATTCTAAGAGGCTAGCGGAGAATATTGGTAACAATAGTTCAGGAATACTCGTTAATTTCATTAAATTTTCTCGGCTCATCAAAGCGGGTAAAAAGGATGCCGCGATATCAATGTTAGAGGGAAATTTAAAACCAGGATTGCTAAAATTAGGTACATCGATTAACGAAGCGCAAAAATTTTATAATGATCAAATTGTGACTGTCAGGGCCAATGTTGAGAAATTGCAAGCGAGCGAGCAGAGAAGGGGCATCATTATGCTGGTAGTATCGCTGGTGTTTGCTTGTTTTTTCTGTATCCGAATTATGCGATCAGTATTTAATCCGCTGCAACACGTCACGGACTCAGCTCGATTGATGGCGACAGGAGACTTTTCGAATCGTCTACAAACCAAAGGGCAAGATGAGGTAGGTCAGACAATCAGTGCGTTTAACCAAATTTCCGACGGAATGACGCAGCTCGTTCGGAGTATTAAGGTGAGTGCAAATGAAATCGACACAACGGTCGAATCGGTAGAGGCAGATTGCCTTGCCATGGAGAGTAAGGCAAGGCTTCAATCCGAAGCATTGAACGACTCATTTATCCTCATTCAAAAAAACAATACCGTTACATTAGACAATATTACAAGCGCGCAGAAGGCAATGCGATTGGCAGATGATATGTCTCGCGTCGCACAATTGAGTAGTGCTGCGGTATCCGCTGCGCTACAGCAAATGATGTTAATCACTGAGTTCTCTCAGAAAATTTCCGATATTGTTTCCCTGATTGAAGGCATCACTTTTCAGACAAATATCCTGGCATTAAATGCCGCAGTAGAGGCAGCAAGAGCAGGTGAATACGGAAGGGGATTTGCCGTGGTCGCGTCTGAGGTAAGAAGCTTGGCGGGGAGAAGTGCAGATGCATCAAGAGAAATCAAGTTGCTCATCGAAACATCTCAAGAGCAAGTTCAAACTGGAACGCAAAAAGTATCGTCGATCAATGAAGTCATTGAGCGTGTAACAACGACAGCGAGTTCGCTAGGGCAGTTGGTGCAATTGGTGGCGATTGGTTCAAAGAATCAAGAGCAGTACATGTCGCAAATGGTTGAATCAGTCAAAAATCTCGTCGCGGAAAATGAAGGAAATTTGAATAATGTGGAGAATGTTCGCAGTGGATTGAGTGTGCTTCGAACTATGGCAGACTTTTTAAATAAAAACGTTACTGTTTTTAAAGTGCATTAATCACATGGCGCGTCCAGCCAATAGAGGTTAATGCAAACATCCTCCGCAAGCGCGGAGGATTGAGAGTGCTGAGAGCGCAGTTATTTTCGTGCCAACTCGAGGTGTTTAGTGTTTAATTTCCGGTGCAACAACCGTGCCTTCTGCTAAGGTTTTTGCAGCGAATAACTGGGCGCAATCGACTTGATCAAATCCATAGTGCTTGCCGCAAAAGTCACAATTGATATCGAGTCGTCCGATCTCAGTGATGGCGGCATCGACTTCAGCCTGCCCTAACATTTTGAGCATATCACCGACTTTTTCACGGGTGCAGCTGCAATGAAACACAGGATGCAGCGGATCAAAGACACGTAAGGTTTGCTCCCAGAACAAGCGACGCATTAAGGTCTCAATGTTTGTACTCAATAACTCTTCATGTTTCAGGGTGTCACCAAGCATGACGGCATGTGCCCACATATCCTCGCCATCTTCTGCCTGCACGCCGGAGCCACCAATTTCCGGCAATTTTTGTAACAACAATCCACGCGTGACTTTGTCATCTGCTGCGAGCCAGAGCTTAGTATCGAGCTGTTCTGATCGCATCATATAATTTTCGATGACTGTCGCTACACTGTCGCCGTCCAACGGAACAATGCCTTGATACGCTTGTTGTCCTGGCACTTTATCGTTGGGATCGAGGGTGATGACAAACCGTCCTTGCCCATGTGCATGGACAAGCTCTTTCAACGTCTCATGGTCTTCAATGACAGCATCGTCCGCGAGTTTTGCCGTAGCGCGCAGTCGTAAGTTGGCATCGCATTCAACAACCATGAGTTTGACTGGACCATCACCATGGATTTGCATAATCATGGTGCCGTTAAATTTTAAATTCGCGGATAAGAGCGCAGAGGCAGCCATCAGCTCACCCAGCATCGTTTGGACTGCTTTTGGGTAGGTTTTATGCGACAACATGTGTTGCCAAGACGATTCAAGTTCAACCAGTTCGCCACGTACGCCGGCGTTTTCGAACATGAATTTTTGTAAGGTGTCAGTCATATCTTTTTACAGTTTCTATACAGGTACTTCAGTTACTTGAGAGCAGGTAGAACTTTAGCGGATAACATCTTCTGTTCTGCAGCGAGAACAGTCATCCCGCTAGGATTAGTCAATCCGCTTGAGTTCGGTTTTATACAATTGTCCGCGATACGCATAGTTATCCGTATTGAGGTGCATGCCTCGCAAATCTTGCTCGGTCAATGTGCGAACTGCTTTTGCGGGGGAGCCGATAATGAGGGAGTTATCCGGAAACTCTTTTCCTTCCGTGACCAGTGCGCCAGCACCTACCAGGCAATTTTTACCAATTTTGGCACCATTCAAAATGACGGCTTGAATGCCAATCAGCGAGCCTTCACCAATCGTGCAACCATGGAGCATTGCTTGGTGACCAATTGTGACATTTTTACCAACCACTAATGGAAAACCAGGATCCGTGTGAAGGATGCAACCTTCTTGGACATTGCTGTTTTCACTGATGGTGATGAGTTCATTATCACCACGAATAGTCGCATCAAACCAGATGCTTGCCTTGGCTTCTATTTTTACTTTGCCGATAATGTTGGCCGTGTCAGTGATGTAGGCCGAAGGATCGATATCCGGTGCGATGTCACCTAATTGGTAGATGGGCATGATTTTTCCGTAAAATAGAGGCTGATAACGATAATGGCATCCATTCCGCGTATTACGTCTTATTGATTTGATATCAATACTGACGTGTCGACCAGAAATGGCTGCGCAAGTGTGGTGTGCGAGCGTGCTATTTTAACGCCGTCGCGCCCCTTGCGTTGAATTAAACGAAAAATGATTCAGTAGAAAACGGGTTTTTAATGGAATTACGCGCTGCAGCTTTGCAAGCTTTACTTGCAACCGACACCAATCACAAAGGCATGATTCTCCAAGCCATTCCTGATGATGTTGTGATTGATGTTGAACGGCAGTTTGAGGTGCCTTCGGGTGTGCCGGGACGTCCAGAAAAACCAGAGTTGATTGCCCCAGGTAAAGTAGGGCGACGTTCTATGGTCACCGTAGAGGGGCGCGCAATTCTGATCCACGCCTTAGCGCATATCGAAATGAATGCGATTAATCTTGCTACGGATATATTGTGGCGTTTTCCTGGCATGCCGCCACAGTTTTACCGCGATTGGCTCAAGGTAGCGAAAGAAGAAGCCTATCATTTTCAACTGTTAGAGGGTCATTTACAGTCGATGGGATACCACTATGGGTCATTCCCTGCACACAATAGTCTCTGGGAGATGGCTGAAAAGACAAATAATGATTTGCTTGCTCGCTTGGCATTGGTACCACGTACCCTAGAAGCACGCGGCTTGGATGTGACCCCAGGCTTGTCTGCGAAATTAGCACAGGCAGGCGATCAGGCTGGCGCAGCGATTTTGGGAATTATCTACCGAGATGAAATAGGGCATGTTGCAATAGGCAATCACTGGTACAACGAACGATGTGCGTTACAAGGCATTGATACGATAGAGACCTACGCACAATTAGCACAACGCTACAAAGCCCCTAAACTGAGGGGGCCATTTAATCTCGATGCGCGTAAAGAGGCGGGTTTTAGTGATGCTGAATTAGTAGCATTATCCCAACAAGAATCGACAGAGGTCTGAATCGCCTAAAAAAAAGGCTCTGAAGCCGGTACTTCAGAGCCACACTCTGCGTAATCGTTAGGTGAAGACGTTTCAATCACCCGCTTTGATGCTACCGATGCCTTCTATTGCTTTACTGATCGTTTTTGGGTGACCGAAATAAGTGAGGCTGCCGATGCCCTGGAGTGCGGCGTTCAAACGATCGGATGCCGTAACGGTAATCGAGCCAATACCTTCACCCTTTACTTCGACATCATTCGCTGAGACATCTTTCATGTCAATAGATCCGACGCCTTTAGAGCGAATTTTTATGTGTCGCACCTTACCGTTCGCTGTCAAACTACCCGCACCTTCATAAGAAAGTTCGAACTCATCGCCATTGAGGTTGTTAATTTTAGTGGAACCGGCACCTTGGAATGTAACGCGTTTCAATTCAGGGACGGTAATGATAATTTCATCGGTACTGAGATACTTGAGACTCACTTTGTTTTTTTCGGTAATGACGAGTTCATTGCCTGACACCGTAGTGGAAAATTTCTCGATAAATTTACTGTCTCCCTTGAGTGTCACCGATTGTGTTTTCCCGACTTCAATTGTGATTTTGCACGCGCTTTGGGTGCTGATGCTATTGAATGCGGGTACATTGCGAGCTTGTTCATCCGCAAAGGCAAGGCTGCTGATCATGGCGAGTGATACGCTAAGGAAGGTAGTAGTCAGAATGGGGCGCATAGTAGGTTCTCCGTTATTCGATGAAATTCGGCGTCGCAAGTATTTCAATGGAATACGCACGGCGTTTGCTGGTGTCGTTATTAAAACTTACATTCAGTATAAGTTTTTACCTAGTCTGTGACTATCCCTCGGCGATGAACTGCAAAATTATCTGCCTGAACGGTATTTTTAAGCGCGTTTCACGCTATCGAGGGTGCTATCAGCATGTTTCTCGAATAAAAAGAGATCTTTCCACTGGCCATGTCGTTTCACCGCCGAGCGCGAATGGCCAAACTGTGTGAATCCACATTTTTTGATGACGGCGATCGAGGCGAGATTATCGGTGATGATCATAGCCTCAATACGCCAGAGCTTCAGTTCGCTAAACGCGTGCTGTAAGACGGCATTGACGGCTCGGGTTGCGTAGCCTTTTCCCCCGTGTTCAGCGCTAAATCGATACCCGAGCGAAGCTTTAAAGTACTGTTCTCGCTCGATACCTCTGAGAGTAACGCGCCCGATAATCTCATTGCCTATCCACACCAAGTAATGGCACTCTCGTTGCGCTTGGGCGGCCCATTGCGCTTGTTCAAGACTTTGTTGAACCGCTTGAACTGAGTAAAAATGATCGCCACGACTGGCAATCCATTGTTCAAAGTGAAATCGATTGACGAGTTCGAACGCGAGCACGGCTTCTGCGTGGCTGGGCAGTGCTGGTGTAATTTGAATGGATGTTGTGGAGGACATGATCTGATCATATTATCAATTTAGCTCTGAATCTTAGTTTAAAAGATAATTTAAATGCAACATCTTTTTTTGTAAGCATACTAATGAAATAAGAATTGTGGTCGATAACGTCCTTGTATCTTTCATTTGCGCTGTCGCTCATCGGCATCCTCTCGGAGGTGTTGTTTTGACTTTGTTGTCTTGATGTAGTTGCTCGCAGTCGGGTTTGCGGTAAGTCATTCATCACGAGACCATAACTGCGGGGTCTTTGTACCTTCAATCTCTATATTGTCTTTTTCCGAGAGGATATGCTTATGCGATTGCGCCTCTGCAGTTGGACGTCCGTATTATTGATGTTGGCACTTCATCTTGTGCCAGCTAGTCTCATGGCGCAGTCGTTGATTCCGGCGCGCGATCCTGGGCGAAGTATTTTGATGACCGGTTTTGCCGTGAATCATCCCACCCAAGTCACTGATATTGATGATATTGCGCTTGGTTTTCCAAGAGAGTTAGCACGGCGACTTGAACAAGACCAACAGTTCTACGTGCGCATGACACCCGAGCTCCTGTCTTACGACTGGGAATTGACACCGCCGACAACGAAGATGCTTGCCCAAGTCGCCGCAGCATATGACGCTCGCTATGTGATTTCGGGAGACATTCGAAATGCAGGTATTCAGAGCGTTCCAACGATGTTTGGCTTGTGGGAAAAAAAATCCCGCGAAATTGGTGTGGAAATCTCGGTTTATGATGCCAAAGCAGGGGTGCTAATTGAAAAATTCAAATTTAATCAAGTAGCGAGTGGAGAGGTAACGATCGGCAAAGACCGTACCTTTGATGGCGAGTCGTTCCGTGCGGTGCCATTTGGAAAAGCCATTGACGCCGTCATTGAGCAGGCAGGTGAGGTGATCCGAACTCGCCTGATCACCCGCCCTTGATGCTACTTGATGCTACTTGATGCTGCTTGGAGCTACTTGATACACGTTGGATCTATGAACGACGATCACGGATTCCTGCGCGTTCGATTTCTTGCAATCGTAATACACGACGTTGGATTTTACCGGTCGTCGTCATTGGTAGTGCATCAATGAACTCAATCTCTTTCGGATACTCGTACGGCGCTAATTTTCCTTTGACGTGTTCTTGAAGCTCTTTAATGAGTTTTTCTTGTGGCGCATAACCGGCACTCAACACAATGTAAGCCTTGACCAGATTGCCACGTTCTTTATCGGGACGCGGAACGACAGCGACATTGGCAACAGCGGGGTGCTGAATGAGACAATGTTCAATTTCAGAGGGGCCGATTCGGTAACCGGCTGCTTTAAACATATCATCAGCCCGTCCTTGATACCATAAATAGCCGTCATCATCGGCGATCGCCAAATCACCTGTTTTACACCACTCTTTGCAGTATTTTTCGCGCGTCGCGGTATCATTTTTCCAGTAGCCTAGAAAAAAGATCGGGTCGGGATGTCCATGAACGTCGTTGCGGTTAATCGCCACTTCACCGAGGACACCTGGTGCCACCACATCGCCCGATTCATTGATGATTGCGACGCGATGTCCAGGATAAGGACGCCCCATGCTACCGGGTCTCGCGGGCCAGCGGTGACTATTGCCGACGATATAGTTCACTTCCGTTTGTCCAAACATCTCATTTGGTATGACGCGGAGTCCTTCTTTACACCAGTGAAATACAGTCTCTCCAACGGATTCACCTGCACTCATGATGGCACGTAACTTGAGTTTGTAGTGTTTGCGCGGAGAAGGGTATGCCTTCATCATCATTTTTAAAGCCGTTGGAAAGAGAAACGTATTCGTGATTTTGTATTTTTGAAGCAAATAAAATGCTTTTTCTGCGCTGAAACGACCTTGATAAGCAACAATGGGTTTGCCGAAATACAATGTTGGCAAGAGGGCATCCATCAGGCCGCCAGTCCAAGCCCAGTCGGCGGGCGACCAAAAGACGTCTTTTTCTTGTGGGAACCAATTTTGAGACGCGACAAACCCAGGTAAATTACCCAGAATCGCTGAATGTGGAATCAACGCGCCTTTGGGATCTCCTGTCGTGCCACTGGTGTAGATGAGAATAGCGGGGTCCGTGGCTCTGGTTTGTTCAGGGGTAAATTTTTTTGACATCTCGCCGACGTAGGTTTCCCACTCTAAGGCAGCGAAATTTTTCGGTACTTGTTGGCAATCAACACCAATGACCGTCTTAAGCTTCGTACACTTGTCTGCGATGTGCATGTACGCTTCAACGCCACTTTGATCGAGGATGAGCGTAGAGGCGTCGCTGTGCTGCAACCGGTAGGCCAATGCATCAGGGCCAAATAAAAAGGAGAGGGGCATGACGATGGCCCCCATCTGTAGACACGCCATGACGGTCACTGCCATCTCTGGGCGTTGAGGCATGATGCAAGCAACGACATCACCGCGTTCTACACCTTGCTGTCGCAGTAGGTTGGACAGTTGATTAGCTTGTTGATACAGTTGCCGATAGCTGAGTTTTTGGCAGTTTCCTGCTTCGTCTTCGTGAAGGATCGCCAGTCGATGTTGTTCGTCGGACCACCGACGGCAACAGACCTCAGCGATATTGAATCGTTCTGGGACTTCCCAGTGAAATTCGTTGAATAGGGTGTGGTATTCATCATCCGCCCCTTGATTGACACTTATTTCCTGCACGTTCATTCGGTCTCCGTTATAATAATCGAACGGTCGTTCTATTGTGTGTTGGCGTTGTCGAGTGCATGGTTTGCCGTGAATGACATGCTACTGCATATTGACGTGTTCTCGTCAGCGTGCCACTACTTTGTGAAAAAAATTCATCTGTTATGACATCCTCTCCTACATCACCCGTCGTGCAATCCCGCTCCGAGTTTGTTGCTATTCGTGGTTTGCAATATCACGTTCGTCATTGGGGAAAAGAAGGCGCGCCGCTGATTGTGATGCTGCATGGGTGGATGGATGTATCGGCATCGTTTCAATTTGTCGTTGATCATTTACAGCAGGACTGGCATGTCATCGCCCCAGATCTGCGAGGGTTTGGATTAACAGAGACTCCCGGTACGGATACCTACTGGTTTCCTGACTATCTTGGCGACCTTGATGCCTTACTGGATCACTATGCGCCAGATGGCGCGATCAATCTGCTGGGGCACAGCATGGGAGCCAATGTGGTGGGGTTGTACGCAGGTACGCGCCCAGAGCGCGTTCGACGTTTGGTCAATTTAGAGGGATTTGGTTTGCCCACGACGTTCCCCGAGCAAGCGCCTGGTCGCTACCGCAAGTGGTTGGATGAATTGCGGCAAAAGCCCGTATTGCGTACTTATGCTTCTCAGGCAGAGGTGGCCGCGCGTCTTCAAAAAACAAATCCACGTCTATCCCACGAGCGGGCTGCATTTTTATCCGGGTTCTGGGCAAAAGAAAATGCGCAAGGGCGCTGGGAGATTCTCGGTGATCCTGCACACAAGCAAACAAGTCCTTTACTCTTCCACGTTGAAGAGGTAATGGCGTGCTGGCAGCAAATCACTGCGCCGGTACTGTGGATGCAAGCCGACGATACCAATGTGTGGCATTGGATGGGGGCCAAAGAAGAAGCACAAAAAGAGATCGATCGACGCCTTTCCCATATTCCCCATTTGCAGAAGGAAATGATTATGGACGCAGGACATATGCTGCACCACGATCAGCCTGCATTGCTAGCCAAGTTGATCGAAGATTTTTTGCTAAAATAGTACCCCTTCGTCTTCGTCTGGGCAATGGCGTTTGACGTTGCGACAGGTGATTTGTTAGCGTTAAAAAATAGAGAATGACTCATGTACCTGCTGGCGATGTAACGCGCTACCAAGGTGTTTTCGGTGAATAAAAGGATCAACGTTGTCAGCAGAGCAGAGTATTCAATTCCCTCATGTCAATGGCACTGCGCCATCATCATTTTCATCGTCGGTATCGACAGCGCAACCATATCAGCGTTGTCTGGTAATGGCTGGTGGCGGCTTTCGGTTTGGCTATTACCTTGGGATCTACGCTGCATGCCAGGAGCGCGGCAAAAAACCAGATGTTATTTTGGCGAGTTGTGGGGCGGCGATTGCTGGAACAATCATTCACCATCTACCAGACAATGCGACGCGCTTGGCGTGGTTGACGTCGCCTGAGATGCATCATTTTTGGCGTGGCTTGCAAGCGAATCCTCAAAAAAGTTTGTTGAAAGCAATCGGTGGCGTCGCGCGTCGAGCGTTGTTGGCCAATGATGTGAAGCGTATCCCTGATTTATTCAATGACTATTTATTTGACATCCCTGCTGTACTGCCTCTGCCAGAGAGAATGGAGGATACTGACGCACCTGATTTGGCGATTGTTGCAGGGCGCTTATTGTTTTCTCCTTCCGAGGTAGGGCAATTAAGAGCCGGGAGAAAACTCTACGAGGAAACGATTTTCTCTGGCCAGCGTGTTGCTGGTTTGCTCAACGGGATGAAGTCCCCCATCGGGTCTCGCCATTATGGGCACAGCGCAGTCTCTGAGGCGCTGGCTGTTGATACGCAGACCCCTGTTGCGGATGCCGTGAGAGCCTCGATTGCAGATATGTTTTACTTCCAATGTCACCCCATCGGGTCTCACTATTACATGGGTGGGGTATTGGATTTATTCCCGATTGAAATCGCGCGCAAATTAGGGCGTGAAGTCATCATGGAACGTAAAGGTGGATATAACCGGTTTATTGACGTGCCTGCAATACGTCTTGTCCTGGGAATTGATGGTAATCGTCGGCTGCAGCACGTATTGACACAATCAGCCGACTATTGGATCGATACGGCGGATATGGAGACCGCGCTCGTCAAACATCAGATCAGTAAGCAATTATTCTGGTTGCGGAACCGTTTATCCCTCAAAGTACCAGAGCGTCACGAAGACTTTGTTGAGATGATTCATTTGCAATGGCGCTACGGTTATCAGAAAGCGATCGCCGCCTTTGATGCGGGAAAAATGCGCTAATCGTTGCCTCGAGGGAATGTACCTTGGATGGTGCGACACCGGATGAGATTGCGGTATGTTTGATGCTTCTGCGTTACACTTATGTAATTGCAGCGCAGCATTCCGATATTTCTATTCCAGTGATCTTACGATGAACGATAAAACTTCCTACGGCTTTACTACCACCATCCTCCATAGCGACCGTCAAAAAGACATTGAACACGGCTCTGTTCATAAGCCCATCCATAATTCGGTGTTATTTGGCTATAAAGACGCCCGTGATTTGGCGCAGGTGTTTCAAGGGAAGCAATCGGGCTATCGATATGGTCGTCAGGGTAACCCAACTGTTTCTGCGCTCGAAGACAAAATCACCAAAATGGAGGGCGGTGCATCGAGCATCACCTTCGCCACAGGCATGGCAGCGATCGGCGCGGTATTCCAAGCATTATTGCGGCAGGGGGACCATGTTGTTTCTTCTAAGTTCTTATTTGGTAATACCAATAGCTTATGGCAAACAGCAAAAATGCAGGGAATCGATCTGAGTCTGGTCGATGCAACCGATGTGGCACATGTTGCTGCGGCGCTCAAGCCTGAAACACGCGTTGTTTTTGTTGAAACAATCGCCAACCCACGCACACAAATTGCAGATTTGAAGCGCATCGGTGAATTGTGCCGCGAGCGTGGGATTTTGTTTGTCGTTGATAACACCATGACTTCGCCTTATTTGTTCCGCCCAAAGGCAGTGCAGGCTGGCTTGGTCGTGAACTCCTTGACCAAATCCATTGCTGGTCACGGAAATGTCCTGGGTGGGGCGTTGACGGACACGGGATTATTTGACTGGAGTCGTTTTCCGAACATTGCTGATAATTTCCGCAAACAACCGGCTGCGCAACAAGGCATGGCGCAAATTCGTGCGAAGGGGCTGCGTGATTTTGGCGCGACGCTGTCGCCTGATGCGGCGCATCAGATTGCTGTTGGCGCAGAGACGATTGCATTGCGAATGGAACGCGAATGCGCCAATGCGCTGGCGCTGGCAACGATGTTGGAGGCCGATCCACGCGTCGCGGCCGTCTACTACCCTGGGTTGCCGTCTCATCCGCAACACGCCATCGCGACGGAATTATTCCGTGCTTATGGCGCGCTTTTAAGCATTGAGTTAGCGCCAGAAATTGATTGCTTTGATTATTTAAACCGTCTTCAACTTGCGATTAATGCGACGCATCTCGGGGATACGCGGACCTTAGTTATTCCAGTGGCCCACACGATTTTCTTTGAAATGGGACCGGTACAGCGTGCGGAAATGGGCATTGCTGACTCATTGATCCGGATTTCTGTTGGTATCGAAGATACGCAAGATTTGTTGTCCGACTTTTCTCAAGCACTCAATGGATAACGCTATTGTCGCATGCTACTGAGTAACAGAGTAAATGAGTAGTGGCGTGATTGCATGACAAGGTTGTGATGATAATTGATTGACTGACTGATTTAGCCAAAAACACGGCTGAACCGAAAGGTAAAGATGTTTCGACTATCCCTGCGCATGATGATGCGTGACTGGCGGGCGGGTGAGCTGCGGTTTTTGCTGGTTGCATTGATGATTGCGGTTGCTTCCTTGTCCTCCGTTGGTTTTTTTGCTGATCGTCTTCGTAGCGGACTTCAGCGCGACGCGCACCAGTTACTTGGGGCCGATCTACTGGTCAGTGCGGATCAGCCGATTAATGCCGATTGGCGTTCGGACGCGCAACAACGCGGTCTGGCGATTGCTGAGACGGTCGTGTTTTCCAGTATGGGTATTGCTGGTCAGGGCGATCATGCGATCGCGAAGCTCGTCTCTTTGAAAGCCGTGAGTCCGCATTATCCCTTGCGCGGCAAATTAAAGTTACATTCAATCGGATCGAATGCACCAGATGCTGCCACGCAAGAAGTGGAAACAAATGAGATCCCAGCGAGTGGTACTGTCTGGATTGATCCTGCGTTACAGGTTGCCCTTCAAATCAAGCCAGGTGACAGCATTCGTCTAGGCGACATGTCGTTCGTTTTTACGCGAACAATTGCTGATGAGCCTGATCGTGGTGCTGGTTTTATGAACTTTGCGCCACGTGTCATGATTGCCGCAAGTGATTTACCTGCCACGCATTTGATACAAAATGGTTCTCGCGTCACCTACCGCTTACTAATGGCAGGTCCGACAAAATCGATTGCCACATTCCAGACGCAGCTACAGGAACAAATCGAAAAGAATCAACTGAAAGGCGTCAGGCTAGAGTCGTTGGAGTCGGGACGACCTGAAATGCGGGCAACGCTCGATCGGTCTGAGCAGTTTTTATCCTTGGTCAGTTTATTGTCGGCGATGCTCGCCGCTGTTGCGATCGCCATGGCAGCAAGGCGCTTTATGCTAAGGCACTTGGATGCGTGTGCGATGTTGCGTTGTCTTGGTTTGACACAGAACCAAGTCACGATCATGTATTTACTTGAGTTTCTCATGTTGGGTCTATTGGGAAGCATGGCAGGCGTTGCGCTCGGGTTTGGCGCGCACTATGTGCTACTCGAGTGGCTGGGTAGCTTACTCGCAAAAGATCTTCCTGCGGCGAGTTGGCTCCCCGCGGTGCACGGCGTGGCGACCGGATTGTTGCTCTTGATTGGATTTGCGTTACCACCTGTTCTGCAATTGAGAAACGTCCCGCATAACCGTGTGATTCGGCGTGAGCAAGATGCACCACAGGCGATGACGATAGCGACTTATGTCTTGGGTCTTGTGATGTTTGTCGGATTGTTATTGTGGCAGACCGGCGACGTTCGACTTGGATTGATTACGGCCGGAGGATTTTTAGCGGGGATGGCGATTTTCGCCCTCTTGGCATGGGCTGTCGTTCTCTTGTTAAAACGCGTTCGTCATGCGTTCCGGTTTGCAGCATGGCGTTTCGCGGTGACGGCATTGCAGCGTCGTCCAGGTGCGACTGTGATCCAAATTGTGTCGCTCGCATTGGGATTGATGGCATTGCTCTTATTGACGGTGGTACGGGGGGATTTGGTCACGGCTTGGAAACAGTCGACACCAGCTGATGCGCCCAATCAATTTGTGATTAATATTCAACCAGATCAGATTGACGACATCGCAAAACGGCTTGCTGCGTTTGACCATCCGCGAATGTACCCGATGATCCGTGGCAGACTTGTTGCCGTCAATGCCAACAACGTCACTGCTGACAGTTATCAGGACGACCAAGCAAAGCGTATGGTCGACCGTGAATTTAACCTGTCTGCGATGGATGATCTTCCCACACTCAATACGATCACAGCTGGAACATGGTTCGATGATAAGCATGCCGCAGAGCCAGAGGCCTCGGTTGAGGTCGGTATCGCCAAAACCCTGCAATTGAAGTTGGGAGATAAGCTGACCTTCGATGTTGCTGGTCAACAGGTGGTTGCAAAAGTGACGAGCTTACGTAAGTTAGATTGGGGTTCCATGCGCGTTAACTTTTTCGTGGTGCTCAATCCCCGGGCGATTCTTGATTTGCCAGCGACGTGGATCACAGCTTTTCGTTTGCCACCGAGAGATCAACAATTCGTGAACCAACTGACATTAGATTTCCCTAATCTGACGGTTGTTGATGTAGGTGCGATCATTAAACAGCTTCAAAACGTTTTGGACCAAGTGATCACGGCGGTTGAATTTCTTTTTCTGTTTACGCTGGCATCGGGTGTCTTAGTGCTGTACGCCGCATTGGCCGGATCGCAAGATGTTCGCCAAAAAGAAGCAGCGCTCTTGCGTGCGTTGGGTGCAACCCGCAAGCAGTTGTCGTATTCGCAGTGGATCGAGTTTTTGTTGATCGGTAGCGTCGCCGGTATGCTTGCCGCCGCGGGTGCTACTGCAATTGGATGGTCGCTTGCCCATTTTAGTTTTCATTTTGAATGGTCGTTCTCGCCGCTTGTGTGGGTAGTGGGTATGTCTGCAGGCGCGGTATGTGCCTTGTTCGGTGGATGGGTAGGGCTGCGACATGTGTTGAACCAACCGCCGTTATTGAGCTTGCGTAACAGTTAATGGCGTCACAGTGAATAACGTGGCGGTGTGATGTGCTCTTGTTAGATTAAACCTGTGTAAGGATTTTTATGTCACTTCAATCAGAACAAAAACTCAGTTTGTACGTTGATCATCAACTGTGCAGCCCTTATGCGATGTTTGCATTCATTGCGTTGCAAGAAAAAAATTTACCATTTGAACTGAAGATGGTCGATCTGATCTCAAAGCAGAATCATCAGCAGGATTTCTCAGAAAAATCTTTTACTTTGCGTGTCCCAACGTTGACACATAACGACTTTAGTTTGTCTGAGTCTTCAGCGATCATTGAGTATCTCGATGATACCTTTGTTGATACAGCGGTGTATCCAGCCGAACGTCAACAACGGGCGAGAGCGCGCCAGATACAAGCGTGGTTGCGCAGCGATTTATTGCCAATCAGGGCAGAGCGGAACACCCAAGTCCTTTTTTATGGACAGCGATTCGCTCCTTTGTCGGATGAGGCAATGCGCGCCGCCCAGCACTTATTCAGCGTGGTAGAGCATTTGCTACCAGTGGGGGAATCCCATCTCTTTGGTCGCTGGAGCATTGTCGATACTGAGCTTGCGCTGATGCTGAACCGCTTGGTGATGCATGGAGACCAGGTTCCACAACGTTTGGCCGATTATGCGCGACTGCAATTTGAACGTGAATCAGTGCAGCGGTGGATGACTCACGATCGTCCCGCATTAGCGTCGTAATCTGTATTTCATTCACCTGACCGATTTGTTCGTCAGTTATTTTTTTGTGAGAAGTAATGAGTCAAGAATCAAACCAGCCACACGCTGTTTCAAGTGATGTGGAAGAAGAAAAATCGAATTTGTATGCACTCATCGGCGGTGCTGAAAGCCTGCGTCACATGGTGGATCGTTTCTATGATCTGATGGAACTTGAGCCTGAGTTCGCAGGGATACGGGCAATGCATCCGACACCGACAGACAGCTCTCGCGATAAACTATTCTGGTTTTTATCTGGGTGGATGGGTGGCCCTGATTTGTATATCAGCCAGTTTGGTCATCCGAGATTGCGTGCGCGCCATTTGCCTTTTGCCATCGCTAGTGCCGAGCGTGATCAGTGGTTGCGTTGCATGGCGTGGGCGATGCAGGATGTGGGTATTGAAGAGGGCTTGCAGCAACATTTAATGCAATCTTTTTACCAGACTGCAGACTGGATGCGAAACACCCCAGGGTAGCAATATCAAGCTGTAACGTAACACACTTATTTATACTCTTTTATTGATTGATTCATGACGACTTTTGAGATGGTTTTGCTGGCTGGTTTGTTGGTGTTATTGGTGCTTAACCTGGTGATCTTGATGCGTATAGCGCGGACGAGCCAGGATCAACAAGGTGCCGATCTACAGGCATTGCAACACTTTCTTCAAACATCACAGCAGCAACAATTGATGAGCGACGAACGCACCGAACGATCGTTGCGCGAACAAGTGCAATCTACTGCGTTGGCGACGCGGCAAGAGCTTGGGGCAAACTTTTCTCGACTACAGCAAGGGTTGGCGAGTCAGTTGACGAGCGTCGCGACCTTGCAAAAAGGTCAAATTGACGGTTTTTCTCAGCAATTATTGAAACTCAGTGAAAGCAATGCGCAACAGCTTGAACAGATGCGTCTCGCATTGATCCAGCAAAGTCAAAACGCCCGCGAGGAGCAGGGAAATAGCCTCAAGCTTTTCGCTGATACGTTAAATCAGACCTTGGTCAGCATGACTGAGTCAAACGCACAGCGAATGGGTGAGATTCGTGCCACCTTAGAGCAAAAAATTCAACAGCTCCAAGCAGAAAATGCGAGCAAGCTGGAAGAGATGCGTAAAACCGTCGATGAAAAGTTACATGCAACGCTAGAGCAGCGATTGGGTGAATCGTTCAAGTTGGTCTCTGACCGCTTGGAAAAGGTTCATCAAGGTTTGGGTGAAATGCAGCAGTTAGCGATCGGCGTCGGCGATCTCAAACGGGTGCTCACCAACGTAAAGACTCGTGGTACTTGGGGCGAGGTGCAATTGGAGATGGTGCTGGAGCAAATGCTTACGCCAGACCAGTATGCGAAAAATGTCGAGACGATCCCTGGGACTGGTGAGCGTGTTGAGTTTGCCATTAAGCTACCCGGCAAGGAAGAAGGCAATACCCCAGTTTGGATGCCTATCGATGCGAAGTTTCCCAAAGAACAATACGAAAGGTTGCTCGACGCGGCGGAGCGGGCTGATGCGGAGGGGGTCGCTAATTATGGTAAAGAGCTAGAGCGGGCGATCAGGAGTGAGGCAAAGACCATCTCAGAGAAATACGTGTCTCCACCACTGACAACGGATTTTGCGATCCTCTTTTTGCCGACAGAAGGTTTGTACGCAGAGGTGATGCGTCGCCCCGGTCTGGCGGATGAATTGCAACGGACCTGTCGCGTTTCAATTGCAGGGCCGTCCACGTTGTCAGCGCTTCTGAATAGCTTGCAAATGGGCTTCCGAACACTGGTGTTGGAGAAACGGTCTTCCGAAGTATGGCAAGTCTTAGGTGCGGTAAAGACAGAGTTCGGGAAGTTCGGCGATGTTCTCGCAGCGACGAAATTAACGCTTGAACGCGCTGCAAAAAATATCGATCAGGCAGAAGTCAGAACACGCCAGATGACACGTAAGCTCAAAGATGTGGAAGCATTGCCAAGCGAAGCAGCAACGACGTTATTAGGCGGTGCAGGTGTGTCGATAGATCGCGATCAGGATGACCAGTAGCAGGTGGTCCACTCAGTAATTGACGTTCTTCAAAGTAAAACGCCAAGTTGTTAGCTTGGCGTTTTACTTTGTCGTGATTTGAATTTGCAGACCTTGTCGATCCTATTGATGAGGAATTATTGCGTTCTGGTCGCTGTATTAATGATAATTGGCGTTACAGGTACGGTCGGTAGACTATTTTGTACCGATGTCTGAACCTGACTAATCTTATTGAGCACATCAAAGCCGCTCACGATTGTTCCAAACACGGCATAACCTGTTGCGCCCGTCGATGCGTTGGCATTGAAAATAGTGCTGTTGTCGACCAAGTTGAGATAGAACTGGGATGTTGCGGAATTAATCGAACTTGTGCTTGCCATGCCGATCGTGCCATACGTATTGCTCAGACCAGACGTTGTTGTTGACTCAAGCAAAATGGCAGAATAGGTCGGGGTCAGTGCCGTCAAACTCGTGTTATACCCGCCAGCTTGAGCGACATATTGGTCAACACGATGGAATAAGGTGTTGTCGTAAAATTTCGTTTCCACGTAATCAAGGAAGTTATCAACGCTGATTGGCGCTGCACCTGGATTGAGTTCGATCACCAAGTTACCCAGCGTAGTAGCAAGGGTCACTTGTGGGCGTGCTGCCAGCGGTACACTAAAAGCAGCGTAATACACTTGAGCACTATTTCCGTTGGTAATTGTCATGTCGAACGGACCGACGCGGATGATTTTGCAAGTATAGGTTCGCTGCGTGTTTGTGCCGCCAGATACCTCGGTGAGGTTAGTACAACCTGGATTATTGATAGTGATGCCTTGCAGGAGGTTTTGGCCATTGACCGTCATGGTGATGGTTTGACGATAGGCAACGACAGTGGGAGATGTGTTGAGTGTCGGCGTGATACTGACACTGGACACCGTTGCTAATGTGCCAGAAGACGAGCCCGAACCGCCGCAGCCGCTCAGAAATGCGAGGGATGCAAAGGCACCCAATAACCACGTTGAAGCTTTCAATCTAATCTCCATAACTAAAAAACGAATTGTACTTCGCTTGATGCATAAATTGCTGCATTTATCGCTGTATTTCTTGTCACATTGAGTGACGATTATTACAGATTGTTTATATTTTTACTTTATTTACTTTAAAGTAAGCATTGTCACTATTCAACAGGACTTACAAATCTTTTCACCGGCGTCGTTTATTACACCAATCCTTCAAACAGCGTGATCATCACTTTTTCTCCTGCATGCACATCCTGCTGCTCGTGAGGGAGAACGATGATGCAATTGGCTTCTGCCATGGATCGTAACATGCCAGAGCCTTGTGAGCCGGTAATGACTACTTCCAATTCGCCATTTTGATTCAGGGTTGCGATGCCACGTTGAAACTCGGTGCGCCCAGCACGCTTCTTGATCGTTTCTTTGCTGATCGCTGGAGTCATGACCGGTTGCGTTTGTAACTCGCCCATGAGCTGACGGATCGCTGGTTGTACAAAAAAGTAAAATGTCACCATGACTGCCACCGGGTTTCCCGGAAGACCGAATAAGAATGCGCTTTTATCGCCGGCAACAATCTTTCCGCAAGCCATTGGCTTTCCGGGGCGCATATCGATCGACCAGAAAGCGACATCGCCGAGGCTGGCCATGACTTGCTTTGTGTAGTCAGCGACGCCGACAGAGACGCCACCAGAGGTGATGATCAAGTCAGCCGATGCACACGCCTCGCGAAAACTCGCCTCTAAGGTGACTGGGTCATCTTTGATAATGCCCATATTGATGACTTCGCAGCCGAGTCTTGTTAGCATCGCCTGTAAGGTGTAGTTGTTGCTGTCGTAAATGCACCCGATGTCGAGTTGCTCATCGAGTCGGCGCAATTCATCGCCCGTCGAGAAACACGCGACACGAAGACGACGTCGCACCTGAACTTGACTGATCCCCAAGGAGGCTAGTAAGCCGATATCGGCTGGACGCAGGATTTTCCCTTGTGGAAGGGCGACCTTGCCAGCGCAGAGATCCTCGCCTGCGTGGCGACGATTGGCGCCGCGTCTGAGGGTTGTTAAGGGAATGCGCACAGCATGTTCGTCGACCTTCTCGGTCAACTCTTGCGGTACGACTGTATCGCAACCGGCGGGTATCATTGCGCCAGTCATAATTCGCACACATTGACCAGGCTTGACGTCACCAGAAAACATGTGTCCAGCCAGAACGGTACCAATAATTTGGAACTGGTCGGTGGGTACGTTAAGTTGCTGTGGGTACGCAAACGCAAATCCGTCCATCGCTGAATTATCGTAGGCGGGGACATTGATCGGCGAAATGACGTCTTCCGCGAGATGGCGTCCTAGTGCCTCGAGAATCGGCACGAGGTCAGTAGTGTGCTGATGGGTGACGAACTGGCGGATAATGTCAGAAGCTTGAGCGACCGAGAGTGATCGTGGGTTGTAATCGGCGATCTGGTTGGTAATGTCCGACAAACTTCTCGCGTGTGATGGTTGCTGATTCATGTCAGGTTGAAAATTGTTGTAATTCGTGAAGCGTATTAACGTTGAGGAAATGATGGCTATCCGGGAACGCTACTTCGACCGTCTTGCACTGGTCTAGCCAAAGGTCTACTTTGCGACCGCCGCCAACGATAAACTGACTAAGCTGATTGGCAACCGAGACATTCATTAATGCAAAAACGGGATGACGCTGACAATAAGTTGTTCCATGTTTTTGCTCCGTTGTCGTCGCGATGGCAATGTCAGCTTGTTTTCTTAGTAAGTCGTCGGACAAGCGCTGCACTAAATCAAGCGGCAGAAAGGGAGAATCGCAGGGCGCCGATAATAAAAAAGGTGTATCGCATTGCCGCAGACCTGCTTCAATCCCTGCTAGTGGCCCAGGGAATCCCTCGGTGATATCTTGGCACACCGTCACACCAAATTCTGCATAACGTGCGAGATCTTGATTGGCATTGATCAGCATTGTGCCGACTTGATCATTGAGTCGCTCTAGTACGTGCTGCACCATGGGCTTGCCGTCAAGGATCTGCAAGCCTTTATTGACGCGTCCCATCCGGGTACCTTGCCCCCCGGCAAGAATCAAGCCTGTGATGAGATGTTTTTCAATCATGATTTAAACGAAACTAGTCGCTGCCTACGTACAGATGAGCCGGATTATCCACCAATATACGACATTTCTATTTTCTTTTTAGTCGTTGGTGTGTGATCTGCTGTGATTGTTCGTAGCGCAGAATAACGATCGGTACGGCGTTGCCAAATAGACGCAATCACATTGGCAATCGCCAAATCGGAGTGCATCGCATCGCTGCGTATCAATTCCCGCAGGTCGTGTCCTGATTCCGCGAAAAGGCAGGTGTAGAGCTTTCCTTCTGTTGATAAGCGGGCTCTACTGCATTCATGGCAGAAAGCTTTAGTGACACTGGAGATAAAGCCGATCTCGCCTGTTCCATCTTTGTGCTGCCACCGTTCGGCGGTTTCGCCGGCGTACTGTGCGCGGAGTGCCGTCAGCGGCATCCCTGCCTCATGTAGCCGAGCGATGATTTCATCTGACGAGATCACTTCGTTTCGCTTCCATTCATTGGAGGCACCGACGTCCATATACTCGATGAAACGAAGAATATGTGGCGTATCTTTGAAGTAACGCGCCATATTAACGACTTCGTGATCGTTGACGCCTGCTTTGACAACCATATTAATTTTGATTGGTCCGAGACCTGCTGCCTCTGCCGCATCGATTCCTTTGAGGACATCAGCGACCGCAAAGTCAACATCATTCATTCGTTTAAAAATGGCATCGTCGAGCGAGTCTAACGACACGGTCAGTCGGTGAAGACCGGCTTCTTTTAATGATGCTGCTTTCTTTAAAAGCAATGATCCATTTGTCGTTAAGGTGAGGTCAGGAGGTAATCCATCGACTGTCCTTAAACTTGCTAACATCGCAATGAGACCTTCAATATTTTTACGCAATAATGGCTCGCCACCTGTCAGGCGAATTTTTTTAACGCCGTGACGAAGAAATATTGCCGCAATGCGCGTGATCTCTTCGAAGCTCAGTAATGAAGAATGCGGGAGATATTGATAGTCCTTATCAAAAATCTCTTTTGGCATGCAATACACGCAGCGAAAGTTGCAGCGATCGATCACTGAAATGCGCAGGTCGTGCAATGGCCGAGAAAGAGCATCGGTCAACGTACCGTTAGGTGTTGTCAGGGTGTCAGGAATCACGATTGATGTTTGCTGTCGGCGAACATCAATCAGCGGAATAAATTTTTCCGTCATAGGAGCAACTTGGAATCAATTCGATTAATTCAGCACAATACCACGATAATAAAAATTGCGAGTACGAGCCACCAATCGCCCACTGGTCGCGAACGGACGTCGTTTTTTTAATCTTTGAACGGATAAAGCGGATGCTGAATGAGTGGATGAAAAAAAGGCAGGAGGTGGGTGGTGCGTAGACGGCGTAAGAGACTGATTTTAAAAGAAAATAAACTATCTTTGATCAGTGCTATGGCTGCGATGGAGGTGGCTTGCTGAACAATCCATTTTTTTTACAGTGTTCTGCTCGTGATAAAAAAAACCGGCAAAGCGTTGGTGCTTTGCCGGTTTAACTTTTATTTACACTTGGTACCGCAATTAACGCCGAGTTTCAACCAAAACTAAAGGTTCTGTCGGTACTGGTGGCAATGGCTTGCGTTCACGTGGCACGCGTGGCGCAGGAGTGACTTTGCTTGCACTTTCTTGTGCAATACGCAGTTTCTCTGGATCAGTACTTGCCAGTTGTAAGCCTGCAGCGCTGAGCATCTCGTTCAATTGATCGAGAGGCATGATGGCTGCTGTGCTCTGTGGCGCGGTATGCGCGACGTGTGCAGTAGCTGGCTCGCTAGCGACGACAGGTGTTGCCTGGACAGCAATCGGTTCAACGGCGATTGTCGTTTCCGCAGCTGGCGCGGTAGTAACAGCATCAACGACAGCATCAACGACTGCAACAGTGCTCGCAGTGATCGCTTCTGCAGGTGCGACCGGTGCGACTGGCGCGGCAATTGTCTGCTCAGCGACTGGTGCTGGAGCTTCTGTGTGCACCGCTGGGACGATCGCCTCAGGATTGCTCGCCACCATCACTGGTGCTGGTGTCATTGCTGCCACTGGCACAAATACTGGGGCTGGCGCAGTAATGTGCTCGGCTACTGCTGGTGCTGCGGCGCTCGTCGCCTCAGTCTGAACGAATGCGACACCTGCTTCATGAGTAGTGCCTGTCGTTGCAGATTCGTCAGCTGATTCAATTGCTAACTCGCCTTGCTCATTGACTTCACCTGGTTCACGCTCACGACGATTACGGTTGCGACCGCCACGACGGCGACGGCGACGACGCTCTTCGCTTTGCTCTGCGTTTTCTTCGATCGCTGGATTGAGCGTTTCAGTAGTTGCTTGCGCAGGGATCACTTCGACAGGAACGGGGTCTGCATGTTTCTGAATTGCTTCTTCAGGTTTTGCTTCTGTCAGCAGCGCTTCTTTGCGTTCCTCGCGTTGACGTTGCTGGCGTTCACGACGACCTTCTTGCGCCTCTTTCTGTTCACGTGGTTCGCGAGCTTGCTTTGGCGTTTTTGGTGGACGCGCATTGTCAGCAACAGGTGCTTTTGCAGCAACTTCCGCTTTTTCTGGCGTTGTTACTGCTGCACGCTCTTCGCTTTGGTCGCGATCGCGGTTGCTGCGGTTACGATTGCGATTGCGCTGGTTGTTACGCTGGTTGCGACCATTGCGATCACGATCTGCTGTCTTTTCTTCGACAGGCGGTGTCGCAACGGTATTTGTTTTTTCTTCGGACTTGCCAAAGAAGAAACCCATCAGCTTGGTAAAGAAGCCCTGAGAAGGTGCTGCAACTGGAGCTGGTGCAACCGGCGCAACCACTTCTTTACGTTCAACGATTGGCGCAGTTTCAGGTGTGATGCTTTTCACCATCGCTTCTTGGCGAGGTTTGACATCTTCTTTTTGACGCTTGCTGTAGCCGATATCTGTGTCTGCCTGTTCCGCCATGGCGTAGCTAGCATGGTGATCTTCCAAGCGTGGATCGTCGTGTTTCAGACGGTCAAGCTTGTAGTGTGGCGTTTCCAGATGGGTATTCGGAATCAGAATAACGGTGACGCGGTGACGAGTTTCAATCTTCAGAATCTCGCCACGTTTCTCATTGAGCAAGAATGCAGCAACGTCCACAGGTACCTGCACGTGGATTGCGGCTGAATTCTCTTTCATTGCCTCTTCCTGAATGATGCGCAGGACTTGCAATGCTGAGGACTCTGTGTCGCGGATGTGTCCGGTGCCATTGCAACGAGGGCATGTGACATGACTACCCTCTGACAATGATGGGCGCAGACGTTGACGAGACAATTCCATCAAACCGAAGCGGGAAATCTTGCCCATTTGTACGCGAGCACGGTCGTAACGCAGAGCGTCTTTCAAGCGTGTTTCTACTTCACGCTGATTCTTTGCGTTTTCCATGTCGATAAAATCGATCACGATCAGACCACCCAAGTCGCGCAGGCGTAACTGACGCGCTACTTCTTCTGCTGCTTCTAAGTTGGTATTAAATGCTGTCGTTTCGATATCACCGCCGCGTGTCGAACGTGCCGAGTTAACGTCAACAGAAACCAAAGCCTCTGTGTGATCGATCACAATTGCGCCGCCGGATGGCAGAGGCACAGTGCGGCTATAGGCCGTTTCGATCTGATGTTCGATTTGGAAGCGTGAAAACAGCGGGACGTCATCGCTGTAACGTTTAACGCGATGCACCATGTCGGGCATCACGTGACTCATAAACTGTTGCGCTTGTTCGTAGATTTCGTCTGTATCGATGAGAATTTCACCAATATCAGGCTGGAAATAATCACGAATAGCGCGAATAACGAGCGAAGATTCTTGATAAATCAGGAAGGCGCCAGGTGAAGATTTACCTGCACCTTCGATGGCACGCCAGAGTTGCATCAGGTAGTTTAAATCCCATTGCAATTCATCGACGTTACGACCGATACCAGCGGTACGGGCAATCACAGACATGCCAGTAGGCAGGTCGAGCTTGTCCATGGTTTCACGTAATTCTTGACGATCTTCGCCTTCAACGCGACGAGATACGCCACCACCGCGTGGGTTATTTGGCATCAAGACCAGGTAGCGACCAGCCAGTGAGATGAACGAGGTCAGGGCTGCGCCCTTGTTGCCGCGTTCTTCTTTTTCCACTTGGACGACGATTTCCTGACCTTCGCGTAAGGCTTCTTTGATGGACGTGTTACGAACATCGATGCCTTCTTTGAAATAGCTGCGGGCGACTTCTTTGAATGGCAGGAAACCATGGCGCTCTTCACCGTAATTCACGAAGCACGCTTCGAGAGATGGTTCAATACGAGTGATGACGCCTTTGTAGATGTTTGACTTACGTAATTCGCGACCAGCGGTCTCGATATCAATGTCAATGAGTTTTTGCCCATTGACGATAGCAACGCGCAATTCTTCTTGCTGCGTAGCGTTGAACAACATACGTTTCATTTTTTACTCCGTGACCTGATGGTCATCTTTTGTTGTTGCATCATTCAGTGTTGCAACAACTTTACTAGTGCCGGGATGTATGCCAGAACGGAGTGTTTGAAGGGGGTGGGAAATGCCTGTGGCGCAACAGAGTAGCTTTGCATTCAGCAATCGACGGCGCAGCAAGGCTGCATTCCAATGAATATCAATCTAATTCTGTTTCGCGCCGGGCGCGTGTGATTTTGGTAACAAGTTCGAGTGCACATGTCCCCCGCATTATCAATCTCAGTTTTATTTGTGCAAAAACTAAGTGTAACGCCAGGCGATGAGCAACTTTAATGTCAGACCATCTTATTGTGTTGTGTCTGACGGAATCGCCTTAAGGCCAAAATCAACATAGGCAAGCATGCTTATTAACAATTAAACCAGCATCTCTTGCCCAACTTATCCTTACATTTCAAACGCTCTGATACAACCTCGTTAAACTAGTGCCCGATAGCAACATTCGGTCGCCACCTTGGCCTGAAAACGAGGGCGCATACACATCTTTTCCATCATATTTGCAAACTGGCGAGGCTGATGGACTGGCCCCTGTGTAAAATAGCTGTTTATTTCTCTTACACTGCTAAAGCATAAACGCTGAAGCGAAACTGATTATATATTCAAAATGAAGGACTTAGCGATAATTAATAGGGAATTGCACCAAAAACAGGTGCAAAATGTTTCCCACGAGCAGCCTTCAGCCTCACAGCCGAAAGTCCAACTGCTGACGATCTCTGAAGAAGAGGCGGGACAGCGTATTGATAACTACCTTTTACGTATCTGTAAAGGCGTACCAAAAAGCCATGTTTATCGTGTATTGCGCTCTGGCGAAGTACGGGTCAACAAGGGGCGCATCGACCAGCTATACCGTCTAGTCGAGGGCGATGTTGTTAGAATACCACCAATTAGGATGGCAGAAGCCTCTACGCAGGTTGTGCCGAAGTTGGAATTTCCGATCGTCTTTGAAGATAGTCATTTGCTCATCATCGACAAGCCAGCCGGTGTCGCAGTGCATGGCGGATCGGGCGTAAGCTATGGTGTCATCGAGCAATTGCGATCCTCACGCCCAGAAGCGAAATTTCTGGAATTGGTGCATCGACTCGATCGCGAGACCTCTGGGTTGTTATTGATTGCCAAAAAGCGGACAGCGTTAACAAATTTGCACGAGCAAATGCGGGATGGTCTTACAGATAAGCGTTATTACACACTGGTATCGGGCGATTGGAAAAATGCGCGGCAGCATATTAAGTTGCCACTACATAAATACACCACCGCCGATGGAGAACGCCGGGTACGGGTGCAAGCCGATGGCATGGCTTCGCATACCGTGTTTACGCTCAAACGGAAATTCAAGGACTTTGCTTTTCTTGAAGCGGAACTCAAGACGGGACGTACGCACCAGATTCGCGTTCATCTGTCTGCGAGTGGCTTTCCGATCGCGGGTGACGATAAATATGGCGATTTTCCGCTGAATAAAGCGCTGCAAAAAGCAAGTTCAGATCGCGGCGCGTTGAAAAGAATGTTTCTGCACGCACATCAGATTAGTTTTACTCATCCTGAGAGTGGCAAGCTGACGACCGTCAATGCGCCGTTACCCAAGGAGTGCGACGCATTTCTCCGCAGCTTGGCGGAAGGGTGAAAAAAACTTACTGGTTTATTAATGATATGATCTTGTTGAATAGTAACTAATTCAACATTGCGGTTCGGCGCGGACGAACGCCATGATCTCGCGAAGGATTGTGATGACATTCTTTGCCAACGATAGTTCGTTGAGTGCGAGGTCAAATCAATTGAACGAATATTCCAATACTCACAAATAGATAGTGCACTTTAATTATGGCAAAAAAGCAATTTGACTTCATTGTGTTCGACTGGGACGGCACACTCATGGATAGCACAGCGAAAATCGTCAAGTGTATCCAGTCGGCCGCCAGAGATCTTGGTTTGCCCATTCCTGACGATGGTGCCGCCGCTTATGTGATCGGTTTATCGCTCGCTGATGCCATGGCTGCTGCGATTCCCGGCATTGATCCCAAATACTATCCGCGGATGGTGGAGCGTTATCGTTACCATTATTTGGCGAAAGATCATGAGTTGCCGCTATTTCCTGGCGTTCGTGAAATGCTCGATGATTTGGCGCAGCAGGGGTATTTCCTTGGTGTTGCCACGGGGAAGAGTCGCGTTGGATTAAGTCGTGCATTACATACAGCAAAGTTGACCTCGGTATTTGATGCCACACGTTGCTCTGATGAAACATTCTCAAAGCCGCATCCAGCAATGCTCCAAGAGCTGACGAGAGAGCTTGGGCAGGAGATGCATCGAACATTGATGATTGGCGATACCACGCATGATTTACAGATGGCCGCAAACGCAGGTGCAGGGGCTGTTGCCGTTGAGTACGGTGCACATGACGCCTCTTTGTTGGCAACACTGCAACCTTTGTTCGCTGCGAAGAATGTTTCTGAGCTTCATGCTTGGCTCAACGACAATGCTTGATGGGAGAAAATGATGACGAATATTGTCGTATGCGCATCAAACGAGTTAGTTGATGGTGGCTTAGGTGTTCGCTTTCCAGTCACAGCGGGTAGCGATGATGCCACTGGGTTTGTGATTCGCCACGGTGGTGTAGTGCACGGTTATCTTAACCGCTGTGCGCACGTACCCGTCGAACTGGATTGGAATTCAGGTGAATTTATCGAATCAAGCGGTCTCTACATTATGTGTGCGACGCATGGAGCGATTTACGAGCCAGCAACGGGACATTGTTCTGGCGGCCCATGTCGTGGGAGTCGACTGAGAAAGATTCAAGTGTCTGAAGTGGATGGCATGATATTTTGGCACCCGGACGATTACATTCAGCCAGTCATTGCCTAAGAAGAAAAGGGAAGTATGGACGAGCAGCAAAAAGATCAAGCGAGTGGCTCAGCCCCTCAGTCACATTGGGAGCGTGAAACCCTGGAACGTTTAGCTTTCGCAGCGATTCAAGAGCAAAAACTTCAGCGGCGCTGGGGTATTTTCTTTAAATCTGTCTTTGTGGTGCTGATTGCATTTGGTTTTTATCATTTTGGCGGCATGTTTCAAAATGAGGCAGAAAATACCTTGCCTCATACGGCACTCGTTGATATCGATGGCGAAATTGACAGCGAGGGTAGTGGCAGCGCAGCAGCTGTGATCCCAGCGCTGGATCGTGCATTTGCTGAGTCCGGTTCCGTTGCGGTGATATTACGTATCAACAGCCCCGGCGGAAGTCCTGTGCAGGCGGGAATGATCAATGATGAAATCGTTCGCCTTCGTGGTCAGTATCCCGACAAGAAGTTATATGTGGTTGTCGATGAGATGTGTGCCTCTGGTGGTTATTACATCGCTGCCGCTGCGGATAAAATTTTTGTTAATAAGGCAAGTATCGTCGGTTCGATTGGCGTATTAATGGATGGTTTTGGATTTACCGGTCTCATGAATAAAGTCGGCGTCGAGCGACGGTTAATGACGGCAGGAGAAAATAAGGGCTTGATGGATCCTTATTCACCCGTCACAGAGAAACAAAAAGCCTATTCGCAGGCAATGCTGAATGAAATTCATCAGCAATTTATCGACGTAGTACGAAAAGGGCGCGGCCAACGCTTGAAAGAAACGCCAGAGACTTTTTCTGGTTTATTCTGGGTTGGAAGTAAGGCCGTTGAGATGGGGCTTGCCGATGGATTTGGTACTGTTGATACTGTCGCGAGAGATGTGATTAAAGCGGAAGATATTGTTGACTACACGCAAAAAGAAGATCTGCCTGAGCGCGTCTTGAAGAAATTTGGCGCTTCGATTGGGAGTGCGGCGACGGCAACCTTAATTAAATCAAACAAACTGACTCTACATTGATTGAGTGAATTCGTTTAGTTAATTTTTTTAATCCGGCTCATCACTTACATAGTTTTAATTTTCTTCCCCTCAACAGCTTGTTGATCTATATTGAGGTCGTAACTGGTTCAACACGGGAGGTCGATATAGATCATATTTCGTTTCCAATGGGGTATATTTTTTTAGCTCCGGTCGTCAGTTGTTTTGCCGGTTATGTGTGAAGTGGATGGAAGACAATTTGTGCAGTATTTTTCCGTGGAGTGAAGCGGAGTAGAGGTTTCTCAGATTCCTCAAAAAGTAAAAAATGAAATACGAAGAGACGGTAGTGCAATGCTGCCGTCTCTTTGCTTTTTTTACTAGCTTGTTTCTGTTGCGGGCAGCATTGACGAAGATCAAGTATGCCAAATGTCAATTCGGGTAAAATTAACTTATTGCGCATTGCGCCCCCGCTTGGTGCTTCCACTTCTATGGCGATCACTTTTTCTCAATTGCTAGCACTGTCTCCTTTTCACGCAGCGCGTGTCGAAAAGATTGCTTGCTATCATTGTGACGAAAAGATGCGCCAGACAAAAGCGCTTTACGTTAAATTCAATGGACAACAGCGTGCGGTGTGCTGTCATGGCTGTATGGCGATATTGCAGACAATAGAGCGCAATGACATGATTGAGGATTATCTGGCAGCGCGATCCATGCAGATCGACGTTCGTTGATTTTTCTTCGATATCAATATTCCCCCTAAATGCCGACGCCTCCCACCGCAGACCACCTCATTGCCTCTGATAAGCTGACTTTGTCTGGAATGCACTGTGCTGCTTGTGTCCAGTTAATTGAATTTCGCGTGCGGCAATTACCTGGTATCGAGCTTTTTAAAATCAATACTGCAACGCATAAAGCAGATGTGGTGTGGGATGTCGAAAAAAATAATATAAAAAATATTATTTCTGCCATTATTCAACTCGGTTATGGTGCGCTGCCATCAGCACAGTCGCCGGATGAGTTTGAGAAAAAAGAAAATAAATTAGCCTTATGGCGCTTATTTATCGCTGGTTTTGCGATGATGCAGGTCATGATGTACGCTTTCCCAGCCTATCTTGTTCCTGTACCGCAAGTCGACGGCGATCTAACGCCAGATTTGGATAAGCTGCTGAAAATTGCCAGCATGCTCATCACGGTGCCTGTCGTCGGATTTTCGGCATTACCTTTTTTTAAATCGGCGTGGCGTGATCTTCGTTATCGCCATATTGGTATGGATGTACCAGTATCGTTAGGTATCTTGTTGACGTTTTTTGCCAGTGTTTGGTCGACCTTTTTTGGGGGTGTTGTCTATTACGACTCGGCGATCATGTTTGTTTTTTTGTTGCTCGGTGCGCGACTTATCGAGAGTAAAGTGCAAAAGAAAACAAGCGTAGCATTGCAAGTGTTGACGCAACTGGTCCCAGTCTCCGCACAAAGGTTAAAAAATTATCCGATCAGTCGTGATGTCGAGTCGTTGGACGCTATTGCCTTATGCGTTGACGATGTAGTGTTGGTCGCACCGGGCGAGCACATCCCAGCAGACGGTGTGGTGGTAGAAGGGAGAAGCGAGTGTGACGAATCGCTCATGACCGGGGAATCTGTCGCCGTGCCGAAGCAAGCGGGCGACCATGTGATTGCCGGGGCCACAAATGGTAGCGGGACGCTTGTCGTCAAAGCCGAAAAAGTCGGTATGGAAACGCATTTATCAGCCTTAATCGGCATGATGGAAGCGGCTGCAACCGAGAAGCCCCCGATTGTATTGCTTGCTGATAAGCATGCCAGCCGATTTTTGAGTTTGATTTTAGTTGTCGCCGCTGTGACTGGATTGGTCTGGCTCTCGATTGCCCCGGAGCGTGCCCTTTGGATTGCCATTAGTGTTATCGTCGTTACGTGTCCATGCGCGTTGTCACTCGCAACCCCTGGTGTGATGTCAGCGGCCATTGGCTTATTAGCGAAAAATGGAGTGTTGATCAAAAATGGAAAAGCAATTCAGACGATGGCGCAAGCAACACACTTCGTCTTTGATAAGACGGGGACGCTGACAGTAGGTAAGCTCCGTTTGCATTCGCAGGAAGTGGTGCGTTCGACGCCAGACGCTGAATTGATCGCTTTTCTACTGGCTTCAAGCTCCTCTCATCCAGCGTCGAAAGCGATTGCCGATGCGTTGGCGAACTATGCTCAAACCTCATTGCCATACGATATTGATGCGATGCACGAAGTTGCGGGCGGCGGGATGGAAGCCTCGGTGAACGGTCAGCTTTATCGTCTGGGTAGTGTCGCATTTGCTTCGTCTTTGACGCGACAGCCTTACGATGTGCCGTTAGCGATGAAAGATCAGAGTGTCACGGTCTTGGCTGATACGCACGGTGTCATCTTGGTATTTGGACTTGCGGATGCCGTCCGTGAGGATGCGTTAGCAACCGTAAAACAATTGCAGCTGCAAAACAAACAAGTTCTTATTTTGTCGGGTGACAGACCAGAGGTTGTGATGCGGGTTGCTGCAGAATGCGGCATCCAAGACGCGCGTGGTGGACTCAGTCCTTCTGATAAATTTGATGTGGTGCAATCGTTGCAAAAACAGGGTGCGGTTGTTGTTATGGTGGGCGATGGAATGAACGATGGTCCGGCACTTGCGATGGCGAACGTGGCGGTCGCCATGGGGCAGGGCGCACCTATTTCTCAGACGCGCAGCGATGTTTTATTGATGTCTAATCGGCTGCGTGATCTTGATTTTGGGTTTGTTGTTGCAAACAAAGCGTTTCGCTTAATACGCGAAAATCTCATCTGGGCAATCGTCTATAATTTGGTCGCTATTCCAGCGGCGATCGTTGGTTGGCTTGCGCCTTGGCATGCCGCGCTTGGCATGTCATTGAGTTCATTGATAGTCGTGTTAAATGCGTTACGGCTTTATCTTCTGCCGCAGCCCGAACACGTCATGATCGATTCGTTGGAAAAATGAGGGAGTAACGATGGATATTTTGTACCTCTTAATACCGCTCAGCCTTGTGCTGGTATTTGCTATCGGAGGCGTGTTCTGGTGGGCGATTAATAACCGGCAGTTTGATGAGCTTGATCATCAAGGACAACGTATCCTTGATGATGTTGATGGTTAAGCTGATGTATTTTTAGATAAAATTTGCTGCGCACTCCGTGAAAAATCATTCGGAGTAAGGCCTGTTTGTACGATAGCTTGAGCGTCCTTAAACTGCGAGAAGTTTCGCTCAATCGATTTATTGTAAGCAGGGTCGTAGTGCTCCTCGAGTAAGCTTTGTACTACGCGTGTGATTTCTCCCTCCAGTACTTGTTTTTTCCATTGAAGGATCTTCTCTTTGCCATGGAGATGCGTGAGATAGTCCAGTTGACGATTGAGTATGCTGGGATTTTCTACAAAGTGAGCGTAATCTTCCATTAAGAGCTGGACGCGAACATCAATGGGCATTTCCACGGAGATGCACGCTGATTCACGGATGCCGGTCATCATCTCGTCTGGTACGCGCAGATTGCCTACTTTTTTACTCTCAGCCTCGACAAAAACCGGCTTATTTTTATCGACGGATCTGAGGACAGTCCAGATGCGACTCTCAAACATTTTCTGTGATGGCTGTTTTTCTGCGGGGATGTCACCGAGCACGGAGCCCCGATGGCGCGCCAATTCCTCAAGATCAAGAATTTGCTCGCCCATTGCTGCTAACGTCCGTAGCAGGCGACTTTTCCCGCATCCTGTGGTACCACACAACACCTTCCATTCAATACCTTTAATCAGCTCTGGTATGGTCTGATTGACGTGTTGACGATAGGCTTTATAGCCACCCTCTAATTGGGCGACTGGCCATCCGATTTTCGCAAAAATATGCGCCATCGCGCCGCTGCGATTGCCGCCACGCCAGCAGTAAACCAATGGTCGCCAGTTTTTGCCTTTGTCTTGAAATTGTGTCGCAAGATGTTTGCCAATATTTGATGCGATGATCGCTGCGCCAATTCGCTTGGCTTCAAACGAGCCGACCTGTTTGTAAATGGTGCCAACACGTATTCTCTCTTCGTTATCCAGTATAGGGCAGTTGATCGCGCCGGGGATGTGATCTTCGGCAAATTCTGCTGGGCTACGTACATCGATAATGCAATCAAACTGGGATAGATGATCGACGATGCTATCGAAACTGATGATTTCTGGATATCTCATTATTTATTTCTTGAGTAATGGAGCGAGTTGCGGCCAGACGTTATTCAAAATCAGCGGATGGGCACTCGCGATTGGATGTATTCTGTCTGCTTGAAATAAATCATCTCTGTCGGCGATGCCTTCCAATAAAAATGGAACGAGCCTGACTTTTTCTTCGTTAGCGAGGGTAGCATAGAGTGAGAAGAAGCGCTCCGTATAGTCTCTGCCGTAATTGGGAGGGATCTTCATTCCGATCAGCAATACCTCTGCGTGGGCTTTTTTGGCAGTCGTGATCATTGTTCTAAAATTTTCCTCCGATGCCGCGAGCGATAGGCCGCGGAGTGCATCGTTGCCACCTAGTTCAATAATGACGACGTCAGGTTTCAGTTTAGTTACGAGGGCAGGCAAACGCGTTTTACCGCCGCTCGTGGTTTCGCCACTGATGCTTGCATTGATGATAGTGGTGTTTCCCCCAGAATCCGCCAGTTTTTTCTCGAGCAAGCTGACCCATCCTTGACCCCGAACAAGACCATACTCTGCTGATAAACTATCGCCAAGCACCAGGATGGATTTTGATGCAGAATGTGCATGGGCGAGTGGTAATCCACTGAGGCCAACGAGCATACACAGGGTAAAACGGGATATCAATCGACGAACGGATAACAAAGACAGCATGACGCATCCTAACAATTCAAATCAAATGGCAATAAAGGTCAGTAAGTTGATCAAGCAAGTGGCAGATGCCAGTGGAACGTTGACCATTTTGAATGGTATTAATTTTACAGTGCAAGCGGGAGATACGCTTGCGATTGTTGGCGCTTCAGGCTCAGGTAAATCAACCCTGTTAGGAATTTTAGCCGGCCTCGATACGCCGAGTAGTGGCGAAGTGCACCTTTCTGGTGTGGACATGTTCTCTTTGACTGAGGATGGGCGAGCGCAGTTTCGCAAAGAACATGTGGGATTTGTTTTTCAGTCGTTTCAGCTGCTGATGCACCTGACTGCGCTAGAAAACGTGATGTTGCCGTTAGAGTTGCGGGGAGACCAAGAGGCTAAACAAAAAGCAGAAAAAATGCTGGAAAGGGTCGGACTGTCGTCGCGTCTGAAGCATTATCCTAAATTTTTATCTGGCGGTGAGCAGCAGAGGGTGGCATTAGCGAGGGCGTTTGTGACAGAGCCCACGCTCTTATTTGCTGATGAACCAACCGGAAGCTTAGATGCTGCGACAGGTGAAGCGGTGATTCAGTTAATGTTTGCGCTTAACCGTGAATTTCATTCCACGCTCGTCCTGGTGACGCACGATATGTCGATTGCAGCACGATGCGGAAGAAAGCTGACGATTGCCGCGGGGCACTTAGTTGCAGACGAGTCTGTTGAGACGGGTCATTGATGTACTGCTCGCTCGCTGTCGAGCGAGACTCGCTGAATATCTCCCTGCGCGTTGATGGCAATCCAGCCACCGCGTGGAGGAGTCGTCTCGCAATCCCAGTCTGGTAGGACGTAACGCGATTTGCCCTGTTGGACGTGCAGTGCAGGGCGGTGCGTATGGCCATGAATGAGATAGTCACAACCTGACGACAAAAACAGTGCATCGATGGCGTCGTGATTTACGTCCATAATCGCCATATCTTTGTGGCTTTGCTCACTCTTACTGCTTTCACGCATCCCTTGTACGATATTTTTGCGTTGTAACAGCGGTAGCGACAGAAAATTGGCTTGCCACTGCGGATCTCTCACCTGTTTGCGGAACTGCATATACCCAATATCATCAGTACATTGTGCGTCGCCGTGGCAAATCACCATTTTTTTTCCACTGATGGTGATGATGCTTGGATCGAGCAAGCGTTGCATCCCTGTCCATGCAGCAAATTCTTCACCAACAAGAAAATCCCGGTTGCCCGCGATCCAAAATAGTTGAACGCCGGCAACAGAGAGCTCTCGCAGTGCTTTCGCGATAGATTGATTATACGGATCGTTGAGATCGTCGTCGCCCACCCAATATTCGAACAAATCGCCCAGCAAATAGAGCTGTTGGGTCTGCTTCCCTTCCGTTTTGAGGAAATGTAAAAAAGCAGTGGTCGTCTTTGGTAAGCCCGGGTTGAGATGGACATCAGAAACAAACAGCGCAACCGTTTTGGGTTGCGCTGTTGTTTGCTTTTCAGAATGATTCACGTTGTGTTGAACTTTGTTCAAAAAAGCAAATAATGACTTAGATGACTTCAACTTTTTCGATGACAACATCTTCTACTGGCACGTCTTGGAACATGCCAGAGCGAGAAGTTTTCACTGCTTTGATTTTATCAACAACTTCTTTACCTTCTGTCACTTTACCAAATACGCAGTAACCCCAGCCGTCTTGACCTGGATAGTCCAAGAAGCTGTTGCTTGCAGTGTTGATAAAGAATTGCGCAGTCGCAGAGTGTGGCGCGCCAGTGCGTGCCATCGCGATCGAGTAACGTTCGTTCTTTAAACCATTGTTCGCTTCGTTTTCGATTGGATCTAAGGTTTCTTTCTGTTTCATGCCTGGTTCAAAGCCGCCGCCTTGAATCATGAAGCCGTCGATGACGCGGTGGAAAATCGTACCAGCGTAATGGCCGGAGGCTACATACGCCAGAAAGTTAGCCACGGTTTTCGGTGCTTTCGCTTCGTCGAGCTCAATGGTGATTGCGCCGTGGTTTGTCGTCATGAGAATAGCCATAATAATCCTTGGTAATGAGGTGAAAATAAACAGAAATAACAGAAGTTATTTTATAACAGTTGCGGACTCGATGATGACGTCCTTTTTCGGAACATTTTGCATCATATGCGCGTCGCCAGTTTCGACGCTTTTAATCTTTTCAACGACTTCCATGCCTTTGATCACTTTGCCAAACGGCGTGTATCCTGCTGTTGCAGCCAATGCTTGGTTTCGTGGAGCTTTGGTCATCGTGCCGCGGTAGTTGAATTCTACCGGATCGCCGGGAGGCAGTGCTTGATGATTCAGGAAATCATTGTCTCTCACATTAATGAAAAACTGTGCGGTTGCCGAATTTGGATCTTCTGTTCGCGCCATCGCGATCGTGCCGAGATCGTTTTTTAATCCTTTTTCCAGCGCAAGTGCAGCTTCGGAAGGGATTGGTTTACGTGTTGGCTTTTCTTTCATAGTACGGTCGTAGCCGCCACCCTGAATCATGAAGTTACCGATTACACGATGAAAAATGGTTCCCTTGTACTGACCTGCTTTGACATATTTCAGGAAGTTGTCGACCGTTTTAGGTGCCGCCTCGGGATACAACTCAACAACGATTTCACCCATATTCGTTTTAATCGACACCTTCGGTAAATCTTCAGCCATTGCCGATGTACCACCGATAGCGAGTAGCGCACTCAAACACAGTCCAACTACCTTAGCGTATGTAAATTTCATTGTCTCTTCCTCTGTGTCAGACGATCGTTTCGTAAATAATGCGCCATGTTGCCGCTTCTTTGATCCAGTACTGGCGTTTTCTAACGCTCGTTTTTGTTTTTCCTGATTGCGTTTCCTGCGTGAATGTACTTACCAGCATTTCATCTTTACCTGGGTAGCGGAAGTGTGTCACATCTTTTAATTGGATGTGCGGCGCGGTCCAAGACTCCCAAGTTTGCCTTTGTTTATTAAACCAAGTGTTGAGATCGTCACCTTGTGCTGATTTAAAATTGCGGGAGTAGTTAGCAAAAATACGATTAGCATTCTTGCTCTCTAGGTCAATTCGCCAATCATCCAGCAGCTTGTTGGTTGCTTGCCTTTCCGCCAGCCATTTCGTTTGATTTTCAAATTCGACTTGATCGCTGATGATGACTGGTGTTTTACCGATGTCGACCATCGCAGATATTTTCAGAAAATCGGGATTGGTGAGTACGACACAGCCGTCTGACGCCAAAGGAGGGCGGCTAAAATTTGCAGATGGCATACCATGCAACCAGATGCCTGATCCACTGCGACCATTGATCTTATCCCACTCATTGGGGTAATTCAGCGGCAATGCCCCTGGGCCGTAAAAGTCAGGAAGCTTGCCTCCAGATAATCGACTGGTGATGTAATACACCCCAAGCGGCGTTTTCTGGTCGCCTTCTTTTGTTTTATTGATACCAAATTTGCCGTGGCTAATGTAGTGGTCGCTGACCAGTTTTGGTTGGCCGCTCACATTCTCATACACATACAGGCGAGATTTGTTCGCATCCACTACCAAGACGAGTTTTTGGTCGTCCCTGAGTTGGATGACCGCTCTGGGAGCTAAATTGGGTGAGGGGCGCTCGCGATAAGATCGAATGCGCATAGCTGCCTCATCGCGCATTTCTTTGAGTTTTTCTGGCGGAATATTCGGTGCAGCACCAAACGACGTAACCGGGCGTGAATGCATCAAAAGCAGATCGCCACGGATCAGGTAAGCGAGTTGAAAATGGGGATACGCTTCGATAAGCGCATCCACCTTCTCTTGAGCGGCCTGCAATTTATTGTTAGCGAGGTTCTGGTAAACCTCGATCAATAACATATCCGGATTAGGTAGCTCACCGCTTGTTTCTGTGACATTCGCTTTGGTTGCTCGCGTTTTCGCCTGAGCATATCCTGCAGGCGAAAGACAGATAGCACCAGCGATGAGAACGAGGGCGAGGCTACGCATCTTCGTTGCCAATAAGGTGGCCGAAGTGTTTTTAAAAGCAGAAAAAAACATTAGCTACCCGCGCGCTCCTGCTTGATCTGCCATTTTCCATCTTGTTTTGCCAGAACCAATGTTTTGCGACTGTTTGCTGTTAACTGATCAGAGCTATAAATTTGTCTGAATTTCACAGTGGCATTGTTGTCATCAACGCTTACCTTGATTCCTTCAAGTTTTACGCTGATGTGACCTTTGCCCTCAATTCTGTTGCGGCGCTCTTCTGCCCAAGATTTGCGGGATTCGCCTTTTGGCGTTTGAAAATCTTTTGCATAGTGCGCCAGATAAGCACTGGTATCTTTACTACTCCATGCTTTAGCCCAATTTTCAACAGTTTTGGTAACGTCGTCTTCGTCTTTATCTGGTGCAGGTGCCGCTTTGGGCTTGCTTTGAGCAGATTCATTCTTCGCAACCGGCACTTCCGTTTTTGCTGTTGCAGCGGGTGACGTGTCAGCTTTCACAGGCGCTGGTGCCGTTTTTGTTGGCTGTGCTTGGGCAACTAGGGTTGCCGGCGCAGGATTTACTTTCGGGTTGACACCGCCTGAATTGCCGACCAAGTTACGTACTAATGTCAGCTTCAATTTTGCAGTAGCGTTACCAGAATCTAATTGCAATGCTTTGTCGTACGCTTGACTTGCGAGCTTCGCGTAGACGTCACCTAGGTTTTCGTGTGCCGTCCCGTAGGTTGGGTTGGTGCGAATGGCCATTTCAAGAGATGCGCGCGCTTTATCGTATTGTCCAGACGACGCATACAATACAGCGAGGTTGTTGTAAGGCTCAGGAAGTTCAGGGTAATCGTCTGTTAACTTACTAAACACCGCAATCGCTTCGGGTGTCTTGTTTTGCTCAGTCAGAATTAAACCTTTTAAAAATCGAAGCTGCGCATCTTTCGGTTTTGCGATCAACGCGTTGTCTACTTTTTGAATCGCTTCATTGGTTTGCCCGGCCCGGAGCATTTTTCCGATATCACCGGCATCATCAGCGAAAGAGAGAGGGGCGATCAGCGCCAGAGAAAATTGAGAGATAACGAAGAGACTTCTTATGGTTTGGCGCATGGTGTTCTGGCTTAGATTTATCAGAGGTTGACTGAACATGAAGGCAGTAATGTTATACTCGGTTTGCACGAAAGTGCCATATTATCAAATAAGTGCCGCACATTGGGCACTTGCGACGATAAACGTGGTTTCGCGTTGTAGTATTGCGGTGTGGGTGATGTCGCTGGCCATCTTTAATGTGGTGGTGCGTGCAGATAGTGGTGAAAAAAAATTTTCACAAATTTGAAATTGTTTTCAGTCTTCTCTTAAAGAATTCGAAAATATCCTCTAAAAAATAAGCGAAAATACGCGGAGTACGCCATATTTGGCGGCTGTTAGAAAAAACACGCATGTGAGGCTGGACAGAATGACCGCTTTTGATATTTAATCTGTCCCGTTCAAATATTTTCTTGTCATTGCAAGCGATGATTCAGAGGTATTCTTATTGGCAAAATTACTGGACTCTCTACAATTGTAGTCTGGTGGTAGGTAAGAAGTTATGGCGCACGCTAACTTCATTTTGATGGTTTGAGCCTCATTTTGCCTGATAAAGCTTTTTTTAACTCGTGTGGATTTAAGGAGGCACGATGACTAAAACGACATTTCTGAGTTTTGAGCAATCTATTGCAGAACTCGAGACAAAAATTGAAGAATTGCGGTTTGTTCAAGACGACTCAGCTGTCGATATTTCCGAAGAGATTGATCGGTTATCGAAAAAAAGTCAGATGCTGACCAAAGATATCTACGCGAAATTAACTCCTTGGCAAGTATCTCAAATCTCCCGTCATCCTCAGCGTCCTTATACGCTGGATTACATTAATCAAATCTTTACCGATTTCCATGAGCTGCATGGTGACCGTAGCTTTGCCGATGATCTGTCGATCGTCGGTGGCTTGGCGCGCTTCAATGGCCAGGCTTGTATGGTCATTGGTCATCAAAAAGGGCGTGACACGAAAGAGCGCGCATTGCGTAATTTCGGTATGCCAAAGCCGGAGGGGTATCGTAAAGCGATGCGCCTGATGAAATTGGCTGAAAAGTTTGATATTCCTGTATTTACTTTTGTTGATACAACAGGTGCTTGGCCAGGTATTGATGCTGAAGAGCGCGGTCAATCCGAGGCGATCGGTCATAACTTGTATGTAATGGCTGAATTGAAAGTGCCGCTGATTGCGACGATTATCGGTGAGGGTGGTTCCGGTGGAGCGCTGGCGCTCGCAGTGGGTGATGCTGTATTGATGTTGCAATATGCGACGTACTCTGTGATTTCTCCTGAAGGTTGCGCTTCGATTCTTTGGAAAACATCGGATCGTGCTTCTGATGCAGCGGAAGCATTGGGCCTGACAGCGCATCGTCTGAAAGCGATGGGGTTGATTGATAAGATTATCAATGAGCCTCTCGGTGGTGCACATCGCGATCCAAAGCAAATGTGTGCATTGGTTAAGCGTGCCTTGGCTGATACTTTGCGCCAATTCCAAGGAATGAAAACAAAGGATCTGCTTGCTGCTCGTCATGAAAAATTGATGAGCTATGGTAAGTTTAAGGAAACTAAGCTGGCCGAATGAGTGAACGTGTTGTAAGTGGTGCCTTGCTGCACCACTTTTCTGAGATCTTAAATACCTATTTTTCGGATTCTGGAAAAGTTCCTTCCCCAAATGGCGTCGCGGTGGCTTATAGCGGCGGCCTTGATTCATCAGTCTTACTGTCCCTGACTGCACAGTATTGTGCAGATCGCGATATTCCCCTCACTGCGTTTCATGTTCATCATGGTCTGAGTCCGCATGCGGATGCGTGGTTGTCGCACTGTCAATCAGTATGTGAGCGTCTCGGCGTACGTTTTTTCTTTGAAAAAATTGTCGTTTCTGCTGATGGCGAGGGTATTGAAGGAAGTGCGCGAAAAGGACGATACCTTGCGCTAGGTCGCATGAGCACGTTGTCGAATATCGATATCATTCTCGCTGCACATCATCAAGATGATCAAGCCGAGACGCTATTGATGCAAATGTTGCGTGGATCGGGTATTGCGGGTCTGTCTGGCATGGATAGATTTAATGTCGCGCCATCCTTATTCGGCGTTCCGCACGTGATGATGATGCGTCCTTTACTGGACGTTTCGCGCGCAGAGTTGGAGTGTTTTGCGGTGGATCATCAGACAGCGTACATTCAAGACGAATCAAACGATGATGTACGTTTTCTGAGAAATGCGTTGCGGCACCAAGTGATGCCTGCGCTCGAGAAAATTTCCCCCGGATTTGCTGCGCGCATGTCTCGCACATCAAAACATATGCAGTCAACGCTGCAGTTGATAGAGGATTTGGCGCAACAGGACTTATCATTAGGGCTGTCTCTTGAGGATGGAAGCCTTGACCTTGATGCGATTCGTCACCTTAGTGGCGACCGGATTGGTAATTTATTCCGCTTATGGCTGAGAACGAGTGGGACTCGTATGCCCTCGACGTCGCGTCTCAATGAGATTAAGAGACAATTATTCGAGGCAAAAGGGGATGCGCGCATTACGATTTACCATGAGAAATTAGCAATTCATCGCTATAAAAATCGCATTTACGCTGCTAGTAAGGATCTTGAGCACGATGATGGCGATGTTAATGTGATGTTTAAGTGGTCTGGGCAGGAGTCTATTGCCTTCCCGCAATTTCATGGTACGTTGCATTGCAGAGTTGGAAGCCGAGGATTCGATCCTGCATGGCTTTCTAGTCAATCACTTTGCCTGCATTTGCGCCGGGGAGGCGAACGGCTTAAATTGGCAGAAAATCGCTCGACCAGAGATATGAAGAGCCATTATCAGGCCTTGCATATTCCTTTCTGGTTGAGGCAGCAGTTGCCGTTTGTTTCGGTCGGTGATCAATTACTGTTCGCTGCTGGTGTTGGGATGCAGTCAAAATTCTGCAATTCAGACGGTGCCGATCGTATTATTTTTGAATGGGTCGCGGACTAGTCCAATCTCGTGCTTGCAGGCGCTGCTAGGTAGAAAGGGTATGAATGAAGAAAAATTTACGTCAAGTTGTTCTTGATACAGAAACAACTGGTTTAAACACCAGGGATGGTAACCGTATCATTGAAATTGGATGCGTGGAGCTGGTTGACCGCAAATTGACTGGTAATAATTACCATCAATACATCAATCCTGAGCGCGACTCCGAAGAGGGGGCGCTGGCGGTGCATGGTCTGACGACCGAATTTTTAAGCGATAAGCCAAAATTCGCTGACATTGCCCAAGAATTTTGTGAATTTATTCGTGGCGCAGAGATCATTATCCATAATGCGCCCTTCGACGTCGGCTTTTTAAATGCTGAATTTGCACGTCTTGGACTTGGGCAGTTGACAGACTACGTCGACAACATCATTGATACGCTGGTGCAGGCGAAGGAGTTGCATCCCGGTAAGCGTAACTCTCTCGATGCATTGTGCGACCGATATGAGATCTCCAATGCGCACCGTAAGTTACACGGCGCTTTACTCGATTCTGAGCTATTGGCAGATGTTTATCTTGCCATGTCTCGAGGGCAGAATAGTTTTGCTATTGATTTGCCTGAAGAGGAGGTGGCAGTTGTTCAAGAGGCACAAATCCTTGACTTGCCTATCGGCGATGTCCAAGTGCGAATGGCTGATGATGGTGAACAATTGGAGCATGATGCCTTGCTTTCTGGGTTAGACAAGCAATTACGTCAACCTTGTATTTGGCGTACGCCTCAGTAACGTATCCCTAGCGCCGAACGGTCTTTAGGCGTAACACCGGTTTTATTGCTTCAAACCCCCTTGGTGACAAGGGGGTTTTGTTTTTTATCGGCACTAAAATGTTGCTCTTTTGCAGCAAAAAATTTTTTTTACGAAAAAAACGAAAAAAAATTAAAGTTTTTGAGATGGCGGCCGTTAAGAAAAGTAGGAAAAAATATTTTAAATTTTTTTTAAAATACCCTAAAGTTCTCGAAAATCCTGCCGTTAATGGTTATAGAAGAGAAAAAAAGAAAAGCGGTTTTTGTTCTAACTCTTTGATTTTGCAGTAAATTTTCCGATATTGTCGGAAAAAATAAAATTCATCACAAAACGACATTTTTTTTGGGGTCGTTATCAAATAATTCTTGTAGGATTTTTTCCTACGAGAGTATTCCTATTTTTCCGGAATTAAATCCCGTGTATTGCCTATACACGCCGTTTTCGTGCGCGCTCACAATCTGTCTCACTGGCAACGGAATAGTGCCTTTGAAAAACGGAACGGAGGGTGGAAACATGACACAGAACGATATGATGGCTGAAATTCGCGACGCAAATCTGAGTTACTTGATGCTGGCGCAGCAAATGATCCGCGCTGATAAAGCAACTGCCATTTTCCGTCTCGGCATCGGTAAAGAAATCGCGGATTTAATCGAAGGATTGAATAATTCCCAAATTTTGAAGTTGGCCGGCTCCAATATGATGCTTGCTCGTTTCAGATTTGAAGATAGCTCCATTCTTTGCATGCTGACTAACTACAACAAAGAACGCGCATTGGCTCACTCCCATGCAGCGATTCTCATGGCCGGACAACCAGTTGAAGAAATTCACTAAGTTTTATTTTTGAACAAATCGACGGAGATGATGATGGCTACTAAAAGTGTTGTGAATGAAGCGCATGAGATTCAATTAGCGGTAGATTTGGTGAACTTGGGCGCGAGACTACAATTGCTTGAATCCGAGACCTCACTCTCTCGTGAACGTTTGTTGAAAATCTACAAAGAATTAAAAGGTGTCTCTCCACCTAAGGGTATGTTGCCATTTTCTACAGATTGGTTTGTGACTTGGCAGCCGAATATTCATTCTTCGTTGTTCATGAATATTTACAAGTACCTGCAAGAACATGCTGAAGTAACCGGCGTTGAGGCGATTGTTAAGGCCTACCGTTTGTATTTAGAGCAAGTTGGTTGCGTGTCTGCGGACGATGCTGTGCTTTCTTTGACTCGTGCATGGACTTTAGTGAGATTTTTTGAGGGAAAAATGCTAACATTTGCAAAGTGTTGCGAATGCGGTGGGCATTTTGTTGCGCATTCCCTCGATTTGCATGATCATTACAAATGTGGACTTTGCCACGTGCCATCAAGAGCAGGTAAGACGAAGAAGACTAAAGATGCTGATTCTTCGCTGGAGATGGTTGCTTAATTATATTGGGGGGGAATTTGGAGATAGCGTCAACTAATCGTCGCGACACCCATGACCCTCTGGAGAAAAAATTATCTCGTTCTCCGGCATTGCGGGCTTTTTTTGCGCAATTTGCCTCCTTGATTCTTTGTGTCTTCCTCGCTATTGCTGGTAAGTATATATCTGGATCAGCGCTTTCTTTCTGGATTCTTCTTTCTTTTCAATCAATAACTTCCGTCATCTTTGCTTACTTATTAAGGATGGACTGGTGGTGGTTGGTGATTGAATTTCTCTTTCCAATCGCGGTTGTCATCGCCTTATACATACAGTTCCCGCCATTAGCAAGCTTGTTGCTATTTCTTTCTCTATTCCTTATTTTTGGTACCACTTTTCGTACCCGAGTGCCTTTTTATCCTTCACAATCAACTCTGCCCGCCGCAATCATGGAATTGCTCCCCAAGGATGGCGCAATTCAAATGCTTGACGTTGGAAGTGGCTTTGGTGGTTTGTTATTCGATTTATCGAAAGAGCGACCAGGATGGCAGCTTTCAGGGATTGAAATTTCGTTTACGCCGTGGTTGTTTAGTAAGATAAGGCAATATGTTTCTCGCCGTAAAAATCTTAAATTTGTCTTGGGCAGTTATGAAACTGTCGATTTTTCAATATTTAATGTTGTTTTCTGCTATTTGTCGCCAGTTGTCATGACAGAAATATGGAGTAAGGTGCAAAATGAGATGGTGCCCGGAACTCTTTTCTTAAGTTATGAATTTCAGGTTCCTGGCGTTGCGCCTTCTGCTGAAATAGTCACTGCGGATAATGCACCAGTGTTGTATGTTTGGAAAATTTAATATGGTTTATGTTTTTATTTCCTAAAATAAACCTTTTTTCACCTTTATTTGCGTCAAACCAAGTGTTGCCTATCACACGGACTGCTATGATAGGAGAAAGTAATTTAAGTTTAGTCTTACCTTCAAGGAGTAAATTCCGTGTTAGTCATTGTTGGCTATATTGTCGTAATGGGTTCGGTGTTTGGCGGTTTTGCCATGGCTGGCGGCCATTTGGCCGTGTTATTTCAACCACTAGAATTATTGATGATTGGTGGTGCTGCCGTTGGTGCGTCATTGGTCGGGAATAACGCGAAAAGCTTGAAGGCGACATTGAAAGCGGTTCCTGGTGTTTTTAAAGGGTCGAAATATAACAAAGCCCTTTACATGGAACTGATGACCATGTTGTTCGATGTGCTTACGAAGGTCCGTAAAGAAGGATTGATGTCGATTGAGGGCGACATCGAAAAGCCAGAAGATAGTCCATTGTTCAGTAAATATACCGCCATTGTGCACGATCACCATTTGATGGAATTCATCGGTGATTATTTACGCTTGATGGTCTCAGGAAATATGGATGCGTTTCAGATTGAAAATCTGATGGATAACGAATTAGAAACGCATCATCATGAAGGTGCTGTTCCTGCGCACTTCATTGCGAAATTGGGTGATGGCTTGCCCGCGTTCGGTATCGTGGCCGCGGTGATGGGTGTGGTTCACACCATGGAATCGGTGGGTATTCCTCCAGCAGAGTTGGGTATTTTGATTGCCCACGCGTTGGTGGGTACTTTTCTTGGTATTTTGCTTGCTTATGGTTTCGTTGGTCCGTTGGCGGGCTTGATGGAGCAGCAACTGGATGAATCTTCGAAGACTTTCCAGTGTATTAAAGTGACGTTGCTGGCGAGTTTAAATGGATATGCGCCGGCACTCGCAGTGGAATTCGGTCGTAAAGTACTGTATTCGACAGAGCGTCCGACATTTAGTGAGCTCGAAGAACATATTAAACAATCCAAGTCTAAATAACGGGTAGTTGAGAGTAGAAAATGGCAAACGAAGAGTTACGCCCCATCATCGTCAAGCGAATTAAAAAAGCAGGTGGCGGCCATCATGGTGGCGCATGGAAGATTGCTTACGCTGACTTTGTGACAGCGATGATGGCGTTCTTTTTGCTGATGTGGTTGTTGGGCTCAACTGCCAAGGGTAACTTACAAGGTATCGCCGAATATTTTCAAACACCTTTGAAGGTGGCAATGGCGGGTGGCGATGGTAGTGGCGATAGCTCGAGTGTAATCAAAGGGGGTGGTAAGGATTTGAGTTTGCGCGAAGGTCAAAATCGTAAAGGTGACATTGAAGCGCAAAAAAAATCCTACAATCTTCAAGCGGCAGAGGCTGCACTTGCTAAAGCTGATGCCGAGCGACTGAAGGGTTTAAAGGCAAGAATTGAGGCTGTCATTGAGTCAAACCCAGTGTTAAAGCAATACAAAAAGCAGTTGCTACTTGATATTACTACTGAAGGTTTAAGGATTCAGATGGTGGACGAGTTAAACAGACCCATGTTTGCCTCTGCAAAAGCTGATTTACAGCCATATACGAAAGAAATTCTCCACGAAATAGGTAAAGCGCTCAATGATGTGCCGAATAAAATTAGTTTATCAGGGCATACTGATGCTGCGCCGTACGGTTTGGGAGAAAAGGGCTATAGTAACTGGGAATTATCTGCAGATCGCGCCAATGCGTCTCGGAGAGAGTTGGTCTACGGTGGAATGGACGAAACAAAAGTATTACGCGTGGTTGGTTTGTCGTCGTCAGTGTTGTTTGATAAGGATGATCCATTAAATCCAATTAATCGTCGTATCAGTATTATCGTAATGAATAAAAAAGCCGAAGAGTCTGCGTCACAGGATGGTGGTTCTGTTGAGGTGACAAGTCAGGCAGATTCGAGTGCGGAAGTCTCTGCGAATCCCGGAAAATAATCTTTTGAGCCGTATTGATGGCTTGAATTATGCAAATAGGATGCTGAAGATGTCCAAAAAGAAAATGTTGGGATCTCAAGTAAAGGAATTGCTGGCTGGGGTCTCTGATCATGGCAGTGCTCACCTTTCTGAGGTAGAGACTGATTTGGCACAAACAGCTCTGTTACTCGGTGAAGCGATCGAAAAACTTGGCATTAGTTTTTTGGCGCTGCACTCGGCCGTATTAAAAGAACAGGACGAGATCAATATCATTATCGACTCAGGTACGGTGTCTGAGGGGAGTATCGGGCGTCTCAAGGAGATTCAGCAAGAAATTGCCCAGCATGTGAATGCGGCAGTGACGTCATTGCAATTTCAGGATCTCACCAGTCAACTCATTTCCAGAACGATGCAGCGTTGTGAGGGCCTCAGAGAAGTATTGACGACTCTTGGTGTCGTTGGGAACGATCTTTCGTCAGAGTCAGAGAATGACGATATTGCTTCCTTATTAAAAGAAACGACAGTGCGCCTAGAGAAGCAGAGCGCCGATTTGCAGGGACTTTTAAGAAAAGCTGTGCATCAGAAACAGCTAGACAGTGGCGATATAGAACTATTTTGATTTACAAAGAACTCTCAAGGTATATTGCCTTTAATTAAAAAAAAACGGAGTATTTATGGCCAAGACAATTTTAGCGGTGGACGACTCTGGCTCATTGAGACAGATGGTTGCTTTTAGTTTGAAGGCGGCGGGCTATCAAGTGATTGAGGCGGTGGATGGTCAGGATGGCCTTGAAAAAGCGCGAAATCAAGTCGTCGATCTTGTGTTGACAGACCAAAATATGCCACGTATGGATGGGTTGACACTCATTAAGTCATTACGAGGTTTGCCGACCTATCAGCGGGTGCCCATTCTGATGCTGACGACAGAATCGAGTGATGATATGAAAGCAAAAGGTCGTGCCGCTGGCGCAAACGGTTGGCTCGTTAAACCTTTCGATCCTCAAAAGCTCACTGAAGTTGTCAAAAAAGTGATCGGCTAAAGATCGTGTTTTTGCACTCTTGCGTTACCAATGTAAATCTCGGAGTTAATAATGACGATTGACATGAGTCAGTTTTTCCAGGTCTTCTTTGATGAGGCGGACGAGCTTCTCGCAGAGAAGGAAAAATTGTTGCTTGCCGTCGATGTTTCCTCCCCTGATCCGGAAGATTTAAATGCGATCTTTCGTACAGCGCATTCTATCAAAGGTGGCGCATCGACCTTTGGTCTGAACGATATGACCGAAGTCACTCATGTACTTGAGTCTTTACTCGATAAGATCAGAAAAGGTGAGATGGCATTGACATCGGAACATGTCGATGCGTTTCTGATTGCTAAAGATATTCTTAAAATGCAGCTCGACGGTCACCGATTAGGAACGCCCGTTGATCAAGATGCTGTTGCTGATGTCAGAATGCTTCTGCAATCATTGTCGCAAGATACGCCGACGATGCCTCCGCCACCACTCCATGTGGAGGTTGTTGATCATGGCTCAGTGGTGTTCAAAGCAGCTTACAAAATTGAATTCCCAAAACTGAACGAAGATGATGCCAATGCGTTGATGGCCGAACTCGGGTTGTTAGGAAAAATTTCGCGTGGCGATGGGAGCGCTGACAAAGTCGAGCTTCACCTTCAGACGAATGAAGGCAAAGACGATATTATTTCCATTTGCTCTTTTATCTTAAATCCTGATTGTTTGTCGATTACTGAAGAAGCGCTTCCTCCCGAGCATGATGCGGCCTCGAATGCGCAATCAGAAGAAGATTTGGGGTATGGATTCTTCGAGCCGCTTGATGCCATGTTCCCTCCTCTTGAGGGCGAAGCAGAGAAAAAAGAGACTGCATCGAGTTCGCAGGCCATTACACAGCCGGTAGCGAACCCACAGGTCGAGAAGAAAATTGCAGTAAAAAAAGAAAATGACAAATCTCACGCTTCTCAAGAAGCGTCAACGATCCGCGTTGGTATTGAGAAAGTAGATCAACTCATCAACTTAATCGGCGAGTTGGTGATTACTCAAGCGATGCTTGAACAACGTACAAAGGACCTCGATCCCATCGCCAACGAGCGATTGCTCAACAGCGTTGCTCATCTGACCCGCAATACACGTGATTTGCAAGAAGCCGTCATGTCAATTCGCATGATGCCAATGGACTACGTCTTCTCACGCTTTCCTCGCATGGTGCGTGATCTTGCGACAAAACTGGGCAAAAAAGTCGAGTTTGTGACTTACGGTGCCTCCACAGAACTCGATAAGGGTTTAATTGAGCGCATCGTTGATCCATTGACCCATTTGGTTCGGAATAGTATCGATCACGGTATCGAAATGCCAGCAATGCGGAAGCAGGCTGGGAAGAGTGAAACTGGTCAATTGTCGCTGTCAGCCGTTCATCAAGGCGGTAACATCGTTATCGAGGTAAGCGATGATGGTGGTGGTTTGCACAGAGAGAAAATTTTGGCGAAAGCACGTCAGAATGGATTGCCCGCACCCGATTCAATGACCGATGCAGAAGTCTGGCAGCTCATTTTTGCTCCTGGATTTTCGACGGCGGAAATTGTTACTGATGTTTCTGGTCGCGGTGTCGGAATGGACGTGGTGAAGAGAAATATTACCGCCATGGGCGGCGTTGTTGACATTCGCTCGGCAAAAGGATTTGGAACGACCATTGTTATCTCATTGCCACTCACGCTCGCGATTCTCGACGGAATGTCAATCAAGTTGGGCGAAGAGATCTATATCTTGCCGTTGGGCTTTGTCGTGGAGTCAATGCAGCCGGCGAAAGAAGATGTGAAAGACGTCAATGGCAAGGGCAGGGTAATTAAGGTGCGCGATGAATATTTACCACTCGTACCTCTATACCAGCGGTTTGATATTGCCCCCAAATTTACTGACCCCTCCGACGGTATTGTCGTGATTGTTGAAGTCGATGGCAAAAAAGCCGCATTATTTGTTGATGATCTTGTCGGACAGCAACAAGTTGTTGTAAAAAATATCGAATCGAATTATAAAAAAATACCAGGAATTTCTGGTGCAACGATTTTAGGTGATGGCGGGGTGGCGTTTATTCTTGATGTCTCCGCACTGATCCGCTCAGTAAAGTAGTTTTGAATTAGTCAACATATTTATACGAAGGACAAGAAATGTCGCAAGCTCCACAATCTCTTAATGATCAGAATTCGCAGAACAGCCACGCGGCGACGGATATATCCGGTCACGAATTTCTCGCATTTACATTAGGGAATGAAGAGTATGGCATCGACATTCTCAAAGTGCAGGAAATTCGAGGTTATGAGGCGGTGACTCGCATCGCAAACGCGCCGGAATTTTTAAAGGGCGTTATTAACTTGCGCGGCATTATTGTTCCAGTGGTTGATATGCGCATTAAATTCAATCTTGGTACGCCAACTTATGATCAATTTACTGTGGTCATTATTTTGAATATTGAGGGCCGCATTGTTGGTATGGTCGTCGATAGTGTATCGGATGTAACAACGCTGTTGCCAGAGCAGGTGCGCCCAGCACCAGAAATGGGGACGACGTTTAATACCGAGTTCTTGATCGGCTTAGGTACTTTGGATGATCGCATGTTGATTTTGGTTGATATCGACAAATTAATGTCGAGCCCTGAAATGGGTTTGGTGGATCACGACATGTAACGGTTGCGTCAGTGTCTTGGTTTCAGCGAATTTTTTATAAGATTTAATGGGCTCAGATTTGTTTTCACTTTAGGAGGATACGTGTATGAACTTACGCAAACTTAAAATTGGCACACGATTGGCAGTTGGCTTTGCACTGATTCTCTTAGGTATTGTGATTGTGACGCTCATCGCCAATGCGATGAATGCGTCCAATCGTAAAGCTGTGGAGCAGAATCTGAGTCTTGCTAGTCAAAAACAAGCGCTTGCCAATGCAATGAAGAGTTCGCTGTACGAGGCTGGCATCGCAATGCGCAACATCGGTATTCAGTCGGATGTCGGTGAAATGCAAAAGGAAGAAGGAAAAGTACGCGCTCAACGCAAAGCATATGAAGATGCGAAAGAGAAAATCTCTTTACTCGGGCTCACTGAAGAAGAAAAAACCATCTTAAATGATGTCGCTAAGCTGGATAAAGAAAGTGAACAGCCTTTCAAAAATGCGGTAGGTCAAGCATTGGCGTTTAATGGCGAAGGGGCAGTAAAAATTATTACCTCCACGCTGGAGCCAATCAGCGTGAAATCCATCGCTGAGATTAATAAACTGGTCGATTTGCAAGATGCAAAAGCGAAATCGGTTTTTGAGTCTTCCGCGACGGCTAGTGCCAAACTCACCTACAGTTTATATTTCATTTTGGTCTGCGCCTTGGGTCTTGGTGCCTTCTTTGCTTGGTTTTTGACGAACAGCATTACAAAGCCATTGGCCGATGCCTTGGATCTCGCGGAGACCGTTGCCAGTGGCGACCTGAGAACACAGGTGGTTGTTGAGGGTGAAGACGAGGTTGCATTACTCCTAGGCGCATTAAAAAATATGAATGACAGCCTTGCTGCAACAGTCGGACAGGTGCGCATGGGTACGGAAACAATTACTGTGGCCTCGCAGGAAATTGCTTCTGGAAATGCTGATTTATCGAGCCGAACAGAATCACAAGCGAGTTCCTTGGAGGAAACCGCGAGCTCAATGGAGGAGCTGACAAGTACAGTTCGTCAGAACGCCGACAATGCACGCCAAGCGAATCAATTGGTTGTCTCTGCCTCTGGTGTAGCGGTAAAAGGTGGCGCGGTGGTGAGTCAGGTTGTCGAAACGATGGGCTCGATCAAAGAGAGTTCACGAAAGATCGTCGATATTATTGGTGTTATCGATGGGATTGCCTTCCAAACTAATATCTTGGCACTGAATGCAGCGGTAGAGGCGGCGCGGGCAGGTGAGCAAGGGCGTGGTTTTGCCGTCGTTGCCGCGGAAGTTCGTAACCTTGCACAACGCAGTGCTAGTGCTGCCAAGGAAATTAAATCGTTAATCGATGACTCTGTCGATAAGGTAGATCAAGGTGGCAGACTGGTCGATGAAGCTGGTAAAACAATGGATGAAATTGTGACGAGCGTCCAACATGTTGCTGACATCATGAGTGAAATCACAGCGGCAAGTCAGGAGCAAAGTGCAGGTATTGAGCAAGTCAATCTCGCTATTACGCAAATGGATGAGATGACGCAGCAAAATGCTGCTTTAGTAGAGCAAGCTGCAGCTGCAGCTGAAAGTATGGAGGAGCAGGCGGTAACGCTGGCGCAAGCCGTGAGTGTGTTTAAGTTGAATGGTACATCGCAGCCTCGTGCATTGTCAGCTTCCACTAAGCCCGCTCCAATAAAGCCGGCAAACCGAACGACAGTAAAAGCGCCAACAAAAGTGTTGACGTCTAACGCCGCTTCCGTCAAACCGTCCAAGCCACCTGTGACAAATGCTGGAGATAGTGAAGATGCGTGGGAAGAGTTTTAACGCGTCTCATTGAAGAGAAAACCATGTGGATCTATTGGATTGCAGTGAGATGCACTTGAATGATGCTTAAGGATAAAAATGGCAGCAAAAGAGAGGGTTGAGGGGACGAAGGAGTTTGATTTTAATGCGCGTGATTTTGATCGGGTCAGAGATCTGATTTATAAGCGTGCTGGAATCTCACTTGCTGATAGTAAACAAGAGATGGTTTACAGCCGCTTGGCGCGTCGTTTGCGTGCGACGGGATTGAATTCTTTCTCTGACTATCTCAATACACTAGAACGTGAGCCTGACAGTCAGGAGTGGGAGGCTTTTACCAACGCTCTGACGACCAATTTGACTTCGTTTTTCCGTGAAGAGCATCATTTCCCAATTCTGGCTGAGCACGTTCAAAAGAAAAAAGAACCGATTCAGATTTGGTGTTCGGCAAGTTCCACTGGCGAAGAACCGTATTCTATCGCGATGACTCTTTGTGAGGCGTTCGGCAGTATGCACCCTCCGGCGCAAATCATTGCGACAGATATTGATACGAATGTTTTAAATACTGCGGCGAAAGGTGTTTACAACATTGATCGAATTGAAAAGTTATCTGCAGAGCGCGTCAAAAAATTCTTTCTTAAAGGTAAGGGGGCGCAAGAAGGTCTTGTTCGTGTCCGTCAAGAGTTGCGCGATATGATTACTTTCAAGCAGCTCAATTTGTTAGATCATAGTTGGGCGTTGAAGGGGCCGTTCGATGCTATTTTTTGTCGCAACGTGATGATCTATTTTGACAAGCCTACCCAGGGCGCTATATTGAAAAAGTTTGTTCCCTTGATTAAGCCGGATGGTCTTTTATTTGCCGGACATTCAGAGAATTTTCTTTATGTTTCAGACGATTTTAAATTGCGTGGAAAAACCGTGTATGAGCTTGCTAGCTTGAGATCGGGTGGAAAATCCGGCGGCAGTCATCCACAAAAAGGTAGCCTATGAGCCAATTAAGTGAAGAGCATTTTGCAACGAATGTCTATTATGATCGGACATTCGATTGCGACGCCGCGAAAATTTTACCGGGTGAATTCTATTTCACGAACAAAGACATGCTCATTGTTACTGTGCTGGGTTCTTGCGTTTCGGCGTGCATTCGAGACAGGATATCGGGTGTCGGTGGTATGAATCACTTTATGCTTCCTGATACTGGTGGAGATGCCGATAATCCGGTCTCTGCATCAATGCGGTACGGCACCTACGCCATGGAAGTCTTAATTAATGAACTGCTCAAGGCAGGCGCAAAACGTGAAAACCTCGAAGCGAAAGTGTTTGGTGGAGGCAACGTATTGCGGGGATTTACCGCAATCAACGTCGGAGAGCGAAACGCAAAATTTGTCCTTGATTATCTCAAGGCGGAAAGAATGCGCGTGATTGCTGAAGATCTGAACGATATTTATCCTCGAAAGGTGTATTTTTTTCCTAAAACAGGCAAAGTGTTGGTAAAAAAACTCAAAGTTGAACACAACGATACGCTAAAACGACGCGAACAAGATTATGCTAGCCGTTTGAAATCGACATCTGTTGGCGGTGATGTTGATTTGTTTTGATTTGATGAAATGATTAACGCGGTCGCATGCTTGGAGTTACGGGGTTTTAATAATGAAGATAAAAGTTTTAATCGTCGATGATTCGGCGCTGATTCGCAGTGTGATGAGTGAAATTATTGGTAGTCAACCCGACATGGAGGTTGTTGGCGTTGCGCCTGATCCTCTGGTCGCACGAGAACTGATAAAGCAAACAAACCCAGATGTTCTGACGCTTGACGTCGAAATGCCGAAAATGGATGGTCTCGACTTCTTAGAGAGATTAATGCGTTTGCGGCCGATGCCCGTCATTATGGTGTCGTCGTTGACTGAGCGTGGCTCGGAGATCACAATGCGGGCGCTGGAATTAGGTGCCATCGATTTTGTAACCAAGCCAAAGCTCTCAATTCAGAGCGGAATGCTTGAGTATGCCGAGTTGATAGCTGATAAAATCCGTATTGCTTCAAAGGCAAAAATTCGTCCGAGAATCACTAGCGTTGCAGGACAGACTAAAACAACACAAGATTCGCTCCCTTTGGTCAGAAATCCTTTGACCAGTAGTGAGAAACTCATCATCATTGGAGCATCCACCGGTGGTACTGAGGCAATAAAAAACTTTCTCGTTCAAATGCCCTCTGATTGCCCCGGTATTTTGATAACGCAGCACATGCCTGAAGGTTTCACGCGATCATTCGCGAAACGTCTGGATGGATTGTGCAAGATTTCCGTTTCTGAAGCAGCTGGAGGAGAGCGGGTATTACCAGGGCACGCATACATCGCACCAGGACATTCCCATCTATTGTTGGGCCGGAGTGGAGCAAACTATGTCACGCAGCTTGATGCGAGTGAGCCTGTTAATCGTCATCGTCCCTCTGTTGATGTGCTATTTAGATCCGCAGCAACGTTTGCTGGTAAGAATGCAGTTGGCGTCATTCTGACTGGGATGGGGAAAGACGGTGCCGCAGGAATGCTCGAGATGAAAAATGCAGGTGCGTATAATTTCGCCCAAGACGAAGCAAGTTGCGTTGTGTTTGGTATGCCTAGAGAGGCAATCGCTGTAGGTGCTACGCATGAAGTTGCAGCATTAAATGATCTGCCAACGAAAGTTTTACACTACCTCGCATTACAAGGAAGCCGTGCTTTAAGGGTTTAAATTACAAGAAATGATGCTTTGCTGCAATTTCAACACCTTTTAAACTTAATTTGACCGATAATACTAATAACTGTATTTAAAGAAATAGTGGAGTAATTCATGGCTGATCAAAATCTGAAATTTTTAGTTGTCGATGACTTTTCTACCATGCGTCGCATTGTACGAAATCTGCTCAAAGAATTGGGTTATACCAATGTGGATGAGGCAGAAGACGGCGCAATGGGACTCGCTAAGTTGAAAAATGGCGACTTCGATTTCGTTATCTCCGACTGGAATATGCCAAATATGGACGGACTGACGATGTTGCAGCATATTCGTGCTGACCCTGCATTGTCTAAGTTACCGGTACTGATGGTGACTGCGGAAGCAAAAAAAGAAAACATTATCGCTGCTGCACAAGCGGGTGCGAATGGCTATGTCGTGAAGCCTTTCACTGCTGCCACTTTGGATGAGAAATTATCTAAAATCTTCGAAAAACTCGGCAAAAGTGCATGATTGGATTTGTAAAGTACTGGGGGCAATATGAGTCAAATTAGTCAGCCAACTACTCAACAAGAAGATCTGCTCTCCAGAGTTGGACATATGACGCGGCTGCTGCATGACAGCCTGCGTGGTCTTGGTCTTGATAAGTTGCTCGAGCGTGCAGCGGAGGATATTCCGGATGCACGTGACCGTTTAGATTATGTGGCGCGAATGTCAGAGCAGGCCGCGCAACGTGTTTTGAATGCCACTGATATCGCTATTCCTTTGCAAGAAAAGCTTGACGAAGAAGCAAAAAGAATCCGTGGCTCTTTGGAATCCTTGCTGGTGCGCTCTGCTTCTCCTGAAGAATATCAATTTGCCACCAAAGACGTATTACAGTATTTGAATATCGTAAGTAGTCACAGTGTCGAGACGAAAGCGCATCTGATGGATATCATGATGGCGCAAGATTTTCAGGATTTGACTGGTCAGGTGATCAAAAAGGTTACTAGTCTTGCGCAGAATCTTGAACAGCAGCTTGTTCAGCTCTTAATCGACTATTCGCCGAACGAGATAAAGAAAGAAGTGACCGACGGCTTACTCAACGGCCCACAGATCAATCCTGAGGGTAAAGCTGATGTCGTTGCCAACCAAAGTCAAGTGGACGATTTGCTCGATAGCCTCGGTTTTTAACTTGACGCGGCACCGACACCTAATACAAAAGCAAAGTCGACATGATTGAAGATAATTTCATCTTACGGGAACCATTACTTGATCCTAAGCAAAGAGTAATCGGTTTCCAGTTTTCTTGGTTGCAAAAAGATCCCAACGCAGACGTGAGTGTCGCAGAACTCGATCATTTGCTCGAGTTCGTAGCCGGCCATTTAACTAACGATGATGAAGAGTATTTGCTCGGCAATAGTCTGATTTTCATCGAGGCGGCGCCTGAATTACTTGTCGCTGAAGGCTTAAGATTATTCCCTGCCGATAAGACGGTTCTGATTCTGCACAAAAAACACTTCGCCGTTGAGGGAGCTCTCGATGCTGTAAAGCAACTCCGGGCACTCGGGTTTGGGATTTGCTTACGCGGCGCAGAGATAACGACGCTAGAACGATCGTTTTTTGCGCATGTGACGCACATTGAAGTGAAGTTAAATGCGTCAAATTTTGCTTCGCAGGCCAAAGTGTACGGCTCTTTGAAGCAATCTTCCGTGAAAATGGTGGCGCGAAACGTGTCCACCTGGCAGGATTTTGATGCGTGTTCAGCATTGGGGTTGGATAGTTTTGTAGGTAAGCTGCATCTCACTCCGCGCCCAAGTTCTGGGCCTAAAGCGCTGAATTCATCCCAAACTACTATTCTTCAGTTAATGGAGATGGTGAGAAAAAATGCGGACATTCAGCAATTAGAAATGGTCGTCAAACGCGACCCTACCTTGGCGTATAAATTGTTGCGCTATATTAATTCTGCTGGATTTGGTTTGCGGACTGAAATTCAGTCCCTGAAACACGCAGTTCAGATGCTCGGTTATAGCCCTCTGTACCGATGGTTGACGGTGTTGCTGGCAACAGCGAGTACGAGCGGCTATTCACCAGTCTTGCTTGAGACCGCTATTGTTCGGGGGCGATTTGCTGAAATTTTAGGGCAAATGAAAATGTCAAAAGCAGAAGCAGAGAACTTGTTTGTCGCTGGAATGTTCTCATTGCTTGACCGTTTGCTCGGATTGCCAATGGAAGAGGTGTTGTCATCTATTCAGTTACCCGAAGTGGTTACTGAGGCGCTGATTTCTCGGGGTGGGGTATATGGTCCTTTCCTTGCGCTTGCTGAAGCTTGCGAGCTCAACAGTGCGCTGGTTGGTTCGCTTGCCGAATCTGTCAAAATCTCTGCTGAAGACGTCAATTCAGCCCATTTGGCTGCTCTTGTGTGGTCAAAGAATGTGGTTGTTGCCGCGTAACGTTGATAAAGATTAATAAAGGCAAGCCTACGGGCTTGCTTTTTTTATTACTAACCGTACCACTTTCCCACTGCCTTGAGGAGATTTCTGGTCGGCATGGCGCGAGTGGTTTATACTTCCGCTTTTATTGTAGTAATAAATTTGTAAAATCTATTTCTATTTTTTGAATGCAGACAGCACAGCCTAAACGACTTCCCACTATACCACTTTGGCTGGTGTGGATCGTTGCCGTCTATTTTGTCGGTTTTGGACTTGGTGGCTACGCAGTATTGGACAATAACGAAGGTCTCTACGCAGAAATTTCAAGAGAAATGCTGCACTCTGGTGACTGGACGCAGTGGATCATTCCTCATTTGAATGGTCTTTCTTACATGGAGAAGCCCCCGTTGCTGTACTGGTTTACAGCGTTCTCATTTGCTGTTTTTGGCGAGGCTGAATGGGTCGTTCGCCTCGTTCCTGCACTGGCTTGCTTAGCCTGTGTTGGGTGGATTCTGTGGTTTTCAAAAAAAATGAACCGAGAATCCGGTGGTCGCTTTGCCGCGATTGTTTTCGTTTCTGGCCTTGGCGTTACAGCAATGGCCCGTACATTGATGTTCGATATGTTGCTGACCTGTTTTCTGACAGGGGCAGTAATGCACGCTTACCTCTACCTCAATAGTAGAAAGCAAGCATTGTTGTACCGAACGATGGCGTTACTGGCGCTCGCATTATTGGCAAAAGGTTTTGTTTCCCTCATTTTGTTCACAGCTATCGTTGGCGCATATACATTGGTGAGCGCGACGTCGGTATCGGATTTTTTTAAACGTATCGGGGTGTGGTTTAACTGGCGGGGTATCGCTGTGTTTGTCGCTATATCAGCGCCTTGGCATATTGCTGCGATGTTGACCGAACCTATTTTTGCTTGGTTCTATTTTATCAACGAACATATCCTCCGCTTTCTTGGTAAACGTGAGCCACATGATTATTATGCCGGAGCATGGTGGTACTACTTGCCCCGCGCACTGATATTTTTATTCCCGTGGTCTCTTTTACTGCCAGCGACGTTGTTCGCACGAGCAAACAAGTTAAAAGATGGCAGTCTCCACCTGTTTCTTTTGATGTCTTGGCTGATGCCACTCTTGTTTTTCTCGGTGTCGAGTGCAAAAGCGAATTACTATCTCGTTGCCATCATGCCATTGGCAGCGATGCAACTTGCTTTCCTCGTTGAGGATAAGCTTGATCCGCAATCGTGGAGATCGATGGTTCCTGGGTTGATCTTGGCTGCCTTCTTTGGCGCTGGGGTCTATTGGTTTGTTGCGGCAAAGCATGAAGGACTTGATGGCATCATCGTCGCTGGTATGCCTGCTGCCCAGTTCAGCCTTTACTGCTTGGTTGCGATGTTGTTGGCCTCATCTGTTGCTGCTGTGGTGGCATGGAGGTCGAAACCAATCGGTGTCTGCGCTTACTTGCTCTTGCCGATATTGAGTTTGCCGATGTTGTTGCAGACGCTGACGGCGCTTGATGACTTTAATTCGACTAAGGCGACGGTGAATTTGATTCAACGCACCTATCCAGCGGGTGAGATCGTCCTTTTTCATGTCTTTGAGCAGCAGTCATCGCTCCCTTTCTATTTGAAAAAACCTGTCAGAATCGTTGAAAGCCATAGTAGCGATTTATTCTGGGGAAATAAATTGCACAAGAATAATATTGTGATGGACGATGCTGCGTTTGACAAAATCACTGAAACGCAAAAAGTGTCTTTGTTGGTTGTCAAACAAGATTTGTCAGAATTTAAACAAAAATCGTATGCTGACAAGTTTAAACTCGTGGCTCAACGCGGTAATACTTCCGTTTTTTCCAATTAAGTCCCCATTTTTGCGTGAATTAAACCTTGCCGTTCTGGAGTGCGCTAAGGCATCAAGGTATAATCACGGTTTTCTCGTCCAACCTGCGATAGTTTGAGAGAAACTGTCTCCCGCTATTGCCCAATACCTCTCACGCCATGTTGATATTGCCAGGCTCTAACGCCCTGTCTGCTTTCCGTACTTCCTCTCTTCTTCATCGTCTGCAAGAAGTTGACGCCAATATTGTGGGTGTCACCGCCAGATACCAACATTTTGTTGATGTCAGCGCCGCGTTGCAAGATAGCGAAATTGATCGCTTAAAAGCACTTCTTGTCTATGGCGAGGCGTTTAACGCGACAGAAGAAGGTGAAACCTTTGTCGTCATTCCGCGCTTGGGTACGATCTCCCCATGGGCAAGTAAGGCGACTGAAATTGCGCTCAATTGCGGTATGCCGCAGATCCGCCGGATCGAGCGCGGGATTAGCTATTTCGTGCAAATGAAAACAGGCTTTTTGGGTGGCGCAAAAGAGCTCAAAAAAGAGCATAGAGATGCCGTTGCTGCGCTATTGCATGACCGCATGACCGAAATGGTGTTAGGACACACCAATGAGGCGCAAGCGTTGTTCCATACGCTTGAAGCCAAGCCACTCGCCTATGTCGATATTTTGACGGGTGGTAAGGACGCATTGTTGGATGCGAATACAGAATTGGGTTTGGCTTTGTCGGAAGATGAAATCGACTATCTGGTTGACGCGTTTAATGTAGCAAAACGTAATCCCACTGACGTTGAATTGATGATGTTTGCACAGGCAAACAGTGAACATTGCCGCCATAAAATTTTCAATGCAGATTGGACAATCGACGGCGTCGCGCAGGAAAAGTCGCTGTTTAAAATGATCAAGAATACCCACGAATTGCATCCACAAGGCACCGTGGTTGCCTACAGTGATAATTCATCGATCATTGAAGGCGCGACTGTACAACGTTTTTATCCTAAGCACGGTGACGCCGGTAATGTGTACCAAGCTTCCGAAGAATTGACGCATATTCTGATGAAGGTTGAGACGCACAATCATCCAACGGCTATTTCTCCGTTTCCTGGCGCCTCAACGGGCGCTGGTGGCGAAATTCGTGATGAAGGTGCCACTGGGCGCGGTGCCAAGCCTAAAGCAGGTTTATGTGGCTTTACCGTGTCTAATTTACAGATTCCTGGCCATGTTCAAGCTTGGGAGAATAGAAGTGATGCCCAGTCCGGTGAAAAAGTCACCGAGGTCTATGGCAAACCTGATCGTATTGCGTCGCCATTGCAGATCATGGTGGATGGTCCACTCGGCGGTGCCGCGTTTAACAACGAATTTGGTCGTCCTAACTTAGGTGGTTACTTCCGTACGTACGAGCAAAATGTTGGTGGTACCGTGTATGGTTACCATAAGCCAATCATGATCGCGGGTGGTATCGGCAATATTTCTGCAAAACATACGTTGAAAAACGATTTACCAGTGGGAAGTCTGTTAATCCAGCTTGGTGGTCCAGGGATGCGCATTGGTATGGGCGGTAGTGCTGCGTCGTCGATGGCGACTGGTACCAACACCGCCGATCTTGATTTTGATTCTGTGCAACGTGGCAACCCAGAAATGGAACGTCGCGCACAAGAGGTGATCAACTCGTGCTGGCAAATGGGCGATGAAAATCCCATTTTATCGATTCACGATGTGGGCGCTGGTGGTTTATCTAACGCATTCCCAGAAATCACTAACGACGCGAAACGCGGCGCCATTTTTGATCTACGCAAAATCCACTTAGAAGAGAGTGGAATGGCACCAAAAGAGATTTGGAGTAATGAGTCTCAAGAACGCTACGTGTTGGCAATTGCGCCAGAAAGTTTGGAACTCTTCCGTGCTTTCTGCGAACGTGAGCGCTGCCCGTTTGCTGTTGTAGGCACGGCTACTGAAGAGCGTCAATTGAAGGTGATTGATCCAGAACACAATAATGCGCCGGTCGATATGCCGATGAATGTGTTGCTGGGTAAACCACCAAAAATGCATCGTATCGTTGAGCATGTTCAAAAAACCTTGGCACCATTGGATTTGACAGGCATTGACCTGCGTGAAGCAGCACAACGTATTCTGAGCCTGCCGACTGTTGCTGATAAGTCGTTCCTCATCACGATTGGTGATCGCTCAGTGGGTGCAACGACTGTGCGTGATCAAATGGTTGGTCCATGGCAGGTACCAGTGGCTGATTGCGCGGTCACGACGATGAGTTTTGAAGGCTATCTGGGTGAAGCGATGGCGATGGGTGAACGTACCCCATTGGCCGTGATTGACGCGCCGGCATCTGGTCGTATGGCCGTTGGTGAGGCGATTACGAATATCGCTGCAGCGCCAATCAGCCAAATTTCAGACATCAAATTGTCCGCTAACTGGATGGCCGCCTGTGGTCAGCCGGGTCAGGACGCCGAGTTATTTGACACCGTGAAAGCGGTCGGTATGGATCTTTGCCCTGCGCTCGGAATCAGTATTCCGGTCGGGAAAGATTCGCTATCGATGCGGACAACATGGAAAGAGGGAGATGAAAGTAAATCGGTCACTTCACCGATTTCCTTGATCATTTCTGCTTTCGCGCCGGTGTACGATGTACGGAAAACATTGACGCCACAAATTCGCCTTGATCAAGGTGACACGAGCCTGATCCTGATTGATTTGGGTCGCGGCAAAAATCGCCTCGGTGCATCTTGTTTTACGCAAGTGATGCAGACAATCGGTGATGAGGCACCTGATGTTGATAGTGCAGAGGATTTGAAGGCCTTCTTTGCCGCGATTCAACAACTCAATCGTGAAAATAAAGTACTCGCTTACCACGACCGTTCTGACGGTGGTTTATTCGCTACCTTATGTGAGATGGGCTTTGCAGGTCGTGCAGGCTTATCGATTAACCTCGACATTTTGACGATGGAAGCCGAGCATGCGGCTGATCAAGGTGATGCGAAAAATTGGGCGGGACAGGTTGCTGAACGTAGAAATGATTTAACGCTACGTGCTTTGTTTAATGAAGAGTTAGGTGCTGTTATCCAAGTTCGCACAGAGCAACGTTCTGAGGTGATGGATGTGCTGCGTGCACATCAATTGGGTGCTTGCAGTCATATTATTGGCAAAGCACATCAAGGTGAAACGATTGGCTTTATGCGTGACGCTAAGGAGATTTTCTCTGAGTCTCGCGCAGCCTTGCACCAGATCTGGAGTAAAACCAGTTGGCAAATCGCTCGTATGCGTGACAATCCAGCATGCGCTGATGCTGAATACGCTCGCATTGGAGATATCCAAGATCCAGGTATGCAGCCAAAGATTACTTTTGATTTGCAAGCTGATATTGCTGCGCCATTTATCGCGACAGGCGTTCGTCCAAAAGTGGCCATTTTGCGTGAGCAGGGTGTGAACTCGCACATCGAAACTGCGTACGTCATGCACAAATCCGGTTTTGAGTCGGTTGACGTTCACATGAGTGATCTGATTGCTGGCAGAGTGACACTGGCTGATTTTAAAGGCTTGATTGCGGTGGGTGGATTCTCGTATGGCGACGTATTAGGTGCGGGCGAGGGATGGGCGAAAACGATTCTGTTTAATGCCATGATGTCTGATCAGTTCTCTACATTCTTCCATCGCAACGATACATTTGGTCTCGGGATCTGTAACGGTTGCCAGATGATGAGTAATCTGAAGTCGATCATTCCTGGCGCGGAAGCATGGCCAAAATTCACTCGTAATAAATCTGAGCAATTTGAAGCACGATTTGCGATGGTAGAAGTACTTGAGTCATCATCTATTTTGTTTGATGGCATGGCGGGTACGCAGACGCCAATCGCCGTAGCACATGGTGAAGGTTTTGCTGATTTCTCCACGACAGGCGATATCAGTAAAGCGCAGGTAGCAATGCGATTTGTTGATAACCGTGGTCAGGCGACAGAAGCATATCCATTCAATCCAAACGGTTCGCCACAGGGTATTACTTCAGTGACAAATGCTGACGGACGATTTACGGTGATGATGCCACATGCGGAGCGTGTTTTCCGTACGGCGATTCACTCATGGCACCCAGATGATTGGGCAGATGATTCTCCTTGGATGCGCGTATTCCGTAATGCGCGTAAATGGGTAGGATAATCAGTCATCTGTTGTCGATGGAAGCACCAAAAAAAAGCTCTCGTTCTGAGAGCTTTTTTATGTTGCAAGTGGAGGTAAAGAGCGTATCGGAAAACAGAGAGAAGAGATTGTCGGTCTCTTCTCTTTGCTCTTAACAAGCGCTTATGACTTCGTCCCTAATAGGTCTACTTTAATCATATTATCGTCAGGCGTTCTGTCGATATATTTGTTGTCAGGATCAATGCCTGCTTTTGCTGGTTCACCTTTCACCACCAATGTATAGGTCGAGGTCTTACGGTCAATATAGTGGCGCTCACGTAGAAGTGGTTTCCCCTCTTTGTCGTCCACTCCAATGTCGATCCACTCGTGTAACGGCACTTCTTTTTCAGCGCCAAGTTCATCGGCCTTAAATTTGGCTGAGGCGACTTGTACGGTGACTTCATAACGACCGTTCCCTACTGGTTTTGCGGACGCCGACAATGCACGGTTTTCAAACAAAATAATGGAATCGAACAAATCATCAATTAATGTTTGTTTGTCTGCTGGTGTCACTTGACGAATAGCGTCGACTAATACTCTGCTCGTAGGATAAGGAGGCCCCTTGTAGGCGTACTTCGTGACGACGTCATGTAACGCGGCATTGACTTTTTCTTCTCCAATCTGATCCTGCAATAAGTACATGACCAAGCTACCTTTTGCATAATGCAGGTATTGTTGATTTTCATTGAGTGCAAGCGGTAATTCCTTTTTCCGCTCTTGACCACGACCCATTAAATAACGATCTAATTCAAACTTCAAAAACCGACGCATTTTCGCCTCGCCATAATGATGTTTCATCACCATGAGTGCGGAATATTGTGCCAGTGTCTCTGATAGCACCGTTTCTCCTTGCGTATTGCCTGCTAAGACTTGATGTGCCCACCATTGGTGTGCAACCTCGTGTGCAGTCACATAGAAAGGGTAGTCAAGATCTTTCGGATCTTTATCATCTACCTTTGCAATAAAGCCAATCGATTCGGAAAAAGGAATCGTGTTTGGAAACGATTGTGCGAAGCTTTGATAGCGTGGAAACTCAATGATCCTCACCATTTTATGTTGATAGGGGCTGAAATTTTTTGTGTAGTAATCCAGTGATTCCTGCACCCCTTTGATCATACGATCGAGATTGTATTCATGACCGTGTTGATAGTCGATTTCGATATCCACATCGTTCCACTTCGCTTTTTTTACATCAAACTTTCCAGACTGGAATGAATAGAAATTCCAGATCGGTTTATTCAATGCATAGTGGAAATAGCGACGTCCGTCTTTCGTCCATTCGCGATCAAATGTACCTGGTGCAATTGCCATTTGGTCAGCAGACGTCGAGACCGTGGCATCAAAGTGAATCAGGTCGGCATCATTGGAGATGTAATTGTTTTGTAGCGCTTCAACATCATCCCGTTTGGCAATCCGTTCTTTTTCTTTGAGACCGTGTTTACGTCGATCCTTGTCGTCATTCAGTTCAATATGAGGTTGATAGCCGATATGTGGCGTCAATTGGCTATTGAAGAATGTCCCGTTAAACAATACGGTTGTATTCTTGCTCATACCAAAAACTGTTTTCGGATCCACGCTCAGGTCAAAATCAAATTTCATTGACTCACCTGGCTGTAAAGCTTGTTTTAGTGAGTAGCTATAAAAGCCAAGTTGCTTATCTTCGATATTGACTTTGTTTTCTCGATCAAAGCGGAATCGTTGAATGACGATATCATCATCTTCGGTAATAAAAACGGTTTGAACAGGCTGGCTGCTTCGGTTCGTAAGAATGTAGCTGCCTGTTATTTGTGCTCGGCGAACGTCAGGGAAAATATCAACGTTGAGTTGGACGTCTGTTATACGTGGCTGCGGCACGCGTTCAAACTGCTTGTATTTTGTTTCATACGCTGTTTGCTCGCTTTGTCTATCGAAGGTATTTTTGTATTTGTTCACCACATTATTGAAGTAGAACAGTACACCGCCGGCAATAGAAAAGCAGAGGATGCCCGCCATCCCGAGCACGGTGCTTCCGGTGCCGGCATGTAATTTCGCAAGGCGAATTCTGCCTCGCCAATCCGTTGTGGTTCCGCGTACCCAGAGCAATAAAGAGGCTGCGATCAATAGCAGTGCTGCACCTGACCAATAAGCTTCAGTCCAGCGAATCTCAGGTAAAAAGTGACCGTAACCGTTGATTGCTGAAAAGACCAATCGAGGAACATTGCCGTAGATAAGCATTGGATGTTCAAATCCCAGTCCTGGTAGCGCAGCTCCGGCGATGTAATAAAGAATCATCACAAAATAACCAACGTACTTGTTATTGATGATCACTTGTATTGACATCGCCAGGACTGCGATGAGGATATATTCAGGCCATTGGATTAAAAAAAGCTGGTACACATACTGCGCAAGCTCATAGTGGTGATAGCCCTTGATAGTTTGAAACAAGATGCCAAACACCATCAGGACAATTAATAACAGTCCTTGTAACAGCGTTAGTGCCAATAATTTCGAGAGAAATGGCAAAGAATTCGGCACTGGTAACGTGTCAAACAATTGAGAAATACGCGCATCTCGCTCCCGCCAGACCAACTCGCCTGCGTAAAATGTGGTGATAATGAGCATGAAAAGGGAGAAGCTTCCGCTCAAGACTTCAAGTACAGCGTAAGTGACGGGATATGTCGATGTCCCGAACATTTTTGTAATGACAGGCGCAGTCGATGCCATGAATAAGACACTACAAAGCGCAATCGCAATGAAGTAAATATTCTTTACTGTCTCGCGTAGGTTTAGACTGGTTTGTGCAATAAACATCCGCACCATGCCACGGCGAGAAAAATCGGTATGGACGTCGGTAATGCGCTTGGTCAGAACTGCCGGAGCAACGCTCTCTTTTTTCTGTTTGCCAGCAGTGCTGTAAGCAGCAAAATGGAAGCGCCAGAAACAAGTGACGATCATAACGAGGCCAAATGCGCCCCAGATGAGCCGATTCGTTAAATAAATACCGCTCAATGGAACAAGCTTCGTATTTTTATCTGCGACGCTCCAATACTCTGTCAAAAGGCTAATCGCTCTCGAACCAAAAGGATCGATCAAGGCTGCCAAGGTTTTATTGTCGAGATCTTGCAGTAATGGGCCTGAAGCCAGATAGCCGATGAGTAAAACAACGCTGGCAACATAGACGGGTAACATACGTCGTAACAGAGCGCCCATCGTAAAGAAAAGTGCGCCGAAAATAATGATATTCGGAATGAGCGAAAAGACGTACGGCAGTACATAGGCGAGGGGGATTACGGGTCCTAGGCGTACTGGTTCAATTCCTGGCAAGTAACAGCCTAGCCAAGCGCCTAATCCAATACTGGAAAAAATAAAGATGAGCGTGATAAATGCGCCCAAAAAGCGACCGCCTAAATACTGTAATTTATTGATTGGCGATGTATAGAAAAAGTGCCAGATGTTGTTTTCGGTATCTTGTTGAATAGCGCGCCCCATCATCGCTGCGACGATGACGACGCCAAAGTAACCGAGAAAGGTGATCGTTTGCGAGACCGAGGTGGGTGCATTGATGTGTGTTTTTCCACCAAAACTGATGACCGCGCCCGAAAAAGCACCTCCCGCGGCTGCCATCCAAAGCATGGCCAATGAGAAGAACATTAAAAAGTAAACGTAAGTCGAGATGCTGCGGAATTTTTGCCGTAGCTCAAATAACATAATGGATCGCATCATCACTCCTTATGCAGTCAGTGCAGTGCGATGATCATCGGATGAGGCGGGTCTGACTTGGCCGTCAAGTAAGTACGCCATTGCAGAGAAATAGACATCCTCTAAATTGCCATGCGCTGGCGCAAAGCCTGCATCAGGTTGTTGGTCTGCATAAACGTGGATGAGCGTACGACCGGATGTGAGCCGACTTGAGATTACTTGGAAATTTTCTTGGAATTGAGGAAGCTCATTTTTTTCTATAAAACGTTTCCAAATTTTCCCTTGAATGGTATCGATCAGAGCAAGCGGTTGTCCAGTCAGAATGACTTTTCCTCGATTAATGACGGCCATGTTATTGCAAAGATCAGAAACATCTTCGACGATGTGCGTCGATAAAATAACGATCTTATCGCTGCCAATATCGGCAAGTAAGTTATGGAAACGTACCCGCTCTTCGGGGTCGAGTCCTGCCGTCGGTTCGTCGACAATAATGAGCTTGGGATTACCGATCAACGCCTGCGCAATCCCAAAGCGTTGCCGCATGCCACCTGAAAAACCACCCACGTGTTTATTTTTAACGGTATATAAATTAGTCTGATGAAGCAAAGCGTCGACGACTTCTTTTCTTTCTTTTCGGTTGTCGATGCCTTTGAGAACCGCAAAATGGTCCAATAGATCATAGGCGCTGACTTTGGGGTACAAACCAAAGTCTTGCGGTAGATATCCAAGAATGCGACGAACATCGTCTTTGTGGGTGCGAATATCAATGTTATCAATGTGTGCGTTGCCGGAATCTGCGTCCTGTAGCGTGGCAATGGTGCGCATCAATGTTGATTTACCAGCGCCATTGGGGCCGAGGAGGCCAAACATGCCGGCCGGAATCGTTAAGCTAATATCGTCTAAAGCCTGTACACCGTTACTGTATCGTTTTGATAAATTCGTAATGCGAAGTTCCATGACGTGTCCCAAAATAAGTTATTAGAGGTGTCTCGACGGCGCATGCATGTTGAGATATTAATAATTTAAATTAAAGCAATAAATTTTTCTATGCATTTAAGACGAAATTCGTGTTTTTCGGGATCAAATGGGGAAATACGGTGTTGAAATGTCGAGCCAGCAGGGAGAGGGCGGCAAAAATATCATCCGCACGTAAATGGCTACACGATGAAGGTGCTTTGCGCTATAATATGGTTTGGCGGGCCCCTGCGCATTGCGGCATGGCCAATCTGGTCAGGTCGGGAACGAAGCAGCCACAGTCATTTACCGCAAGTGCCGCAGATCAGGCTCGCCAACCTTCCAATTTCCCTCCCTCGGTTTTCTTCATTGTTCTCCCCAAATTTTTTGTTCTCGGTTCGTCCTTTGACATGTCTGGTTCGACATTCGGCGTCTTTGTTTCTCTTGAATTGTGGATTTCATTGAGTCTTCGGTGCATTTTGGTCTTTCTTAGACTGCATACAAACCAACAGAAACAGTACCGAAACCCGATGTAAACTCACCAAAAAGCGTGCTTTGATGCAAAAATGGCGATACTGACGCGGAAGTGTGGCTGGGGTTGTTCAGGTGGTGTGTTGCATTTCGCGCTAGCCCCGACAATTCATGGCAAAAACAACGAGAAAAGTGGACCTCTTAAGAGCCACTGCATGACGATTTAATTGGAGGTTGTGTGAAGAAAAAGCGCAAAGGTAGTTCTCGTGATGTCGATGTGTCGATATTGACGCAGCAATTTTTTTCTTTTTTCTCGCGTCCACTGCTATTGGCTGGACTCTTGTTATCGATTCCTGGCTTTTACCTGCTCCTTGAGGGGGGAGCTGATGTGATATTGCGATTGGGGCGAATGTGCTATTGGGGGGCATCGATCCTGATGGCCATTGATACTGCGATTCAATGGCATAAAAACCGCGTTGGAAAACATCGAAAAGGTAAACTGGCCCTCGATGTTGGGATTATTATTGGCTGTGTATTGAGTGGGTGGCTATCATTTGAGCAATGGGGATTGTTCGAATGGTTGCTTCGCTTGACACTGTGCGTCGCTATTCTATTGCGTCTTGCAACCCTGATTTTGCAGCACATTACCCCTGGCCACTTGGCGCAAATGGTGGGTCTTGCCATCTTGATGCTGACGAGCGCAGGTGCTGGATTTTATTGGCTCGAACCTAACGTCGATAGTTATGCAAACGGTGTTTGGCTAGCATTTACGACAGTAGCAACGGTTGGTTATGGTGATATTGTGCCTTCCACGCCGGCATCAAAAATCTTTGCCGTGTTTATTGTTTTGTTTGGGTATGCGATGTTTTCTATCGTGACAGCAAACATTGCAGCGCTTTTTGTCGGTGAAGAGGAGGCTGAGATTGAGCATGCGTTGCATCACGATATCCGAGCGCTTGCGAAGGAAGTGGCAGCACTCCGTGAAGAACTGAAGAGTAGGGATAGCCTTGTGGCGGATCTTGCACTGCAAGTCGGTCATACTGGCGCTGCAATCGGCAAACAGGAGCGAACTGCCGAGCAAGATGGGATGCGTTGATCCCATCCTGCCGAGCAAGGTCACTACCAATCGATTTAAGTTGCTTGCGTGACTGTGTGAGGTGGTGGGAAAGCTCTTTCCAAAATATGTTCTTGGATGTTGCCCGTTTCTGATGCACTTAGCGTACCGAACACTTTCCCGCATTGACGCTCCGATCTGCTTTGGCAAAATGCCTCTGCAATGGAGGGTGGTGCAAGCGTCACCATGAGATGGCTTTGTACAGCGAGCACTAAATTTTGCGTCATGCGGCGTGCATTCATTTCTTGATGATCAGGACTTGCTTTGAGATCTGCTACAAGGCTTTCTGCCATGTTTCGGACCGTTATCGACGAGGAACTCATGAGTTCGTTGATGATCAGTTGCATACCCGAAGGGTCTCGCTCAATGGCCCGTAAGACGTCAAGACACATGACATTGCCGGATCCCTCCCAGATAGAATTGACCGGCGCTTCTCTATACATTCGCGCCATTGGTCCCGTTTCGACATAGCCGTTGCCGCCCCAGACTTCCATGCATTCACCCGTGAACTCGATTGCGCGCTTGCATATCCAAAATTTTGCGGCTGGCGTGATGATACGTTTCCAAGCGCGCTGTAGCGGATCTTCTGAATGATCTAACGCGCTGGCCAGTCTGAGCATGAGGTGGCTAGCAGCTTCACTTTCCAAGGCGAGGTCGCACAGGACATTGCGCATTAAGGGGTGATCAATGAGGCGCTTCCCAAAGGTCTGCCGATGTCTCGCGTGATGAATGGCTTGCGTGAGGGCTTGTCGCATGAGAGCTGCACTACCGATCACGCAGTCGAGGCGTGTTAAGTTCGCCATTTCGATAATGGTCTGGATGCCGCGACCTTCAATACCGATCATGATTCCAAGGGCATCGATGAACTCGACCTCACTACTGGAGTTGGATTTGTTTCCAAGTTTATCCTTCAGACGTTGGATGTAGATCGCATTTTTGCTGCCGTCAAATTTCCAGCGTGGGACGAAGAAGCATGACATGCCGTTTTCTGTTTTTGCCAATACCAAATGGGCGTCGCACATGGGCGCTGAGAAAAACCATTTATGGCCTGTCAGTAGATAGGCGTTTCCTCTGCCTTCCGCGCCGACGGGATGAGCGGTTGTTGTATTGGTTCGAACATCCGATCCGCCTTGTTTTTCAGTCATGCCCATACCAATTAATATGGATTTCTTTTGTGCAATCGGAAGATCGCGTGGATCATGTTCACGGCTAAATACCTGATCTTTGATTTGCGCAAACAAGACCGATTCTTGCTGAAGGGTTGGAATCGCAGCGAAAGTCATGGTTGTTGGGCACAGTGAGCCGGATTCAACTTGTGATTGCAGAAAGTATCCTGCGGCACGTGCAACATGGGCCCCTGATTCTGGATTCTCCCATGGCGCGGCATGTAAGCCTTGCATTCGTAATAGGCTCAGCAGCTGGTGCCAGCTTGGATGAAAGTCGACCTGATCAATGCGTTGTCCTGTTCGACTAAATGCTTTTAGCTCTGGTAGATGTTTGTTCGCCAGTTCGCCGAGTTGCAGCGTGTCACTTCGCCCAAGGATCGCTCCCGAGCTTGTTAGTTTTCCGAGATACTGTTCTGCCCCGAAATGACGCACGGCATCATTTAATGCTTCATCTTGAGTAAAAATATTGTAGTCTTGTAGCTCCGGTACTTGATTGAAAACGTCGTGTGTCGGCCATTGCATAGGGTCTCCTTGGATGCGATATCGGCGAAATTATTTTTCTATTGACCAACAAAGTGTAGCGGTTAATGTCCGCATAGATGTTCGTCTTTTTTTGGATGTAAATGCATGTGATAAATACAGGGTCCGAACCATTAAAATCGCGGCGCAAGCCAGTCCAAGAGCGTTCACGTGTGACGCGGGGCGCCATTTTGGACGCTTTTGTTCGGCTTTTGGTGGAGAAGGGGTACTCTCACTTAACGATCAGAGATATCGCATTGGTGGCTGGGGTTGGGCTCGGCACGTTGTATGAATATTTTCCTGGTAAAAAATCGATTGCGGCGCACTGCATAGAACAACGTTTTAGTGGCGTTGGATTATGTATGGAAAAATGGATCCACGAGATGAAGGGGCAACCTTTGCTCGTTATGGTGGATTTTTTGCTTGATCAACTAGTCAAAATGCATCGTCAGCAAGTCACAGAATGGTCTGCCCTGATTTATTTAGAGCGGCAGATATCAGATCGGCATTCTTTTGAATCGATGTATCATAAAATAGCGCATATTTGGCTTCAAGCTTTCGAGGCTAGTTCGGATGGCGTTCATTTTTCCGACAAATTGCCTGAGGTGATACATGCTGCCGTGTATGGTGTGCTGTATCAGACGTTAATGTTGTCGCCGGAAAAGTTGGAATCCCCGGCGTTTTCTATGCAGTTAAAGGCTTTGGTGATGGGATATTTGCAAATTCCATCACGCTAAGCGCTTTTCCGCTTTCTGAATAGGGTAAAATCTCAGGATGTCTTATCAAGTACTCGCCCGAAAATATCGCCCCAAAAGTTTTGAAACGCTCGTGGGGCAAGAGCACGTTGTTCGTGCTTTAACGCATGCGCTCGAACAGCAGCGGCTGCATCACGCCTATCTTTTTACTGGAACGCGCGGGGTCGGTAAAACGACCTTGTCGCGCATTTTGGCAAAATCGTTCAATTGTGAAAAAGGCATCACCTCGACACCGTGCGGCGTCTGTGATGCATGTACCGCAATTGATGCAGGTCGTTTTGTTGACTACATTGAAATGGATGCGGCGTCTAATCGTGGCGTCGACGAGATGGCATCATTGTTAGAGCAGGCGATTTATGCCCCTTCAAATGCACGGTTTAAAGTGTATATGATCGATGAGGTGCATATGCTCACCAATCATGCCTTTAATGCGATGCTGAAGACGTTGGAAGAGCCGCCAGAGCACGTGAAGTTTATTTTGGCGACAACGGATCCACAGAAAATCCCTGTCACCGTGCTGTCGCGCTGCTTGCAGTTTAACCTCAAGCAAATGCCACCTGGTCACATCGTTGGCCATCTTGAAAATATTCTCGGTCAGGAACTGATTGAGTTTGAACAACCCGCATTGCGTTTACTCGCGCAAGGGGCGCATGGTTCGATGCGCGACGCCTTGTCATTAACAGATCAAGCAATTGCTTATGCCGCAGGTAAGGTGAGCTTGGATGCTGTTCAGGGAATGTTAGGTGCTTTAGATCAATCGTATTTGATTCGGTTGCTTGATGCGCTAGCAGTCAATGATGGTAAAGCCTTACTTGAAGTGGCTGACGAGATGGCGACGCGCAGTTTGTCATATAAAGCTGCTCTACAAGATTTAGGAACCCTGATCCATCAAATTGCAATAGCACAAATGGTGCCGTCTGCTGTTGGCGATGACTTACCTGAGCGCGAACACGTTTTGCGCCTCGCAACGGTATTTGCGAAAGAAGAAATTCAGTTGTTTTACCAGATTGCCGTCCATGGTAGAAACGAGCTCTCTCTCGCCCCTGATGAATACGCTGGTTTTAGTATGACGCTATTGCGGATGTTGGCATTCCGTCCTATCGAAGGCGGCGCTTTGTCATCGTTGGGGGGAGGTGATGGCGGCTCGTCTGGTCAGACTTTTAATCGTGCGTCGAGTTCACCGCCAAGTGCAGCTGCAACGCCAGCACGATCAAGTAATAGCCCGTCGTCAGCAGCTTTATCGGTAACCAATGTTGCTAAAGCAGCCGTTGCTCCTGCTATGCCAGCTGCGGCAGTGGCACAGCGTGCTCCCGCGGCACCCGAAGTGTCATCAAAACCGATGAGTCCGGCAATGGCTGCGCTCGCGGCTGCACGAGCAGCCAGTGCGGCGAGTGGGAAAAATGTACATGGTAAGCCAGCCGCCGCCGCGCCTGTTGCTGAGAGTGCTGCAGCGCCTATGCCTGTTGCGCCTGCGCCAGTCCCAGCGTTAGCTAAACCTGAAAGTGCAGCATCGGCACCTTTGTTGGCGGAGAAAAAAGCATCTCCTGCACCGTTGCAGACAGCGGTAGAGCGAGATCTCCGCCGCTCCCCATCGATGCCAGAGATGGAGCCAGTCGGTATGGACGATATGCCGCCACCATGGGATGAGGCTTTGTTTGAGTCGCCGCAGTCCAATGTTGCTCCGAGCCGTGCGCTTGAGCCTGTCCCGATGCAAGTTGAAGCGCCCCCAGCCGTCGAGGAAATGAAAGCGCCTGAGCCTGTCGTCGTTGATCGAACTCTATGGCACGGCCCCGTTGTCGAGTTGGGCTGGGATGGCAATTGGCCAGATTTAGCGGCAAGCTTGCCACTTCGCGGAGTGGCTCAACAGCTTGCACAACAAAGTGAATTGATCCATTGCAAACAAGAAGGAAATCAGTTCATCTTTGATCTTCGGGTACCCTTGGCGACTTTATTGTCTGCAGGAAGTGTAGACAAATTGTGTGCTGCGTTAAGTGAACGGTTTTCCAAAAATATTCGCATTGAAACCAAAATTGGCGCAGTTGAATTGACGGCGAATGCAAAAGCAATCGCTGATCGCGAGGTGCGTCAAAAACACGCAGAACAGGCGATTCAGCAGGATTCGTTCGTTCAGACGCTCATGCGTGAATTCGGCGCCGTTATCGTTACAGGTAGCGTGCGTCCCGTTTGACGATTACGGTCGTTTCAACGATCAACCTAATTTAAAACATTCCTTTCTTTTCAGGAGAAATTTTTATGATGAAAAATCAATTGGCTGGCTTGATGAAACAAGCGCAAGCAATGCAAGACAATATGAAAAAAGCGCAGGATCAGTTAGCGATGATCGAAGTCGAGGGGCAGGCTGGTGCTGGGTTAGTGAAAGTCGTTATGACGTGCAAAAATGACGTGAAACGAGTCACCATCGATCCATCATTGTTGGCTGACGATAAAGACATGTTAGAAGATTTGGTTGCTGCAGCTTTCAATGATGCAGTGCGTAAAGCGGAAGCGACATCGCAAGAAAAAATGGCGAGCCTGACAGCGGGCATGCCATTGCCACCAGGCTTTAAAATGCCCTTCTAAGCGTGAAGAAAACAGGTAGTCTCGAACAGTTGGCAGACGCTCTAAAGCGTTTGCCCGGCGTGGGCCCTAAATCGGCTCAGCGTATGGCGTATCATCTTTTGCAGCATGACCGTGCCGCTGCGTCTGAGCTCGGCTATGCGCTATTAAATGCGGTAGATCGTATTCGGCATTGTGCTTCGTGTAATACTTTTACTGAAGCTGAGTTGTGCGAAACGTGTCAGGATGACGACCGTGATCCGCGCTTACTTTGCGTGGTTGAGACGCCTGCGGATCAAATGATGATCGAGCAAACCCTGACTTTCAAGGGTTTGTATTTTGTGTTAATGGGACGCTTATCACCGCTGGACGGTATCGGCCCCAAAGACATCTATCTCGATAAATTAATTTCTCGCGCAACGAACGGTTTGGTGGAAGAGGTTGTGCTTGCAACGAATTTTACCAACGAGGGAGAAGCGACCGCGCACTACATCAGCGAAACGCTCAAATCGCGGGGACTGCGTGTCAGTCGCCTCGCGCGAGGTGTGCCTGTTGGTGGCGAGCTCGAGTATGTTGACGCTGGAACGATTGCGCGCGCTATGCTTGATAGGCGCACTACCTGATTCCTTCTCCATGATGGCGTGACATCAAACCATCTCTTTGCTTGATCGACGTTGAACATTTTCTGATACAAACGATGACAGCACCAAAACATGGCCCGTTAGCGGGTATTAAAGTCCTTGAGTTGGGTACCCTCATTGCCGGACCTTTTTGTTCGCGGATGTTGGCAGAGTTTGGTGCAGAGGTGATTAAAGTGGAGTCGCCCGGCATCGGTGATCCTCTCCGACAGTGGCGCGTGTTGAAGGACGGCACATCGTTGTGGTGGAGTGTGCAAGCACGAAACAAAAAGAGCCTGACACTCAATATGAAATCGCCCGAAGGGCAGAAAATCGCGCAGCGACTCGCTTTGGATGCGGACATTATTATTGAGAATTATCGCCCCGGTGTTTTAGAGAAATGGGATCTCGGCTATGAGAAATTAAAGTCCCTGAATCCCGCTACCATCATGGTGCGCCTCTCTGGTTACGGGCAGACCGGTCCTATGCGTGATCAGCCTGGTTTCGGTGCTATTGGCGAATCCATGGGGGGATTGCGTTATGTTTCAGGACATCCCGATCGTCCACCAGTGCGCGTTGGTATTTCTATTGGTGATTCTGTCGCTGCGTTGCATGGTGTCATTGGTGCGATGATGGCATTGCGTCATCGCGATGTGACTGGCGGACGATGGAATGGGAAGACTGGCGAGGAATGCGTTGCAGGTCAAGGGCAAATGGTGGACGTTGCGCTCTATGAATCTGTGTTTAATCTCATGGAATCACTGGTGCCTGAGTTTGATGTTGCTGGTGTTGTTCGTGAACGCACTGGTGGTGCTTTGCCCGGAATTGTTCCTTCCAATACCTATACGACAGGTGATGGCGAAAATATCGTTGTTGCGGGTAATGGTGATGCTATTTTTCATCGGCTGATGAAGGCAATTGATCGTGATGACTTGGCCAATGATCCACAATTGATGCGAAACGACGGTCGCGTTCCACGCACAGTAGAAATCGACGAAGCAATCCAACATTGGTGTTCAACGCAGACTATTGATTCTGCGCTCACGATTTTGCAAAGCGCCGATGTGCCAGTAGGGAAAATATATTCTGTTCGGGATATGATGAGTGACCCACAGTTTTTGGCGCGGAATATGTTTGAGCAACATGCTTTTCCAGATGGCACACCAATCAAGGTCCCAGCCATTACGCCAAAAATGTCCGAAACACCGGGGGTAACCCAGTGGCTTGGCCCGGAATTAGGTCAACATAACCATGATGTTTTGCGGCAGCTTGGCTATTCCGATGAAGAAATTGCCCAATTGATTGATAAGAAAATTATCTAGACTGGTGTGATGTCACCGAGGGCTTTACTTGACCTGAGGATGCTGCCAGAGTTTGCGAAATAAAGAGTGAAGGATAAAAAATGAATCGCCAATTTCTCAAGCAATTTTTAGTTGCGCTTGCATTATTTCTGCTGGGGTATTTCACGTTCAACAGTAAGTTGTTCGCTGCGGAAGCACATCGAGCGCAACCGCAGCAACACAAGGTCATTAGCTGAGCGTTTTCAGGTATTCGCGGATACCAGTTAAGAGCATTTCAATCGACATTGCTGCTAGAATCAAGCCCATCAAACGTTCAAACGCCGTCATCACATGTGCACCTAACACGCGTTGCATGCGTTCTGCACCGAGCAGGACGACTAGCCACACAATGGCGACGGCAGTTAGTGCACCAAGATGCACTAAGATCTCCATATTGTTATCCGATGAAAACAAAAGCACGGTGGCCAATGCAGACGGGCCGGCGAGTGCTGGGATCGCAAGAGGAACAATAAAAGGCTCATGGTTTTCTTCGGTGTCGCCGAACACCCCACCTTCTTGTGGAAACACCATCCTCAGCGCGATTAAAAATAAAATAACGCCGCCACCAATCCGAATCGACACTTCAGATAGTTGTAGGGCTGTCAGAAAGCTTTTGCCAAAGAACATGAACAAGAGAAGCAAGATAAATGCAATCGCACATTCGCGCACAATGACGCGCCAGCGACGTTCAGGTGAAACATGGGATAGCGCACTGACAAAAATCGGGACGTTACCAAAAGGATCGGTCACTAAAATCAATAAAATCAGTGTCTGTAAAAAATCTTTTGCCATGAATGTTGTTTTCTTAAATAAGTAATGCCATTGAGATTCATCCATCCAGTGCGCTCCCAGTCTAATGGTATAAAGGGGGCGCATTCATCCTTTGCGTATGTGGCGTGCCATGTTGCACGAGAGCTGACGGGTGTACTATGTTTGGACGGTTGAAAAATGAAATATGAGCGCGATGTGGCAAAAATATCTCTGTTATTGCTCCATGCGAACTTATGTCAATTATAGTGCATAGGATGTACAGAATTGAAGTTCTGGCAGATGCCGCCGCTGTTGCGCGAGCGTTGTGTGAAGAATTAGCGGTATGATCTTGTTCCTAAAGATACGAACGGTCGTCTTTTTTAATGATAGTAGGATAATGATGGTATTGCAAAATGGATAAAATTGTCGAACGGCCTGATACGCCTTGTGTTGCGGTTTGCTCTACGACGTTTGATGATGTCTGTCGCGGTTGTGGCCGGACCGTGGTTGAAGTGGCGGAATGGGTATTTATGAGTCCAGAACAGAAAGAAATCGTATGGGAGCGAATCCTTGCACAAGGATTTCCTCGCAGAAATACATGAACGCCTGGTTTTCGGGATCAATTTGATCACGTCAGGGCCTATTCATTCGTAAAAATTGGATGCGGAGCGGAGACGATAAATGACGGAAGTAAAAAAAACAGGAAGACGGCGCTTTATTTTGGGTGGTTTGGGCGCTGCTGGCGCACTGATTGTTGGTTGGGGATTTTTACCTCCTCGACAACGGTTGCAGGGCGCACACGGACTTCCCGTGGATGGCGACGAGGTTGCACTCAATGGATGGGTGAAGATTGCCAAAGACGGTACCGTTATTGTGGCCATGCATAAAAGTGAAATGGGGCAAGGTATTCACACCGCGCTACAAATGCTGGTTGCTGAAGAATTAGATGTGCCACTGTCGCAAGTAAAAACAATGCCTGCCCCGATTGATAAAATCTACGGCAACGTCGCCATGTTGGCGGATGGACTCCCATTTCACCCAGATGAGCAAGGTGCGGTGAAACGTGTTGCTCAATGGTTAACGTCAAAAACAGCCCGAGAACTTGGTGTGCAGGTGACGGGAGGATCCTCCAGTGTGAAAGATGCTTGGATGCCAATGCGTGAGGCTGGCGCGACGGCACGGGCAATGTTGGTGGCCGCGGCTGCGAAAGAGTGGTCCGTCTCTGCTGCAGATTGCAAGACGGAGAATGGTTTTGTGTTGCATTCCAGCGGGAAAAAGCTGTCTTACGGCGACTTGGCAGTCAAAGCGGTTGACTCACAACCCGGAAACATTGTCTTAAAAGATCCCAAAGATTTTCGTCTCATTGGGACGTACCAACCGCGGACAGACGCTTTATCGAAGGTCGATGGGAGTGCCCAGTTCGGTATCGATGCCCGTCCAGAAGGTCTTGTGTATGCTGCGTTGAAGTTAAGTCCCACAATTGGCGGCAAAATCCGACATGTTGATAGTCAGTCTGTGATGGCGATGGCGGGTGTGTTGAATGTCGTTGATTTTTCTAAATCGCTTGATGAGCGCTCCGTTGCGGGTGTTGCAGTGGTCGCGACATCCTTTTGGACCGCAAAAAAGGCGGCGGATGCATTAAAAATCGATTGGGATGCAGGACCGCATGCCCAACTATCCACGGACGCGGTATTGAAAGAATTGTCCCAGCAACTGGATGCAGAAGAGGGGTTTGTCTATTACAAACGTGGTGATGCCGTGGCTGGGCTAGCCAAAGCGCCTGGTGTTAGCGTGGTCTCTGCCCAATACCAAGCTCCTTTTCTTGCACATGCAACGATGGAGCCGATGAACTGTACCGCGCAATGGAAGAATGGGCGACTTGATTTATGGGTATCGACACAAGTGCCTAGTATTGCTGTTGATGTTGCTGCAAAGCAGGCGGGTATTTCTTCAGACAATGTTCATTTGCACATGAGCTTTCTCGGTGGTGGATTTGGCCGGCGACTGGAAGTCGATATGGTATTGCAAGCGGTCGTCATTGCGATGCAAACCAACGGTGCACCAGTCAAATTGGTGTGGACCCGCGAAGAGGATATGAGTCACGATATGTATCGCCCGGCAGCTATGGCGCGCTTTCAGGCGACGGTTGATGAAAAAGGACACGTTTTTGGCTACGTCAATAAATCAGCCTCTGGGTCCGTTACGCATCAAGTACTCAAGCGCACATTTGGCGTGCCTGGTGCTGGTCCTGATAAAACGACCGCTGAAGGTGAGTTTGATACCTCTTACGATTTCGAACATCAAAAAATCTCCCACGTCATCGTACCGACGCCTGTTCCGCTAGGATATTGGCGCTCCGTGGGTCACTCACATAACGCATTTTTTAAAGAGAGCTTTATAGACGAATTGGCTCACGCTGCTCATAAGTCTCCAGTCGATTTTCGTCGTCAGCTGTTGAGTAATAACCGGCGTCATCTCACCGTCCTTGATGCGGCGATGAATATGGCGGGAAGTGCACCGAGTGGTCGTGCGCATGGTATCGCGTTACATCGTTCATTTGGTACGATCGTCGCTCAAGTGGCTGAAGTGTCCGTCGATCAAGGTCGAATCCAAGTCCACAAAGTTTTTTGCGCAGTCGATTGTGGTATCGCAGTGAACCCCAATATCATTCGGCAACAAATGGAATCGGCGATTATTTTCGGGCTGAGTGCGGCGCTATACGGTGAAATTGTGATTAAAGACGGTCGGGTATTGCAAAGTAATTTTCATGACTATGCTGTAGTGAGAATGAACGAAGCACCGCAAATCATGGTCGACGTCATAAAGAGTGCTGAACCGCCAGAGGGAGTGGGGGAGCCAGGTGTTCCGCCGATTGCACCTGCTGTTGCCAATGCGTTGTTCATATTGACGGGGCAGCGTCTGCGAAGCTTGCCATTGCGATTGACGTGATCTTTTGAACTTAAGCTAGGCAACATGGTCTTTGAGGTGGTGGATTCATTGGCGTGTTGTCTCGCTTTGTTAGATTAATCATTCTAGATTGCCTGACTGCAAGCGGCTTTCCGGCTTTTTTTTGTTATTTTTAAGTTACAAACACGACTAAGTTCATATTCACCCTTTATACTGCGAGGCGCGTTGCTGGCGCTTAACGCCGTTTGATTAAATTTCATTTTCTGATAAGTATTTATGTTGAACTCTGAATCTATCGTCGTTCCTTCTCCTGCCATGGCAAGTAAGCGTCAGCGGTCTCGCGGCTTTACGTTGATCGAGATTATGGTTGTCGTTGTCATTATGGGTATCCTCGCCGCCTTGGTGGTACCTAAGTTAATGGGGCGCACAGACGACGCTCGTATTGCGGCTGCAAAGCAAGATATTTCAACGATCATGCAAGCGCTCAAGTTGTATCGCTTGGATAACCAGCGTTATCCAACTACCGAGCAAGGTCTTCAGGCATTGATCGCTAAGCCGACCTCTGGTCCTGTCGCAAATGGCTGGAAAACAGGTGGTTATATTGATAAATTACCAAAAGATCCTTGGGGTAACGCTTACCAATATCTTTCTCCAGGAATTAAGGGGGAAGTGGATGTATTTTCGTACGGCGCTGATGGGCAGCCAGGTGGTGTAGGCAATGATGCGGACATAGGCTCTTGGGACCTGTAAGCTCTTTGCATGAAAAACGCACGCAAACAACGCGGATTTACCCTTCTCGAATTACTGGTTGTGATGGTGATTGCGGGAATTATGCTAGGCGTGGTTAGCTTTAATGCATTGCCAAATTCTCGGCAGCGCTTGGAGAGCGACGCGAAGCGACTCGCGTTGTTATTTCAGCTGGCGCGCGACGAAGCAATATTACGTAATCTGCCAGTTGCTTTTGATGTTGATCAGTATGGGTATCATTTTCTCGTGCGCGAAGATCGCGTTTGGTCACCATTGAAAGACGATATGCTGCGCGAGCGTAGTTTCGAATTGTCCCCAATACAATTGAATATTGAACCGCCTCAAAATCAGGCGAACGTGCGCATTATTTTTGGTCGGGAACCTGTCGATAAACCTTTTGTTTTGACGCTAAAAACGCCTGATGCTAGTGTAAAGATCATTGCGGATGGTGTCGGACATTATTCCGTCGAATGACATGCGCCATCCTATCTCCCGCTCATCCGGATTTACCTTGCTTGAAGTGCTCGTCGCATTGGTGATCGTTGGTACTGCATTGGGTGCCAGTTTGCGTGCCGTTGGTAGTCTTACTCAAAACAGCAATGATTTGCGCGTGTCTCTCATGGCGACTTGGTCTGCGGAAAATCGTCTTGCCCAAATTCGGCTGTCGCGTGAGTGGCCGTCGCTGGGCGACAGTAATTTTGAGTGCCCGCAGGCTGATTTGCATTTACAGTGCCAGCAACACGTTATTGCAACCCCAAATCCTTCTTTTAGGCGTGTTGAGGTGGAAGTCTACGAAAACGATAAACCTGATCGCCGGATCATCAAATTGACGCAGGTTGTGCCTAATGCATTGTAAATCTCGTCGTGGCTCTACTTTGGGCTTTACCCTCATTGAATTGCTCGTTGCTATCAGCATCCTTGGTATTGTTGCCGTTTTAGGGTGGCGCGGTTTGGATGCGATTGTTCGCGCACGTGAAAAATTGAATGATGAGATGCTACAAACGCGTGGCGTTCAACTCGCTTTTGCTCAAATTGAAAATGATTGCGCGCACCTGATGAACCCTGCAATGCTTCCCGGACAAAGCGTACTGACCGCTGCTGGTACGAAGCTGATGCTGATTCGCTCTCTTTTTGATGAGAGTCAGCCAGTGCTGTACCAAGTGGTCGTCTACGATGTGGTCGACGGTGTACTCTCTAGGCGAGAATTAACGCCTACGAGAGAGATCCCTGTTTTGTTGGCTGAATGGCAAAGTGCAGCGCAAGATGTCGATGGTACACCAGTGATCCCTCTACAGAAAATGACCCAGTCATTTAGTTTTCGCACATGGAAGCAAAGTGAATCTGGATGGCGTATGAACGGCGAAGACTTATTGAGTGCATCGGATGCGAAGCAGTTTTCGGGCATTGCCACTGCCGGAGTTTCTTCGCAAAGGCCCCCGATTCTAGGTGGCCTTGAGGTCGCTATGCAGGTGCAAGGGCATGAAGGATCAATGACCAAAATTTTCTTGTTGGGGGCGAATTAATGTTGTTCTACAAGAAGATTAACAAAGAACGCGGTGTGGCGGTCGTCACCGCACTGTTGCTCACGACGTTAGCAATTACGATCGTCGCTAGTTTATTTTGGCAGCAACAGGTGCAAGTACGGTCAATTGAAAATCAACGTATGCAGCTCCAAAAAAAATGGATTTTGCGGGGCGCAATTGATTGGGCGAGATTGATTTTGCGGGAAGATGCGAGACACTCGAATGCAGATTATCTTGATGAACCTTGGGCTGTCAAATTAGAGAATACAAAACTCGACCAGTACGTCGAAGAGGATAAGCAAAACGCTGAAAACAACGATGCAACACTCTCTGGACAGATTGTTGATGCGCAAGCTTCCTACAATTTAAATAACTTAGCAACCAATGGCGTTGTTGATGCGAAAGAAGTCGCAGTGTTTTCTCGCTTGTTGAGTAACTTACATTTGCCCTCTAATTTAGCGGCAGCGACGGCATCCGTCGTGGCGCAGACGCAAGCGACATTGAAAGCGCCAAAAGGGAATCAAACCAATCCAAGTCCCGCAAGTAGTGTCACTGATGCAACTTCAGCATCAACTGCGGACGCAACATCAGTGCAATTTTTGCAATTTACGCAAGTGGATGATTTGCTGGCTGTGCCGGGCTTTTCCCCTGACATGATTGTGAATTTACGCCCTTATGTTGTTGTTTTGCCGCGAAATGGTGCCGTGACACCAGTTAATTTTAATACAGCACCTGCCGAAGTGATTTCGGCAAGGGTAGATGGAATTAGTATGGGGGATGCCTCGCTCATTATTGCAAGCAGGAAAACAGCTTTTTTTAGTACTTTTCAGGATCTTCAACACCGTTTTTCGAACAAAATTAGTAATGATATGTCGCCTTATGTCGATATTAAAACGGGGTTTTTCATGGTTAACGGAAAAGTAAAGATGAATCGGTCGGCATTGGATGTCAGCGCGCTTGTAGCGAGAGCAAGTGACGGTGCGACGAAGGTACTTTGGGTAAGAGAAAACTAAACGAAAATGGCAAGTACACTTTTTATTTCTATGCCCGCAAGGGGAATGATTCAAGCGACACCTGAATGGGTTTCGCAGCCGTTACCTTTTGCTTTGCTTTCGGCTGAAGGGCAATTGCTTGAGCAGGGACAAAAGACACTCTCAGACCTGAAAAAGCTTGCTTTGGACGTGCGACAACTCAGTCTGCTGATTTCTGCCTCAGATGTGAGCTTGTTGACGGTGAAAGTACCACCGATGCCTTCTGCAAAATTTAAGGCTGCCTTGCCCAATTTGATCGAAGAACAAATTACGGGTGACCCATCAGAGACAGTGTTAGTGGCAAGTGCAGTTGTTGAGGGTATGTCGACGGTTGCCGTGGCGGATAGACAGTGGATCGAACAGTTAGCCATGATTGTCAAGGAGTGGCCTGTTCGCAAAATTTCTGCTTACCCAGCGCAACTCGCATTACGCATGCCGGTCGACACGAGTCATGTCTCTGCAATGATTGAGAACCGTGATCAATGTGCGAATTTGACGTTGAGGCAATCTCAATTTCAAGGCCTAGGATTTGATCTCGCTGCCCCCGACCAGGAAGGCGCTGTTCAGACGCTTCAATTGCTGGCATCGGGCAATCAGATTGATTTGTACGTTCCAGCAAATGAAAAAGACGCTTATGAATCGTTGATAACCCAGCAAAACCTGGCTTCCAGCATCCAAGTACAGGCGATTTCTTGGGCTGCAAGAACTGGTGGCATCAATGCTCTCACGCCTGACTTGATGTCGGATATTTCAGCGATACACAAGCCTGCAGTCGATTGGGCTATGTGGCGTTGGCCTTTGCGCCTTGTCTTTGTCATTCTGTTAGTGAACATCGTTGCAGTGAATTTTGAGTGGTTTAACCTCAAGAGAACAGCAAAAAGTCTCAACGATGTATTGATACAAACCTACAAGACAAGCTTTCCAAAAGAAACCACGATCCTCAATCCGCTCGCCCAAATGCGCCAGAAAGTCAATATGGCAAAAAAAATGGCGGGCCAATTTGCGCCGGATGATTTCGTTGTGATGGCGTCTGAGTTTGCTCAGGTATGGGATAGAGTCGTGATTGGACGTGCAGCTTCGGTTATCTCTATTGATTATAAAGAGCATGGATTAGAGGTGCGAGTGAAGTCCTTAAGTACGGTGCCTATGGATCAACTGAAGTCTGCCTTGGCTGAACAATCTTTACAATTAACAGCAACATCGGATGGGGTTCTTCATGTTACCCACTCGGAGGCAAAATGATGAAATATCCATTCCTTCAGCAAACAAAGCAGCAATTCGATGTATTTTGGAATGCGCGAGACGCGCGTGAGAAAAAACTGCTGACCTCCGCAGTCATCGTTATTTTTGCTGCTGTGATTTATGCGGTTTTTCTTGAGCCTGCAATAACTGGGCGGACAAAACTAGAGACGCAAATACCAGAATTGCGTCAGCAGGTGGCAGAAATCTCTGCATTAAGCAGTCAGCAGGCCAAGTTAGCGTCGGGGATGAATCAAGTCATTGATCCCGTGTCGAAAGAATTAGTAGAGACGAGCTTGTCCGCAAGAGGAATCAAGGCGCAGAGTTTAAGCGTGACCGATGATATTGTGAGAGTTCAGATACAGTCAGTCGCCTATGCAAACATTATGGATTGGTTGCTGGAATCACAGCGAGCCTCTCGTCTTACTGTTGAAGAAGCACGGTTGATTGCTTTACCTGAAAATGGACAGGTTTCTGCGACATTGATGCTTAAACAGCAGCGCGGTGGTCTTTGACATGGCGTTGAAAAGTATATCTGAGAAAATGGCGTGGGTTGCCGGTGGGTTTCTCAGCCTAGTATTGACGGTACTGTGTTTTTTGCCAGCAAGTTGGATGGGTGTGTTGATTGAACGTCAAACGGAAGGGCGTTTGAGTTTGGGCGATGTGCAAGGATCCTTTTGGAACGGTTCGGCGTTTGTTGGTGTTGCTGCTGGAGTAAATGACCCCGTAACGCCTTTGTTTCCAGGAAGATTTTCTTGGAAAATATCGCCTTTGATTTTGCTGGCACAGTTGGATCTCGAATTGCAAAATGCGCAGGCGCTTTCGGTACCATTCAAAATTACGGGTAATTTTTCCGAATGGCATGTGAGCCCAGCGGCGATTGTTTTGCCTACAGAGCGTTTAGAAGGGTTGGGTGCGCCATTAAATACGCTCGGCCCATCGGGCAATTTGCATTTGTCTTGGAATAACTTGCAGTTCACCCGTGAGGGCGCGCAATTGAGTTGGCAGGGACAGCTTCAACTGGATTTATCTGAGATGGCATCGCGCCTCTCGCCGGTAAGACCGCTAGGCAGCTATAAAATGTCGTTTGATTTACATGGCAACAGTGCAGATGTTAATCTCGTCACGCAGACGGGGCCAATGATGCTCACTGGGACAGGTGCATTGAATGGTGGGCGCTTCCAGTTTTCTGGTAAGGCGTGGGCACAAGAAGGACAAGAAACAAAGTTGGCAAATTTGTTGAATTTGCTGGGGCAGCGCCGAAAAGACGGCGATAAGGATGTAATCGCGTTAGAGTTCAAATGAAAACATTTCCATTAAAAAGCAGGGCAGCTATGATCCGCAATTCCTCAAGCAAACCACGGTTTCAGTTTTCCGCTATCGCCGGTGCGCTCACGCTAAGTGTAGGCTGTTTAATCAGTAGTGGGGCGTTAGCGCAATCACCTGGTAAAAACACCGCTGATCTTAATTTTGTTGGTGCCGATATTGAATCTGTTGTAAAAGCAATCGGTCACTATACTGGGACGACTTTTATTATTGATCCCCGAGTGAAGGGGCAGGTCAATCTCGTTTCAGAAAAGCCATTAACGAAAGATCAGGCATTTAAACTGCTCACGTCGACCCTCCGCCTGCAAGGCTATGCGGTTGTGTTCGCTGACGGCTATTACAAAGTGGTTCCAGAGGCGGACGCTAAGTTGCAGCCTGGTCCTACTAAAATGGTACAGAGTGAAAACGGTGAGTCCGTCAAGGGCGATCAGGTGGCGACCCAGATTTATCGCTTAAATTACGAATCAGCAGCGAATATCGTTACGGTATTGCGTCCTTTGATTTCTCCGAACAACACGATCAATGCCAATCCTGGAAATAATTCCGTTGTTATTACTGATTATGCTGATAATTTAAAACGTCTCGATAAAATTATCGCTGGTCTTGATGTTCCCGCCACGGTTGATTTGGATGTGATTCCGGTCAAGTACGCAATGGCATCCGACATCGCTGCGATGGTGTCGAAACTGACGGAAAATAACACGGCAGGCGCGAACGACGCTGGACACGCGGTGTTGATGGCGGATCCACGAACGAACGCACTGTTGTTGCGTGCGCCTTCTCAAGCACGTGCAAACCTTATTAAATCGCTGATTGCCAAACTCGATCAACCAACAAGTTTACCGGGCAATGTTCACGTTGTGTATTTACGCAATGCCGAAGCCGTGAAATTAGCGCAGACCTTGCGATCAATCGTTTCTGGCGATACCTCGGAGCAGCAGACAAGTTCTGGTTTGTCTAATACAAGTTCAACGTCTGGTTCAACGTCCAACGGTTCGTCACAAAATGGCTTCAACATTAGTGCCAATAGTTCTGTTGCTGGTGGAAGTGGCCTGTCCTCAAGTGCGACAGCAAAAACGACAGGATCCGGCGGTGCAGCAGGATTTATTCAGGCTGATGCCGCTACGAATACGCTGATCATTACGGCAAGCGAACCAGTGTATAAGAATTTGCGGTCAGTGATCGATCAACTTGATGCGCGGCGTGCGCAGGTCTATATCGAAGCATTGATTATTGAAGTCAATGCGGATAAAGAAAATGATTTCGGCGTGCAGTGGGCAGGGCTGTCCGGGAATTCGAATAGCGATTATCGCATTGGTGGTGGAACGATCTTTTCTACCGGCGCAAACAATCTTGCTACGTTAGCGACAACCTCCACCACTTTGCCAAGCAATGGTTTGTCGATTGGTGTGTTTAAACAAATTGGTGGGAAATTAGGTTTGGGTGCTTTGGCCCATATGGTCGATAGCGGAAACGGGACCAATATTTTATCGATGCCAAATTTGGTGACCTTGGATAATGAAGAGGCGAAGATTGTTGTTGGTCAAAACGTGCCATTTATTACGGGTCAATTCACGACTTCAGCGAACACTGGCTCTGCCGGCGTGAACCCATTTCAAACAATTGAGCGTAAAGATGTTGGTTTGAAGCTGACGATTAAACCGCAAATTTCCGAGGGTGGGACTGTGAAGCTCGCCATTTATCAGGAAAGTTCGTCAGTTGTGGCGAGTTCTGCAACCAACTCTTCAGGTCCGACGACAACGCAGCGTTCGATTTCGACGAATGTGCTGGTCGAAGATGGTGCGATCTTGGCATTAGGTGGATTAATCTCTGACACGGTTGGCGATACCACCGAAAAAGTGACTGGTTTGGGCGATATTCCCATTATTGGAAATTTGTTTAAGTACCAAACCGCAACCCGAAACAAAACAAATTTGATGGTGTTTTTGAGACCTACGGTCATCCGCACAGCAGAGGATAGTAATAACGTCTCTGTTGATCGATACGACTACATGCGGACACAAATGCCTGTGCCAAAAGGTGGAAGTGCTGCTGCGTTGTTACCAGAAATGGAAAAAGGCAAGCTCATGACAACGCCCATGACAATTCCATCGCCAGCGTCGAAGTCCACTGTGACTGAAGGTAAGTAAGCCATGGTAGAAAACCGTTTGTTACCGTACGGATTCGCACGGGATTTTCTGGTGTTGGCGAGCAAGGATACGTCGATACCCGACGCTCCTGTGGAGATCTCCATATCTCAAAAAACGCCCCCCTCAGCCATCGCCGAGGTTGGTCGAAAGTTTGGGAAAGTAAAGCTGAATGTGCTTACGCCTGACGCTCTTGAGGCACTGATTGCGAAAGCCTATGCTGGCTCCGGCGGTGATGCTGCTGATGTGGTTGGTGAGGTGGAATCCGATCTCGATCTGGCAAAGCTATTGATGGATATGCCAGCGATTGAAGACTTGCTAGAGTCTGCGGATGATGCGCCGGTGATTCGTATGATCAATGCGCTATTAACACAAGCGTTACGCGATGGTGCGTCCGACATTCATATTGAGCCTTTTGAGCAAATTTCCGTCGTGAGGTTTCGCGTTGACGGTGCGTTGAGGGATGTTGTCCGTCCACGCAAAGCAATTCATGCGTCGTTGATCTCGCGTATCAAAATTATGTCTCAGTTGGATATTGCGGAAAAACGTCTGCCACAAGATGGTCGGATTACACTACGTATCGGCGGTAAGCCTGTTGATGTGCGTGTGTCGACACTACCGACTGGTCATGGTGAACGGGCTGTATTGCGTTTATTAGACAAAGAAGCGGGACATCTGAATCTGAGTAATCTCGGGATGAGTGATGAGGTGCTTCATAGCTTTGATAAATTAATCTCCCAGCCCCACGGTATCGTGCTGGTAACGGGACCGACTGGATCTGGTAAAACGACGACTTTGTACGCTGCGCTTTCAAGGTTGAATGCAGGGACGACAAATATCCTCACCGTCGAAGACCCAATTGAATATGAACTCGCAGGCATCGGTCAGACCCAAGTCAATGCGCGTATCGATATGACATTCGCAAAGGCATTGCGGGCGATTTTACGTCAAGATCCTGATGTGATTATGATCGGTGAGATCCGGGACCTCGAAACCGCGCAAATTGCGGTTCAGGCTTCGTTGACTGGGCACTTGGTGCTTGCCACCTTGCACACCAATGACTCATCTGCCGCCGTCACACGTTTGCTGGATATGGGGATTGAGCCATTCTTGCTATCGTCGTCCTTACTTGGCGTGGTTGCACAGCGGTTGGTTCGTAAATTATGTACACATTGTCGCGTGGAAGAAGCAGGTCGTTGGCACGCAGTTGGTTGTGATCATTGTGGACACACTGGTTATCAAGGGCGACTGGGTGTGTATGAATTATTGCAAACGACGGATGAAATCCGTGCGCAGATTCATCAAGAGGCGTCCGAAGCAGAGATTCGATTAGCAGCACAGAAAAATGGCATGCTAACGATGCGCGAAGACGGTGAACGTTGGATTAGAAGTGGCGTCACTACGCAAGAAGAAGTTCTGCGTGTAACTAAGGAATAGAACTGTGCCAGCATTTCGATATGAGGCTGTCAGTGCCGAGGGTGTGACCAGTAAGGGCGTGCTTAATGCAGACAGTGCACGAGCAGCTCGTAGTGAGTTACGTTCGCAAGGCTTGGTGCCAGTCAGCGTGGAGTCGATTCGTAACCAGTACGATGCGGATGGGGCAAAAAAGCGGCCGTTTTTTGCCGAGCGCCTATCGAGCGTAGAGCTTGCTTTATTTACTCGGCAGTTAGCCAGTTTGCTGGAGGCAGGCTTACCATTAGAGCAGTCTTTGTCGGCATTATTGGAGCAATCCGAGCGCACGTTTATTCGGGATATCATTGCTTCAATCCGTTCTGAAGTGATCGCTGGTGCAGCACTATCAGACGCGTTAAAGCAGCATCCCAATGATTTCGCCGATATCTACTGCGCGCTTGTGGCATCTGGTGAGCAAATTGGTCATTTGTCTCGGGTCTTATCGAGATTGGCAGATTATATTGAACGTCGAAACGCCCTCGTGCAGAAGGTGAAGCTTGCCTTTACCTATCCAGCGATTGTCACCGTAGTTGCTTTTGCGATCGTCATTTTTCTGTTGACGTATGTGGTGCCGCAAATTGTTTCTGTCTTTGCAAATACGAAACAAAAACTACCGTTCTTGACGGTCATGATGTTGGCGATATCCGATTTTGTGCGCAATGAGGGATGGTTGGTTGCCTTATTGTTCGCTATTGGGTTCACGGCATGGCGTGCAGCATTAAAGAAACCAGAGATTAAAATGCGATGGCATCGATGGTTGCTTACTGCACCCGTCTACGGAAAGTTTGAACGCAGTCTCAATACCGCACGATTTGCGAGTACCCTCGCGATTACGACGGGATCTGGTGTGCCTATTTTGCGGGCATTACAGACAAGTCGAGAGACCTTGTCGAACGTTGCGATGCGTGAGCAAGTCGAAGATGCTACAGCGAGTGTACGCGAAGGGGTAGGACTTGCCCGCGCGCTGGCTGCGCATAAGCATTTTCCGCCAATGCTCATTCACATGATCAGAGCAGGGGAAGTTACCGGTGAATTGCCTGCCATGCTTGAAAGAGCATCGAGTGCTCAGGAGCAGGATCTGGAACGTCGCGCCTTGACGATTGCTGGCTTACTTGAACCTGTATTGATTCTGGCGATGGGTGGCGTTGTTCTGTTGATCGTTTTGGCCGTGCTTATGCCAATTATTGAAATTAATCAGCTGGTACGCTGACAGGAAAGAAAATGAAGCGATTACCTTTATTTTGCAGTTTTGTAGCATTCATTATCCTTTGCAGTTCGCTGAGTTTTTGGGGAATCCACCTCTTTAAGCCCATGAACCGTCGGGTTGCAGATGCGCCTTTGAAGGGAAGTGTTGAACCGGGTGCTGGTCAATGGGGGAGCCTGTTTGGTGGGGCACAGGTAGCGCAGGTGACTGCGAGTAATTATGACCTGAAGGGCATTATCATTGCGAAAAAAAATGATGAGAGTCTTGCAATCATGATGCCAACCGGTAAGCCGGCGCAGACGATTGCACTTAATACGGAAATCGCACCTGGCGTTGTTCTGAAAGAGATTCATGACAACTATGTGATGATTTCAGAAGCAGGTGTGATGCGGAGGGTATCATTGCCGGAAAATGCACCCCTCACTAACGGTGCAACAAGTGTTCGTGGTATCGGTACTGAATTGCCGCAGGTTACGCCAGCATCCCCTGTGGCACCCGTCGCATTTCCGCCGCGTCCCAATCCTGCAGGTGCTCCTGTGACCAATGTGCCTCCAGCGCAGAACGTGCCAATTGCTGTGCCAGTTTTTGCGCCGACACCCACGCCACAAACTACACCTCCTGCCGAGAAATGAGACCCGATATTGGTTTTTTGCCTGTCGCCGTCAAGCAAGGCTTAGCGTTGGTGCATCCATCTTGGCTTGATGCAATCATTGCAGGGCTTAAGGCAATGCATGATGCTGCCCCTGCTTACTTCGAACAGTTATGTGCAGCGGATTTTTTACCAACAAACGGTCGTTTGTTTGCTGCATTCGCATTGCCGATTGATCAAGTGAAATATGTGCTGGTAGGAGAGGGGCCTTATCCGCGGGAGGAAAGTGCGACGGGTGTTTGTTTTATGGATGGGGCAGTCGATCAAATATGGTCCAGTGACGGCAAGGGTCTTTCAAAACGCGTGAATCGTGCAACGTCATTGCGCAATTTCATCAAAATGCTCCTCGTTGCTGAAGGAACGCTCAGTGAAGACAGCACAGCAGGCGTGGCGATGGAGCAGGTTGCTGTGCATGCCGTGCGTGCGGATTCTGGATATATTCAAACCTTGTCCGAGATGGAGCAAAACCTTTATCGCCAAGGTTTCTTGCTTCTCAACGCATCATTGGTGTTTAGAACGCATGTTGCGCCTGTCAAAGACGGTCGTTCATGGCAGTTGTTTTTTCGACAAATTTGTCTAGCGTTACATCAGCATCATGCCGTTTTAGATGGATCAATGCCTGCGTTGATTCTTTGGGGCAAAATTGCTGAGTCATTGAACCACCTCCAAGAAGTCGCGATGCTGCCGAAAATTATCGCTGAACATCCGTATAACCTGAGTTTTATCAAAAATCGTCAGATGCAAGCCTTATTTGCTCCAATGAAATTGCTTAAAAATTTCTCGAAAGAAAAATTTTGTTAGAATGCATGTACTTTAGATGGCTTAGTTGAGATCTTTGTAGAATAATTACGATATTGCGTAAGTGTTACGCCGCTCAACAGAACAGTGCTTAAGTAGTTTATGCTAAAAAAAATTGAAATTTCGCAATTAAGACTTGGAATGTATGTTCAAGAACTGTGTGGTTCTTGGATAGATACGCCATTCTGGAAAAAATCGTTCTTGTTATCAGAGCAAAACGAGTTATTGGAAATTCAAAAAACAAAAATAAAAGAAGCGTGGATCGATACAAGCAAGGGTCTTGACGTTTATCAAGAGCCTGAAAAGACACCTGTGGCGCCAGCACCTGAGCTTCCTGTGCCGAAGCCAGCCATCGCTCGCACAGTAGCCCCCGTTTCGATGGGCGAAGAGTTGGGACGTGCGTCACAAATCGTCACCAAGTCAAAAGAAGCGGTGTTTTCGATGTTTTCGGAAGCACGTATGGGCAAAGCGGTTGACGTTGGTAATGCCAAAGAAATGGTTGAAGAAATAGCTGACTCCGTGATGCGCAATCCAGGTGCGCTGATCGGCTTGGCACGTCTTAAAACCAAAGATGACTATACCTACATGCATTCCATCGCTGTCTGTGCGTTGATGGTATCGCTCGCAAAGCAGTTAGGGTTGTCCGATGAGCAAACGAGAGAGGCTGGTCTTGCAGGGCTGCTTCACGATATCGGTAAAATGATGATTCCTGGCGAAATATTGAATAAACCAGGTAAGTTGACCGATGATGAATTTGTGTCTGTCAAAGAGCATCCCACAGCAGGTTACAAAATGCTTCTGGGGTCAGAAGGTGTCAGTCCTGTCGCGCTTGATGTTTGCCTTCATCACCACGAAAAAATGGATGGGACAGGGTATCCCAAAGGCCTCAAGGGCGAGCAAATTAGTTTGCTTGCGCGAATGGGGGCTGTGTGCGATGTCTACGATGCGATCACTTCAAATCGACCTTACAAACAAGGTTGGTGTCCAGCAGAGTCGATTCGGAAAATGGCCGAATGGAGCAAGGGACACTTTGATGAAAAAATATTTCAGGCCTTTGTTAAAAGTATTGGGATTTACCCCGTTGGAACCTTGGTTCGACTTGAATCAGGTCGTTTAGGCGTCGTTGTTGAACAGCAAGTAGGTAAATCATTGTTAGCGCCAAAGGTCAGGGTGTTTTTCTCCATCAAGTCAATGGCCTACATCGCACCAGAATTACTTGATCTTTCTGGACCTGGGTTGCAGGATCGTATTGCTAATCGTGAAGATGCTGGTAAGTGGGGCTTGAAAAATATTAACCAGTACTGGTTAGGGGACGCCGCACCATTCTGAAGATGCAAGTCTGTTTCAGACAGAGCTTCGTTTGTTGATTTGATCGATGATCGCTGATGGCAAGAATAAACAAAAAACTCCACCTTTACATGGTGGAGTTTTTTTATAAGCTGTTGTTTTATCTAATCTCTATTATTTTTTTATCTCTCAGGATGAATCACTATTTTCCCTGTCACTTTTCGTGCCGCTAAATCATTTAATGCAGACGCGGTTTCCGATAGTGCATACGTTTTCGAAATGTGTGGCTTAATTTTTCCTGCATGAAGCCAGCCTAATAATTCCTTCATCGCAGCGAGATTGTTTTTGGGTTCGCGTTTGGCAAACTCACCCCAGAAAACGCCGACTAACGAAGCGCCTTTCAATAACATCAAATTGAGGGGGAGTTTAGGAATATCGCCGTTGGCAAAACCAACAACTAAATAGCGACCGCGCCACGCAATCGATCTAAACGCAGGTTCGGCATAAATGCCACCAACAGGATCGTAAATGACGTCTGGACCTTTGCCGTCGGTGGCCGTTTTAATGGCCTCACGCAAATCCGCTGAACTGTAGTTAATTAACACGTCAGCGCCATGTTGCCGACAAATTTCTAGCTTTTCATCAGTGGATGCAGCTGCAATAACCTTTGCGCCAAGTGCCTTGCCAATTTCAATGGCTGCCAGACCTACACCGCCAGCAGCCCCCAAGACCAGCATCGTCTCACCGGCTTTCAGTTGTGCGCGATCGACAATGGCGTGATGGGAAGTGCCGTAGGTAAGAGTGATTGCTGCTGCGGTGTCAAAATCCATCCCCGGAGGCATTGGCATGACGGCTGATGCTGGTGCGACAACTTGTTGTGCGAAAGCGCCATGACCGATAAATGCGATCACCTTATCGCCTTGTTTTAGGTGTGTTACTCCTTCGCCAACAGCAAAGACTTCTCCGGATAGTTCGCTACCGGGAGAAAAAGGAAGTTCAGGCTTAAACTGATACTTGTTCTGTATGATGAGTACATCAGGAAAATTAACACCTGCAGCTTTTACTTGAATGCCAACCTGCCCAGGTCCAGGAGTTAACTCTGGCAATTCCATTATTTCCAGGGTATCGGGGATACCCCATGCCTTGCAAACTGCAGCTTTCATTTTGTAGTCTCCGTGTTAAAAAATAGAACGATCGTTTATTTTTATTATGCCGTAAAAAAGTCACATCGGTAGAAAATTGTTTTTGTGCTTCGGTTAGAATGTGGATTATGAAAATCTTAATTAGTAATGATGACGGATATCTCGCTCCCGGAATTGTGGCGCTCGCCCGCGTGCTCGCTACTTTTGCTGATGTGACCGTGGTAGCTCCGGATAGCAATCGCTCTGGTGCGTCTAACGCGCTGACATTGGATCGTCCATTGTCAGTTCAACGTGCGGAGAATGGATTTTATTTCGTGAATGGCACACCGTCTGATTGTGTGCACATTGCACTGACTTCGATCCTTAAGGAAGCGCCGGATTTGGTCGTTTCCGGCATTAATCAAGGGCAGAATATGGGCGATGACACCCTCTATTCTGGTACTGTTGCCGCTGCAACCGAAGGTTTTTTATTCGGAGTGCCAGCCATCGCTTTTTCGCAGGTGAATAAAGGATGGGAGCATCTTGATACTGCAGCTAAAATCGCTGCGGATATGGTAAAACATGGTTTCCCTCAGTTGCCTCGGCCATTCTTACTCAATGTTAATATTCCTAATCTTCCATTGGATGAGATTCAAGGTGTGAGGAAGGCGCGGCTTGGTAAGCGTCACTCGTCTGAGCCCGTGATTTCAATGCGTGATCCACATGGGCGCGATATTTATTGGATCGGTCCTCCTGGTGCGGTCCGTGATGGTGGGGAAGGTACAGATTTTGATGCTACCTCAAGGGGTTTTGTTTCTGTGACGCCGTTGCAAATCGATTTGACTAACCATCATCATTTGGACATGCTCGACATGCCGTTCAAATGACAGCGCCGAAAGAGAAGCGATTCCCACTCTCGTTGTCCTCGGTTGTTGAACGTAAAGAGAGTGGCGGAAGAGGGTTAGGAACGGCAAGTGCGTCTACTCAGACGGCGATGCAGAATCTGGGGCGCGATGCATCGGGCTTATCACGGCCTCACCCTGTATCGGCATGGAATCCTGTCAAAGAGCAAAAAACTCCGGTCGTCAACACGAATGAGAGCCCACTTGTTTCTGAGGCAGTTCGTCGCGCAATGGTTGCTAGGATCGCCCAGCAAGGTGTGAAAGACCCGATCGTACTTGAGGCGATGCGGGCAGTGCCAAGACATTTGTTTTTAGATTCTGGACTTGAGAGTCAGGCCTATATCGACGCATCTTTGCCGATCGGACACCACCAAACAATCTCGCAGCCCTACATTGTGGCAAGGATGTTAGAAATTCTTCGTCAGGGTGCGAAGTTAGATAATGTATTGGAGATTGGGACGGGGTGTGGTTATCAGGCCGCCGTCCTGTCGCTTATTGCGACTGATGTGTATTCCATCGAACGTATTAAAGCGTTGCATGAACTCGCAAAAAATAACTTGCGGCCAATGCGCATCGCCAATATTCGTCTTCATTATGGTGACGGTATGCTAGGGATGCCTCAGGTTGCACCGTTTGACGGTATCATACTGGCTGCCGCTGGGATGGAAGTGCCGCAAGCGCTCTTAATGCAGCTGAAAGTGGGCGGGCGTTTAATTGCCCCCGTTGGTGGTCGAAATCAGGTGTTGCAATTGGTTGAGCGTCTATCGGATGTCGAATGGAAGAGCTCCGTCGTTGAAAATTGTCATTTTGTCCCGTTACATTCAGGTGTCATTTGACACTATCGAAAGATGTCGATTGTTTTATCTATAGCGTAGTTAGAGCTGCAAATTACTGGTGTTTTTGTAATGAGAATGAAAAAAATAAATTACGTGGAAAAGTTGAGTACGGTTGGTTGCATCGGTCTGTTGTTGTCGGCCTGCAGCACAACGCCTAACAAGGCGCCGGTGGTTGAGCGTGGTCCTGTACCTGTCTCGACCGAGGTGGTGCCTGTCTCGCCGGTGGCAAAGCCCGTTATTAAAGCGCCGGAGAACGCCAAAGGTAGCTACGTTGTGAAGCGCGGTGATACCTTGTATCGTATTGCGCTAGACCATGGTCAAAGTTACAGTGATCTTGTTGCGTGGAATAATTTAAAAAATCCTAACGACATCAAAGTCGATCAGGTATTGCGTGTCGTTCCTCCTGACGCCGTTGGGACAGGTACTCAAGGTGTTCAGACGATTGCTCTTTCCTCAAATTCGGGAGTAGAAGTAAAGCCTTTGACTGCGAATTCATCGCTCAATAAAAACGCACCGAAGGGGGATAAAAAAACTTATTCTGAAAGCGCCCTCGCTGAGCTTCAGAAACCGGAGATTGCTGGAACGGTAGTGTCCAAAGGTGATGCGGTTGTACCAGCCAAACCGATGGATAAGCCCGCAGAGAAACCTAGCGTTGACGTAGACGTTGTAGATTGGATGTGGCCAACCGATGGCAAAGTCATTGCTGGGTTTGATGAAGCGAAGAACAAAGGACTGGATTTGTCTGGGAAAATGGGACAAGACATTCTGGCAGCAGGTGCGGGTAAAGTGATGTATGTTGGCAGTGGTATTCGCGGTTACGGTAACTTAGTGATCATCAAGCATAGTCCTACGCTTCTTTCTGCTTACGCGCACAGTAAAACGATTCTCGTCAAAGATGGACAGACAATCGCAAAGGGACAAAAAATTGCCGAAATGGGTAATTCCGATAGCGATAGTGTGAAGCTACATTTCGAAATACGTTTGCAAGGAAAGCCTGTTGATCCGATGAAGTATTTGCCTCCGCGCTAGTGTTTTTGGCGGCTGTCTGAAATCGGTGCTGCTGGACGATAAATTTTGTGAAATGTTGGCATTAATTTAATAATACCTGTAATATAAAGCGAAGTATGTGTAGGTGAATAACGGTGATTAATGCGCTTTGAGGCCTTTGGGTTTAAAAACATTTTGAATTTTCACACCAGACCGAACTATGCAAAAAAACGGCTTCAACCAAAAGTTAGACGTTCCTCCCCTCGGTGATGCTGAATCATCGGCGTTGGATGGCGCTGAGGCGGGGGACGACAACATCGATGTGAATGGCGTGGTCGACCCTGTCAGCATTGAGGGTGAGGACGATGGCGCGCAGGCTGTAGATCCGGTATCGCTGATCGTCGCGCCAATTGATGAGTTGAAAAATGTATTGGCGGCGGAGCTGTCAACAGATACGACGCAATATTATCTTAATCAAATCGGCACTCGCCCACTGTTCGATTCCAAAGAAGAGTTGCACTTCGCCACGTTAGCGAAGCAAGGTAACTTTGAAGCGCGTCAAAAAATGATTGAACACAACTTGCGACTCGTTGTGTCAATTGCTAAGCATTACATTAACCGTGGTGTTGCCCTGTTAGATATGATCGAAGAGGGAAATCTCGGTTTAATGCACGCAATCGATAAGTTTGAACCTGAGCGTGGCTTCCGTTTTTCTACCTATGCGACATGGTGGATACGCCAGAGTATCGAGCGCGCTATCATGAATCAGGCACGCACCATTCGTCTCCCTGTTCATATGGTGAGAGAGTTGAATCAGATTCTCCGGGCGAAATATCACCTCGAATCACAGCGTCGAGATGGTAGGGATGCGAACATCGAAGATATCGCTCTGCTGGTTGATCGTCCGGTGGATGAGGTGCAGGATATTCTCGCCTTATCCGAACATGCAACGTCATTAGACACGCCGCTCGATAATGATCCGCAATCCAGCTTGATGGATATGTTGCCGGGCGATAGTGATGATGGTCCGGATGCGCGCGCAGAGCATCATGAGATGACGGTCTTAGTGCGAGACTGGTTATCAAAATTGCCGGACAAGCAGCGTATTGTTGTTACCCGCCGATTTGGGTTGGATAACGACGATCCAGCAACCTTAGAGACCCTTGCTGATGAAATGGGGATCACTCGGGAGAGGGTGCGTCAAATTCAGCAGGAGGCGTTGGTTAAATTGAAGCGCTCTTTTCTGTCGCGCGGTGTTGGTAGGGACTCCCTCATTTAATTAGGTGCCTACTTTTTCGAGAATTGCTCGGGTAGGCGCTTCAATTCTTTTATAATTCCGGTTTTGAATTTTTCTTTTAAGTAGCGCAACTTCGCTTGTTGCCGAATTCCCCATGAATAAAATAGAAATACGTTCTTTCGATATGGACGCACGTGGTGTCGGCCATTTGCAAAATGAAGATGGTAGCCAAGGTAAGGTCGTCTTTGTGGAAGGCGCTCTCCCAGGGGAGCTTGTCACGTTTAGTTCCTACAAGAAAAAAGCAAGTTGGGAGGTAGCAACGTTATCTGAGGTGCACAGAACGTCGTCTCAACGCGTAGAGCCGAAATGTGAATTTTTTGGAACCTGTGGTGGTTGTTCGATGCAGCATCTCGAACCTGATGCGCAAGTTGCGATGAAGCAGCGTGTGTTAGAGGATAACTTATGGCACATTGGTAAAGTCAAGGCGGAGACCATGATGCGCCCCATTTATGGTCCGACGTGGGGTTATCGCTATCGTGCGCGCTTGTCTGTGCGTCATGTCATTAAGAAAGGCGTCGTCTTAGTTGGTTTTCACGAGAAAAAATCACGTTACGTTGCCAATATGGAAACGTGCAAAATTTTGCCTCCGCATGTTTCTGCAATGTTAATGCCGTTGCGTGAACTGATTGCCTCGCTATCCATTATTGAACATCTGCCGCAAATCGAATTGGCTATCGGTGAAGGTGTGACAGCGATGGTTCTGCGAATCATGGCGCCATTGAGTTCGGGTGATGAGCTGAAATTAAAGGCGTTTGCTGATAAGCATCAGGTGCAATGGTGGTTGCAAACGAAGGGCCCGGATACGGCTGAGCCCTATTATCCAGCGACCAGCGATTTGCACTATTTGCTCCCTGAGTTTAGTGTAAAAATGCCATTCAAACCCACTGACTTTACGCAGGTCAATCACCACATCAACCGCGTTCTCGTTGCTAAGGCATTACGTTTGCTCGATGCGCAAAAAGACGAGCGGATTGCTGATTTATTCTGTGGTTTGGGTAATTTCACATTGCCAATTGCGACTATGGCCAAAGAAGTTGTCGGGATTGAGGGGAGCTCGACGCTGACTGATCGTGCATTAGAAAATGCTGTGCACAATGGATTGTCAGAGAAAACATCGTTTAGTACGAGAAATTTGTTTGAAGTGACGGCAGAAGACTTTGTAAAGCTGGGTAAATTTGATCGCTTCTTGATTGATCCGCCTCGTGATGGAGCTGCGGCTGTTTGTCAGGCGTTGGCTGATCTTACGCAATTATCCCCAGACTTGAAGCCTAAGCGGTTGGTATATGTTTCTTGTAGTCCTTCAACACTGGCGCGCGATGCTGGGATTTTGGTGCATCACGCTGGTTATCGCTTAAGTTATGCTGGTGTTGTTAACATGTTCCCGCATACGTCCCATGTCGAGTCGATGGCTGTTTTTGATTTGATTTGATTTATTTTGATTTGTTGCACAGCGGAAAAATGCATGCAATTTTTCATGTCTTTCTTTAAAGACATGTTGTGCTATGTGTTTCATGCTAAAATCTAGGGTTAGATGAATTCTTGAGTTTTTGTCTTAACCCTTTCTTTTTATTGGAGTTTTTAGATGGCTATCGAACGTACATTATCTATTATCAAACCTGACGCAGTTGCAAAAAACGTGATTGGTCAAATTGTCAGCCGTTTTGAAACTGCTGGTTTGAAAGTTGTTGCTGCTCGCTTGACACAATTGTCCCGCGCTGAAGCTGAAGGCTTCTACGCTGTTCACGCAGCACGCCCATTCTTCAAAGATCTGGTTGATTTCATGATCTCTGGTCCAGTATTCGTACAAGTGTTGGAAGGCGAAGGCGCGATTTTGAAAAACCGCGATCTGATGGGCGCAACTGATCCGAAGAAGGCAGAAAAAGGCACAATCCGTGCAGATTTCGCTGAATCTATCGATGCAAACGCTGTTCACGGCTCTGACGCTGCTGAAACTGCTGCAGTTGAAATCGCTTACTTCTTCCCAGCATTGAACGTTTATTCACGTTAATTTGCTTCGGGTTGTAATTAAGGTAATAAAGTAATTGTTGCCCCGTTTTGCGATTACGTAAAACGGGGTGTAAGAAAGAAACACATGACGGCACTCATCAATTTATTGGATTTAGATCCTGAACAGCTCGTTGCGTATTGTGGCGAATTGGGTGAAAAGCCGTTTCGTGCAAAGCAGTTGCAACGTTGGATACATCAATTCGGTGCGAGCACCTTTGATGAAATGACAGATCTCGCTAAATCACTGCGAGAAAAATTGTCGACCAGAGCAGTGATTACTGCTCCCGCCGTGATCAGTGACCACACTTCACTGGATGGTACCCGTAAATGGTTGGTTGATGTTGGTCAGGGTAATGCTGTTGAGACGGTGTTTATTCCTGAAGAGAATAGAGGTACCTTGTGTATTTCTACGCAGGCCGGATGTGCAGTCAATTGCCGTTTTTGCTCAACCGGAAAGCAAGGATTTAATCGTAATTTGACCGTCGCTGAAATTATTGGTCAATTATGGATGGCAGAGTTTGAATTGCGTCGCACGAAAGGTATCCCGATGGGGCCTAAAGGTGAACGTCAGATTACCAATGTGGTCATGATGGGTATGGGTGAGCCATTACTCAATTTTGAACCAACTGTGACGGCATTGCGTCTGATGCTTGATGACAATGCGTATGGTTTGTCTCGCCGACGTGTGACACTGTCGACGAGTGGTGTTGTGCCGATGATGGATAAGTTGTCGCAAGTTTGTCCTGTGGCATTGGCGGTATCGTTGCATGCATCCAATGATGCACTCAGAGATGGTTTAATTCCGCTCAATAAAAAGCATCCCTTATCTGAGTTGATGGCTGCATGTAAGCGTTATCTTGAATTTGCACCACGCGATTTTGTTACATTTGAATACTGCATGCTTGATGGTGTAAACGATACCGATGCGCATGCGAGAGAGCTGATTCAGCTTGTAAAAGATGTGCCCTGTAAGTTTAATTTGATTCCGTTTAATCCGTTTCCGGAATCTGGCTTAAAGCGCTCAGCAAACCCTCGTATTAAAGCTTTTGCGCAGATCTTATTGGACGCTGGCATTGTGACGACAACGCGGAAAACGCGCGGCGATGATATTGATGCCGCATGCGGTCAGTTGGCTGGCGAAGTGAAGGATAGAACCCGCGTGCAAGAGCGGATGCAGAAAATGGCAGAGTATCAAAAGAAGTTTGGCGAAAATTTTGGAAAGATCGTGGAGATCACTCAGTGAAAATTTTTGGATCGTGTCGATGGATAGGGCGCTCTGCGGCCTTGACTCTTGTATTTGTTTTGTCCGCGTGTGCCTCAAAACATCTTGAGGGTCCAACGGACGATTCAAAATTATCTGCTGAGAAAGTGGATGCCCAAAAGCGTGCTGCAATTCGAATGCAACTGGCGATTGGTTATTATCAACAAGGGCAGTATAAAGTCGCCCTTGATGAAATTAAACACGCGATAGCTATTTCTCCTGATTTGGTCGACGCTTATAGCGTACGTGCCCTCATTTTTATGGATATGGGTGAGACGCAGGCGGCAGAAGATAATTTTCAATACGCACTTAAACTCGCTCCGAATGATTTGGGATTGGAAAACAATTACGGCTGGTTTTTGTGTCTCAATAAAAGAGAAAATCAGGGATTGGTCTATCTGAACAAGGTATTGCAAAGTCCGAATTATCCAGCATTATCTAAAGCGTATAACGCCGCGGGCGTTTGTAGTTTGAAGATGAAAGATAGTGCGGCCGCTGAAAAATACTTTATGCAGGGTTTTAAAGTTGATCCTGGAAATAGCGATTTGAATAAAAACTTGGCTCGTACACTCTACCAGCGCGGCGACTATGCGAGTGCTCGGTTTTACATCGGTCGAGTTATTCAGCAGGATTTATTGACCGCTGAGGTGTTGTGGTTGGCAATAAAAATAGAGCGCAAACTCGGAAATGATGCAGCGTTAAATAGTTTATCTGCGCAGTTACGAAAGCGTTATCCAGATTCTACCGAGTATAGTCTTCTGCAGAGAGGTTCTTTTGATGAGTGAGGTGGGTGTTGATCTTTCGCCTGAGCCGATAACGCCTGGTGGTGATGATGCAAAATCTGTTGTTGCTGATTCAGCGGGTGCGCGATTGTCTGCGGCACGTTTGGCGCTTGGCTTGGGGGTCAACCAAGTTGCAGAGCAGTTGAAGTTATCCCATCGGCAGATTGTGGCACTTGAGGCCAATGAGTTCGATAAGTTGCCAAAAATGGTGATTGTCCGCGGGTTCGTTCGATCGTACGCAAAATTGCTGAAAATTGATCCTGCCTCTGTGATTGCGTGTTTGCCGCCAGATCATTCTGGAGTGAGTCTCGATACCGATTTGCGCCCAACACTCGCGACTCCTTTTATGGAGTCCAGATCCCCATTTTTGGGGCGCACTGACACGAATCGAAAATATCTTATTGGGGCGGGCGCTCTTGCTATTGCTGCAATGTTATTCCTCGTTGCGCAACATTTTGAGCAATCAGAAGTGTTTAAGGATTTGTTCTCACGTACTGATCAAGCAAAGCTGCCAGTGGTAGATGTTGCTGCTTCTACTGCTGCATCTAGTGTGGCTTCATCAACGGAGGCGGTATTTCCGCCTGACGCTACCTCGGCAAGTTCTACGGTTGTTGAGCGGACTGCGCCTGTTGTTAATGAGGTTGCGACGGCGTCGTCTGTTGAATCTATCGCTTCACCAGTCGCCGATACAAAACCAGTTCAAGCGCAGCCACAAGTGGCCTCGCTTCCGGCAGTCACAACGCCAGCACCTGCGAGTGTTGCAGTAGGGCAGCCAATTGCTGCATCACCAGTAGCAAAGTCGACGAACCAGTTGCGCCTCAAGTTCCGCCAGGATTCGTGGATCCAGGTCAAGAAAGAGAGTGGCGAAGTACTGACGTCACATCTTGCTAAGGCTGGCACTGAGGAGTTTTTCGATGTCAAAGAAGGGTTGCAACTCCGACTTGGAAATGCGCACGGTGTCGATGGGTGGGTTCGTGGTGCGGCGTTGGAGATTGTGCCGCCAAAAGATACGAATGTTGTTAATTTAACTGTGAAGTAAGCATGAAACCATTTTTGTCTGAAATCGCGTCTGGGCCCGTTCCTCGTCGTGTAAGTCGAACTGCAAAAGTTGTATATGGTCAACGGGAAGTGCTCATTGGTGGTAATGCACCGGTTGTTGTGCAATCCATGACCAATACGGATACTGCGGATGCTATCGGGACAGCAATCCAAATTAAAGAATTGGCGCGTGCTGGTTCTGAATTGGTTCGGATTACTGTAAATAATCCGGAGGCAGCCGCTGCTGTTCCTGCGATTCGCGAGCAACTCGATAAAATGGGTGTTGATGTTCCGTTGGTTGGTGATTTTCACTACAACGGACATACTTTGTTGAAAGATTTTCCTGAGTGCGCGCAGGCGCTTTCGAAGTATCGTATTAACCCAGGAAATGTGGGGCAGGGTGCTAAGCGAGATTCTCAATTTGCGCAAATGATCGAAATGGCTTGTCGGTATGATAAGCCAGTTCGTATTGGCGTGAACTGGGGTAGCCTTGATCAGGCATTGCTCGCGCGGATCATGGACGAGAACGCGAAATCGGCGAACCCATGGAGCGCCCAGTCTGTGATGTATCAAGCATTGATTACGTCTGCCATTGAAAATGCGCAACGTGCGGAAGAATTAGGTTTAGCTGGTGACAAAATTATCTTGTCATGCAAAGTCTCTGGTGTGCAGGATCTTATTGCCGTCTATCGGGAACTTTCTGCTCGCTGTGATTATCCACTCCATCTCGGCTTAACTGAAGCCGGAATGGGTAGTAAAGGTATTGTGGCCTCGACAGCGGCCTTGGGCGTTTTGTTGCAAGAAGGGATCGGCGATACAATTCGCATCTCTTTGACGCCTGAACCTGGCGGTGATCGCTGCCGTGAGGTCGTGGTTGGACAGGAAATTCTGCAAACCATGGGATTGCGGAAGTTTACGCCGATGGTGATTGCGTGTCCTGGTTGCGGTAGAACGACTTCTACTGTGTTCCAAGAACTCGCTGATGATATTCAAACCTATCTGCGTGATCAAATGCCAGTCTGGAAAAAACAGTATCCAGGTGTCGAAAATATGAATGTGGCAGTGATGGGCTGTATCGTAAATGGTCCTGGTGAATCGAAACACGCGAATATTGGTATTAGTTTGCCAGGTACCGGTGAATCGCCTGCAGCACCTGTATTTATTGATGGTGTTAAAGCGATGACGTTACGTGGCGATAAAATTGCTGAAGAGTTTCAGGCAATTGTTTTGGATTACGTACAGAAGCGGTACTCAAATTCAGTTGATGTAGCAAGTAATTAAATTAGGCTGGTCATGTCGGAAAATAAAAAAATAGAAAAAATCGTTGGTGTAAAAGGGATGAACGACCTTCTCCCATCCGACTCTCCATTGTGGGAGTTGTTTGAGAATACCGTTCAGTCAGTCTTGAAAAGTTATGGTTTTCAACAGATTCGTACACCGATCGTTGAAGCCACTCCGCTTTTTTCGCGTGGCCTTGGTGAGGTAACGGATATCGTCGAAAAAGAGATGTATTCTTTCGAAGATTCAATGAATGGCGATAAGTTGACGCTCAGACCAGAGGGTACCGCTGGTATCGTACGTGCAGCGATCGAGCATAACTTGGTGTACGACGGCCCTAAACGGTTGTGGTACACAGGTCCTATGTTCCGCCATGAGCGTCCGCAACGTGGCCGCTATCGTCAATTCCATCAGGTTGGTGCGGAAGCATTGGGTTTTAGTGGTCCTGATATCGATGCTGAACTGATTATGTTGTGTCAGCGTTTGTGGGATGACTTGGGTCTCCAAAATATCCGTCTCGAATTGAATTCAATCGGTAACGCTGCTGAACGTAATGCGCACAGAGCAGCCTTAATCTCTTATTTCGAATCTCATCTTGAATTGCTGGATGCTGAGGCACAACGTCGTCTTCACTCAAATCCACTGCGTATTTTGGATACAAAAAACCCCGCAATGCAGGATTTGGTGAATGCTGCACCAAAGTTATTGGATTACTTAGGTGAAGAATCGCTTGCTCACTTTGAAGGTTTGCAGAAGATCTTGAGAGCAAATAGTATTCCGTTCACGATTAATCCGCGTTTGGTTCGCGGTATGGATTACTACAATCTCACCGTGTTCGAATGGATCACCGACGAACTTGGGTCGCAAGGAACAGTGTGTGGTGGCGGTCGCTATGACTCTTTATTTGCCACTTTTGGTGGAAAACCAACGCCTGCTTGCGGTTTTGGAATGGGTATTGAGCGCTTGATCGAATTGATGAAAGTGGCTGGCGATGTCAATGAGACGGCGCTGTGCGATGTATACCTCGTTCATCAAGGCGTTGAGGCGCAAGCGCAAGCGTTCGTTGTAGGTGAGAGATTGCGTGATGCAGGACTAGATGTTGTGTTACATTGCGCAACGGCGACGGGGGTTGGTAACTTTAAATCGCAAATGAAGAAGGCCGATGCAAGTGGTGCGGCCTATGCTGTCATCATTGGCGAAGATGAATTAGCCAAAGGCGTTGCTACTATCAAATCCATGCGTTCAGATCATCAAGACGGAAATCAGCAGACAGTGCCTTTTGATACGGTTGTTGATTATCTTGTCGATCAGATTGCTGGTGTTGGGGAGGATGCAGACTGTTGCGATGACCCAAATCATATTCATATTCACCATTAAAATAGATATAAGAACATGGCTTACGATCTTGAAGAGCAGGAACAACTCGCAACCCTTAAGGCTGTTTGGAAGCAATACGGCAATTTAATTACATGGACATTGATCATTGCGCTAGCTGCTTATGCTGCATGGATGCAGTGGAATAAATATCAAAATAACCAATCTGGTCAGGCGTCGCAACTTTACGAAGAAATGCAAAAGTCGGTAACGGCGAAAGATAACACCAAGGTTCAGCGCGCCGCAGATGATTTAAAGCAAAAATTTGGTGTGACATCGTATGCGTCGATGTCAGCGTTGATCGCTGCTAAAAGTGCGTTTGACGCGAACGATCTGAAAGCAGCAAAGGCCCAATTGCAGTGGCTCATTGATTCTGGAAAAAACGATGAATACAAAGCCATCGCCAAGATTCGCCTTGCAGGTATTGCGTTAGATGAAAAAAACTATGACGGTGCATTGAGCCAGCTTGCTGGTGATTTCCCAGAAGACCTGCAGGCAGAGGTACTTGACCGCAAGGGTGACATCTACGTTGCACAGGCGAACATCGAAGGTGCAAGAAAGGCTTATCAAGCTGCGATCGATAAAATGACTGATAAAAGCCCAGCACGCCAAGTTGTTCAAATCAAACTGGACGCGATTGGTGGTTCCACAACCGATGCAGTTGTTAGCAAATAACAGGAGTTGTTCATGCAATTTTCCGCCAAATTGATTTCGGTGGCTGCATTTTGTTTGTTGTCAGGATGTTCTTCTTTGAATCCTTTCGCATCGAAACCAGATCCTAAAAAATTGCCAGCCCCGCTGGTTGAATTTAAACAAACATTGGCTGTAAAACAAGTATGGTCTGCCCCAGTCGGTACGGCAGCGAAATACGTTTTTACACCTGCTGCTGACGGTAAAGATTTGTATGCCGCCGCCGCGGATGGTACAGTCATCAAAATTGATGCACAAAACGGGCAAGTGAAGTGGCGCATCAATGCTGGTGTCGCCTTGACGGGCGGTGTTGGTGCTGGATCGGGTTCGGTGGTTGTTGCTGGCGAAAAAGGAACGTTGCTTGCATTCGATAGTGAAGGCAAGTCACTGTGGAAAATTCAGCAGTCCTCTGAGACCCTGTCTGCGCCCGCAATTGGAGGTGGTCTTGTTATTGTTCGTAGTAACGATAATAAAATTACTGCTTATGATCAGCAAAGTGGCGCTAAAAAGTGGTCTGTAGATCGTCAGTTGCCGCCATTGATTCTGCGTGCAGTGCCAGGGTTGGTCATTGTTGGTGAGCAGGTGCTTGTGGCATTGCCAGGTGGTCGTTTGGCGAGCCTCTCTCTGAAAAACGGTGGTTTGCGTTGGGAAGCAGTTGTAGGCGAGCCCAAAGGTAATACAGAACTTGAGCGTGTAGCAGACGTTTCAGGCTTCCCAGTGGTATATAGTAAAGATGTATGTGCGACGTCGTATCAAGGACGAGTAGGCTGTTTTGATGTTAATACAGGCACACCACGTTGGTTGAAAAACATTTCCAGTGAAGTCGGTGTTAGTGTCGATGAGCGCTTTGTGTTTGCAGCGGATAATGTCGGTGTGGTCAACGCATACAATCGTGAAGGTGGTTCCAGTGCATGGAAAAATGACCAGCTTGCACGACGTCATTTATCAGCACCTATTTCTTTCGGTCGCGCCGTTGCGGTTGCCGACTTTGAAGGTTACGTTCATTTTCTCTCAAGAGAAGATGGTTCTTTCATCGGTAGGCTTTCTACCGATGGTAGTCAGATTTTAGCCACTCCCATTGTGGTTGGCTCCAATCTGATTGTTCAAACAAAATCAGGATTAGTGGCTGCGTTCGCAGCAGAGTAATACAAATGAAGCCGGTTATCGCACTTATAGGCCGACCAAACGTCGGCAAATCCACGCTGTTCAATCGGCTTACCCGTTCACGCGACGCGCTTGTGGCAGATCTTCCAGGTCTGACACGCGATCGCCATTATGGTGAAGGTCGCATTGGGGAGAGACCCTTTTTGGTAATTGATACTGGTGGTTTTGAGCCAGTGGCCAAAGAAGGGATTTTGCATGAAATGGCAAAGCAAACGAAACAAGCCGTTGCTGAAGCCGATGTCGTTATTTTTATTGTCGATGGTCGTCAGGGGCTGACTCCCCACGACAAAACGATCACAGACTTTTTGAGAAAGTCTGGTCGTTCTGTAATGTTGGTCGTCAACAAAGCAGAGGGCATGAGATATTCATCTGTCACCGCCGATTTTTATGAGTTAGGCATGGGAGATCCTTACGTGATTTCCGCTGCTCATGGCGACGGTGTCGCAGATCTGGTCGAAGAATCGTTAAATATTGCTTTCGCTCAACGACCTCCAGAGATGGAAGAGCCCGTTGATAAAGTTCGCGGTATTAAAATAGCGATTGTGGGACGTCCTAACGTCGGTAAGTCAACGCTCGTGAATACGCTGTTGGGTGAGGATCGCGTTATTGCATTTGATATGCCTGGAACGACTCGTGACTCCATTGAAATCCCATTTGAGAGAGACGGCAAACATTATTCGCTAATTGATACGGCAGGTATTCGCCGTCGCGGTAAGGTTTTTGAGGCGATTGAGAAGTTTTCGGTCGTTAAAACTTTGCAGTCAATTTCAGAAGCGAACGTTGTCTTGCTGTTGTTGGATGCACAGCAAGATATTTCTGAGCAAGATGCACATATCGCTGGGTTTATTTTGGAGTCTGGGCGCGCTTTGGTCGTTGGCGTCAATAAGTGGGATGGATTGCAAAGCGATCGCCGCGACGAAATTAAATTTGATATTGAACGGAAACTTAATTTCCTGACATTTGCAAAGTTTCATTTCATTTCAGCGCTTAAATCCACTGGTATTGGGCCGTTGATGAAGTCAATTGATGCTGCGTATGAAGCTGCGATGGCGAATTTGTCGACACCAAAGCTCACCCGAGCATTGATTGAGGCAGTAGAGCATCAGCAACCAAAGCGTAAGGGATCCATCCGGCCTAAATTACGTTACGCACACCAAGGTGGTCAAAACCCACCGATTATCGTCATTCATGGAAACGCGTTAGAGGCTGTTGGTGATGTGTATAAGCGGTACTTGGAGAAGCATTTCAGAGAAACGTTCTCTCTTACCGGGACGCCACTGAGAATAGAAATGCGTTCGGGCAAAAACCCGTTCGACAAGTCTAAATAAAGACGAGGATGTTGTTTGCAGCGATGCGAGCAACATCATTATTAGACATTTAGTAATAAAATCGGTTACAGTTTTTTGTAATTATTGACGGATTGCTTGAATTTTTAAAAACAATCCCCAACTCCTGATCACAACAACACAATGGAGCTGTTATGAGCAATAAAGGGCAACTTTTACAAGACCCATTTTTGAATGCGCTGCGTAAAGAGCATATTCCCGTTTCCATTTATTTGGTCAACGGCATTAAGTTACAAGGTCATATCGAATCGTTTGACCAATACGTTGTTTTGTTAAGAAACACCGTAACACAGATGGTATACAAGCACGCGATTTCAACAGTTGTTCCGGCTCGTGCAGTCAGTATCAACACAGAAGCAGAAGCTGAGTAATTTCTTGCCTGTTAATCATTCATACACATGTCTTTAAGTATGCGGGCCGCCCTGGTTGGCGTTGATTTTGGCAAGGGCGATTTTGCATCAGGTTTAGAAGAGCTTTCTCTACTTTCGCAATCCGCTGGGGCAGAACCCATTACGACGGTAAGTTGTAAGAGGTCTCGGCCTGATGCTGCGTTATTTATTGGTTCCGGAAAAGCAACGGAGCTAGCGAACGTTGTCGTTGACGATAAGCTGGATCTGGTGATTTTCAATCACGCGTTATCTCCGGCGCAGCAACGTAATCTGGAGCGTCACCTGAAGGTTCGGGTGGTTGATCGTACCAGTCTTATTCTTGATATTTTTGCTCAGCGTGCCAAGAGCCATGAGGGTAAAGTGCAAGTGGAGCTTGCTCAGTTGCAGCACTTAGCAACACGTCTTATTCGCGGGTGGACTCACTTAGAGCGACAAAAGGGCGGTATTGGTTTGCGAGGTCCTGGTGAAACTCAGTTGGAGACGGACCGTCGTTTGCTCGGCGAGCGAGTAAAAATGCTGAAGTCTCGACTCGAGAAGCTGCAGCAACAAAGGGAAACGCAGCGTCGTTCCCGCGATCGCAGTAAAACCTTTTCAATTTCATTGGTCGGCTACACGAATGCAGGTAAATCAACGCTATTCAATACGTTGACGAAGGCAGGTGCTTATGCGGCGAATCAATTGTTCGCGACGTTGGATACCACCTCAAGACGCTTGTACCTCGGTGAGGCAGGAAGCGTCGTAGTGTCAGACACGGTCGGATTTATTCGTGATTTACCCCATCAGCTGGTTGCTGCATTTAGGGCGACTTTAGAAGAGACAATTCATGCTGATTTGTTGCTGCATGTCGTTGACGCGAATAGCCCAGGGCGATCCGATCAGATTGAACAGGTGAACGATGTTTTGCGTGAAATTGGTGCTGACCAGATTCCGCAGTTGATGGTCTTCAACAAAATCGATCTTGCTTCTCTGGAGCCAACGGTCCAGCTAGATGAGTATGGTAATATTGATCGCATCTTTGTCAGTGCCAAGACGGGCGCTGGGCTAGATTTGTTGCGGCAGTCTATCGCCGATTTCGCGATCAAAAAGGCATCCGAAATTGAGGGGGTGAAGGTTGCTCCTGATGTCGATGATGCAAGATTTAATATCCAGTAGCTCAACCTTCTATTCATTGGAAATCAAGAGAATGATTGGTTCATTTCTAAAAAGAATTGGTGTGACATTGTCATTGAACGATCCTCAATGGGGCCGTGGCTCTAAAAATAGCAACCAGGACGACAAAAAGTCTCCTGACTCTCCGCCTGACCTTGAGCAAATATGGAAAGACTTTAATCAACGTCTCTCAAAATTTTTGGGTCAAGGCGGTGAGGGTGGCGGCAACAACGGCGGTAACTTCAATCCAGAATCAGTCAATGCCAAAGTGGGTGTCGGCGTTATTGTTCTCGTATTTTGTTTCGTCTGGTTGGTGAGCGGCGTATTTATTGTGCAAGAGGGGCAGACGGCGGTGATTACCACCTTCGGCAAATATACCCATGTTGCTGGTCCGGGGATGAACTGGCGTTGGCCTTACCCAATTCAAAATCATGAGATTGTTGATGTGTCCCAGGTGCGCACTGTAGAAGTTGGTTACCGGTCCAACGTAAGGAACAAACAGGCGCATGAGTCCTTGATGCTGACCGATGACGAGAATATTGTCGATATTCAGTTTGCGGTGCAATACAAATTAAAAAATCCCGTTGAATGGCTCTATAGCAATCGCGAACCTGATGACATGATTCGTCAAGTGGCTGAAACGTCCATTCGGGAAATTGTCGGTAAGAGCAAAATGGATTTTGTGCTTTATGAAGGGCGCGAAAAAGTCGCCGCTGATGTTGCAGCGTTGATGGAGCAAATCCTGAACCGCTACAAGGCTGGTGTGCAGATAGCGAATGTTTCTATGCAGGGCGTTCAACCGCCTGAACAGGTGCAGGCTGCTTTTGAAGACGCGGTTAAAGCGGGTCAAGACAAAGAGCGTCAGAAAAATGAAGGTCAGGCTTACGCTAATGATGTAATTCCGAAAGCCCGTGGTGAAGCTTCGCGTATGTTGCAAGAAGCGGAAGGGTATAAGTCACGTGTTGTTGCCAATGCTGAGGGTAACGCCTCTCGCTTCAAGCAAGTGCTTAATGAGTACCAAAAAGCACCCGTTGTCACGAGAGATCGTATGTATCTCGAAACAATGCAGCAAATTTTTGCTAGCACCAGTAAAGTCATGATGGATACCAAGGCAGGAAATAATATGGTGTATCTGCCACTGGATAAGATGATTTCGCAACCTGATTCCACGGCTAAACCGAATACGCCAGTTGCTCCGACGTCGACGGCATTGCCATCTGTTCAAATCGTCGAGCAAGTGCCTTCAGTTGACCTGCGTAATCATCGCGAGGACAGCAGAGCCAGAGATGCGCGTGATTCCCGTGATAGAGAGGTGCGTTAATATGAATAAAATCATCTCCTTTTTGGCAATATTTGTTGCGGCATTGTTGGTCGCTTATTCAACGATTTTCGTTGTAGACCAAAAGAGTTATGCGATTGTTTTTGCATTTGGTGAAGTGAAGTCGGTGATTCAGGAGCCTGGCTTGCATTTCAAATTGCCGCCACCATTCCAAAATGTGTTGTTTTTGGATAAGCGCATTTTGACTATCGATGCGGATGAAGCGGATCGTTTCATTACTGCAGAAAAGAAAAATATTTTGGTGGATTCGTATGTGAAGTGGAGGATCTCTGATCCTCGGCTTTACTACGTCAGTTTCTCGGGTGATGAGCGCGGTGCGAAAAATCGTCTCTCTCAAATCGTGAAGGCTGCGTTAAATGATGAAATCACCAAGCGTACTGTACGTGATGTGATTTCTGGTGAGCGCGGCAAAGTCATGGAAGCGATCCGTGGAAAAGTGAGCGAAGAAGCGAAGCAGATCGGTGTCGATATTGTCGATGTGCGGTTAAAACGTGTCGATTATGTTGAGCAAATTAATAACTCGGTGTACGACAGGATGAAGGCTGAACGCTTGCGCGTGGCGAACGAGTTGCGCTCGACGGGTGCTGCTGAGTCGGAGCAAATCCGTGCGGATGCGGATCGTCAGCGGGTTGTGTTGTTGGCGGAGGCATACCGCGAGTCGGAGGAGATGCGTGGCGCAGGTGATGCAGAGGCATCCCAAATTTATGCTAAGGCTTTTGGTCAAAACCCCGAATTTTATAAGTTCTATCGAAGCCTCGAGGCGTATCGTGCGAGCTTCAAGAACAAGAGTGACTATGTCGTCGTTGATCCTAGTTCAGACTTTTTTAAGTATTTTAAAACCCCCGGTGTATCAAGTGGTGGTGTGAATACGGTAAAATCTAAGTAATTTAAAAAATAGCTCCAGCAAACAGCGATCTGTGCCAATTGCGGTACAGATCGCTGTTTGCTGGATAAACGCTGTAAAAATCGGTTTTCTTCATTAATTTTTTTGATTGTTTTTCATGCCGAATTGGCTTCTTCCTGAGAATATTGCTGACGTTTTACCGTCTGAAGCGCGTAAGATTGAAGACTTGCGACGTGTTTTTCTTGATCACTTTAGATCTTATGGTTATGAGTTGGTCATGCCGCCGATGCTGGAGTACATTGAATCCTTGCTGACCGGTGCTGGTCAGGATATGGATTTACGTACGTTTAAACTCGTTGATCAAGTCTCTGGACGGACGATGGGTCTTCGGGCGGATATGACAACGCAGGTGGCACGTATCGATGCGCACTTGCTCAATAGAGCGTCAGTTACTAGACTTTGTTATGCAGGCAACGTGTTGCAGACGAAACCATCTGGGTTGCATGCCACGCGCGAGCCTATACAGATTGGCGCAGAGATTTATGGTCATGCTGGGTTGGAAGCGGATGCAGAGATTCAGGAGCTGGTACTTGGATGTCTAGGATTGGCTGGCATACGTGAGGTTCGTCTCGATTTATGTCATGTTGGCGTATTGCGCGCGATTCTTGAATTAGATCCTTTGGCAAAGAAACAAGAAGATACGCTCTTCACTTTGCTGGAATCGAAGGATTTGCCGAGCATCGATCAATTGAGTCGATCGTTCTCTCCAGAAGTGCGGTCAGCGCTGATGCTGTTGCCAACCCTATACGGAGATGTATCCATCCTTCAAATTGCTCGCGAGAAGTTGCCTGCTGTGCGTGGGGTTGTTGATGCATTGGATGAGTTAGCGTATCTCGCTGGTTTGGTGGGTTCTGCGCAGATTACGATTGATCTTGCTGATTTGCGCGGTTATCACTACCACAGCGGTGTGATGTTTAGTGCTTTTGTTCCTGGTCTGCCAAATGCAGTTGCCAGAGGTGGCAGATATGACCATGTTGGTGAGGCATTTGGTCGTGCGCGTCCGGCAACGGGTTTCTCTCTCGATTTGCGCGAGCTAGCACGCTTGATGCCTGTTGCTGAGCGGAAAGATGCGATTCGCGCTCCTTGGAGTCGTGATTCTGCGTTATTACAAAAAATTTCTGAACTGCGTAAGCAAGGGGAGGTTGTTATTCAAAACTTTCCGGGGCATGAAAACGAACAAGACGAATTTGACTGCAACAGAGTGGTCGTATTCGATGGTGATCAATGGATTCTTCAAAATGTAGGTTGAGTGATGTCAAATAATAAAACTCCAAAAAATGTTGTTGTAATCGGTACCCAGTGGGGTGACGAAGGTAAAGGAAAAATCGTTGATTGGCTGACCGATCACGCACAAGGCGTCGTGCGTTTTCAGGGTGGTCACAATGCTGGACATACCTTGGTTATCGGTGGGCAAAAAACCGCGTTGCAACTGATCCCGTCGGGCATCATGCGTGAGGGTACGGCGTGTTACATCGGTAATGGTGTTGTACTGTCCGTGCCAGATTTATTGCGCGAAATTGACAAATTGCAAGCAAATGGCGTTGAAGTGGTTTCCCGCTTGAAGATCTCTGAAGCTTGCCCAGTGATTCTGCCTTACCACACTGCTCTGGATGCGGCTCGTGAAGTGGCTCGTGGTGCCGCAAAAATTGGTACAACCGGCAAAGGCATTGGACCGGCTTACGAAGATAAGGTTGCTCGTCGCGCGATTCGCGTGGCTGATTTGCTCAACGCAGAACGTTTTGCAGAGAAATTAAAAGAAAATCTCGACTACCATAACTTTGTGTTGACGAATTACTTGAAGGCACCAGCCGTTGACTTCCAGAAGACGCTGAATGATGCATTGGCATTGGTGCCACGCATTCGCCCTATGGTTGCAGATGTTTCTAGTGCTTTGTACGCCGCCCATAAGGCAGGCGCCAATCTGTTGTTTGAAGGTGCTCAAGGTAGCTTACTGGACGTCGATCATGGTACTTATCCATTCGTTACTTCCAGTAATTGCGTTGCAGGTAATGCTGCTGCAGGTGCGGGCGTTGGTCCGAACATGTTGCACTACATTCTTGGGATTACCAAAGCCTACACAACGCGGGTCGGTTCCGGTCCGTTCCCATCCGAGTTGCCAACGGATCAAGGTGTTGGCAAGCATTTGGCAAGCGTTGGTCATGAGTTTGGTACGGTGACTGGTCGTGCACGCCGTTGTGGTTGGTTTGATGCAGCGCTGTTGAAGCGTTCTGTTCAAATTAACGGCGTGTCGGGTATGTGCCTGACAAAATTAGATGTGTTGGACGGTATTGAAACATTAAAGTTGTGTACCGGTTATAAGTTGGGTGACAAAACTGTTGATATCTTCCCGGTCGGTGCTGAAGAGGCGTCTTTGTGTGAAGCAATTTACGAAGAAATGCCAGGATGGTCAGAATCAACTGTTGGTGCTAAATCAATGGAGGCTTTGCCAGTTAATGCGCGTAACTACATTAAGCGCATCGAAGAGCTTGTTGGTGTGCCGATCGATATGGTTTCTACTGGTCCTGACCGCGAGGAAACGATTGTTTTGCGTCACCCGTTTGTTTAAAGAAGGAAAAATAAAAATATGAATACACCTGCCTCTACAGATAAAGATTTGTGGGTATCTTGGGATGCCTACCATCGTTCCATTGAGCAGTTGGCACTCAAGGTGCACGAATCTGGATGGAAATTTGATCAGGTGCTTTGTCTTGCGCGTGGTGGCTTGCGTCCAGGGGATATTTTCTCCCGGATTTTTGACGTGCCTCTGGCCATTTTGTCTACAAGCTCATATCGCGAAGATGCGGGTACAGTTCAAGGTTCGCTCGACATTGGTAAGTATATTTCGATGACAAAGGGAACCTTGCAGGGGCGAGTTCTCGTTGTTGATGATCTGGTCGATTCCGGTGTAACACTGGAGCGTGTATTGCATCATTTGCGCGAAAACTTCCCATCCGTGACGGACGTGAAGTCTGCTGTCATCTGGTACAAGGCGTGTTCTTCTGTCGCGCCTGATTATCATCTCGATTACTTGCCGACGAATCCATGGATTCATCAGCCATTTGAAGAGTACGATAGTATTCGCCCGCATCAGTTGAATGCATGGTTGAAAAAAGGTGAGACTGCGTAAATAAAAAACGGAAGCAATTAAGCTTCCGTTTTTTTATGTGTATGTTCACCGTTGTGAGATGTTATGGTGTGGAATCTGGAGAGGGTTCGTTGCTCCTTAGCTTTCTTCGCATAACGAGGATTGGATCCAGAGAAGTGTGAGGCGGCATTCAATTTCGTATTCGCCATGCAAAAAGGCCCGTTGACGAATCAACGGGCCTTCGAAAGCTTTGGTGCCCACGGAGGGACTCGAACCCCCACACCTTGCGGCACATGGACCTGAACCATGCGCGTCTACCAATTCCGCCACGTGGGCAACGTGAGGCGTGATTATAGATGAATTGGCGTTAGTTAGGTTGAAAAATATGGAAATAGGACGATTTTATTTTGAAAGATATCGTGGTTAGTGGTACAAGAAAAGCAAAAGGCCCGTTGACGAATCAACGGGCCTTGAAATGCTGTGGTGCCCACGGAGGGACTCGAACCCCCACACCTTGCGGCACATGGACCTGAACCATGCGCGTCTACCAATTCCGCCACGTGGGCAACGGAAGCCAGCATTATAGAGGGTTTATCTATAGTGTCAAGGGTTGACCCCAGTCATGTTGAAGAATTGTTAGGCAATTGACGTTTGCTCCGGTAAACTAGGCAGATGTCTTGTATAGTCAGGGCGTGAAATAACTTTTAAAGAAATTAACATCATTTGAATAAGCATTTATATCCCATTCCCAGCCGTGAAGAGATTCTGGGCGTCCTTCGTACGAATAAGGCCAAACTGACCGCAAATGCAATTGCGGAAAAGTTAGGCGTGAAACCCGAGGAGTTTGATGGCATGACGCGAAGACTGAACGCGATGGAACGCGACGGACAAATTAAGCCTGACCGCTCAGGAAACTATACGCTCGCTAATCAAGAAAACTTTATTTCCGGGAAGGTGAATAGCCACCGTGACGGTTATGGATTTTTAATTCCCGAAGACGGATCCGACGATTTATATCTCCCAGAACGCGAAATGCAAAAGGTATTGCATGGTGATCGCGTAACGGCACGGGTGGTGGGGACTGATCGCAGAGGCCGCCTTGAAGGCAGTATTATTGAAATCCTTGAACGTGCCAATACGCATGTTATTGGGCGTCTGCTCAATGAAAATGGCGTGTGGGTCATCGCGCCTGAAGACAATCGTTTTAGCCAAGATATTTTGCTGGCGGGGTCACCAGGAAAAGCAAAGGCAGGGCAAGTCGTTAGCGTCGAGTTGACAGAACAGCCCACTCGCTATTCGCAGGCGGTTGGTAAAATTGTTGAAGTACTTGGTGATATCGATGATCCTGGCATGGAAATCGAAATCGCTGTTCGTAAGTTCGGTGTCCCGCATGAGTTCTCTGAGGCAGCAAAGAAAGCAGCGGCGAAATTGCCGTCTGAAATTCGACCAAAAGATCTCGAAGACCGTGTTGATTTGCGGGATATTCCGTTAGTCACGATTGACGGTGAAGATGCCCGAGATTTCGACGATGCTGTGTATTGCGAGCCAGTCAAAATTGGGCGTGCCAAGGGGTATCGTCTGCTCGTTGCCATCGCGGACGTGAGTCATTACGTGACGCCAAACGATGCGTTGGATGAAGATGCGTTGCTGAGAAGTACGTCGGTGTATTTCCCGCGGCGCGTGATTCCGATGCTCCCAGAGAAATTGTCGAATGGTTTGTGTTCGCTCAATCCTGATGTAGATCGCTTAACGCTTGTTTGCGATATGGTGATCACACAGGAAGGTGTGGTGAACGCTTATCAGTTCTATCCCGCGGTGATTCATTCTGCCGCTCGGTTTACGTACACTGAAGTGGCTGCCATTTTGGGAAATACAAAAGGTCCAGAAGCTGCAAAACGTTTACCGCTGGTACCGCATTTAATGCACTTGTATGAAGTTTTTCAGGCTTTACTGAAAGCGCGTCATGTTCGCGGTGCGATTGATTTTGAAACGACAGAAACGTATATCGTTTGTAACGCGGCAGGAAAGATTGAGAAAATTATTCCTCGCACGCGTAACGATGCACACAAGTTGATCGAAGAATGTATGTTGGCGGCCAACGTTTGTGCTGCTAATTTGCTCGAGACGTACAAGCACCCGGGTACTTATCGTATCCACGCTGGTCCGACTAAAGAGAAGCTGACGCAAGTCCGCAATTTCTTGAAGCAAGTCGGTTTAAATTTGGGTGGCGGTGACACGCCGACCGCATCCGATTATGCCGCATTGATGCAAAAAATTAAGGGACGTCCAGATTCACCCTTGTTGCAGACCATGCTTCTACGTTCGATGCAGCAAGCTGTTTATAGCCCAGATAACATCGGTCACTTTGGCTTGTCATATGAAGCCTACGCGCACTTCACAAGTCCCATTCGTCGATACCCCGATTTGTTGACGCATCGCGCCATTAAAGCAATCCTAGCGGGTAAGGTGTATGAGCCTAAAGGTATTGATTTGAGTTTGTTGAATACAACGATCTCCAATTCTGCGCGCAAACAATTAATTGCGGACCGTGCAGCAGGCAAGAAAAAAGTCGAAAAAGATCCTACAATTTGGGATGCTTTAGGAACGCACTGTTCTGCCAATGAGCGTCGCGCGGACGAAGCATCGCGCGATGTGGAAGCGTGGCTCAAGTGTTACTTCATTAAGAACAAATTGGGCGAAGAATTTGTCGGTACGATTTCTGGCGTGACGCAGTTTGGTATTTTTGTCCAACTCGATGATATCTATATTGAGGGCTTGGTTCACATTACGGATCTGGGTGCGGATTATTTCCAATTTGACGAAGCTAGACATGAGTTACGTGGAGAGCGAACAGGAAAACGCTATCAGCTGACAGATAAAGTTAACGTGCAGGTGAGCCGCGTTGACCTCGATGCGCGCAAAATTGATCTGAGTATTGTCCAGCCCGGAGGCCAATTGGCGGCTGTGCGTGGAAGTGCTGCGGATAAATCGAAAAAGCTGATACCCGCAACGCCAACGAACAAGAGTGCAAAGGCAATTAAAAATGCCTCGAAGCCAGCGTCCGGAGGAAAAAAATCTTTTTCCAACGAGAGGCAGGAAAGCTACAAGGGAGCCGCAGTCGAGGGGCGTTCTGCAAGCGCTAGACAAAAGCCATCGGCCGGCGGAAAGAAGGCAGCACCAGGCGCTTCTAAAAGTGCAGGAAAAGCGGCTGGGAAACCAGCAAGAAAAAGACGTTAAGCAAACGTACTGTTGAAGGCAAGTATGACCCTTTGACACTGTGCTGTGGTGATACGTTGTTGTTCACGTATCAACGATGCCGTGTTAAGGGCGTTCTGCTGGTCTTGAAGTTGATTTAAATTAATAAAGAGTAATATGAAAAGTAAAATGATTTTTGGTTTCCACGCAGTGACTTCTCGGATACGTCATGAGGCGTCTTCCGTCGAAGAAATTTATGTGGATGCAGAGCGTAATGACCGCCGTATGCAAGAGCTTTTGTCTGCAGCAAAAGCGGCCGGCGTACGCATTATTCATGCGGATGATCAACGGTTATCGAATATCGTTGGTACACGCCGTCACCAAGGCGTGGTTGCGAAAGCGGGAGAGTTGTCTCTTGCACGTAATCTTGATGAGTTGCTTGATGCGATTGAGGGGCCGCCTTTGTTGCTGGTGCTCGATGGTATTACTGATCCGCATAATCTCGGCGCATGTTTGCGTGTGGCAGACGGCGTTGGTGCACACGCTGTGATCGCGCCAAAGGATCGTGCTGTTGGTTTGAACGCGACTGCGGCAAAAGTGGCAAGTGGAGCGGCAGAGACCGTTCCTTATATCACTGTGACCAATTTAGCCCGTACGCTGCGTGAACTGAAAGAGCGTGACATTTTGCTTGTCGGTACGTCAGATGATGCCGATAGTAAAACGATTTACGATATCGACTTTAAAGGTGGTTGTGCGATCGTAATGGGCTCTGAAGGAGAAGGCATGCGTCGTTTGACCCGTGAAACATGTGATGTTCTTGTGAGCGTGCCCATGTTTGGCACTGTCGAGAGCTTAAACGTTTCTGTTGCTTCTGGTGTGTGCCTGTATGAGGCGCGTCGTCAACGTTTAGCAACGTCGGTGTGATTGTTGCCCTCTTCGATGAGGGCCTATGTGTTGTAGAGAAAAGTGCGCTTCGGCGCATTTTTTTTAATTAGGCTACTATCTCTTTGTAATCATTCTTATTAGTTATCATCATGTTCAGTCGTTTCCGCGAAGATATCGCGAGTATTATTGCTAAAGATCCAGCCGCCCGAAATGCATGGGAGGTGATTACGTGTTATCCGGGGTTCCAAGCGATTGTCATGCATAGTTGGGCTAAATGGTGCTGGGTTCGTGGTTTTAAGTGGTTAGGGCGGTTTATATCGCATATTGCACGGGTGCTCACAGGCATCGAGATTCACCCCGGATCAACCATTGGCCGTCGGGTCTTTATTGATCATGGCTTTGGCGTAGTGATTGGTGAGACAGCAGAGATCGGCGACGACTGTACCATTTATCAGGGTGTTACCCTCGGCGGTACCTCGCTCACACGGGGTGCAAAGCGTCATCCGACGCTTGAACAGGGGGTCATTGTTGGTGCTGGTGCGAAAGTGCTTGGAAGTTTTACTGTTGGTGCAGGCGCTAAGATTGGGTCTAACTCGGTGGTTGTGAAACCCGTGCCAGCGGGCGCTACAGCAGTCGGCAATCCAGCCCATATAGTTAAGAGAGAAGCGCCAGCGATGGATACGGCCGGAACACAATTGTTTTCAGCGTATGGCGTGACGCAAAACAGCGATGATCCTGTCTCTAAGGTCCTGCATAAACTGATTGATCATGCTGTTGCGCAACAAGAGCAAATTGAAAAATTGTCGGCAGCCATCTCCTGCGCTGGTATCGCCTGCGATGTGAATCTAGACAAAGATAAACTGAGCTCTGAACAGATTAATAGCCTCGTCGATTAATCAATTAGCCCATTATTTACAGTTGATGTGAAGCGTACTTGCCATTGTGTTTGATGAGGTTGTTGAGGCAATGGCGTATCGCGAATGGCAGCTCACTCGGGCTCATGCCAACCGGACCATTTCCTTTTTTCAATAGGTCGTCTGCCGCTTGGCCGTGTAGCCATGTTGCAAGTTGGGCTGCATCAAATGCACTGAGCCCCTGTCCTAGAAGTGCTCCACACAGACCAGCCAGCACATCGCCAGTGCCTCCGGTCGCCAGTCCGGCATTACCGGATGTGTTGACGCGTAACTGTCCTTGCTGGTCGCAAATGATGCTGCCTGAACCTTTTAGAATGACTGTCGCGTTGAATTTTTTAGCTAACGCAAGACCATGTTGAGGTCGATTCGATTGAATCGTCTCCGTTGATTCCTGCAAAAGTCGCGCTGCCTCTAAAGGGTGTGGTGTTAAAACGCTTGCTGCATTTCTGTGGCGTAGTGCATCTTGCAGCGACTCATCCATCGAGATGAGGTTGAGTGCGTCCGCGTCGATCACGAGTGATGCGTTCGACCGCAGTGCGTCAGATAAGAGAAGTTTTGCTGCCTCGCTAGTACCTAGACCAGGTCCGATCACAATGACGTCGTATCGCATCGTCATCTGGTCTGCATCGTGACACATGATTTCTGGATGCAGTATGTCAAAACTTGGTGCTTGAGATAGAAAACCGATCGTTACTTTTCCGGCGCCCGCGAAGAGCGCGGTGCGACCAGCGAGGATACTCGCCCCGACCATTCCTTTTGCGCCGCCAATAATAGCCACTTGACCGAAATTCCCTTTATGACTGTTGTGGTTGCGTCGAGGAAGTGTAAAGTGAAAACTCGCTGGTGCATTGAGCTTGGGTGAACGATCAGTCTGTGCTGTGGGTTCGACATCGAGGTCTGAAATGATGACAGTACCAGCATAATCCTTACCATCTGCAGTATGGAGGCCAAGTTTATTGCCGAGAAATGTGATGGTGTAATCTGCTTTAACGCAGACACCTTCTTCTGTCTCTGATCTGACGATTGCACCTGTATCGGCATTCAATCCGCTAGGAACGTCGATAGAGAGAACGGGTACGTGCGTTTCCTTGGCGTAATCATTGATATGGAGAACGACCTCTTTCTCGATTCCTGCTATCGGACGATGAAGGCCAATGCCAAACAAACCGTCAATGATGAGCGAGAAATCCTGCTTGAGGAGTGACGTCAGACTGTTACTATTTTTGAAAATGACTTTACGAGAAAGTGCTTTTTCGAAATATTTTTTGCCACCTTCTGAATACGTAGCGGGATCAGCGCAGAGAACAACGATGACCTGATAGCCATCTTTGGCGAGATCCGCTGCCGCCGCGCATGCACCGCCCCCATTGTTGCCGGGTCCGGCGACGATTAACACCGGATGTACGTTGTTTTCAATTAATTTTTTTGCCAGTGCAGCGGTTGCTTTCCCTGCTTTTTTCATGAGACTTTTGCCAGGATTTTCAGCAGCAACCTTTGTTTCTATCTCGCGGATGTCGTTGATACTAAACAGGATTAAATCAGTCTGCTTTAGAAGTGTCATGGCGATGGTAAAAGCTTGAGTTTTTGGGGGAGGGTATGCTGAACGCTGGTACCAAGTGATTGTATCGCATCGATTCCGTGCTGAAATAATATTTCCATCGGAAGCGCAAGATACGGAAGAATCATCCCTAAGATTAAAAGGCCAACGCTAATCGTGATCGTAAATCCAATACCAAATATGTTTAATTGCGGTGCCGCTCTGGTCAAGATACCAAGCGCCACGTTAGTGAGTAGTAGTGCGGTGACCAGTGGAATCGATAGCTTCAGTCCGTAAATAAAAATCTGTTCTCCCCAAATTGCGAGACGGTGAAAGTCAAAGCCGCTGTTCAATGTCATTGAAATTGGGATAGTTCTAAAACTGTCCATCAACGCAATAAGCAAGGCGTGGTGCACATTGAGCGAAAAAAACAATACCGTCGCCACTAGCACCAGAAATTGGGCTATGGCTGACGTATTTCCTCGGGTCTGTGGATCAAAAAAAGAAGCAAAACCAAGCCCCATGGTCATCCCGGTGAGGGTTCCCGCCATCTCAATGGCCGCAAAAACGAGGCGCATGATGAATCCCATGCCTAGTCCGATGACGAATTGTTGCATGAGGATCATGATGCCAGACAATGAAATCGGGTCGGCTTCCGTAAAAGGTGGGATGCCTGGCGTGATGATAAGTGCGAGAACAACACCGAAAGCAATTTTGATACGGGCAGGAATACTGCTATTGCCGAACGGTGGCGCGATTGCAATCAGCCCTAAGATGCGGGTTAATGGCCATAAAAAAGCCATGATCAACCCGATCAACTCTTTCGATGTGATTGCAATCATGGACGCGTCAATGCGGATTAACTCGCCATCGTGGCGATACTGGTGAACATTTGGCGCATGTAATCAGTCAATACTCCGAGCATCCAAGGGCCGGCAATAATGAGCGTCGCAAATATCCCGACAAGTTTTGGAATAAACGAGAGGGTCGATTCATTGATCTGGGTGGCAGCTTGAAAAATACTGACCAACAAGCCGATCACTAACGATACGAGTAACAGTGGCGCTGCGAGCATTAACGTTACCTCGACTGCCTGTCGTCCGAGCGTCATTACATATTCTGGTGCCATACTCAATACCTCAATAAAAACTTTGTGCCAAAGAGCCGATAATTAATTGCCAGCCATCGACGAGGACAAATAACATCAGTTTAAAAGGAAGCGACACGATGGACGGCGACACCATCATCATCCCCATCGACATCAGAACGCTCGCAACAACCATGTCAATAATCAAGAACGGAACGAAGATTGCAAAACTGATCTGGAATGCTGTTTTGAGTTCACTTGTGATAAACGCGGGGATTAAAATGCGGAAAGTGACGTCCTCAGGACCCTGAAGTTTTGGTGTGTGGGACATTTTTGCATACAAAGCGATATCAGATTCTCTGGTTTGCTTTAGCATGAATTGCTTTAATGGCGCGCCACCTTTTTCCATTGCTTCAACCATCGTGATTTTATTTTCATTAAACGGTACGTAGGCATCGGTATAGATCTTGTCAAAGACGGGTCCCATGACAAACAGTGTCAAAAAAAGAGCGAGACCAACCAAGACTTGATTGGGAGGTGATGACTGTGTACCGAGCGCTTGTCTTAACATCGACAGCACAATGATGATGCGAGTAAAACTCGTCATCATCAGTAAGACTGAAGGCAAAAAACTTAATGCCGACAGGAAAAGAAGCGTTTGGATACTCAGGGAATAATTTTGCCCACCGCCCGCAGCTGGAGATGAGGTAATTGCTTGCAGGCCGCCAGTGGTTTCTGCGATTGCAAACATCGGCAATGATAAGCAAAAAACGCTAAGCAACCAGCGCAGCATGGTAGGGGAGGGGCGCAGTGTTTTCATGCAACGATTATTTATGATCAACAGGCGCATCATTGCGCTTTTCTACAGTGCGCTTCAACCAATCCTGAAACGGACCAAGATTTGTCTGGTTGGGATCGCTAGGAATGTCTTTCTTCGGCATGCTTGCGAGATTGCTGACATGAGTTGGTGTGACACCCAGCACGAGCCACTGATCGTCCACTTCGACGACCAACACTCGCTCACGGTTTCCAACACTGACACCACCAACCACTTTGACAGGTACTTTGTTACCAGTCACTGTCGGGCCGACACGTTTGAGTAACCACGCCGCCGCAAACATCAGCACCAAAACAAATAATAGCGCGCCACTGATTTGCAAAAAGCCGACGCCAGAGTTGACTCCAGATGGGTCGGCTGCGAGCACCTCTTGCGAGATGAGACCCACTGCGAGCGAAAGGGACAACTTCGTTGTTTTACTGATCATTTGTTTAACTTACGAATGCGTTCGGCAGGGGTGACAATATCCGTTAAGCGGATACCAAATTTATCATTCACCACCACCACTTCACCCTGAGCAATTAGGCAGCCATTCACCAGCACATCCATCGGTTCACCTGCCATGCCGTCTAGTTCGACAACGGACCCTTGGGCTAACTGTAGCAAGTTCTTGATGGCGATTTTCGTTCTTCCCAATTCGACGGTCAGCTGTACCGGAATATCGAGAATAAAGTCGATATCGTTATGGGTTTCGGTCGTTGTACTTTTTGCGCTGAAATCGTTAAAAATAGCTGGGCTAATTGCAGGTTCACTCTTTTGGCTCGCTGCTGCTTCTGCTTTTTCTTGCTCTGCAATTGCCGCGCCCCAATCGTCTTCACTAATCGGGGTATCTGCGTTCTCATCCATGATTTTCTCCTTGCACTACTTCTTGTACGCTGGAATTAAGTAGTTTTTCCACGCGTAAAGCATATTGTCCGTTAAATACGCCGTATTTACATTCCATGATCGGTGTGCCGTCGACTTTCGCCGATATAACCTCAGGTACATGTAGAGGAATGACATCGCCAACCTTCATGTTTAGTATATCTTCTAGCGTTACTTTCGTTGTGCCCAGATCAGCAACAATCTCTACCTCGGCGATCTGAATTTGTTGGGTCATGAGCCTTACCCAACGTTTATCGACTTCGAGGGTTTCGCCTTGCAGGCTGCTCGTGAGCAAATCGCGAATAGGTTCGATCATGGAGTAGGGCATGCAGAAATGCATTTCACCACTGACAGGACCTAACTCAACCGTGAACGTTGTGGAGACAACGACTTCATTTGGTGTCGCAATATTAGCAAATTGGGTATTCATCTCCGAACGAATATATTCAAATTCGATGGGATAGACGGGTTCCCACGATTTTGCATACGTTTCGAAAATGATCTCTAAAATGCGGTGGATAATCCGTTGCTCTGTTTGGGTAAAGTCACGACCTTCAACCCTTGTATGAAAACGTCCATCACCGCCGAATAAATTATCAACGAGCAGAAACACCAATCCAGGGTCAAGTACGATGAGCGACGTGCCTCGTAAGGGCTTCATGTGAACCAAGTTAAGGTTGGTTGGCACGACCAAGTTACGAATGAATTCGCTGTATTTCGACACGCGCACAGTCCCGACAGACACTTCGGCACTACGTCGTAGAAAGTTGAATAAGCCAATACGTAACAGCCGAGCAAACCTTTCATTGATGATTTCCAGTGTCGGCATGCGCCCACGAACAATACGCTCTTGCGTGGCAAGATTGTAGGTTCGAACCCCAGACGTATCCTCTTGAGACTGAGAATCATCTTGGTCTCCCGTTACGCCTTTGAGAAGGGCATCGACTTCTTCTTGGGAGAGGAAATTATCTGACATGTTCTTACTGAACTACGAAAGAAGTAAAATAAACATTGTTCACTTTTTGTGACTCGCCTTTTGCTGCAAACGGCTGGCTTACTTTCTCAATGATTTCTTGCACTAATTTTTCCTTACCGTCACCGGTAATAATTTCATTCGCATCTTTGCTTGAAAGCAGTAAAAGAAGTCGGCTACGCACTTGTGGCATGTTGGCTTTGATTAAGCTCGCTTGCTCTTCACCTTCGACTTCTAGTGTCATTGTGACTTGAAGATACTTATCGCCCGCATCCGATTGCAGGTTGACGGTAAATGGTTCCAACGGTAAAAATGCTGCTACTTTTGGTGCTTCTACTTTTTCTTCTTTTTCTTTCGATGCGGCATGTTTTTTTGATAGAAAAAATGCTGCGCCGCCACCTACCGCTGCAAGCACAACGACCGCTGCAGCAATGATGATAATCAGTTTTTTCTTCGATTTCCCAGCGGGGGCGGCATCGCCGTGCGCTGGAGCTGCTTTCGCAGGTGCTTTCGCCATGTTAATCCTCTCGACGTGCTTTAGTGGCCACGATGTTCCATATTATCTACGATGGAAGGTGGTTTAAAACGAAGGAAAAGAAGGGTTATTCTTATTTAATTCCCACTTACATCCTGCATTCCACTGTATGAATGCACGTATGAAGCCCCTCAGTCCTACAGCTCGTTACCTTCTTCCCTCATTCTACATGGTTGAGTGGAAGTTTTTCCAGTGTGACATCTAAGCGAAAGTATCAACTTCACCTATTCTTGATGTAAATACCCTCGAAGGCCTCGTTGCGACGGTCGATGTTGGTTCGGTTTGTTGTAAATTCGATCCAATTCTGCCATTTTGTGCCATTTCTTGGGCGCTTGGACGATAGTTATTTCCTTGTTGCCCTTGGTTTGACGCCTGCGTGTTGACAGAGAAACCGGAGAGCTGTATTCCCGCGTCGCTCATCATTTGGCGCAACTTTGGCATAGATGCCTCTAAGGCCTCTCTGACCTCGGGCTGGGCGCACATGAAAGAGGCGCTTGCATGTTCATTTGTGACCTTCAGAACAACTTGCAGTGGTCCTAAGTCAGGTGGGTTGAGACTGAGTTCTGCCGAGTGAATGCTCTCGCCGACCATCCAAAGTACTTTTTGCCCGACGGCTTTATCCCATCCGCTTGTGCCAAAAGGCTGGGCAATCGGTGTATTTGCCGCGGCAGCAGGTGCTGCAGTGGCGGCAATATTCGCAATGTTTGTCGCCACTGTTGTTGCTTGCGGCGTTATCGCAACTGCTATCTTTTCGAGTTTTGCTTGTAAAGATGCGGTGATACTTGCTTCATTCGATGTTGCGTTGGCTCCCGGGCTTACCGCAGTGGATGGTTTTGCATTGACTGCGTTTTCTCCTTCGCTGGGCGTGCCTTCATGTTGGGCCGCCACGATGTCCTTCAGGTTGGCGAGTTTTTGAGAGAAATTTGTCTCGGCGACATGACTATCGCTTGCATCGGTCGGATCAGTGTTTGCATTTCCATTGTTATCTTCCAGTGCGAGGATGCTGGTATCTTTTTTTGCTCCAGGAAGTGCCGAAGCAGCGGCTGCGCTTGCAGACGCTAGTGTATCGGTTACTGTGGCTGTGCCCGCGCTAATCGACGCGTTGTTCGCCTCTGCATTTGTATTAGTGGGTGTCGACGCTGTATTGGGCAAATCTATTTTTGGTACAGACGACATTGCGCCGAAAAGCAGCATCAAAGGATTGTTGTCATCCTGATTGCTATCATTGTTTTGTGCCTCTTTTTTGTCTTTGCCCGAAGATCCAGGGACTTTGTCATTGGTACTGACTGCTGTAGAGGAGGGTGTCGATTGCGCAACACTCTCGGATGCCGTGTCGTCGCTTACTTTGTTTGTTGCAACTTGATTCTGGTCGTTGCTGCGGCTGTTACTCGTACGCTGAATGTTGTTATTGCTATTGTTGTTGTCGCCATTCGTGACGTTGCTTTTTGTTGCCGATCGGTTGTTATTTACAGTGCTTAATTCTCTATTGAAATGCGTACTGAACGCATTTTCCTCAAGCGGCGTTGTGGCGTTCTTTTGTGAGGCAGATGCACTCTGCTGCTGATACGTGGTACTGACAACATTCGCCGTTTTCATAATATCGACCGCTTTTTTGATGTGAAAAGTTATGACTTGTAAAAATAGGCACGCGCTGCAAAATCATCCGTCTGTTTCTGATCACGCTTGAGTTCTTTGTTCTGTATTTCTTGCTTTATCCTGTTATCAAGCGTGTTGTAGGAAAGCCTTTTCTTTTCGCACACTTGCCACTCTTTTTTTGCTACGTCTACGCGCCGTAAAGCTTCGGCAACCACTAACTTTTGTCCATCAACAGCAGCATCAAGTTTTTCTAGGAAACTCATAAAATTGCCATATTGGCTCGCAGTGATTCCTTTCGATGCGGCCTCACGAAATTTCAGATCATAGTCATCGCGATATTGAACAAGTAGATTCAACTTCGCGATCGTTTCTTCGTGGTAGCGAATCGTTTTACCTAATTTTTTTGCCGCTTCATCGGTATCCGTTTCGGCAATTTCGATCAACGTTGTAATGGGTGACTTTGTTGCCATGATGATCTAAGTATAGGTGACATTTTTCACGTTCAACCTTGGAATAGAGCCCGAAGTTGATCCATGCTCTCGCTTATGCTCACTTTTTGCAAGATATCTTGCTGTAAAAACGCGGCAATACGCGGTTGTAGTCGAATTGCCTCGTCAAGCAATGGATCTGAGCCGGGTGCATAGGCGCCCACACTGATGAGGTCTCTACTTCGTTCATACCGAGAATATAATTGCTTGAGTTTTCGCGAGAGCTGCTGATGTTCAGGCGTCGTGATGCTGTGCATTGCGCGACTAATCGATTGTTCAATATCAATTGCAGGATAATGACCACTTTCTGCCAGCGTTCTATTGAGAACAATATGTCCATCGAGAATCGCACGGGCGGAGTCAGCGATAGGGTCCTGCTGATCATCACCTTCGGTCAACACAGTATAAAAAGCAGTGATAGAGCCACCTCCCTCTTTGCCATTACCAGCGCGCTCAACAAGGATGGGTAATTTAGCGAAAACGGAGGGCGGATAGCCTTTGGTGGCGGGCGGTTCACCGATGGCAAGGGCGATTTCACGTTGCGCCATCGCATAGCGTGTCAGTGAATCCATGATTAACAGAACGCTATGTCCTTGATCGCGAAAATATTCAGCAATCGTTGTCGCGTAGGCAGCGCCTTGCAAACGCATTAATGGTGGCGCATCGGCAGGCGCAGCAACTACAGCGGACCTTGCCAGGCCTTCTTTACCTAGAATTTGTTCAATGAATTCTTTGACCTCACGTCCACGTTCACCGATCAGACCCACGACGATGACATCGGCGGTGGTATAGCGGGCCATCATACCTAACAGCACACTCTTACCAACGCCTGATCCTGCGAATAGACCCAGACGCTGCCCACGCCCAACGCTCAGCATGCTATTGATCGCGCGGACTCCCACGTCCAATGTATCCACGATAGGCGCGCGTTCAAGTGGATTGTAAATTCTGGCGCTGAGGGACGCAGACGTGCTGCTGTCGAGTGGCCCCAGTGTATCGAGAGGGCGTCCGTTACCGTCAAGAACGCGTCCAAGTAATTGGTATCCCACAGGAAGTTTTCGGCTACGATCGATATTTTTCTTCGTGCCTTTGCCAGCTTGGGGCGCGACAATCGCAGGGAAAACAGCGGCACCTGGTGTGACACCCTCGAGGTCGCTGTGGGGCATCAGAAACAACCGGTCACCATCAAATCCAACCACCTCTGCATCAACTGTTGCACCGCTCATCAAGTGAATTGTGCAAGCGCTTCCAACGGGGAGCCGTAGACCGACTGCCTCCATAACCAGACCAGTCACTTTCGTGACGCGACCTGCGGTGATTGGCTCGCTGATCGTTTCTGCAAGCGCTTTACTCTCATTCAGTAAATGCTTCCATTGGCTGGTGATTGTCGAATCCATCATGATGATGTCGCACTTTTCATTTGAGGGTGAATCAAATCCTTGAGCGTGTTCCAGCGTGTCTCAATCGTTGCATCAACCATGTTATAGGCTGTCTCGATTTTGCAGTCGCCACGTTCTAATTGCGCATCGGCGACGATTTTCCAACCATCAGAATTCAGTGCCTCACCCATGATGTGCTTCACTGTCGCAGCATCTTCGGGGTGAAGGAGGATATTTGCTGGTTGTTGGATCGTCGGTACCTGCGCGATCGCTTCTTCCACGATGGGAAGTATCGCTTCTTGGTCTAGTTCAAGTTTTGTTTTGAGAATATTTTCAGCCAGGCTGATCGCGAGATCTAGTAATTCTTGACCGGTATTTTTCCCCGCACGGTCAATTTCGCCGATAAAATTTCTCGCGAGATTTTCCATGGCTTCGATATGGACCTTCATGCTATCTTCTGCGATTTGCATGCCGGCTTTTTGTCCTTCGTGTAATCCTTTTTCGTACGCTTCCTGATAGCCTGCCGCATAGCCTTCGCTCTGCGCGTTGGCTTTGATTTGGTCTATTTCTTCTTGTGTGATTGTTGGCGTCGGGATGACCTCAGGCGTTTCAATTTTCGCGACAGCAATGTGACTCGGTCGCGTTTCTCCAAAGGATGCCATTTCCCATCGTTGATAGGCGGACACGTCTTTTTTGAGCATACTACTAGACATAAGAATCATCACCTTTGGAACCGAGCATAATCTGACCTTCATCTGCAAGGCGACGAACGACTAACAAAATTTGTTTTTGTTGTGCTTCGACTTCGGATAAACGAACAGGGCCTTTCGATTCGAGATCTTCTCGCATCATTTCCGCAGCACGTTGCGACATGTTCTTGAAGATTTTTTCGCGCATGTCTTGGTTTGCACCTTTGAGGGCAATAATAAGTGAGTCGGACTGTACTTCGCGAAGCAATAATTGAATTCCTTTGTCATCAATGTCGAGAATATTGTCGAAGACAAACATCTCATCCATGATTTTCTCTGCCATATCACCGTCGTATTTGCGCAGGTTGTCCATGACCGAGGCTTCGTTCTCGCCGCTCATAAAGTTGAGAATCTCTGCAGCAGCACGTACACCACCAATGGATTTTTTCTTCAGGCTTTCATTGCCGGTGAGGAGTTTTGTGAGCACGTCATTGAGTTCGCGTAAGGCGGTCGGTTGAATACCGTCAAGGGTCGCGATACGCAGAACCACATCGTTTCTTAGGCGTTCAGTAAAGTTATTGAGAATCTCACACGCTTGATCGCTCTCTAAGTGAACCAGAATAGTGGCGATAATTTGTGGATGCTCATTTTTAATGAGATCTGCAACGGAGGGCGAATCCATCCACTTCAGACTTTCAATGCCGCTTGCATCCTTGCCGCCGAGAATGCGGTTTAACAAGGAAGAGGCTTTGTCATCACCCAACGCTTTGGTGAGCACGTTACGGATATATTCGTCAGAATCGAGCCCAACGGATGAATTGATATCAGCCGCAGCTTTAAAATCTTCCATGACCTTTGCAATCCGTTCGTGCGGGATGGCGCCGATCGTGGCCATTGCGGCACCGATTTTTTGCACTTCACGAGGCCCAAGAAACTTCATTACTTCCGCCGCACCATCTTCGCCGAGGGCAAGTAAAAAAGTCGCTGCCTTTTGTACGCCTTCATCACTCATTGTTCACCCATGTTTTAATCACGTTTGCCACGATCCGTGGATCATCTTTTGCCAACATTCTTGCTAATTCTAAGTTCTGCTCGTAGCTTTGCGTTTGTTTCGCTGCTTGGATTTCTTCTTCTGTAGAGAGTTTGACGACGGCACCGTCCTCGTCTCCCTCTGCTGCTGCGGCCGCTTCTTCCGCTTCTTGTTCCTCTGCTTCGAGGCGTTCTTTCTCTTCTTGTTCTTTTTTGGCTTTTTCTGCTTCGACATCCTTGCCCATGATCTTATACAAGATCGGTTTGAGATAACCAAAGAACAGATAGGCTAACACACCACCAACTAAGAGGTACTTACCAATTTCTTTCGCGAGGGCGATCGTTTCTGGTTGCTTCCATAATGGCAACTCTTCAATCACTTCTTTTTCAGGGCCAGCAAATGGGCTATTAACGACGTTTAAGGTATCGCCACGTTCTTTGTTGAAGCCCATTGCCTCTTTTGCTAAGTCAGTAATCTCCGTTTTTTCCGTTTCGGTTAATGGACGTGTAACCACTTTTCCATTCTTGTCGGTTTCAGATTTGTAATTGAGGACGATCGCAACAGAGATGCGTTTGACTCCGCCCATGTTTTGTTGGGTGTACCGTACTGTTTTATCGACTTCGTAGTTTGTTGTCGAGTCCTTCTGAATCAAGCTTGTATTCGATGCAGCGGATTGTGTTGCATTTGCCGCATTGGATCCGTTGGCAACGATGGGTGCCGTTGCCGGGGCAGGTGGCTGATTGGTTAGGGCACCTGGAATACCTGAAGGATTATTGTTTTTATTGTAGCTTTCGCTCGTTTGTTGGCTACGAATGGTTGATGCCTCGGGCGGCGAGTTAGGACGATAGCTTTCTGCTGCTTGTTCGCTTCTGGAAAAATCAATGTCCGCAGTCGCTTCTGCTCTTACGTTATTTTTGCCAACGATCGGGCTGATGATCGATTCAACGCGCTTAACAATATTTTCCTGGAAATCTTGCACATACTTAATTTGCGCAGGATCGAGATTGTTGTTGCCTGCTTGCTTATTAGGATCGGAGAGTAAATTGCCGTTTTGATCAACGATGGAGACATTCTTTGTCGACAGTTCGGGAACGCTACTCGCTACGAGATGCAAAATTGCATTCACCTGCGATTGATCTAACACGCGACCTGGATACACACTCACTAAGACGGACGCTGTTGGGCTTTGTTGCTCTCTGACGAATACAGAAGGCTTTGGCATTGCTAAATGAACGCGTGCTGTCTGTACTGCTGAAACTGATTGAATCGTACGTGCCAGTTCGCCCTCAAGAGCACGTTGGAAATTAACTTGCTCTAAAAACTGGGAAATCCCGAGCTTTTGGTTCTCCATGAGTTCGAAACCAACATTTCCACCCTTTGGCAATCCCTGTGTTGCTAACTTTAATCGAGCGTCATGTACTTGGCTCGCCGGTACCAAGATGGCGGTACCTGAGTCCGAATACTTGTAAGGGACGTTCATTTGTTGCAGTGATGCGACAATCGCGCCACCATCTTTGTCGTTGAAGTTTGAAAACAGCACGCGGTACTCAGGTTGCTGACTCCATAACCAAATACCCACCATGATCGCCACAATGAGTGCTGCGCCTGCGGAGAGCAGGGCGGTACGAACGCCAGGCGTTTGGGGTAGCCCTAAAAAGCGGGGTACTTCCTCGGGTGGTGGAGTATCGAAAACAGTATTTTCAGCAGTTGCCATACATCACCTTATCTGTTGTCGCGCTATGGATTGTTTGTTGCATATCTCTAAGCCATTGGGGTTTTTCACTTGTACCAATTTTGGACTTTTTTTGCCAATTCAATCCGTAGATAAAAGCCAGTTTAGTCGCTCTGATTGAGTGAATGCTGAAAATGATCGATGTTAATGTGATGCTTGAGAAAAATTTAAGCTTTTATGGAGGTTGATATGGCTATATCAGGAATAGATCGCAGTCAGATAGACGCGATGGTTGCTCAGTTGCGCAACGCAGCAGCCAAAATGGAGCAGTCTTCGCCAACGCCGATAGCTAAGGGCGACTCCACAACACAGGCGGTGTCTAAGGTCAATTTTGCTGACGCGTTTAAGGCATCCTTGGACCATGTGAATCAAGTCCAGGCAGACTCTCAGAAGTTGGGAGAGCAGTTCGCGATGGGGGATGATAAAGTCAGTTTGGCTGACGTGATGATCTCGATGCAAAAAGCGAGTATTTCGTTCCAAACAACGGTGCAAGTAAGAAATAAGCTCGTTGCTGCTTATAACGACATTATGAACATGCAGGTGTAGTTGATCTGGGATGGTGGCTAACAACGCCATTCTTGTCAGCGTCATCATTGTCACACCACCATCACAATGATGGCGGTGAAACATGGTAGGTCTTTGCCAGGGAAGGGCTCGTAATTAGCCTATACCTGTCATTTTAGCGTTACGTTCTCTTTCTAGTTTCATGATGTAACGTTGAATATGAGAGAGAACTGCATTCGATAGGTTGATGAATTGGCAACCTATGCGGCGATTGGATTTTCCGTTAAGCAAAACTAGCTCTTGGTGATTTCTTACTTGAAGTACGATTTCAACCAATCCTACACCCGGTAGGTCGAGTTTGCAGTGCTCGTAAGACTTGCCAATAGTGCAATCGAGGATTTTCTTCTCGTCAAGAACCGCAATCCCACCACAACTGATATCAACCAGACTTAACTTCAGGATGTCGACCTTGCCATCGATGTCGGCTGGAATGCTGACTTTGATTGGCATAGATAACGGCGTATTGATTCGATAATACTCGCGCCGTTGCAGTCTGATCATCGTCAGTGGAATGCCGAATTGCAACGCGGGCCGGTCTTCATGGTCGATTTGCTTTACTTCTGTGCTTGAAAACTGGATGCCAATTTTATCAAGCAAGCCTTCAAATGAAACACGAGGTGCCTCAGCGATACGCTGGTTGGCCAATTTGCCTGGCGCAGCGTCTACAATGACAAGGTTGTTTGTATCGTCAACATCCAAGATAGATGTGATGAACACTTCGCTGCCGTTATGTATCACCATGCTGATCAGTTGATTGCTATCACGCAGACCTCTGAGCAAGGAAATGATTTCTCTGCGAGAATCAACTTGATAAGGACTCTGGTTTTCAGTCCCAAGTGTTGGAGATATTTGCATATATTTTGTTAATTTTTTTTGTCAAATGTGTCCGGAGAAACGAAGTGTGTCGATCAACTCTCCGCCTCATTCCGTGTTTTTTCAGCATCAATATGGTAAAGCCATGCAAGGAGTTCTGCAACCACGCGGTATAGTGTAGGCGGAATTTCCTTGTCAAGTTCGACTTTCATTAGCAATGATACCAACTCTTTGGATTCATGCACATGAATACTGTGTTCTTTTGCGCGGGCAATGATTGCATCCGCGACCAATCCCTTGCCTTTTGCCACTACTTTGGGCGCAGCGGAACCAGTTTCGTAGGCAATAGCAACGGCGTTTTTCGTTTTCTCAGACTGAGTTGCCATCGGTTTTTATGCTGAATTGGGTTAAATCGGTGCCGGTCGTGGCGAGGATGCGGGAGAATTCTCCTGCGTAAGACCTCAAGAACTGGGTAATGTGTTCGTCTTGCGCCTGTAGGGAGACGTTTAATTGCTTTCCGTGCAAACCGATTCTTGCCGTCACGGTCCCTAGCGCAGGTAATGAAAAGCGCACAACACTGTACCAGTGTGCATCTGATTCCGCCGGTAAAAATGCATTTTTCTTACTGGAATGTTCACGACGAATGTCAAGTTCCACACGATGACCCGGGAGTAAGTCTCCTTGCCATTTTACGGTGTCATTTTCTAGGGAGTGAAGTTGCTGTTTAACTAGGTGAATAATTTCTTTGAATGCTGCCGCATCGCTATTGGTGGCGGGTAGGCCCTTTTCGTCGATCGAGGGTAGGTTCGCTTGGGGCTCCGCTTGGATGGCACTGAGTTCTCTTTTTCCATTGATCCATTCTGCGAGATGCGACTCATAAAAAAGACCAGTGTTACCGATTTGCTGCTGTAGCGCGGTGGCGATGAGATGCGTGTCTTGCATCGATGTGGGCGTTGTGAATACGGGTGCGGTCGTCGCGATGTCCGTTGTTTGGCGTGTGGTGTCGGTGCGGAGGAGGGTGTCGATCAAGCGACTAAAGTCACTGAGTTGTATCTGACTGCTTAGTAGTCCTGACGTCGTTGTGTCGGTGCTTGCTTCACTCAACACTTGCGCTGCAGAGAGGGCGGCGATATTGACCGGAGGTCGTTCTTGAATAGTGGCTTTGGTAGAACTTGACGCGTCTTGCAACTCGTTTTGCTGTAACTGCTGTAATTGCTGTATTTTGGTGTCGAGCGTAATTGTTGCTCCGATCTGTGTGTTGGGTGGAAGTACCAACACAGTGGACTGACCATTGACTTTGACGGAGAAGCTTGTTTCTGAGAGCTTTGCGAGAACTTGCACTGTCACCGACGTTGGATCTTTGGATGAACCTGACTCCGTCGGTGTAGTTCGTGAGGGCGCCCCAATAGCGGTGATTTGGCTTGTTGCACTATCGAGGCGATTTGACATGAGTTTCTACAGTCGTGCGGCTCCATAGGCCTGATTCAATTTGCGCGAGGTGTGGTTGCTGCGCATGAGATCAGCCAGTTCGGCCATCCAAGGTTCAGTAATGTCACGGATTTCCCTGTCATCCGCGAGGATCTTCTTGATCATCCGGATTTTACGCTCCTTCAGCTCTGGCGTCAGTGGTACAGGAACTTCATTTTTTTTAATGATCTCTACCGTCGAGCTACAGTTAGATTCCAATTGACATAACAATTCCCAGTCCCGCTTCCGGGCCGCAGCAAGCATTTGGTCTGTAATGACGGCCACGTTTTCATACAATGAGATAAGTTCTATGCTTTCCATGCTCAATCAGGCCTCAAATGCGTGTATTTGTTTTGGTTGTAAAGGATCGTAATTTGCTGCTGGTGCTTGTCTGTTTGCTGCTGCAGCCGCTGTGGCCGGTGCTGGATTGATTGCCTCCCAGGTTTCTTTCAAGTCACGTAATAACGTTTGTACTTCTACTAGTTTTTCTTCTTTGTTTCCTGCGTTTGCAAGAAGTAGCTCGCGGCTCATGTATTCATAGAGTGCATCGAGATTCTTTGCAATATCGCCGCCTGCTTCCTTGTCGAGACTGGCACGCAAACCATTATCAATAATGGAGATGGCATGAGAGATGGATTTACCTTTGCTTGCGATCTCTTTGTTTTTCATTTGCTGTATCGCATTTCCAATTGCGATAATTGCGCCATCAAAGAGCATCACGATCAGTTTGTGCGGATCGGCCGCCATCACACCGGTCTCTTGACCTATTTTGGTGTAAGCATTTGCGCCGTATAGTTTTGATGATCCAAACATATGTAGTCCTTCACGAGTGACTGGTAAATAACTTATTTATTGGTGGTGCCGTTCAGAATACCAAGCTGCGACGTCAAATAGCTTGACTGCGACTGCATACTGGCAACCAACGTATCCAACGCGCTATATTGTGCTTCTAGTGCGGTTTGTTTTGCTGTTAACTGGGCGTTTAATGTGTCTGTTTGTTTTTGCAGATCTTTTAACGTACTGTTGAAGCCGGCAATCGCATTGGGAATTAATCCGCCTGTGCCAATGACGTTATTGACGACATTGTTGAGCTTGTAAGCAAAGCCCTGGGAGAAATACACGGTGCCGCGAGCACCTGTGGCTCCACCATTGACGATGACTTGTAACCCATCGGATGCGCTGCCACTTGCGCCAGTAAGAATCTGTCCGTTTCCTGTGCCTGAGACACCATTTAAAGTACCTGCAACGTCTTTCCCAACAAAACCTGCAGAAGATGTTCCAGTTAAAGCGGAGATCGTCGTTCCTGTACCGTTTGCTAGACTCACGACAGATTTGCTGCCATAGCTACCGGAGGTTAAATTGAGGAATCCATTACTATCAATCGACGCAGCTACCGATAAGCCGCCACCTGAAAAATTCGATGTGCCGTTGATAGACGACTGAATCATCGACGCCAATTGAGTTGCATTATAGCTACCCGCGGGTAAGTTAACGGCGGCGGTGATCCCGTCTAGCGTGACGTTGATCGCTGTCCCCGAAGCAATCGTCGTCTGAGCACTATTCAAGTTGGTATTGCCAACCAAATACCCTTGCGTCGCCACTTGGGTGATGTTAAGTGCATAGTTTCCAGCTTGCGTATTCGCTGTTGAGCCTACTTGTCTGGTCAAACTGTCTGTCGATTGGCCCACTGCCGCAAACAATCCCCCTACATCGGTAAAGTTATTGGATAACGCGGTTTGAAGCTTGGTTGCGTCTGCCGCGAGAGAGCCATCCTTTTGAAAAGTGATGCCAATTTGTGCGAGGTAAGTGAATTGCCCACCAAGACCATTCACAGCGTTACTTAATGTACTTCTGAGTTGATCTTGCACAGTGCTTACCGTTGGATCGCCGAGCAATGCACCTGCCGCTTTGGTCGTTGAGTTGTACGACGTAAGCTGAGAGATGGTGCTGTTGATATTGTTGTAAGCTGTGACAAAAGAATTGACGGCCGTCGTTACAGCTGCGGTATTGGCAGCAACACTGACGGTGGTCGTTCCTACTTTACCCAACTTCAGCGTTACGCCTTGAATGGAGGAGCTGATATTATTTGTCGTACTCGTCACGGCGATACCGTTGATTGTCAGATTTGCACTTTGTCCTGCGTTGATTTCTTTGAAATTCTGAGTGCCTGCCGGATCAGTAGACAGTAAATTCTGCAACGTTGAATCACCACTCACACTGATTTTCATGCTTGAGGTAGCACCTGTGCTAGTTGATGCGAGCACAAGGTGATAAGGTGTCGCGCTACCGTCACCGATGATCGAGGCTTTGACGCCGACGTTTGCATTATTAATGGCGTCGCGGATACCTTGCAATGAATTATTGCTACTATCTATCGTGATAGATCCTGTCGCCTGGGTGGCATCCTGAGTGAATGTTGCGCCAGTGTACACACCGTTGCTCGAAGTTCCACCGCTGATGGTGCCAAATTGAAATGTTAGGGTAGTGCTTTGGCCTGAACCAATGGTACTCGTCGCTGACGTTTGGCCTGCACTGGATATGGATTGACCTTGGGCTAGCTGGGTCACGTTAACGTTATACGTGCCTGCAGTGGCCACGCTCGTCGTGGTTGCGCTTGCAATAGAACTGTCACCTGATGTAGCAGTTAAATTATTAAAAGTTGAAGGGCTGCTGAGGGTCGTGAGGGAACTTTGAAAAGCACTAATCACACCGCTGAGTGCGCCATAGGCGGTCACGTCAGCATTGTAACTCGTTTGCTTTTGTTGAATCGCAGTCAATGGTTGACTCTCAATAGCCATTAATTTACTGATAATGCTATCCAGAGGTAATCCTGAAGCGACGCCGATTGATGATACGGACACAATAGTTCTCCTTTGCTAGCCCTAACTGTATCAAATCTGGCGGTGAACCAATTTGCATGACAGAGGGGTATTTCCCCGCTATTTTAAAAATGAGATACAAAAAATCTAACGGTAATGCCAATGACTGCGGCAAATAGGTCTTTTATCCTACTCTCACCAGACTCAAGCTTCCTGCTTAATGATCAATCCTTGTAATTTATCCAAAGATTGTGAGATTTCAAGTGCTTGTTCAGTTGGAATCTGGCGTAGTACTTTATTTGTGCCTTGCTCGACAATTTTAACAACGACGCGTTTTGAGCTTTGATCGATGCTAAATCGTACATCTCGTCCGCGATCTTGGAGCGACTTGTTGATATCGTTGACCGCTTTATCTAGCTGAGCAGGGTCTGTGTTTTTCTTCGCTTCCGGTGTGGTCGCTGCAACTGGTGCTTGTGATGGGGCTGCATTCGTGCTTGCTGTCGTCGCCGTGGACGAGGCGGGCGCTGTCGTTGCAACCGTCGATTTATCAGGTGTGATCAATCCTGGAGATGTTGCGCTTCCGATAGAAGGGATGTCCATGATCTAGTCCTTCAATGTGATATTCCCCCGACCAGTGGCTGATCGGGGGAATGTTCTACGTCAGTGGCGTACTAGCCAAATAATTAACGTAACAGGGCGAGAACACCGCTTGGTTGTGAGTTAGCTTGCGCCAAAATCGCAGTACCAGCTTGTTGCAATACCTGTGCACGTGTCATGTTTGCAGTTTCAGAAGCAAAGTCGGCATCTTGAATACGGCTACGAGATGCTGCTAAGTTTGTTTGTGAAGTTTGCAAGCTTGTAACAGCAGAAGTAAAGCGGTTTTGGAACGCACCCAAAGACGCACGTGAGCTGTTGACTGAAGCCAGAGCAGCATCGATTGTTGCTAATGCTGATGTGGCACCTGACGCACTGGTTAAATCAAGCGAGGATAACCCTGCGCCCACAGTTTGCGAAGCTTTCGTCGTTCCCAAGGTCAGACCAACAGCTGTTGCACCTGATGCTGTTGATGAGCCAGCATTTGTTGTACCTGCTGTCAGACCAGAACTTGCGAGACCGTTTGTAGAGCCTGCGATGACGACGTTCGAGTTTGTCAATGAAGTCAAAGTCAAGACGCCCGATGAGTCAGCAGTTGCAGTAACGCCTGTTTTGCTGGTCAGACCATTAATTGCATCAGCAATATTTTGACCTGAGATAGCTGCGGTTGCACCACTTGCCACGGAGCCAATATCAACACCGTTGATTTGCAAGTCGCCTGTTGCAAGACCAGTCGACGATGTTGCAGCTGCACCTGCCACGGAAGTTTGGGAGCCATTCGCGATTTGAATGCCTTTTGAACTTGTCGAAGTCAGGCTGATCTGCGCAGATGTTGTCGATGTGGATGCGGCGGATGTTGTTACACCAGCAGTCAAACCAGTCGCAGCGTTCGTTGCAGCAGCACTTGCAGTCTTGTCAATTGTGATGTTACGACCATCAGCAGCTGTCAAGGAAACAGCACCAGTTGTTGTGTCGTAAGCAGCTGTAACGCCAGTTTGTGTTGTTTTAGAGTTGATCGCAGCTGTAATTTGAGCGCCACGATCTGTCACGGAACCACCCGAACCAACGCTTGCGATTGCGCCGATGTCAACGCCGTTGATTTTGATTGTACCAGCAGCAATGGATGCTAAACCGCCACTACCGATTGCAGTAAGTGCAGTACCTGCAACGGATGTTGCATTAATCGTTGCGGATACGCCAGTGCTACCAGTTGCTGCATTGATTGCGGCTGCTTTTGCAATCGCGCTACCTGCAGCGTCTTTGTAGGAGATGCCATCTGCGCTGGATGCGCCAATGCTCACACCGTTAATTGAGATTGCACCAGCGCCGATCGCGTCTGTTGTTGCACTTGCACCAGCGACGTTTGCTGAATAGGAGGATGCTGACCCTACGCCTAATGCAGACGATTTTGCACTTGCAATGGCGCCGATAGTAATTTGATCGTTGCTAGTACCGTTCGCACCAACTTGGAAGCTTTGATTAGAGAATGTACCGTCGAGCAAATTCACACCGTTGAAGTTAGAAGTGCTTGCAACACGGTTGATCTCGGAGATCAATTGGCTTGCTTCGTTGTTCAGCGCAGCGCGGTCAGAAGCACTGTTTGTGCCGTTAGCTGCTTGAACAGCCAAGTCACGGATACGTTGTAAGTTGGAGCCGATTTGAGATAAGTCGCCCTCAGCGGTTTGCGCTAAGGAAATACCGTCATTGGCGTTACGTGCAGCTTGGTTTTGACCATCGAGCTGTGCAGTCATACGTTGGGAAATCGCCAAGCCAGCAGCGTCGTCTTTAGCAGAGTTGATACGCAAACCAGAAGACAAACGTTGCATCGAAGTTTGTAACGACGATTGAGACGCAGTCAGGTTGTTTTGCGCGATCATCGACGCGATATTGGTATTGATGAATGAAGACATTTTGATTCTCCTTGCCTAAGTTATTTAATTCGGGGTTTAGCCTCAAACTTTGGTCTGTCCTGATGACTGTTGCACCGCCGTTGTTTAGGGTTACGGTCAAGTCTTGAAAAGTTTTAGGATATTTCTGTAAATAAATATTATTTTTTTTGCTTAAGTTTTTAATTTTTTTCCGCTTGACGGCACGATTTTTAAATACTTTAGGGGATTTGCGGTCTAATATTCCCTTTGTTTCACGCTTAAAAAGCAACTCGGTTCGATACAATGATGTTAATTGAAGTCAATTTTTCAAAAAAAATCTACAATATTGATACGAAGGAGTGGTGATAGTGAAATCCGATAGCCTTCCAAAAACTCTTAGCAGAGTGAAAGCTCATATAAAGGCACGAGAATTTCATGAAGCAAAAGAACAATGCATCGATATCATCAGAAAATTCCCACTGAATCCAGACGCGCATTACTTTTTAGTCGATATCGAGATAGAGCTTAAAAATTTCGTTGGCGCATTTGAGCACCTGCAACATGCTTTTAGCGGCAATTTGCCTTCAAAGTTCAAGGCTGATGTCGCATATAAGTTAGAAGACGCACTTATTTCGGAGCGTCAGTTTGAATTGCTTGAGCAAGTGGCTGTTTGGCTCACTATATGCCGTCCAAAGGATCCTTATTCTTGGGATTATCTTTCAATAAGCCGAATCGAACAGCAGCGCTTTAATGATGCATTAGCGCCAGCACAAGAGGCAGCCGCGCTCATGCCTGAAAATGCAAAAATTCTCGGCAATCTCGGGGCGGCATACAATGGATTGGAAGAGTACAGTAAGGCTATCACCTACTTGAGGCGTGCTATTGAAAAAGAGCCTGGACTTGCTAACGCCCATAATAATATGGCAAACGCGTTTTATGGTCTTGGTAAAAACAACGACGCGATCCAGCATTATAAAAATGCCATCTTGTTGAATCCTAACGTGACGTATTTTTATACCAATTTAGGCGATGTCTATTCAAATGAGCAGCAATGGGTACTGGCTGAGGAATGCTTTCGGAAGGGGCTCGAACTATCACCTGACAATTCCAAAGCACTCGCGGGCCTCATCGATATCCTGACTGCGCTTGGTCGCACCAAAGATGCTGCAATCTTGGCAGAACGAGCAGTGACGGTATGTAGTGATGAACCTAGAATATGGGCGGCATACGGTAATGTATTGCAAAAAGCAAATCAGTTAGATAAGTCTATTGATGCGTACATGCAAGCATTATCCCTTGAGAAAGATCCGCTGTCTGAATATAGCCGCAAGATATATAGTGCTTTGCTGTTTGTTCTCAATAATCATCCGGATTTGTCTGCCGAGGTCATTTATGGGGGTTATCAAGAGTTCAATCAACGATTCGGATTGCCATTCCATTCCACATGGACAAAGTTTAATAATGTAAAAGATCCGAATAAAAGGTTGCGGGTCGGCTATCTATCGCAGGCATTTTACAATCAAGTCTGCAAATATCATCTCCTCCCTTTGATGGAGGGACATGATCACTCTCAAGTCGAGGTCTTTGCTTATTCCGACCCACCCAAAGAGGATGACATTACTCTGCTGTACAAGGCATCTGCTGATGTCTGGGTAGACACAAAGGGTATGAGCGATGAAGAGCTCGCAGCAAAAATAAAATCGGATCAAATTGATATTTTGGTCGATATTAGTGGTCACTCAAGCAATAATAGACTTGGTGTTTTGGCAAGAAAGCCCGCTCCAGTGTCACTGCATTGGTTAGATTTCGGTTATACAACCGGCTTAACGGCAGTGGATTACTATCTGACAGATCGACACATTGCTAATACAAATTGCGATCATCTTTTTTCTGAAAAACTCTGGTGTCTTGAAAATAGTTCAATCGTGTATCGCCCTTATGGCGTCCCACCAGAGCTGACCGAGTCGCCATTTTTGAAGGATGGCATCATCACATTCGGGACCTTATCCCGTTCCAATCGCATTACCCATAAAGTGGTTAGGGTGTGGTCGGCGATTCTTGATGCGATGCCTCATTCACGGTTAGTCATTAATAGTAGTGATTTCGGCGATCCTAAAATTCAGGATGCGGTTGCGGAAAGATTTATGCAATATGGTATCGAGCGCTCACGCTTGGATATCGCTTATACATCGCCTTCATGGGTACCATTGCAAAAAATTGATATTGGGCTAGATTGTTTTCCGCATAATTCGGGGACGACACTGATTGAAACCCTATATATGGGAATCCCCTTCGTTTCTTTGGCCAGTCGTCCTTCGGTTGGCCGCATCGGTTCAAGCATTTTGGGCGCGGCGGGACACCCAGAGTGGATTGCGTATTCCGAAATGGAGTACGCAGAAAAAGTGTTGACGCTGGCGCATAACACGGAACTTCTGCAACATCTCCGGAAGAATATGCGGGCCGAATTAGCCAATTCACCACTGATGAATGAGAAATTATTTGCACATGACGTTGAAAACGCCTATCGTCAAATGTGGCAAATCTATTGCGCAAAGGAAACATCATGAAGGCAGTGATCCTCGCTGGTGGTTTGGGCACACGGATTTCTGAAGAAACACACTTGCGTCCAAAGCCAATGATTGAGGTAGGAGGCTACCCTTTGTTGTGGCACATCATGAAGAGTTATTCAGCACATGGGGTGAATGACTTTGTCATTTGCTGCGGCTACAAGGGTTACATCATCAAAGAATACTTTGCGAATTATTTTTTGCATATGTCAGATGTGACGTTTGATTTGGCCAATAACCAAATGGAGGTGCACGAGCGGCACGCTGAACCTTGGAGAGTGACACTGGTTGATACTGGTGCGGATACGATGACCGGGGGGCGATTGAAACGTGTTGCCAATTACCTGAAGGGGGAAGACGCTTTTTGTTTCACCTATGGTGACGGTGTGTCGGATGTCGATATTTCGGCGTCGATTGCGTATCACCGTGAACATGGGAAATTAGCGACGGTCACCGCTGTTTTACCACCGGGGCGATATGGTGCTTTACTGAGAGATGGTGACAAAGTAGGGGGCTTTATTGAAAAGCCGCGTGGCGATGGTGGTTGGATTAATGGTGGTTATTTTGTGTTGTCTCCTGAGGTGATTGACCTTATCGCAGACGACGCAACGAGTTGGGAGTTAGAGCCTTTAGCGACGCTTGCGCAACGTGATCAATTAATGGCGTTTGAACATAGCGGCTTCTGGCAGCCGATGGATACGCTGCGAGAAAAAACACAGTTAGAAGAGTTATGGCAGTCCGGTAAAGCACCTTGGAAAACCTGGAAATGATGCCTGACAAAACATTTTGGCGTGGTCGGAAAGTCGTTTTGACGGGACATACTGGCTTTAAGGGGAGCTGGCTGGCGATGTATTTGCATCGCCTCGGCGCGCACGTCACCGGTATTGCGCTGGCGCCAGAAACGACCCCATCTTTGTTTGACGCTGCTTCTGTTAAACAACTTGTCACGCACCATGTATGTGACATCAGAGACCAACGACAACTAAAAAGCATTATCCAGGCTGCACAACCTGAGATTGTTTTTCATCTTGCAGCGCAGGCTTTGGTTAGAGAGAGTTATTCTCAACCGGTGTCGACTTTCGCAACAAATGTGATGGGAACCGTGCATGTGCTCGATGCATTACGAGATCTGAGTAGTGTGAAAGCAGCTATCATGGTCACGACAGATAAAGTGTATCGTAACAATGAACATGGTCGGCCGTTTCAAGAAACGGATGAGTTGGGGGGGTATGATCCTTACAGTGCCAGTAAAGCGGCTTCCGAGCTTGTGATTGCAAGTTATCGCGACGCATTTTTACAAAAACAGGGTGTACGGATCGCGAGTGCTCGCGCAGGTAATGTGATTGGTGGCGGTGATTGGTCAGCTGATCGACTTATTCCTGATGCGATACGGGCATGGGGTGCTGCGCAGGTTCTTGATATTCGTCGACCTGCATCGGTGAGACCATGGCAACATGTCTTAGAGCCTGTGAATGCTTACGTTGTACTTGCACAAGCATTAATGAACGACACGGTTGTGCCCGGCGCATTTAATTTTGGGCCTCCAGCAGATGCCAATGCCACTGTGCAGCGGGTCATAGAAATCGCAAGGGGTGTCTATCAGCGAGGTGAAGTGCGTTATGCGACCACTTTAGAGGGGGAGCATGAAGCAGTATTGCTGAGTCTGAACGTGGAGAAAGCAAAGGGCTCTCTTGGGATTGCTTCGCGTTTCAGCCTTTTGCAGGCCGTCGAAAAGACAATCCATTGGTATCGCGCCTTCGCAGATGGTGAAGACGCGTATCAGCTTTGTTTGCGGGACGTTGATGCGTTTGAGGCGTGTGATGAGTGAGCGATTTCAGATCTATCCGACGCCACTCGTTGGCTTGAAAGTATTGGAACGATTGCCACGCGGTGATGATCGTGGCTATTTGGAACGTTTGTTTTGTGATGAAGAATTAGCGCAAGCAGGTTGGTCTGGACAACTACGTCAAATGAATCATACCTATACACAAAAACGAGGTACAGCGCGCGGCTTGCATTTTCAATTGCCACCGCACAGTGAAATAAAACTGGTTTCATGTATGCAGGGTGAGGTGTGGGATGTTGTGGTGGATTTACGGAGAGAATCGCCTACTTTTTTGAAATGGCATGCAGAAGTGCTGTCGGCTGATAATCATCGCTCGTTGCTCATACCGCAGGGTTTTGCGCATGGTTTTCAAACGCTAACCGACGATGTTCACATGCTGTACTGTCATAGCGAAGCATACGCACAACATGCCGAAGCAGGTATTAGTGTCAATGATCCCGTACTACAAATTCCTTGGCGCTTACCGATTATCGAGTTATCGCAACGAGATCAAAGTTATCCTTTGATTTCCAAAGATTTTGAAGGAGTATCACTGTGAAATGTAGACATTGCCAAGCGCAGTTAGATCATACGTTTCTCGACTTGGGTACCGCGCCACCATCCAATGCGTATTTAAGGCCAAACCAGCTTCACGCTGCTGAAGTGTGGTTGCCACTTCGTCTCTTAGTTTGTCATCACTGTTGGCTCGTACAGACCGAGGACTTTACTGGTCGTGAATCACTGTTTGACGAGGATTACGCGTACTTTAGTTCCTATTCTAGTACTTGGCTACGACATGCTGAACAGTACGTTAATGCAATGCAAGAGCGCTTTGGTCTTCATAGTCGTCACTGCGTTGTCGAGGTCGCTGCCAATGATGGCTATCTGCTGCAGTATGTGAAGCGAGCTGCAATCCCATGCTATGGTATTGAACCGACCGCCAGTACTGCTGCGGCTGCCAGAGATCGTGGCATCGAGATTATTTCCGATTTTTTTGGACAGGCTTTGGCGCAATCCTTGGTCGATCAAGGTCGTCAGGCAGACTTGATTGCGGCAAATAATGTGTTGGCACATGTGCCAGATATTAACGATTTCGTTGCTGGATTTACGACCTTATTAAAGCCAACGGGCGTTGTAACGTTTGAATTTCCGCATTTACTGAGAATGGTGCAGGGCCTGCAGTTTGACACTGCTTATCATGAGCATTATTCCTACCTCTCACTGACAGCGGTGCAGCGTATTTTTGCAGCAAATGGATTAACAGTTTTTGATGTCGAAGAGTTGCCAACCCATGGTGGTAGTCTGCGAGTTTTCGCACAGCGAACCAGTAGCGGTGTGCAGATGATTCAACAATCGGTTGCGGAGCTGTTAGCAGTCGAAGATCAAGCCGGGATTAGTGATGTGTCGTTTTATACTGGTTTTCAGGAAAAAGCGGAAAAAATTAAATATGATGTATTGCGCTATTTAATTGACTGCAAAAGAAAAGGACTAAGGGTTGCCGCGTATGGCGCGGCAGCGAAAGGAAATACCTTGTTGAATTTTGCAGGTATTCGCAGCGACTTAGTGTCCTATGTTGTAGATGCAAACCCGAATAAGCAAGATAAATTTTTACCTGGAAGTCGTATCCCGATTCGGAATCGTTCAGCGTTACTGACGGATTCGCCAGATATTATCTTGATCTTGCCATGGAATTTAAGTGACGAAATAAGGCGAGATCTCGACGAATTTTGTATCTGGAAGCCCAAATTTGTCGTCGCTATTCCAGAAATTCATGAATTTGACCGTCATTGAATGTAAAAAGAAATAAAAAATAACTGAGTAAAATTAACTGAGTCCACCCGCTAAGGAGAATAGTCATGATTCCAGTATTTAAACCATTGATCGAGCAAGAAGAAATCAACGCAAGTAAAGAATCCCTTGAGTTAGGCTGGTTAGGGATGGGGAGTTACGTTTCTCAGTTTGAACAAACAGTACAAAAAATTATTGGTACCAACGATCGTTATGTTGCTGCTGTTAGCACTGGAACGGCTGCCTTACACATCGCCTTGCTCGTCGCTGGTGTCGGAAAAGGTGATGAAGTGATTGTGGCATCTTTTAACTGTTCTGCGGACTTCCAGGCAATTGGTTGGGTTGGTGCTGACATCGTTTTTTGTGACTGTGATGACGATACGCTCGAGCTGGATTTGAAGCGTGCAGAAGAGTTGGTGAGTCCAAAAACAAAAGCAATTATTGTGATGGACTATGACTGTATTCTCTCTGACCACGATGGGATTGCAGCCTTTGCCAAAAAGCATAATTTGCGAGTCATCCATGATGCGGCCCATTCGTTTGGGTCTTATTACAAAGGGAAACCGGTCGGCAGCTTTTCAGATATTTGCGTGTTCAGTCATGACCCAGTTAAAACAGTGACATGTCTTGACGGTGGAACGATTGTTGTACGCACCGAAGAAGAATTGAAATATGTGCACGAGTTGCGATTGCTGGGTATGCAGCAACCGTCGTCTGTCATGTATCAAAACCAACGTGCGTGGACTTTCGACGTTGAACGCGTTGGTTTTAGATATCATATGTTAAACATGCATGCCGCGATTGGTCTTGCTCAACTTGGTAAGCTTGATGTTATTTCATCTAGTCGGCGTGAAGCATCAAGATATTACAACCAACTGTTAAAAGACATTCCTTCGGTTCGTGTTCCGAACACTGATTTTGAAGGCGTTAATCCTTTCCTTTACTACATCCGTGTCCCCGCTGATCAACGCGATGATCTACGCGCAGAATTAAAGAAAAACGGCGTTGATACAGGAATTCACTGGCAACCAGGACACTTGTTCTCTTTGTGGAAAGATTGTAAAGCAGGTAGTCTGGATGTGACGGATCGCGTGGGTAAAGAAATCCTCTCGTTGCCACTTCATTCGAAAATGTCGATGTCAGTCGTGAAAGAGGTCGCTGATCAGATTCATGCTTACTTTTCAAAAGGTGCAAAATGAACTCTGGATTATCCACTGGAAAGGCACTCATAAGATGCCTAAAGGATAGCTCGGGGTTGAATCAGACAAACCTAGTGATCCCTGTTGGTCATCCGGTCAACGCTTATTTGAGAGTAATTCCAACTGTCCGTGAAAAATTGGATCCCGTTGATTTGCGCTTGTTGAGTGAATGGAGAAATAAGTACGTCAAATCATTTTTGACGGAGTTCCATGCGCATCCTGAGCGTACTGCAAAGTGGTTGACAGAATATGTGCATCAAAGTGACGGGAAAATTTTGTTCATGCTTGAGAACCTGAGTGGGGAACGCTTAGGTCATATCGGGCTTGCTTTTATTGATTGGGAGAGTGGTTACGGTGAGGCTGATGCCATTGTCAGCGGCGGGAGCTCACCACCAGGCTTAATGAAATTGGCACTACAAACGACCCTAAAGTGGGCGCGCGATCAACTATCATTGACCACGCTTGGCGTTCGTGTTCGCTCAGATAATACGGCTTTAGAATTTTATAAAAAAGTTGGGTTTGAAGAGATAAAGCGGGTTCCTTTGCGCTCCGAAAAAAATGGCGAGGACATCAACTGGTTTGAGGATGAAAGCTTTTTAGCATTCGAAGCAAGCCTCGTTTATATGATTTATAGGTGGTCGTGATGGAGATTGTTCGTCTTGGCAGGGAAGGGCTGATCGCTTATCTTGAAAATCAGGTAGCGTCTTTTTTTCCTGATGGACGACGATATCGTGATGTGTTAGAGGCGAATGTTGATGAGGCTTTAGCGCGAACAATGCGATGCGTCAATCACGTCAAAATGTGGACGCCAGACAAATTTGATTATTTGCACTCGACTCAGTATTGTATTTTTTTATACTTTCTAAGTAATACCATCTATCGTCATCAACATAGTGCAGAGCTGCAGACAAAGTTATTTCTGCTAAATAAAGCACTGAACGGCATCGATCTCTTTTATGAGATCGCCATGCCGGATATTTTTTTCATTGGACATTCCGTCGGCATCGTTCTGGCAAAGGCGACTTATGGGAATTATTTGGTGTTGTATCAAAATTCGACGGTAGGGAAAAATCACGGGATAGCGCCAGTGCTTGGGGAGGGCGTCATTATGTATCCAAATTCCGCAATCATTGGCGATTGCCAGATTGCAGACGGGAGCGTGATTTCTCAGGGGGTGAGCGTTATCAATAAAAATACAGCGGCTCACTCATTGGTATTCCAGGGCGAAGGCGGTCAATTAGTCTTTAAAAAAGACCAACGTAATATTCTTTCGGACTTCTTTCGTTTAAATTAAAGGAAGGGGGGGCTGGAGGTCAACCGCAATTACTCCGCCATTACTACCCGATTTTTCCCCGCTTTTTTGGCGGCATACATTGCTTTATCCGCCCGTTTGATAAGAGCATCTTGCGTTTCTCGAGGGGCGCGTAGGGCGACGCCTGCGCTGAAAGTGATAAACAAACGTTTTTCATCTGACGTAAAGAAGTGTTTAGTCAGTTCTCGTTGCACGCGAGTCATCGCTTGTGCTGCCTCTTCTAGTTCTGTTTCTGGCATGATGATGACAAATTCTTCACCGCCAAAACGCGCGATCATGTCGATGGATCGCAAGGTTTGTTTAACGATGCGTACGAGATGCACGAGCGCCTCATCTCCAGCAGCGTGACCATGCGTATCATTAAGTTTTTTGAAATTATCAAGATCGAGCATCGCGACGCAGAGAGGACTGTTGCGGCGATCTGCACGTTCTGCTTCCCGCTCATAGATGTCATCCATGCCGCGACGATTGAGACTACCGGTCAATTGGTCTTCGCGGACCAACTCGCTCATGTGCGCTAGTTTCTTTTCCAACTCTTTGATTTTATTTTCCGCCTCGATCACTTCTTTTTGTGCGGCGACGATGATGTCTCTTGACTTGGCTGCCTCAAATTGGACCGTACGCGTTTCGTCAATAATGCTTCCGATGATCTTTCCAACTTGTCCTACGTCGCTGGTTTTACTGATTTCAGTGGCGTAGTCATCCATTTTTTGTTGATACGCGTCCGTGGTGTCGACCATCGTGTTAAGCCGATCCACGAATGCGGTCATCATTTTTTTGACGGAATTCTTGGACTCAGCAATGCTGTTCTTTAACGTTCCTTGTTTGTAGATGACCTCTTTCAGGCTACGGGTCGCCTCTTGAAGAGAGCGGTGATCAATGGGGCCTGAAATTAAGTTTTGAACGACTTCAATCTGCCCACGCAGCCAATTATCGTTATCAAGCAGGTCATGAATATTGCTAAGTAACAGGTCAAAAAGGCGCACTAATAACTCTTGTTGCTCTGCACTGTCACCACTTTGCAGTTCAATTTGAAAACATAATTGCTTCAAGCGCACTGCCACTTGGTTGAGTGCGCTTTCCGATTCTGCTTCTTTGACAGCGAGACCGATTGCTTCAGACTCAACAGCTAACTGCGGTAAGGTCGGTTTTAAGATGGAACACAATGCTAATGAAAGTGTCCGGTGTAGCAAGTCTCTGAGCAAGCGCGGGCGAGGGTCTTCTGCAGGAGGGAAATCAACCAATGGTAGTGCGTTCGCTGATGCAACCGCTGGCGCTGCAGGCGTAGGATCGACCAAGCTAATACCTTGCTGCGCAGGGGGAGCAACCCGCGGTGCAGACATGTGTTCGGTTAGCTGATCGAGTGCTTTACTGTAGTCTTCCCAGTTGCCGCTTCTGACAGCGCGATGAAATCGATGTCCAAAGTTGGCTAATTCGCCTGTCGAATTCATCAGACTCGTCGCAAAACTAGCGAGCAAGTTCTCAGCGGCTGATGGTTCAGGTTGAATAGTGCTCGTCTTTGGAGGTGCAACTGCGTCGTCTGGCGGTGTGTAGATACCCGCAATTTCATTGTAAAGCTTCTGATACGCCTCTGGTGTTGGTGCAATTCGTTGGATCGCAAGTTGTCTAAAAGCTTCGCGAGCAATGTCAGTAGGCGTTTTAAATTGCGAATTATTTGGGGTGTTTGACATAATGCTTTGCGCGCTAGGAATTGCTCTTTAGTCTACCAGTTGATTCTTGATTGCGTAATGGGTTAGCTCTGCATTGTGTCGTAATTTCATTTTTAACAGGATGCGAGATCGATATTCACTGATCGTTTTTACTGATAATGATAAATCTTTAGCAATGTCGCTCACTGATTTGCCAGACGCGATCATCGTCAGCGTTTGAAATTCTCGGTCTGACAGTGTTTTGTGTAACTGGTCTTCGTGTTCCTGATTGAGATTGTTTGCTAATTCTTGGGCTAATTGTGGGCTGATGTATTTCAGGCCGCTCGCGACTAGACGAATTGCATTGATGATTTCTTCTTTACTGCACTGTTTGCTGAGATACCCGGAAGCACCCGCCTTGAGCGAACGTATCGCGTATTGGTCTTCGCGATACATCGAAAACATTAACACTTGTACATCAGGTTTCTCGGCTTTGATTTGTTTTAAAACTTCGATACCATTTTTATCTGCGAGGGCGATATCGAGTAGCATTACCTTGTATTCATGCTGCCGGGACAAACGGATTGCTTCAATGCCGGACGTGGCTTCAGCAACCACGGCGATATCGGTGGTAGCGCCGACAATACTTTTGATACCTTCTCTGACGACGGTATGATCGTCCACCACCACGAGCTTAATCGACGCAAAATCAGTCATGCATAATTCCATTTCTATGTCATATTAGTACTGTCGCATACAATGTGCGCTGTGTACTAGTATTCTGTGTTTTCCTTGCTAACGTGGCTCGGAGCAAGACGTTTCGTCGTCTGGAGGTGCCAGCTTTGCATCACTTTGTTTTCGTCGGTGCAATTGTCGTTAGCTAAATTGCTTGTTATTTTATAAGGGTTGGCCGCCCTGTGGTGAGAAGATAGTAATTAATTTGATGTAGTTCTTTAGAAAATAAAATGAATAAAGCGTTTATCAAAGAAGCAGACTCAGATGACGATGAAGATTTCGGTGCCCCAGCGATTCCTGCCGGTGCAAAGAACTACATGACGCCAGAGGGGCATCAGCGTATGAAGGATGAGTTTCTTCGCTTGATCGATGTGGATCGGCCAGAAGTCGTTCAGATCGTTTCTTGGGCAGCCTCTAACGGTGACCGTTCTGAAAATGGTGATTATATTTATGGCAAGCGGCGCTTACGAGAGATTGATCGCCGGATTCGGTTCTTAAGCAAACGTTTGGATATTGCTGAGGTGGTTGATCCTCGGGTACATCACGGTTCAGATCAGGTTTTTTTTGGTGCAACCATTGTCTATGAAAATTTACAGGGCGAAGAGGTGACGGTCACCATCGTGGGGGTTGATGAATTCGATCCATTGCAAGGCAAAATCAGCTGGATTTCGCCGGTAGCGCGGGCGCTCACGAAAAACCGAATTGGTGATACCGTCATTCTAAAAACACCATCTGGCGTAGACGAATTAACGATCCTGGATGTGATCTATCCATCCTAGCGATTCTTGAGCGCAGTCGTTTTTTACGATCGTTTTTGCACGATCTTCAGTGTTAGTTAAGCCGATCAACACTGAAGGTCGATGTCATCGCAATCCTTGACACTAAGTGTTACTGATATTGGTTCCAGCGCATTTTTCTTTCATCATTCGCCTCTTTAAGTAAATGACTCGCGCGAAGTTGATCTTTGTCGTGACCGTCCGTTTTTCCCTCAAGCTCGATCGCTAATGCCTGAATGGCAACAGGGAAGTCACCTTCAGCCGATTTTTCCAGCCACTCATGCGCAAGTGTTGGATTTTTATCGACACCTTCACCGTCAGCATACGCATTCGAAAGCAAAAACATTGCCTGTGCGTTTCCCAGTTCACTCGCTACTTGAAGCCAGTGAACGGATTGTTTGAGGTCTTGTGGTACACCTTCGCCATATTTGCACATGCGAGACAACATGAATGTTGCCTTATCATTTTTTTGCTTGGAAGCCGCTTGGTACCATGTCCACGCTTCAGCATTGTTTTTTGTTAAGCCAAGACGAGCTTTATAGTTTGCTTCAGCATAATTGAATTGGGCCTCTGGATCTCCGGCTTCAGCGGCTTTTTTGAGCCAAGATGCGGCCTCTGCCCAATGCTGATTATCGGTGGCCAATGCATAGGCTAATTCTCTTTGTGCAATTGGTTGACCTTGTTTTGCCCATGTTCTCAGCGCATGGAAGGCATCTTTGTCTTGCCCATGAAGTGCACGTAGTCCCATTGATTCCATTTCAGCTCTGCTTGGATGGGAAGAGATTTGCTGACTACAAGCGCAAAAGAGTAAGGCGACGAGGCTAGATTGAATAATTCGGAGAGTGGTTGACATTGTTTTTGTATCAAATGTGAAGTGTGCTCCTGCAGAAGCAAGAGCACACGCTACTCGTTCAACAAATCACACCTCATTGGTTGAACATGTTCGGTGTGACTTTATCCTTTTTTCGCTTATTTACTCAGGTCGATCTGGTACTTTGCATAACCATTCGCATCCAAGGCACCTTCAGCGACAACGCGGTTCAGTCCTGCTGCTTTTGCGACGGGCAGTTTTCCAGTCACAGAACGCAAAATCACGGGACCTTGGGTGACCGTTTTCACGAAACTCCAGCTCTGACCTGTACCATTTGCTGCTGCCGTAACTTTGCCGAGACTCGCAAGATATTTACTTACGACTGCTTGATTGGCATCCGGGGATTTGATAATTGTTTTGCTACCGTCAATCCCTGGGAAGTTACCACCGCCACCAGCGCGGTAATCGTTCGTCGCCACAATGAAATTATCCGTTGGTGCAACGGGTTTTCCTGCATAGGTCAGGTTAACGATGCGGCTGCCAACTGGTTGTGTTACGTCGATCTGGTATTGCAGTGCGTTGTTTGTGGCGTAAAAGACGTCATAGTTATAAATCGTTGAGTACGATGGCACCAAGTCTTGTTCCGTCGTCAACGCAGGATTGATCTGCGCAAACTGACTTGCCGATTTTTCCAGCCAGTTTTTCAGGTCTGAACCCTGAATTTTGACTGCTTGCAAATTGTTATTTCCATACAAGTACAAATCGCCTGGATTGCGGACTTGCAGTGCAAACGGATTGGCAGGAGTCGCATTAGGTGCAACATCTGTAAAATCTGTTGCACCGTTACGTCCTGCTTTGAATGGTGCACTACAAGAAATGACTGGAATCGACTTGTAGCTTGCGATAGTCGCATCAGTTGAGTTGGCGATGAAATTTTGGACGTAATTAATCTGTGCCTGATTCACAATTTGGATTGCGCTCACGTCACCTACTAAAGCAAAGAATGCAGACATTTCAAAATCTGTTGTCGTGCCGAGTGGTTGAGCCGCGTAAGCCAAGGTTGCCTTATGTTCTGTATCAACCAATGGTGCAATGGTTGGGTCGGCAGCAATCGCTGTTTTACCGTCGGTGTAGGTAAAGCCGCGTGCTTCAACATTTGTTTGATCTGGCTGGACTACCCACTTACCGCTTTGGTATTTCAATGTCATTTGAATGATACCTAGGCGACGTCCCCAACTTTGTGCCATCACAGCAGGGATACCATTAATTGTCCCTTTGATGTTGTCGACACCCGGTAGATTCTTCAACGACGCATCAATACTCGCTGCGCCTGGTTCCTTCGCTTGAGGGAAAATGAGATGCGAATGGCCGAGCATGAGTGCATCAATGCCAGTCGTGCTCAAGTACAAGCTACCATTTTCCATTTTTGGGCTGTATGGAGACGCATCGAGGCCGCCATGGGAGAGTGCAACGACCAGATCGGCGCCCTTTGAGCGCATCTCTGGTACGTATTTTGTGGCTGTTTCGACGACGCCATTGACCATCACTTTGCCAGCAAGATTTTTTTGATCCCAGTCCATCACTTGCGGTGGAACAAAACCCATAATGCCCACATTTAAAGTGACATTCACTGTTGAGCCATCGGGTGCGGTACCGGTAAATTTTTTCGGGATGATGGAGTAGGGATTAAATATAGGCGCTTGTGTTGTTGCGTTGACAACGTTGGCGAGTACGAGTGGGAATGTCGGGGCGCCGCAGTTGCTTGGTGCGGTAACGCCGGTTATGCCGAAGTTGGTGTTGGTAATTTGGCCCAAAAAATTCAGACCATAATTGAACTCATGGTTTCCAATCCCGCCACCATCGTACTTCAGTGCGTTCATTACTTTATGAATAGCCATCGTGCCACTGCAAGGAACAGGGGAGGCCACTGCTTGGTAGTCACCGAGCAATGTCCCCTGAATGACGTCACCGTCGTCGAGTAGCACATTGTTTGGGTTCTCTGCACGCGCACCGCTAATGAGTGTGGAGGTTCTCTCAAGACCGAGTGTCGCGTCCGGTTTTAGGCCGTAGTAATCATAGCTAAGTACATTTTGGTGCAAATCAGTCGTTTCTAATAATGCAACCTTTAACGTCGTGCCTTCTGGAATTTGCGGTGCAGTGGTGCTGCTTCCGCATGCCGTTAGCGCAAGAATTGTCAGTGAGGGGATCCACGGTGAGTTCTTCATATTTTCTCTTAAAGTAGGTGCGCAATCGTTTGCGCATTTATAGAAAGTGATTGAATTCGGATTTAATTGTCTTTGAGATACATGGGTAGACCGCGCAATTATCTGGATTAATTGTGTCAAGTTAATGACAAATTACTCATTAATGATAATAAAAAGAAATACCAAAAAAATAATAAAAGATTTATATAGTTTCAAAAAAATGTTCAAAAATGAAAATTAAGTTTCTAAAGAATGCTATAAATTTTTTTGTAACAGTCTGCTGCGTCAGGGTAATCTCTTTATAATCCCGTGGTTCTTTGTGGCCCGTGCGGTCGTTTTTAATGCTCTTTTATGGATGCACCATGCTGAAAATGCAGCACTATTCTCAGATATTCATTTCTTCATTTTTGCGGACTAAATCACAGTTTATTTCTGCTGTTGAGTCGCTCTCGAACGAGGTATTGCAATCGAAGCGAGTGACATTGTTTTTGCTTGCAACAGTCACTGCTTGCGCGACCGTGCCAGAACAAACATCGGCACCGACGCCCCCATCTGTGTCAGTGTCTCAAAAAACACCGCGTCAGGTCAAAATTGGGTTGGCGCTTGGTGGTGGTGCAGCGCGTGGGTTTGCCCATATTGGCGTGATTAAAGCGCTCGAGTCTCAAGGCATTTTTCCGGATATTGTCGTTGGTACGAGTGCCGGAAGTGTTGTTGGCGCGATGTACGCAGCTGGTAATAATGGATTCGCTCTACAAAAAATGGCGCTTGATATGGATGAGGCGACGATTTCTGACTGGTCGCTCCCTCTTTTTTCTAAGTCGAGTGGGGTCCTAAAAGGGGATGCACTGCAGGCCTATGTGAACCGTATGGTTGGTCAGGTCCCAATCGAAAAATTAAAGAAACCTTTTGGCGCGGTCGCGACTGATTTGTCGACTGGCAAAGCGGTGCTGTTTCAACGGGGTAACACTGGTGCTGCTGTTCGTGCCTCATCGGCGGTGCCGGCTGTGTTTCAGCCCGTGACGATTAACGGGAGACAATATGTTGATGGCGGACTTGTTGCCCCCGTGCCCGTTCAGTTCGCTAGAGACATGGGTGCAGATTTGGTCATTGCAGTGAATATTTCGCAGCAACCTGAGGGGCAAAATGGGGGGAGTACCATCGATATTTTGCTACAAACCGTCACCATTATGGGGCAGAGTATTAACCAATATGAATTAAAGCGGGCGGATGTCGTGATTCGCCCGGATTTGCCAGGCATGAAGGGTAGTGATTTTGCTGGAAGAAATCTCGCTATGCTGGCGGGAGAACGGGCGGCAATGGCGTTGATTCCAGAATTGAAGCAAAAGATCAAGGCGATGCAAGACCGGTAGTGTGACTGTTCGCAGATCGATCGATAGAATGAAAAATGCCTCCGCGTGGAGGCATTTTATTTAGTGCGCATGCTACCTGGTTATTGCTTCGCTGGTTCTTCGGTGATCCGACGTGCACCGTTAAATCTTTTTTTCCAGTAGGCGAGATCCATACTTTCTACTCTAACTTGTCCTCCAGCCGAGGGGGAATGAATAAACTTATTATCCCCGAGGTAAATTCCGACATGGGAGAAGCCTCGTTTTAATGTGTTATAGAAAACTAAGTCGCCGGGTTGTAAATCTTTTTGGTCGACATTTTCACCGACACGACTAATTTCTGCTGCAGTACGCGGTAAGTTTTCACCGACGGCATCTTTAAAAACGAGGCGGACAAATCCACTACAGTCGAGTCCGTTTTCAGGTGTGTTGCCCCCGCGCTTGTAGCGGATACCCATAAAATCCATGGCTTTCATCGTTAAATCAGAAGCGCGTTGTCGGATTTCTTGGATTTTGGTAAATGCAGTAGAGGATTCTGGGAATGGATTATCAGTAGCTAAGGCAGGAGTGCAAGAGGCGGCCTGGAGGGCGACAGCGATTAGCACTAATGCGGCACTTCTGTATATTTTGGAAACATTCGTTAGCATCTTTGCACTCAGGGAATAAAACCGCTTCACTTTAAGCGAACTTTTAAACAATGTAAACCTTTAGGCTGAATTCGGGCTGGTCTCGCGCTGTGCCAGCTTATTAACTTAAAGACATGAACTTTAATCAAAACAGTTTTTACACGCAAGTATTTTGGCATCGCGTACAATCGCCGCACTGTTCAAAAGGGAGATCACTATGCAAACAAAACCTATCCTCACATTAGAAGACGTCAAAAAAATGGCTGCAGCCGCTGAGGCTGAAGCGTTGGCCAACAATTGGGCGGTCGTGATCGCCATCGTGGATGACGGTGGTCATTTGATGTGGTTGCAGCGCCTTGATGGTGTCGCGCCAATCTCTGCGCACATTGCGCCCGCAAAAGCGACGACAGCTGCGCTGGGTAAGCGTGAGTCTAAGATCTACGAAGACATTATCAATAATGGACGGTACTCATTTTTAAGCGCACCGCTGATCGAAGGGATGCTCGAGGGTGGTGTTCCAGTGTTTGTTGATGGGCACTGTGTTGGTGCGATTGGTGTATCTGGCGTGAAGTCTTCTGAGGATGCTCAGATCGCTAAAGCAGGGGTTGCAGCGTTAGGTCTGTAAGAGCTGGCACGAAGCATGAGGATGTCGGCTCGATTTCCTCGTGTTTTTGATTGCCTGGGGGGCGTTTTTGGGCTATAATTCGAGGGTTTAACTAATTCGAAATCTCGCCGTAGCGCCTACCCAAATCCACATCGCTCCATCATCTTTTTCAGGTCGCTCGGCGTTAGCCCGCGGCCTGTTTGAAAATAGAAAGCTTGGGGCGTCGCAGCGGCGGTAACAATACAGGAGTTGCCCTTGCTGCCCATTCCGCAGTCCCTTCTTCGTTCCGGCCAGAACACAGCTATTCTAGCTCTCGCCGATGGAACAATTTTCACTGGTTATTCTATCGGTGCTTCCGGTCATACTGTTGGTGAAGTTGTTTTTAATACCTCTATGACTGGTTACCAAGAAATTCTGACCGATCCAAGTTATAGCTCCCAAATCGTCACTCTGACTTATCCGCATATTGGCAACACCGGCGTCAACGCTGAAGACGTTGAATCTGAAAAAATCCACGCCGCTGGTCTGATTATTAAAGATTTGCCGATGCTGGTTTCAAATTTCCGCTCTGAACAATCCCTCTCTGAATATCTGATTTCCCAAAATATCGTCGCAATCGCTGGTATCGATACCCGCCGTTTGACACGTATCTTGCGTGAAAAAGGTGCGCAGGGTGGTGCGATTCTGGTTGGTAAGAACGCTGAAGAAGCGATCGCGCTGGCAAAATCGTTCCCTGGTTTGTCCGGTATGGATTTGGCGAAAGTGGTATCGTCCAAGCAAGCTTACGAATGGACTGAGGCAGAGTGGGTATTAGGTCAGGGTTATGGTAAGTTGTCCGACCCGACATTCCATGTTGTCGCATTTGATTTTGGCGTGAAGCGCAACATCTTGCGTATGTTAGCGGAGCGCGGTTGCAAAGTGACTGTGTTGCCCGCGCAATCCAGTGCTGCTGATGTGTTGGCGCTGAATCCTGATGGCGTATTTTTGTCAAACGGGCCTGGTGATCCAGAACCATGTGACTACGCGATTACAGCGGCCAAAGAGTTGATCGAAAAAGGCATTCCAACATTTGGTATCTGCTTGGGACATCAAATCATGGCGCTCGCATCAGGTGCAAAAACCCTGAAAATGAAATTCGGTCATCATGGTGCAAATCATCCTGTGCAAGATCTGGATAGCAAGCAAGTACTGATCACTTCCCAGAATCACGGTTTTGCAGTAGACGCGGCGTCATTGCCAGCAAACTGCCGTGTGACGCACGTTTCTTTGTTTGATGGCTCTTTACAAGGTTTTGCGCGCACAGACAAACCAGCATTCTGCTTCCAGGGGCATCCTGAAGCGTCGCCAGGTCCGCATGATATTGCCTACCTGTTTGACCGCTTTACGGCACTGATGAGTGCAGCAAAATCACAGGCTAAATCAGGAGAATAATAAAAATGCCAAAACGTACCGACATAAAAAGCATCTTAATTATCGGCGCTGGTCCTATCATCATCGGACAAGCGTGTGAATTCGACTACTCTGGCGCACAAGCTTGTAAAGCGTTGCGCGAAGAGGGGTATCGCGTCATTTTGGTCAATAGCAACCCAGCGACCATCATGACAGACCCAGAAATGGCAGATGTTACTTACATCGAACCAATTACATGGCAAGTTGTTGAACGCATCATCGACAAAGAACGCCCAGACGCTATCTTGCCTACAATGGGTGGTCAGACTGCCCTCAATTGCGCATTGGATTTGCATCGCAATGGCGTGTTGACGAAGTATGATTGCGAGTTGATTGGTGCTTCACCAGAAGCGATCGACAAAGCAGAAGATCGTCTGAAATTTAAAAATGCGATGACCAAAATTGGTCTCGGTTCTGCACGCTCAGGTGTTGCGCATTCGATGGATGAAGCGTGGGCGGTGCAAAAAGACGTGGGCTTCCCAGTTATTATTCGTCCATCGTTCACGATGGGTGGTACTGGCGGCGGTATTGCTTACAATCCAGAAGAATTTGAAACGATCTGCAAACGCGGTTTAGAAGCATCCCCAACGAACGAACTGTTGATCGAAGAATCACTGATCGGTTGGAAAGAGTACGAAATGGAAGTGGTTCGCGACAAGGCGGATAACTGCATTATCGTTTGCTCTATTGAAAACTTGGATCCGATGGGCGTCCATACCGGCGACTCGATCACCGTTGCACCTGCACAGACGCTGACAGACAAAGAATACCAAATCATGCGTAACGCTTCATTGGCGGTATTGCGTGAAATCGGTGTGGATACAGGTGGCTCTAACGTTCAGTTCTCGGTCAATCCTGCTGATGGTCGCATGATCGTTATTGAGATGAATCCACGCGTATCTCGCTCTTCGGCGTTGGCATCAAAAGCAACGGGTTTCCCAATTGCGAAGATCGCTGCCAAGTTGGCGGTTGGTTTTACACTGGATGAATTGCGTAATGAAATCACTGGCGGTGCTACGCCAGCCTCATTCGAACCATCAATCGATTACGTCGTCACTAAGATCCCACGTTTCGCATTTGAAAAATTCCCGCAAGCAGATAATCGCTTGACGACACAAATGAAATCCGTCGGCGAAGTCATGGCAATTGGTCGTACGTTCCAAGAATCCTTCCAGAAAGCGTTGCGCGGTTTGGAGGTCGGCGTGGACGGTATGAATGAAAAAACACAAGACCGTGAAACGCTGGAAAAAGAACTGGGTGAGCCAGGTCCAGACCGTATCTGGTATGTGGGTGATGCGTTTGCACAAGGTTTCAGTTTAGAAGAAGTTCATCAACTGACGCACATTGATCCATGGTTCTTGGTGCAGATCAAAGATATCGTTGACATCGAACTGTGGTTGGATGAGCAAGAGTTGTCGAGCATCGATAAAGACATGATGTTGAAACTGAAGCAAAAAGGTTTCTCCGATCGTCGTCTGGCAAAATTGTTGCGCACAACGGATACAGTCATTCGCGACCTGCGTCGTAGCCTGAATGTTCGCCCTGTCTACAAGCGCGTCGATACCTGTGCAGGTGAATTTGCAACGAACACTGCGTACATGTATTCGACGTACGAAGAAGAGTGTGAATCGCACCCAACGGATAAGAAAAAGATTATGGTCTTGGGCGGTGGTCCAAACCGTATCGGTCAGGGTATTGAGTTTGACTATTGCTGCGTTCATGCAGCGTTTGCAATGCGTGAAGATGGTTATGAAACCATCATGGTGAACTGCAACCCTGAGACAGTTTCCACAGACTACGACACGTCAGACCGTTTGTATTTCGAACCACTGACACTCGAAGACGTGCTGGAAATCGTTGATAAAGAAAAACCAGTTGGCGTCATCGTGCAATATGGTGGTCAGACACCACTGAAGCTGGCGTTGGACTTGGAAGCGAATGGCGTGCCTATCGTTGGTACTTCACCAGACATGATCGACGCTGCTGAAGATCGTGAGCGTTTCCAGAAAATGTTGCAGGACTTAGGTCTGCGTCAACCGCCTAACCGTACTGCACGTACAGAAGCTGATGCACTGCAATTAGCACAAGAAATCGGTTACCCATTGGTGGTGCGTCCATCTTATGTGTTGGGTGGTCGTGCAATGGAAATCGTCCATGAGCAACGCGATCTCGAACGCTATATGCGTGAAGCGGTCAAAGTATCACATGATTCTCCTGTACTGTTGGACCGCTTCTTGAATGATGCGATCGAAGTGGACGTCGATTGTTTGTCTGACGGACAGCGCACATTTATTGGCGGCGTCATGGAGCATATCGAGCAGGCGGGTGTTCACTCTGGTGACTCCGCATGTTCATTGCCACCATACTCTCTGTCTCAGGAAACGATCGCTGAATTGAAGCGCCAGACGGCTTTGATGGCCAAAGGTCTGAACGTTGTTGGCTTGATGAATGTGCAGTTCGCTATCCAACAAAAAGACGGCAAAGATGTCGTGTTCGTCTTGGAAGTAAATCCACGTGCATCGCGTACGGTACCGTACGTGTCTAAGGCAACTGGCTTGCAGTTGGCAAAGATTGCTGCGCGTTGTATGGTCGGTCAATCTCTTGATTCACAAGGTATTGGTGCTGAGGTCGTTCCTCCTTACTTCAGTGTGAAAGAGGCTGTCTTCCCATTCGTGAAGTTCCCAGGTGTTGATACGATTCTCGGTCCTGAAATGAAATCAACGGGTGAAGTCATGGGTGTAGGTAAAACCTTTGGCGAAGCGTTTGTGAAATCGCAATTAGGTGCTGGCGTGAAACTGCCAACATCTGGCAAAGTGTTCCTGAGTATTAAGAATAGCGATAAACCAAGGGGTGTGAAGGTTGCAAAAGACCTCGTTGAACTTGGCTTCTCTGTTGTTGCGACACGAGGGACCGCTGCGGCGATTTCTGCCGCAGGCATTCCAGTTGCGATCGTGAACAAAGTGGTTGAAGGTCGTCCGCATGTTGTTGATATGATCAAGAACAACGAAATCGCGATGGTGATCAATACCGTAGAAGAGAAACGTAATGCGATCGTAGATTCTCGTGCGATTCGTACGTCAGCGTTAATTGCACGTGCGACCACCTTTACGACGATCGCTGGTGCCGAGGCGGCAGTCGAAGGTATGCGGCATTTGAGTGAATTGAATGTTTATGATTTACAAGGGCTGCATAAGACTTTAAACTGATAAAAAACACAGTATCTGGAAATGAAAACGTCCAGATACTGCATCTTTGATACAGAGGTTGCAAAAGACATCGCTTAGGCTGGTGTTGAATGTGACCTCTGTATTTTTACTTTTAGGACTGACGCAAAATTGCCCTAGCGGTAATAGCGACCACGACTTTCGATGTTGACCACGCTCGCTTCCATGGTTTGATGATGGAAGAGGAGGGGTTTTTTCTATCGTAAGGACATGGCTGATATTGGCCCAGTATGATCGAGGCGATGTTGAGTTATCCCTGACTTTTATGAGTGTGAATGAAATGAGTACAGTACCTATCACCAAATTCGGTGCAGAGTTGTTAAAACAAGAATTGCACAATCTGAAAACCAAAGAACGTCCGGACGTGATCAATGCGATCGCTGAGGCGCGTGCTCAGGGTGATTTATCTGAAAATGCAGAATACGATGCAGCCAAAGAGCGTCAGGCTTTTATCGAGGGACGTATTGCAGAACTGGAAGGTAAGCTAGGCTCGGCACAAATTATCGATCCGACGACGCTCGATGCGGAAGGTCGTGTTGTGTTTGGTTCGACGGTTCATCTTGAAGATCTGGAAACAGAGCAAAAAGTCAGTTACCAAATCGTTGGCGAAGATGAAGCAGATATTAAATTGAGTAAAGTATCGATTACATCGCCGATTGCTCGTGCGCTGATCGGCAAGTATGCTGGTGACGTTGTTGGCGTACAAGCGCCAGCAGGTGTGCGCGAATATGAAATTTTGGATGTGTTATACATCTAATTGATGCGTGTTGTCGCGTCGTTATTTATGACGCGATGTGCTGTGAGGCAAGCTGTCTTCTTTGTAATGTAATTAAGAAGGAAATGGCAGAGTTCGGCACGATGAAATAACAATCCCGACCGTTTTATTAGGTCGGGCTGTTACAGCGCACCAGATAGCCATCTGGTGCTCGTAGTATTTTTTAAGCGTTGCTTAATGCAGATTTCTTGGCGCTGGTTTGACGCGGTTTGGCACGTTTGATATTGCCACCCTGAGTCACGCGTTCGTTACCTTTAACCATAACCTTAGAAACGGTTGGCTTTTTCGTGCCACTTGGACTAGGCTTAACGATAGTGACTTCGCGCATTCCGCGACCTTTTTTGACAAGCTTCGTTTCTTTCGTGCCTTCTACTTTTGGACGATAGATGACCAAAAGTTTTCCGATATGTTGTACTGGCGCTGCTTTGAGCTCGGCGCAAATGGTATCGTACATCGCGATACGTGCTTCGCGGTCGTCGCCAAAAACACGCACTTTGATCAGACCGTGGGCATTTAAGCCTGCATCGATTTCTTTGATGACGGATGGAGAGAGTCCTGCTTCACCAATCAAAACGATTGGTTTGAGGGCGTGGGCTTCGGATCTGAGTTCGCTTCTTTCGGCGGGTGTAAGTTTTAACATAATTTTTCCTTGTGCATCCAACGGTTGCACGATAAACACATTGCCTGACATCAATTAGTCGGGAAATGTATAGTTTTCCTTTAAAAGCAGTATTTTACGCGAATGGCAAAGAATAAATTCAATCAAAATTGGGTTCACGATCATATAAATGATCCTTATGTGAAACTTGCACAAAAAGAAGGCTACCGTGCGCGCGCCGTTTACAAGCTAAAAGAGATTGATGAGGCTGAAAAGCTCATTAAACCCGGACAAGTGATTGTTGACTTAGGTGCAACTCCCGGAAGCTGGTCTCAATACGTCCGAAATAAATTAGCCGGAAAAGAGGGGGGTGGGATCGTTGGCGAGATCTTTGCATTAGATCTGTTACCCATGGAGCCCATTGCAGATGTACAGTTCATTCAAGGCGATTTTCGTGAGAATGAGGTGCTTGATGCCCTTGAGTCTCGTCTCATTGGACGAAAACTTGATCTAGTCCTATCGGATATGGCACCGAATTTGTCGGGTAACTCTACGGTGGACGCTGCTCGGGTGGAATATATTATCGAGTTGGCAGTGAGTTTTGCGAAAGCACACTTAAAACCGACCGGCGCATTGTTGGTAAAATGTTTTCACGGACCTAGTTACAATACGATTGTAGATATCTTCAAAGAAGAGTTTAAAGTTGTGATGAACAAGAAGCCAAAGGCGAGTAAAGACAAATCATCAGAGATTTTCTTACTTGGCAAAGGCTTGAAGCACCCAGAATAAATTGGATAAGCCTACTTTCTAGAAATTCATCATCAGATGGCACAGAAAATACGCTTCGATTTGCTCAGGAGCGATAGTTTTAAGAAGTGAGCGTTTTTTACTCTTGATAATCCTCAATGTTGGCAGCATATGCTCCCTAGCAAGCTCTGCCTATTGGGGGTAGAATGACTGATTACAGTATCAAATGGCGTAACTTGCGCCCAAGGAGTTCTCGTGAATAACATGTTTTCAAAAGCGGCTATATGGGTAGTTGTTGCCATGGTGCTTTTTATGCTTTTCAAGCAGTTTGAAGGAAAAGCAGGTACATCTGGAATGGCTTCTGTGCCTTATTCTGAATTCCTGGATGAGGTAAAGTCCAAGCATATCAAAGAAGCAACAATTGATGATGCGAACCGTACCGTGACAGCGGTAACGACCGAAGGCAAAAAAATCAAATCTCAATTAACGATTTTTGACCGCGGTCTTGTCGGCGATCTCGTTAATAACGGTATTAAATTTGATAATAAACCACCTGAAGAGCAATCATTTTTATCTCAGGTGTTCATTTCTTGGTTCCCGATGCTCCTGTTGATTGGCGTATGGATTTTCTTTATGCGCCAAATGCAAGGCGGCGGGAAGGGCGGGGCATTCTCTTTCGGTAAGTCCAAAGCCCGTATGCTGGACGACGCGAACAACAACGTGACCTTCGCCGACGTTGCAGGCTGCGACGAGGCAAAAGAAGAAGTGACCGAAGTGGTTGATTTCTTGCGTGATCCTACGAAATTCCAGAAACTGGGTGGCCGTATTCCCCGTGGTGTTTTGATGGTCGGGCCTCCAGGTACGGGTAAAACATTGCTGGCGCGCGCGATTGCAGGCGAGGCAAAAGTACCATTCTTCACGATTTCTGGTTCGGATTTCGTTGAGATGTTTGTCGGTGTCGGTGCTTCACGTGTCCGCGACATGTTCGAAAATGCGAAAAAGCACGCGCCTTGTATCATCTTCATTGATGAAATTGATGCTGTTGGTCGTCATCGCGGAGCAGGCATGGGCGGTGGCAATGATGAGCGGGAACAGACATTAAACCAAATGCTCGTTGAGATGGACGGCTTTGAAGCTAATTCTGGCGTCATCGTTATTGCAGCAACTAACCGTGCTGATGTATTGGATAAGGCCTTGTTACGTCCAGGTCGTTTCGATCGTCAAGTGTCCGTCGGTTTGCCTGATATTCGTGGTCGTGAACAAATCTTGAACGTTCACATGAGAAAAGTGCCTATCGCATCTGACGTGAAAGCAGACATCCTTGCGCGTGGTACTCCTGGCTTTTCTGGTGCAGACTTGGCCAATCTCGTGAATGAGTCCGCATTATTCGCTGCACGTCGTAATAAGCGTCTGGTGGAAATGATTGACTTTGAAGATGCAAAAGACAAGATCTTCATGGGACCTGAACGTAAGTCGATGGTCATGCGCGAAGAAGAACGTCGTAATACTGCATACCACGAGTCTGGTCATGCTGTGATTGCAAAATTAATGCCGAAAGCGGATCCAGTACATAAAGTCACGATCATGCCGCGTGGTTTTGCGCTCGGTTTGACGTGGCAGTTGCCAGAGCACGATCAGATTAGCGGCTATAAAGACAAAATGCTCGAAGAAATTTCTATCTTGTTTGGCGGTCGTATTGCTGAAGAAATTTTCGTCGGACAAATGTCGACTGGCGCGTCTAATGACTTTTCTCGTGCAACCAAACTTGCTCGTTCCATGGTGACACGCTTCGGTATGTCGGACAGCATGGGCGTGATGGTGTACGAAGATAGCCAGCAAGAAGGTTACTTTGGCATGGCGTCTAAAACGATTTCTGAAGCGACGCAACAAAAGGTCGATGCTGAGATTCGTTCGATTCTCGACACACAATATGCGCTTGCCCGTCGTTTGTTGGAAGAGAATCGCGATAAAGTTGAAGTCATGACCAAAGCATTGTTGGATTGGGAAACGATTGATGCAGATCAAGTGAATGACATTATGAATGGCATTTCACCTCGCCCACCTAAAGTTGGACAGTCGACTGGTCGTTCTTCATCAGACAACAGTTCCGGTGGCGTTTCTCCTAATGCTACTGCACCAGCCTGATTACCTTGTATTGTTGAATTAATTTTAGAAAAGGTGAGGATTGTTCCTCGCCTTTTATTTTTATGACTGACTATTTTCAATGTGGGCGCTATCGTTTTTCTTTAGGCGATGAGCGCGCCAAACCCTTAGTGATGGGGATTCTCAACATCACTCCCGATTCTTTCTCGGATGGGGGACATTTTCTTGATCTCGATAGTGCACTCACTCGTGCTGAGCAAATGATTGAGGACGGTGTGGACATTATTGACATCGGTGGTGAATCAAGTCGTCCTGGTTCCGTGGTTCTCCCTCTTGAAGAAGAATTGCGGCGAGTCATGCCGGTTATTTTTGCATTAAGGGATTGTGGTAAGCCTTTGTCGATCGACACCTATAAGCCAGAGGTGATGGTGGAGGCAATGATGGCAGGTATCGATATGATTAACGATATCCAAGGTTTTCGCTCACAGGCTGCCGTTAAAGCGGTCGCGGGCGGCGATGTTGGTCTTTGTGTCATGCACATGCAAGATAAGCCTGCTACGATGCAGCAACGTCCTAGTTATGAAAATGTTAATGATGAGGTGACGGCGTTTTTATGTGAACGGGTCGATACCTTAGTGAGTGCCGGTGTTCCTCGCCAAAACATCACCATTGATCAAGGATTTGGTTTTGGTAAAACTTTGGCGCATAATATTAGTTTATATAAAGACATCACTCGTTTAGGGAAAGAGTTACAGCTCCCCGTTTTGGTCGGTGTATCGCGAAAAACAATGATTGGTGAAATAACAGGCAAACCGACAGAAAAACGTCTCGCAGGAAGCTTGGCTGCAGCTGTTGCAGCCGCGCAATGTGGCGCAAAGATTGTACGGGTTCACGATGTTGCTGAAACCGTCGATGCATTAAAAGTATGGCAAGCACTACTCGTTTGATGATTGAAAATTGGAAATAAAATGACAAGAAAATATTTCGGGACAGATGGAATTCGTGGCAAAGTTGGTGTTGCACCAATCACGCCTGATTTTGTGATGCGTTTGGGTTATGCAGCGGGTAAGGTGTTAGCCCAAGCCGGAAGTCCCGATGTGAAGCGACCGACGGTGTTGATTGGCAAAGATACGCGTATTTCTGGTTATATGCTCGAGGCGGCATTAGAAGCGGGATTTGCGGCTGCTGGCGTCGATGTGATGTTGTCTGGTCCTATGCCTACACCTGCCGTTGCGTATTTGACCCGCGCTTTACGCTTGTCTGCCGGGGTTGTTATTTCTGCTTCACACAATCCGTACTACGACAATGGTATTAAATTCTTCTCGGCACTGGGTAACAAGCTTCCTGATGAAGTCGAGTTGGCTATTGAGGCGCAATTGGATTTGCCAATGGAATGCGTCAGCTCGGATCATTTAGGTAAAGCACACCGTCTGCGTGATGCGAATGGTCGCTACATTGAATTTTGTAAGAGTACTTTTCCGTCAGAGTTAGATCTTCGCGGCTTAAAAATCGTTGTTGATTGCGCGCATGGAGCTGCATATGACATCGCTCCACATGTTTTCCATGAATTAGGTGCGGAAGTTATCGCGATAGGTAACACACCAACAGGCACTAATATTAATGACCAGGTTGGTGCGACTGAGCCAGATACCCTTGCTATTGCAGTTCGTGCTAATCACGCAGATCTTGGTATTGCGCTTGATGGCGATGCAGACCGTTTGATCATGGTCGATAAACACGGGAAGATCTACAACGGCGACCAATTGCTGTATTTGATGGTGATGGATCGCTTGGCCATTGGGCCTGTACCTGGGGTTGTAGGTACCTTAATGACAAACATGGCTGTTGAGATTGCATTCAAAAAACTGGGTGTTGGCTTTGCTCGTGCCAAAGTGGGTGATCGATATGTTCTCGAACAATTGCGTGAGCGTGATTGGATGCTTGGAGGCGAAGGTTCAGGGCATTTGCTGTGCCTTGATAAGCACTCGACAGGTGATGGCATTGTTTCCGCTTTACAGGTACTTTCTGCGCTGCGTCGCAGTGGCAAATCCTTGGATGAGTGCTTCGATCAACTACATTTGTTCCCACAAGTTTTACTCAATGTACGTGTAACTCCGGGTTTCGACTGGCAGAAAAATGTGTTGTTGAATGAGGAAAAAGCGAAGGTGGAGGCCGAGCTAGAAGGACGAGGTCGTGTCTTGATTCGCGCCTCAGGAACTGAGCCTTTAATTCGTGTCATGGTGGAAGCGGATGACAGCGATCTCGCCAGCACCTGTGCTCGTCGCCTAGTTGCTTGTATCGACAAATAAATGCCATTTATCGCTCATGGAATCGAGACTATTCTTGAAACTAGGGCGATAAACATGTAGTATTCAGCCTTCAGTTTTCCAGCACCATTCGTGGTGTGGGAACAAAACTGTCCATAGCTCAGTTGGATAGAGCACGAGCCTTCTAAGCTCGGGGTCGCAGGTTCTTATTACAGGTTGATCCAAGTGCGTATTACAATTGCGGTGAAATAAATTCCGCCCTTAGCTCAGTTGGATAGAGCAACAGCCTTCTAAGCTGTAGGTCACACGTTCGATTCGTGTAGGGTGGACCAAAAATCATTTAAAATCATAGACTTAAGATTTTAGTATTTGTCTGTGATTATTTTCTTTTATTACTTTTGTTGAACAAAGGTAATATCTTCCTTGAATCTCCTCAAAGCGTTGACTATTCTTCCTTGGTGCACATTGAAGATTGAATGGGATTCAATATGGAACCGAAGGGCATTAGAAGTAAGAAAAATGTCACACTTATTGTGTACGAAAAAGATGGCCGAAGCGCTTACAAGTTGCTTGGTCCGAGCGGCGAGGTTCCAGCATTTGCTTTCTTTGCTAATAGTCTAAAAAATTGTTCATTAAATACTCGCAAGGCCTATTGCAGAGATTTGGCCAGTTTTTATGATTATTTTTTTGAGGCTTGTACTTATATCGGCGATTATGATGAAAAAAGAAATTCTCTAAAAAAAAGCGAACTCAAAAGAATCATCGAAAGCTGGCATGATTATCTAGTCTTAGGCGAATATTCTGGAATAGATTTAGTAAAACGCGTTTCCAAGACTTTGCCCCCGCGACTCTGCTCACAAAATACCTCTGCTCGTAAGCATTCCGCTTTAAGGGCTTTTTTAAACCTATCAGAAATATTACGAAGAGAGGATGCAGAACTCTCTAAATTAGGTCTTTTAGACGATGATGTTAAGGTGGATTTTGCACCATTATTTGATGGAGTCAACTCAGGAGTTCCACGAACAGTTCATGAAATCAATGCGATTAAAAAAGACTCATTTTTTCAAAGTGCTACTAAAAACCATTTTGGTGGATTGAAACTTAACAAAACAATTCAGACTAGTGAAGTTCTTAAATATGACTCAGGAAAAGCTTTTCCTCTCGATTTAGCGTTTAATTTTATCGCAGCTCTCACTACTTATCGGGATAAAGCACTCTACGCCCTCTACGCAGCATCTGGCTGTCGCTCAAATGAGGCATTGCAATTACTTATCGAAGACGTAGTATTAGATTCAAAGAACCCATCGAACAATAAAGTACTTTTCATTGATCCCCGTCGAAGGTTGAATCATGCAAGTTACACAGCTTTAGACCCAGTTGATAGACAGAGATTAGCTTGGAAAGGGCGTGAAAGCGAAGTGGGATTTTTAATAGAGCCTTTTGCTACTTTATTTTTTGAAAATCTTAAGCTTTACTTTATTCACGAATATTTTCCGCACAATAGGCATACTTTTTTGTTCCAAGTGCTTGCACGTGACGACGCACGTGGAAGACCATATTTTCTTACTGCTCCAACTTCGAGACAAGATATATTTAAATCAGCAGCGAGGAAGGCAGGGATTCCTGAATCGGTTAAAGGACCGCATTCGTTCAGGCATGCATATGGAAGTTATCTGTTAAATTATTTCCCTCGTAAAAACGGGGGGTATGGACTTCCTATGGCTACTGTGAGGGTAATCATGGGGCATAAAAAGATTGCTTCGACCGAAAAATATGCAACGCACGATATTGATTTGATTAATGCACAAATTCACTATGCCAACATACTAATTTATCAAGATGGAAATTTTCGATCATTCGTCGATCAAAAATTAGACGCAATGAGAGAGCAAATGGCTGATTTTGAAAGAAGGTCAAAAAACTTGAGTTTAGAGAAATAAGAATGATGAATCTATCTCGAAATCTAGTCATTAATAGGACAGGCAATGCTTTAAATGTTGCTATTCGTAAGGCATTAAATGAGTCAGCACTTCTTCTTTTAGAAGTGTACGAGAATGAGTCAATTGATTTTCGGCAGATTTCTACTCGCTCAAGGTTAAATGCGGCATATCCTTTGTTCGTCTTAGATTGCGTACTGAAAAGTTCTGCAAAGTTAGACGAGGCATATTTACGAAATGCCTATGCTACGTTCGACGAACAGACTAGTAAAATTACAATGCAGCAGTTTGAAAAATTTACATTATGTAACCATTTTCCTCGGCAACAATATAAAAAAACCTACAGGCCGTACGTAAAGACTGGGATAGGTATTTTTCTCGTTAACTTACATTGCGAAGGCGTAGTAACTCTCCCTAGCAATTTCACTTGGCCGATTCATAGGCAGTTAGGTGTGAGAATTTCCGATTACGACCAGATTATTTGTAAGAGTGCAGAGCTACTCTGCTTTATACGAGGCATGGAGGTAAATGTAGACAATATTGAGGACGAGGCATTTATTGCGGTTGGAACAAATCCGAATAGACGTCAATGGTTCCGCACTTACGCAACTAGATTAATTTTAGCGACTGGTTGGCGCGTCCCCGAGGACGTTAGTTACGATGGCCTATTGGAGTTGAAGACCGCGGCGGCAGAGGGCACTGAATTTATATCTGTTTATCGCACACTTCTTGATGTGTTAAAACGCAAATATCCTGATCGAATTACGATATCTCCAGCAGATTGGGACAATATTTTGATCGAACACAGTCAGAGTCGGAAAATACTTGAAGGGCTTAGTAATTTAAGTCACGACAACAGCTCGCTTACTAATTATCTTGAGGTTGTCCAACTTCCACCATCTCTTGCTTTCCCAGATAAATTGTCACAGACCTTCGCGCTACCGGGGTTAGATTTTGATATGAGGGCGAACACGTCGACTTGGTTAGGACTGTACAAAAATTATTTCAGTGTCGTGAGGCGAGAAGATTATTCGCAGCCCTTGATTGCAATTGGTTACTTCAATCTGTATCTATTTTATTATTTGCCGTATTGGTTTCACGAAAATCCTTCTACCAAATTAAAATTTCCTTCAACTCCAAATAACTTGGTGGGCATTACTTTTATTTCGCGAAATAAGGACATTGAAATATCGAAAGCGCCACACACTTTTGTGGAATTTATGCAGTTGAGGCAGGAGCATTACGGGCATCAACCCGAAACCACTTACGGATATTTGAAACAGGTTCAGATTTTTTTTGGGTATCTTGTGACATACGCTGATGAGTTGCCACATTGTAAAAACTTTAAGCAACCATTTTCAAAATTAGATTTCCCGGTACTAACTAAAAGTCAAGGAACAAATAAGGCTAAAATTCCTCGGCAAGTTTTCTCGGCGATGGTTAACTACATCGAATGTGTGAGGGATTATGCCTACCGAATAAACCAAAAAATGTTATCTGGTGAAATTACACCATCCGATTTTTATAGTTTAACGAAATTTAATTACATAATAAATACAAAACAGGCAGAGGAAAAATTCAAACTCAAGATTCCGAGTTATCAAGCAAATGGTAAGTCGCTTCAGGTGGAATTTATTCCGATGCCAATTTCTGCTGAGTGGTATCGGTTAAAAACTGGACAGAGATCAAAGTTACTCCGTCCCCATGCTTTAAATCAAATTCTTGTCGCACTCTATACTGGGTTGCGCCATCATCATATACAGTGGCTTGATGGTGATTTATTCGATCAGATTTCCAAAGATGATGGGCAAGGTTATACCCTCTTACACGTAAATAGTGACAAGGCAAACAAAAAACAATTTAACCCATTGGTTAGTACTCGCGTTATTGAGCTTTTGCGCTTACAACGAGAGTGGAGGGACATGATTGATGAGCCCTCCTTCAATAAGTTTCAATTTTATAACGATAATAAAGAAACAGTTTATCCAAAGTTTAGGCCTCTTTTTTCTTATAGTCCAAAATCAGGATTGCCGCACAGCGACAATACTTACGCAGATGCTTGGAATAAACTGTTACTGGGCTTCCAGGCTCAAATCCCAAAGTTTTGGACTCCTGTCGGGAGCCCTTACATCCTATGTAAGCTAAGACCGCCTGGCATCAAGTTTAATGATCGGAACGAATGGGAAAAACTTGAGGAGTTTTCGAATCTAGAAGAGGGTGTATGCCCACTTAAGGTTCAAACTGAAATTACACCACATTCAAGCAGAGTTACAGTTGTCAGTGAATTCATCAGTTATTTGCAACCAGAAATAATCGGTAAATACATTACTGGCCAAAATAGAAAAACAGTTTTTCATTACGTTCGAACTGAAGCTGATGATCTGGAAGGCCTCAGAGGTGAGCAGAAGCATGATTTAATTAGAAGAGCATTTGAGCAGCAAGTCAGAGGATTTATAGATGGCGATCTCAGTTCAGATGCATCCTTTATCAAGCCAGACAACATTAACTCCAAATTAGCACAAAGCTTGAGAACTGACTTTGATGAAACTATATCTCGATATGGTTGCATCAGTGTCACTCTTGGTGAAGGTGAGGTTAATGGGATCGATGTAATAAGAAAAAGGGGTATTGGAGAAGCTGCGTTTAATAAGACTGAGATTTGTCCGTATTCAAATGAATGTCCTAAGGAGGTGCTTCTTCAACTGAAAGGGACTCGACGGTGTTCGTTGTGCTCTTACGCAGTAAGATCAATTGATCACCTTCCCGCGTTGGTCGCGCGGGCCAAGTATACACTCGAAATGTTGTTGGAATTGAGTGAGAAGATTGATAAAGCGGAAGGTGGCTACACTGAACAGGAGCTTGATATGCTCGAGCTTGAGCGACAAACTCTTGGTGAAGATTTGGTCGGTTTACAGTTTTGTATTGAAACCCTTGAAATGCAAAGGTTACGAGTAGTTGCTGGTGACGATACTCGCACTTGGGTGGTGGAAAAACCAGAAATCATTGAACAAGATTTGCAGAGAGTCGCTGTACAAACCGATACGACAAACTATATTTTGTCCCGCATACAGGAATCGATTCAATATCCTAATTTTCAAAGCCCAAGCGTTAAAGCAAAATTCGATTTATATCGACGAAAAATACTTGCTAGCGACCCAGCAACGATATCTGAGGCATTTTCAGGCGGAATGCCCGCAAATCCAGCCGCTGAATGCGCTGGAGTACTGCGCAGCTACGTCGCAGCTCATAAGTTAAGTATTGATGATATACGTCTATTGCTTGACACCGATCAGCATTTAATTGGTCTCCCCAATGTTGTACGATCTATCCGATTGCTTGATGATGAGCAATAGTTTTTAGGAAGGTTAAAAATGGCTGAAAAGAAAAAAGTAGCTAATCCTTTTGCTGGTTCTAAAGAAAAGATGCAACTACGTAGAGAAAAAGCCATAGAGCTATATTTGCTCGCTGCTCGTGAAAGTAAACAAAAATACGATTGTTTGACCGATTTATCGAAAGCAGTAGCAAAAAATATAAGTATCAGTGAGAAGCGTGCTGGAATTTCAGTAAAAAATTGTTCAAATACGACTCTTCTTCGCAACGGTAGATATAAATCTCTTTTGTTAAATTATCTTGCGGAAAACCCGAGCAAAGGATTGAAGAATGCGACTACAGTTAGGATTAAAGATAGTCCTTTGGAGCAGTCAAAAGCGCTTTTAGCCTCACTCGAATTATCCAATCTCCAAAATGAAAATAGGCGATTGAGACAACATGTTGCAACGCTAGAAAGTTCCTCGGTTACAAAAGGACTCAATCCTAATTCGAAAATTGAAAAAAATTCGCACCAGAAAGATAAAAGTGAATGGCTAAAATTAGAATCAAAATTTATAGATTCATGTCAAGTGATCAGTGCACTACTGACGAATTTTAGTGACATTTTATTTGTGGATTTTGAAACAAATCGTATTATTGATAAGTCAAAAAGAAGGGCCAACAACGTTATCGTTGGAGAAGATGTGGCGTCGCCATACTTTGAGTGGCTAAAAAAACATGCGTCAGCGTTTGCTGGGGAAAGGTAAGCATTGAACAGCAAGAACTCCGAGGCAAAAAAGGGGTTTAATAATTTAAAAAGTTATGTTTTATGTAAATCTTGTCAAGTCTTGCGAACAATTTTTTTTGGGGCACGGTGATCCTAGGGTAATTACTGAAATTTTTCAGCCGTTAAATGAAAAATTAGAAGGGTTCTGCGTCTTGGAAGTTAATGTTAAAGTAGTTACCATAACTGAGCTTCCCTTGATAATTAGTTCACCATCAGTTGAATGTCATGCAGCGAGATTCTCTTGATTTTGTTTCTTCATCCAGTCTTCCAGATATTGAACGGGAGAGCGACAGCTGGACTTCCCCTAGTTTAATAGACATTACGCAATGGAGTGAACTTAGAAACCGTGCAGCAGCTACTAGGTCACTCAAAACGGTTATCCGGACTAAAAAGTGTTGGTAGTAGCGTGTGAGTGAGTAAAACAGCTAGGGTTACTACTTTTAAACCCACCACTCTGTGGGTAGTTCGCACTCCGAGGCCGTTTTACCGACAATCTGACCCCTTTTCGTCAAGTTTGTGGGTAGCGCGGATGCGCCTAGGCATACTCCAAAAAATGCGTTCGGGATGCAGCTTACCCACTCAGCTACCGCAATCTCGAAGAGTTGATGCAGGAACGTGGCGCCTTTGTCGACAATTCCTCTATCAACCGCTGGGCAATCCGGTTTCTGCCTCTCATCGAAAAAACATTCAGAAAATATAAAAGCTCTTCGTTTCGTATCAAGCATGGCTTATCACTAAATCTAGAAGCCCTCATAAAAATCATGTTATGCTCTATAACACGATTTTTATGATGGGATTCACGTATGCCTAAGAAGCTCTTGAACGTGGATACGGTGCCAACTTTGGTACGGGAGCGACTGAGCACATGGGGGCGCTGCATCCACACGCAACGCTTACGCCAGCGCATAACGGCAGCCGACTTGTGCGTGCGAATGAGTATTTCTGAGGCTACCTTGCGCCGTATGGAACGAGGCGACCCAGGTACAGCGGCTGGCGCTTACCTCGCTGCATTGTTGATTTTGGGCGTGTTTGAGGATGCTATACCTGTGCTAGCACCTTCTCTGTGGTCCGATTCTCCCCAACGTAGAGTAAAACTCAGCCGGCAAGAACGAGGAGGGGAAGTAGATGCTGAATACTTCTAAGCCCTTATTCATTTATTTGCAACGTCCAGACAACGGAGAGTGGATCACGGTCGGACGCTATCTTGCTGGACCCGTCGCAAGCTTGGGTAGATTTAAGTACGCCCCCAGTTATGTTGATGCGGGTCACACTTGGGCGATAGACCCGGTCAACTTGCCTTTCCGCCCGGAGGACGAGCGGCCAGCTACACGCTACAATGGTTTGCACGATGTCCTGCGAGATGCTTGTCCGGATTCATGGGGCCAGGCGCTGCTTCGGCGCGAGCACAATCTGCCAGAAGGCACACCTTTGGCACGCTATCTGATTTTGGCCAATAACGCTGACCGGTGGGGCGCGCTCGCCGTAGGCACAAAATCTACCCCTTCAGTAGCCCAGCTTTCCTACCCTAAGTTATTCCAGCTACCGCTGCTGGTGCAAGAACTGGCAGCTATGAGCGCGCAACGGCCGGCAGTTGACGTCCGCCTTCGCCGCCGTTTAGTACAGACTGCCAGTGTAGGGGGCGCTCGCCCCAAGTCGACCTTGCGCGACAATGAGGGGCAGTACTGGCTGGTCAAGCCTAGAATCGCCAGCGATATTGCTGACATACCTTGCCTCGAACATGTCGGCCAGCAATGGGGGGCTGCGAGTGGCTTGGATTTTGCGGCAACTGTTCTGCATCCTGCCGCCGAGGGGGCTAGTGCGGTGCGCGTGCTGCGCTATGACCGAAATGGAGACGGGCGCTTGATGTGCGTGAGCGCAGCCTCGCTACTACAGACAGAGTATCCAGACAAGTTAACGCAAACAGACCTCTTTAGCTATCCACGTCTAGCGGAGGAACTGCGCATCATAGGAGCTCCTGTGGAAGATCGGCGCGAGTTGTTTGGCAGGATGGTCTTTAATGCAGTGTGCGGAAATGATGATGACCATGTCCGAAATCATGCAGTCGTATACCAACACGAGCAACGACGCTGGCGTCTTGCACCGGCTTTCGATGTCGTACCAAATCCGGTTGAGACACCGCGGACGTTGACGCTGCAGCTGTCAACCGGGCGTTTCGACATTTCTCGCTCGGCAATACTGACCGAAGCCCATCGTTTTGGTTTCAATAGCAGTGACGAGGCTAGTTGCTATCTTGACATACTACTGACACGTATCAGCAAGGGTTTTGACCAGGTTGCTCACTGGCTGGAGCCCGAATGGCAGGAGATGCTACGCGCGCGTATGCGGGAGAACATTGCGCTCTTGGAGAACTAAGGCCGTTGGGTTAACTGGGCGATAGATGGGGGGAATTTAGCGCTTATCCTCTATTTAACGATTTCAAGCATGATTGACTAAGAAAAAAAATCGCGAACGGCTATCTACTTCTGGAAATATAAATTTTTTGAAAAACGCATAATACAACTACTTCTTTTCTTATTTACATTTCAGCTTACTAGGTAATGAAAAAATCAAAGTATGAATTAGTACAACTAAACTTTCCCTTGTATTATGTCATTTCATTAATTTAGTTAGTAAGTCACACTCTCCATTTGACTCAATTTAAAAAATGTATCAAGTAACGAAGTTTTAAATACCGTACCGAGAAAGACGGGATTTTCCGGACTTTCAATCGCTGGGAGGCGCTCACCTTGGTGCACCTGAAAATGTTGAAATGCTTCACTTAAGTTCATGCCTGGAGTTAAAACCTGTAAAAAGTCTCGTCGCAAAAAATTTTCGGCTTTTTGTGATTTATTTGCAGCGTTGTCTGCCATTACAACTGAAAGGTCTTGGAGTGCGACCACTCCTTGGTAATGATTGTTATCGTCGATGATATAAATGTACTTGACGGGATGGTGCAAAAATATTTTCGTCATTTCATCAATGTTTGCTGACATGGGAAGTACCGTATCCGTCTTTTGTATAAGGTCACGTACGTGGACGCCTCTGATTTTTAGACGATTTTTTTCTTCTCTATTACGTTTGACGGTGATTTCATACATCGACATGCCGCTCGTCACTTGAGCGATGAAATATGCTAATACGCATGCCAGCATTAACGGTAGCATTACTTGATAACTCAACGTCATTTCGAACATCATTAAGATCGCCATCAGTGGTGCATTGGTTGCTGCGGCTAAAAAGGCACCCATCCCAATAATCGCATAAGCAAATGGTAGTGACGTTGCCCCCGGCCAAATAGTATTGACCAATTGACCGAAAAGTACGCCTACCGCTGCTCCAACGAAAAGTGCGGGCGTAAAAACACCGCCCACCGCACCTGAACCTGCGGTGAATGCGGTGGCAACGACTTTGCAAATCAAAATAGTTAATAAACTTGACCAGAGCCAAGGTTGGTGTATCAATGAATTCACTACGCTATAGCCATTTCCCCACACTTCGGGCACCCAAACTGAAATAATGCCGACCCCCAAACCACCAATCGCTAAGCGAATAGGAAGTGGTATTGGAATGCGGCTAAAAATTTGTTTGGAAAATTTCAGTAACTTTAGAAATTGTGGTGCGAGTAAGCCAGAGAAACCACCTAATATCACAAATAAAACCATCTCTTTTTCCGAGATAGCCGGAAAATTCGGGAGCGCATAAGCTGGATGATAGCCAGGCATTTCGCGCATCACGATATTTGCAACAACGGCGGATACTAAAATAGGACCAAAACTGTTAATAACTATGCTTCCCAATACAATTTCGGTCACAAAAAAAGCGCTTGCGATAGGAGCGTTGTAGGCCGCCGTAATTCCAGCACCTGCGCCACATGCCACCAGAAGCCGCAGTCTGGTCGAGTCCATGCCAATGCGTTGGCCAGCCACTGATGCGCACATCGCTGAGAGTTGTACCATCGAACCCTCGCGTCCGATAGAACCACCAGATGCAATCGTAAACAGCGAAGAAATACTGCGAAGAAGACTCGTGATGACTGGAATACGACCATTCCCAATGGCGATCGCTTCCATATAATCGGTCGCACTGGACGGAGAGATTTTTTCGGCAAACATCAGCAGCAGGCCAGCAATGGCGCCGCCTATCGTTGGTAGCGCTATACGCATTGGCCAGGAAAACGTTTCTGCCATTGCGACGAGCGAGCCGCTGTGACCACTGACGAGTCTCTGTAAGAAACTCAGACCTTCTTTAAATATAATCGTCGCGATAGCTCCGATGACGCCAATCAGCGCGGCCCAAAGTAATAGGGCGTGAGTAGGAGAGGGGCGGGGTAGACGATCAAGAATGAGTCTGATTTTAAATAAAAAAGTGATCACGTCAATATCTTCAGTTAAGCAATTGCTAAAGAAGATACTAACTTGAAAACACTAAAATTTAATAGGATTTACGGAAATTTTACGACACCCTTTGTCGTGCACTAGTTATGAATTTATATGGTGTTATTCAATATAATTTTCGGTAAGTCCTATTTTTATAAAATGCCTAAGTATTTTAGGCCATACCCGAGAATTCCTTAAATGCAGCCATTGCATTTGCTGAATACATAAGGGAGGGGCCGCCACCCATATACACAGCCATTCCTAGTGCTTCTTCTAGTTCAGATTTTGTCACTTTAAGTTCAACCAAAGCTTTAACATGAAACCCTATACATGCGTCGCAATGCGCCGCGACGCCAAGCGAGAGTGCAATTAATTCTTTGGTTTTTTTATCAAGTGCACCGTCACGCGAAGCTGCCTTCGCTAAGTCGCTAAAACCCTTCATAACATCGGGAATATCGCTACGTAGTGCCGCAAGATTTTTTGATACTTCTTGCGTAAGCTCGTGATAGCTAGTCATGAGGGTCTCCTTTTAGCCGTTATTCTTTGTTGCGCAACTGCTTATACCAAAAGGCAAATAAGCGGGGCAAAAACGAAACACGCCCGTAGCAAGTGGAATAATTCCTAACCAGCCCCATACGCCTATCATTCCAGTTACTGTTGCGCCAATTGCGCCCAAACCAACTAGTATTCGGATTGTTCTGTCGATAGTTCCAACATTTGGTTTCATGATCAACTCCGTGGTTAAAAATTAAATTAAATTACGTTACCGTTCCTTCGCCAACCTTGCCGTCTGCGCAAATTCTTTCTGGGACCGTGCTTTATCTTCCAGTTGCTTCAAGAGGCTGCCACAAACGACATCGCATAGCGTGTAGATCGACTCATCTGCAATTCTGTAAAAAACACTTGTTCCGCGATTTTCTTTTGCGACTAATCCATGCTTGCTAAGTATGGCTAAATGGCGTGAGATATTTGCAGATGTATAGCCGCAAAGTTCTGCGAGCTCTCCTACGTTACGCTCTTTATCTCGCAACAAACTTAGTATTTGCAGGCGGGTTGGCTCCGACAATGCAGCAAAATATCCTGCTACTTGTGTCAGCGCATCTAACGTTAGTCCTTCCATACATTCTCTCTCTAATTAAATTTGAGGCATTGATACAGATCATGTTGCACTGATTGTATCACATACTTAATTAAATTCGTTCTTGCGTATTTAACTAAGTAGTTACATAATTACGATAGTTTAAGTTGATGCGTGCGAAATCGTTAGATTAGTCAGGGGAGTGGTGATGTTGAGATTTTCTCGTTTAGGTGCTGTGGCTGCGATGTCGATAATGTATATGTCGGCATCATTTGGAGCGCAAGGGCAATTGGCAAGCGAAATAGTTCGTGCGACAGATTCAACGGAAAGTGCGAGTTATGATGCGGTCGTTGAGTCCATCCGCCAAACTGTCATAGCTGCGCAAGTATCAGGCGTGATCGTCTCACTACCAGTGAGGGTCGGTGATAGTGTAAAAGAAGGTCAGATTTTGGCTCGGATAGATGCGCGATCAGCGATGCAAGGAAGTGTGGCAGGCCAAGCACAAGCGCAGGCGGCACGATCGGCATTGGAGCTGGCAACCAAGGATGTAGAGCGTCAAAGACACTTATTTCAGAAGCAATATATCAGCCAGTCTGCTATGGAGCGTGCCGAAGCACAATATAAAGCCACTTCCGAGCAACTAAAAGCGCAACTGGCGCAAGCAAACGTTGCTGATATTCAATCAGGTTTTTACGTGATCAAGGCCCCTTATGCGGGCATTATTTCTGACCTCCCAATTGCGCTGGGTGATATGGCGATGCCAGGTAAGCCAATGTTGACGATTTTTGATCCTAAGGGTTTGAGAGTAACGGCTTCGCTGCCGCAAACGGCGATAAATGACTATATCGCTGGTCAACCTATAAAAATTGAGTTTCCAGGCTTGCCACCTAACCATCAATGGTTGTCGCTGACACATTTCCAGGTGTTGCCTACTATTGATGCCACAACGCATACCTCTCAGCTTCGTATCGATTTGCCAGAGCCGACATCGGGTATCTCTCCAGGTTTGTTTGCCAGAGTCTGGCTGCCACATAAAGGTGCATCAGGCACACATCTTTATGTTTCATCAAAGGCCATTGTACGTCGTGGTGAAATGACTGGGCTTTATGTTATTGACGGTAATAGGCGCCCGGTGTTGCGCCAGATCAGGTTAGGTAAATCGCAAGGTGAAGCGACGGAAGTGCTTACTGGGATTTCTGCTGGAGAGCGGATCGCCGTGGACCCAGCAGTCGCTGTGAAGGAGGCGCGATGAACACTCGTCTCGGAATTTCCGGTCGTATCGCAGCATTCTTTCAAACCGCCCGGATTACGCCATTATTAGCTCTCGGTGCTTTGTTATTGGGTATCTTTGCTGTCCTAGTTACGCCGCGCGAAGAAGAGCCTCAAATCAACGTGACAATGGCAAATGTACTGGTACCTTTTCCAGGTGCGTCTGTCTCCGATGTTGAGCAAATGGTTTCTATACCGGCGGAACAAGTACTGTCACAAATGAGTGGAGTCGAACACGTTACTTCACTATCTCGTCCCGGAATGGCGGTCATGACCGTTCAATTTAAGGTGGGAGTTCCTCGAACTGAAGCCTTAGTGCGCCTCTACGATACCGTAAATTCAAACGCAGATTGGTTACCTAAGAATTTAGGCGTGCTACCGCCACTGGTTAAACCTAAGGGTATCGACGACGTCCCTATCGTTAGTTTGACACTTTATAGCAAAAATCCTGAAACGGGCGCCTATGATTTGGAGCGTGTTGCTCACAGTATAGAAAACGATCTGAAGCGCGTTCCTGGTACTCGGGATGTCACAACTATAGGAGGCCCAGGACGCGCCATTCTTGTAGAACTTGATCCGGCACGAATGCAAGGTTCTGGAGTGACCGTTGCGGATATGCGCAATGCGCTCCAGTCGACAAACGTCGGCTTGCCTTCGGGCGAACTACTGGCTGGTAACAAATCGGTCACGATTGAGTCGGGTCCATTTTTACGGGATGCGCATGATGTTGCTGAACTAGTGGTTGCAGTTCACAACGGCAAACCTGTCTTTATGCAAGATGTTGCGACGATCAAAGATGGCTCGCTGCCCATGATACGGTATGTATGGCATGGCGTCGCCGGGAAGAGTGGTGGCGAATATCCCGCGGTGACGATTGCGATTACAAAAAAATCTGGCGAGAACGCGATTGATGTTTCTAACGCCATCATAGCGCGAGTTAACGAATTAAAGAACACTGTGATCCCATCCGAAGTTGATATAGCTGAAACCCGGAATTACGGAAATACCGCTAACGATAAAGCAAAAAAATTGATTCAGAAGCTATTGTTTGCAACCTTGTCGGTGGTTGTACTCGTTTTCATTGCTTTGGGCGCACGGGAGGCTGCGATTGTTGGAACGGCGGTAATTCTTACACTCACAGTTACGCTATTTGCGTCTTGGGCATGGGGCTTTACTCTCAATAGGGTATCTCTGTTTGCATTGATTTTTTCTATCGGTATTCTGGTCGATGACGCGATCGTGGTAGTGGAGAATATTCATCGGCATCAACGACAATTTCCAAATAAATCATTAAAGGAAATTATTCCCAGCGCGGTCGATGAAGTCGGTGGTCCGACTATCCTCGCAACGTTGACGGTGATTGCTGCACTGCTTCCTATGGCCTTCGTATCAGGGTTGATGGGGCCATACATGAGCCCAATTCCTATTAATGCGAGTATGGGAATGCTGCTGTCACTCGCCATTGCTTTCGTAGTGACACCATGGTTATCACGTATCTGGATGAAGGAGGCGCATCACTCTGAAATTGATGCAAGACCACATGGCTTAGCTGCAAAACTTGCGCCGATATTTGCGCGGTTGTTTCAACCTTTCTTGAATGACGTACATGGAAAACGCAATCGCGGAATGTTAGGGTTGTCGGTAGCCGCATTAATCGCATTTTCTATCTTGTTACCAGCAACGGGTATCGTTTTACTCAAAATGCTGCCATTTGATAATAAATCAGAATTCCAGGTCATTGTTGATATGCCGGCTGGTACTCCTGTAGAGCAAACTGCTGCGGTGTTACATGAATTAGGGAGTTTTTTATCAACCGTACCCGAAGTGACGGATTATCAGGCATATGCCGGTACTGCCGCGCCGATTAATTTCAATGGTCTGGTCCGCCAGTATTATTTACGTGCAGGTGGCGAGGTTGGTGATATCCAAGTTAATTTAGTGGATAAGCACCATCGCGATGATCAAAGTCACGTAATCGCCACACGCCTGCGACCAGCCTTGCAAACAATAGGAAAGCGCTTTAATGCCAACATCAAAATTGTTGAAGTGCCGCCGGGTCCTCCAGTTCTTTCTCCGATCGTCGCAGAAATCTATGGACCAGAAGCGGAAGGGCGTCGCCAGGTCGCCAAGGCTGTCCGCGACGTTTTTAGCAAAACGAATGGTGTGGTCGATTTTGATGACAGCAGCATTGCTTCTGCACCGCGAGTAGTACTTTTGGTAGATCGTCGCAAAGCAGCCTTACTTGGTGTTTCACAAGCAGACATCGTAACCACGTTGCATGCAGGTTTGAATGGAGAAGCAGCGACGTGGTTGCACGATGAAAGCAAATATCCAAATGCTGCCATTTTGCAACTGCCCGCAGAAAGACACGGCGATATGGACGGCTTGTTGCAACTGTCAGTAAAAACGGCAGAAGGTAAATTAGTTGCAATTCGAGAACTGGTCACCATTAGCAATACAACTCGTGAACAACCAATTTATCACAAAGACCTGTTACCGGTAAATTACGTTACTGCTGACATGGCAGGTAGGGTAGATAGCCCGTTGTACGGCATGTTTTCTATGCGTAAAGCAATTAACCAAATTCCAACGCCTGGAGGCGGGACACTGACAGAGTATTTCATACACCAGCCTAGTGATCCCTATCGTGGTTATTCCATTAAATGGGATGGTGAATCGCAGATTACATATGAAACTTTCCGTGACATGGGCGCTGCCTATGCGGTTGGTTTAATTCTGATTTATTTACTCGTGGTTGCACAATTCGGCTCGTATTTGACCCCACTGATCATCATGGCGCCAATTCCTTTAACCATTATTGGCGTTATGCCAGGACATGCGCTGCTCGGTGCCCAATACACGGCAACGAGCATGATCGGCATGATTGCGTTAGCAGGCATTATCGTCAGAAATTCTATTTTGTTGGTCGACTTTATTAACCTTCAATTGCGATCAGGAATGGAGCTTAAAGATGCTGTGGTTAATTCCGCCATTACACGCGCTCAACCCATCATGCTTACCGGTTTGGCAGCGATGTTAGGCGCATTCTTTATTTTAGATGATCCGATTTTTAACGGATTAGCCATCTCTCTTATTTTTGGGATATTCGTTTCGACGTTGCTTACGTTGATCATTATTCCGTTGCTTTATTACATGGCGTATCGCCATCGCATTGAATTTATTACTCATCAAGGAGAAACCTCATGACCTCTTGGCAACTCGTACGCGTTATTGCGGGAACTTTTATTTTACTTTCACTGGCATTTGGAGTTCCCGGCAGCCCTTGGTTCATAAATCAGTGGTGGCTTGCATTTACAGCATTTGTCGGGGCAAACCTGCTGCAGAGTGGCGTTACTAAATGGTGTTTGATGGAATCCATCTTACGTAAATTTGGATTGCGTTCTGGGAACTGATTAGGTCCACCAAATTAAAGTGCGTATTACTAACCACAAAAAGTGAATGATGAAATATCTGAATTCAATGTTTTCAGCTGCGATGTTGTGCTTGATTTGCGCTCCAACCTTCGCCACTGATTTAATGGAAAGTTGGCATGCAGCGCAGAGCCATGATCCTGAATTTGCAGCAGCACAAGCCAATTTTGAAGCGATGATGACACATCGGGAGCAATCACGCGGTATTTGGCTACCCTCAGTTGGATTAACAGTTGGAGCCGGAATAGGAAGTGCGGCCTCAGAAACGACGGGAGCGCAGTTCTCTGCGCCAGGTTTTAATCAAAGCACCGGAGTTTCATTTGATACGTCAATTCGTCGTGGCGAGATGACCCAATATGCACTGGTTGCCCGACAACCGTTGCTCAATAGAACATTACTTACACAGAGCCGTCAACTCGCTTTATCTGCTGATATGGCAGAAATCGAATGGCGAGCGGCGCGACAGCAACTCGCGTTAAGAGTCGCTGAACGCTATTTTGATGTATTGATTGCTAGTGAAACATTGCGACAATTGCTACAACAACAAACTGCAATTGAATTTACGCTGAGTGAAACTCGGGATCGGTTTAAATTTGGAAGTATCCCAATCACGGACACCTATGAGGCTTCAGCCCGTGCCGAAACTGTGAGAGCACAAATCATGGCAGCTGAAATGGATTTACAAATAAAGCAGTCTATGTTTGCTGACCTTACTGGTATCAGCGGAGAGCGCTTATTACCCCTAAATAGGCCTACAGATCGGCCGACAGTAAATTTGCCATCGCTTGATGCGTGCATACGAGATGCGTTACTGAATAATCCTGAATTATTGGTCCAGGCAAAAAAGCTAGCTATTGCAGAGGATGAAGCAGAGAAGCATCGTGCATTGAATTCGCCATCACTTGATGTGATCGCACAGGTAGGTCATGAAAGATTACACGGAAATGGCGACTACGGTGGTGCAGAGAATTCGGCTAGTAATCGAATGATAGGAATACAGTTGACCATTCCGCTTTATACCGGCGGTATCCGAAGTGCCAAGTATTCTGAAGCTGTTCATTTGATTGATAAAGCGAAGTTTGATAGCGAATTGTTGAAACAAAAAATTGTTACTCAAGTCCGCACCAATTGGTTGGGTGTTACGGTCGGTGAGAGTCGTCTGATGGCATTAAGTCAGGCCCATAAAGCGAGTTTGGCCAGGCTTGAAGCAACGCGATTGGGTCACTCAGTAGGAGATCGAACTACCCTTGATTTATTAAACGCAGAAAATGACGTAACCAACTCAGCATTGGCCCTCTTGCAAGAAAACATTCATGTACACCTCAACAAATTGAAATTAGCACAATTAGTTGGCTCCTTGGATGAAACAGTGTTATCGGACACAAATGCATTACTAGTAAGCGAAAAAAATTAGAAATTAAAAAAGATGAACAACAAAAAGGAGACAGAAAAATGGCACACATTATTATTTTGGGAGCGGGAACAGGCGGAATGCCCGCGGCGTATGAATTAAGAGAGCTGTTAGATCATTCGCATCAAATTACAGTTATTAATGCGGTAGAGTATTTTCAGTTTGTACCATCTAATCCTTGGGTTGCAGTTGGCTGGCGTGATCGAGAAGCGATTACTTTTCATATACGACCTCACCTCGAGAAAAAAGGGATTTCGTTCATCGCTCAAAGTGTTGTAAGTCTTCAACCCGAAGAGAGTGCGTTAACCTTGGCAGATGGGTCAGTACATCAATACGATTTTCTCGTAATTACAACTGGACCTAAACTTGCCTTCGAAGAGGTTCCTGGTTCGGGTCCTTCGACAGGTTTTACACAGTCAGTTTGTTCCATCGATCACGCCGAACATGCTTACACTGCATATGAACAATTCTTGACTGATCCCGGCCCTGCCATCATTGGAGCGATGCCGGGCGCATCCTGTTTTGGGCCGGCGTATGAATTCGCATTCATTTTTAATCGCGATTTGAAAAAAAGAAAATTGCGCAATAAAGTGCCAATTACATATGTGACGAGTGAGCCATACATTGGACATTTGGGACTCGGTGGTGTTGGTGACTCTAAATCTATGTTGGAAAGTGAACTGCGAAGTCACGACATTAAATGGATTTGCAACGCGAAAACGACGAAAGTTGAAGATGGGATGATGTTCGTGAGCGAAATGGATGAAGCAGGAAATCTAAAAAAGGAACACATACTCCCATTTAAATACAGCATGATGCTGCCTGCCTTCAGGGGCGTTGATCCGATCGCTGCGGTTGAGGGGTTATGTAACCCAAGAGGATTCGTACTTATTGATGAGTATCAGCGAAGTAAAAAATATAAGAATATCTACTCAGCAGGCGTATGTGTCGCGATTCCTCCTGTTGAAGCTACACCTGTCGCGACAGGTGCACCAAAAACCGGTTACATGATAGAGAGCATGGTTACCGCTGTTGTTCACAATATTGAAGCTGATTTGAAAGGATTGCCTGCAACGTCAAAGGGGACTTGGAATGCTATTTGTTTAGCTGATATGGGGGATACTGGCGCTGCCTTTGTCGCCTTGCCCCAGATTCCGCCACGTAATGTGGCTTGGTTTAAAAAAGGAAAGTGGGTGCATCTAGCTAAAGTAGCGTTTGAAAAATATTTCATGCACAAGATGAAGCAAGGTACGTCTGAACCAATATATGAAAAATATGTGCTAAAAATGATGGGGATTGAGCGTCTTGATAAATGATCGATAAGAGGAAATGTTGCGTGTTCACATTCTTAAGTTATTTTTGGGGAAAAATTATGGGTGTAGATAATATTTTGCCGAACAACGCAGTGCTGATCGATGTCCGATCCCAGACTGAATATAAATCCGGTTTCATTGAGGGGGCAATATCAATTCCACTCGATCAGTTGAATCAAGTAATTCAATTAACAATTAGCGAGAAGAGTACGCCTATCGTCGTATATTGTGCCTCTGGGGCGCGATCAGCATCAGCAAAAATTAACTTAATTAAATTAGGCTATGATAATGTGAGTAATGGTGGTGCGGTCTCTAGTTTGGCACTTAAGCTTCGAAAGCAAATTTACCGAGGGTGATTGAATGAGTTCAATAAATTCGCCAATTTTGACTAACCCTATTCAGACATGGAATAGTCGCTATGATAGAGACGATTACATTTTTGGTACGGAACCGAATCACTATCTTTTAAAACATAAAGCGTATTTTAAGGCGGGGATGTCAGCATTAGCTGTGGCTGATGGAGAAGGAAGAAATAGCGTCTGGCTTGCAAAGCAAGGCTTAATCACCACAGCATTTGACATCTCTAGTGTAGGTGTCGAGAAGGCATGCAAACTTGCACGGGCAGAAAATGTCGCAGTTAATTTTTCAGTTGCAGACTGCCAATCATGGGATTGGGGTGCGCAGAAATTCGACATTATCGCCGCTATATTTATTCAGTTTGCTGATCCAGTGATGAGGAAAAAACTATTTTCCCAAATGATCGGTGCGTTGAATCCTGGTGGGATCATCATATTGCAAGGATATACACCGAAGCAACTTGATTATAAAACTGGTGGGCCGGGTCTCATTGATCATTTATATACTGAAGATTTGTTAAGGAAAGAATTTAGTGACTTAGAGTTTATTAACCTCAGTGTTTATGATGCTGAGTTGAAGGAAGGTTTTCAACACGCGGGTTTGTCTGCTCTCATTGGTATGGTCGCAAAAAAGCAATGCTGAGATAAGCATCAAATGTTCTCATTGCAATTCAGCTTACGATGAATGATCTTCATTTAATTTTATCAAGTAATCGCAATTTTCGATAAAGCGTCCTCTCACTAATGCCAAGTTTGCGCGCCAATTCTGTTCGATTACCTTGATGATATTCAAGTTGTCGAAGCAATTCATCGCGCTCGACTTCTTGCAGTGATCTACCAGGTTGCCGCGATGTTTCGGTCACTTCCGTTTTCTGAGAATAATGTCGAAGGGGTGAGTTTGATTTTGTTTCTGTACTAATCGACCGTTCTACATGAGCACGTTCAATCAATGTACCATCGCTTAATAGTGCAGCGCGCTCCATAATGTTACGTAGCTCCCTAACGTTCCCTGGAAATGTGTATGTACTCAGATAGGCGAGGGCGGTTTCAGAAATGCTCATATGGCGTTGGGGGGACACCCTTGACAGAAGTGCAGTTGCCAGTAAAGGTATGTCTTCAACTCGTTGACGTAATGGTGGCAATTGTATTGGAAAGGTGCTTAATCGGTAGTACAAGTCCTCTCTAAATGTACCGTTAGCAACCATACTACGTAAGTCACGATGGGTCGCCGATACAATCCGCACATCAGTACTACGTAGCTCTGTACTGCCTACCCGCCTATATGTGCCGCTTTCGAGCAGACGTAATAGTTTGACTTGCATCGTCAGGGGAATGTCACCGAGCTCATCTAGAAATAAGGTGCCTCCACTAGCAGACTCTACGAGACCAATTCTCGAGACGTTAGCACCAGTGAATGCACCGCGTTCATGTCCAAATAGCTCACTTTCGAACAAATTTTCAGTCAAGCTGGCACATTCAACTACGACTAAAGGTGCTTTCGCACGTGGACTTGCTTCATGCAAAGCGCGCGCAAATAGTTCTTTACCAGTTCCAGACTCACCCTCCAAAAGGACGCTGGCACGAGATGGGCCGACGCGTGAGACCATTTCTAATGCTTGAAGAAAAACTGGTGAACGACCAATAATTGTTTGTTTAGATGATGATCCCTGATTAACTAGCAGTTCTTCCATTTTTTCAACGAAGTAGGCTTGTTCACCATTCTTGTTAAGGATTGGCGCAAGCTCAATGTTGACATAGGATTCACCTTTGGGTGTATGGTGCAAGTGGAGTACTTTTTCTCGGTGTCCTGATAGCTTTGCTTGCGCTAAAGGGCACACCTCACCGGACTGATCGCAAGGCGCGTTAAAGTGATGAGACACCTCATAGCAGGTCCTGCCGATAACAGATACTTTGTGCCCAAACTGTCGCCGGTATGCCGCATTTGCCGCGATAATCCGGTATTGATTATCGAACAGTATGTGGGGCTCCACTAACTCTTCGAGATAAGAGATCAGTTCTGGCAAAAGTTGGGACATAAATAGAGTTCCGAAAGATTGTGCAATAGATTGATGCTGCCATTATTGCATACACTGCCAATATGACAGCTAATAACTGCCATATTGGCAGCTTCGGGGCATTGCAGTACTATAACCTATTGTTTTTAAATAGAAATGTTCTCCAGTTTTTCTTGGCATGAAACCTGCATTAACAATAGATATGAAGCCAACACGTCGCCATCTCCGTTTTCATTTATTCATTGTTGTTCTACTAAAGTTGGTAGCGATAACGTTGATATGGTGGTTTTTTATACGAGATGAGGCAGTTGATGTTACCGCTGATTTCATGGCGTCGCGTATAGGTATCCCAGTAATTTCACAAGGAGCATCAAAGTGATTTCCGAACATTTGGTCGATCTTTCCCGGCTACAGTTTGCCGCAACCGCTCTATACCATTTCCTTTTTGTACCCTTAACCATTGGTATGGTGTGGTTACTTTTGATCATGGAAAGTGTCTATGTGATGACCGGCAAGGTCATTTGGCGAGACATGACCCAATTTTGGGGGAAACTTTTCGGTATTAATTTTGCGCTCGGTGTCACAACAGGTATCACGCTGGAGTTTCAGTTTGGTACTAACTGGGCGTATTACTCCCACTATGTCGGCGATATCTTTGGAGCGCCACTTGCGATCGAAGGTTTGATGGCTTTCTTTCTTGAATCTACTCTCATTGGACTGTTCTTTTTTGGGTGGAGCCGTTTAAGTAAGCCTAAACATTTGCTAGTCACTATGTTGATGGCTGTTGGGACTAATCTCTCGGCACTTTGGATTCTAATTGCTAACGGATGGATGCAAAATCCTGTCGGTGCAGAATTTAGCTACCTGACTATGCGCATGGAGATGGTCGATTTTTGGGCGGTAGTTTTCAATCCGGATGCCCAAGCTAAATTTGTCCATACTGTTTCCGCTGGTTATTTGACTGGTTCAATGTTTGTGTTGTCTATTTCAAGTTGGTACCTCCTGAAAAAGCGTGATATTGAATTTGCCAAACGTAGTTTTGGTGTCGCTGCGGCATTTGGATTGGCGTCAGCGCTTAGTGTCATTGTGTTAGGAGATGAATCTGGTTACACGGTTGGTGAAGCGCAGCAAACCAAGATGGCTGCGATTGAAGCGATGTGGCAAACAAAACCAGCACCTGCCGGGCTAACGCTATTAGCAGGCATCAATGAAGCAGAGCAAAAAAACGATTGGGAAATTGAGGTTCCCTGGGTGATGGGTTTAATCGGAACTCGCTCAATAACCAAGCAAATTCCTGGTATTCAGGATATTAAAATCAAGAACCATGAGCGTGTATTGCATGGCATTGTCGCAGTTAAAGCGTTAGAGGCGCTCAGAAAAAATCGTCAAGATCAAGACGCACTGAAATTATTTAACGCGAATAAAAACGATCTTGGATTCGGACTCTTGCTTAGAAGATATGTTGCTGACATGAATCAAGTTACGCCCGAGTTCGTCGACCGAGCAGTAAATGACACAATTCCACGCGTAACTCCCATGTTCTGGGGCTTTAGGATCATGGTTGGTTTGGGTTTCGCCATGTTGGCATTATTCGTTGTAGCGTTTTTAAGCACGATCAAAGCTGGTCAGCCGAAGCGCAGGTGGTTGCTAAAATGGGCGTTATGGATGTTGCCTGCACCTTGGATTGCTTGCGAATTGGGCTGGTTTGTCGCGGAGTATGGTCGTCAGCCTTGGACTATTTATGGCGTATTGCCGACGCATTTAAGTGTCTCAACACTCAGCGTCAATAGCTTATATGGATCGCTTGCTGGATTTATAGGTTTTTATACGATCTTATTAATTGTTGAGATGTATTTGATGGTTAGATTCGCGAGACAAGGCCCTGGTAGTTTAGGTACTGGCCGATATGAATTTGAGTCAGTGCACTCGTCACAGCCAAAAATAGAGAATATGTCAGGAGATGCAAAATGATTGACTACCCAACACTGAAAATAATTTGGTGGGTGCTTGTCGGCGTATTGTTGATTGGCTTTGCCATTATGGACGGCCACGATATGGGTGTCGGCACCTTATTACCTTTTGTCGGAAAATCAGACTTAGAGCGCAGAGTCGTTCTTAACACTGTCGGTCCACATTGGGAGGGAAATCAGGTTTGGTTTATTACTGGAGGAGGTGCAATTTTTGCTGCGTGGCCTTTGGTGTACTCCACTGCTTTTAGTGGCTTTTATTGGGCATTGTTAGCAGTACTTTGGGCCTTATTTTTACGTCCTGTAGGATTTGATTATCGTAGTAAGGTCCATAATCCAACTTGGCGCAGTGTTTGGGATTGGGGTTTGTTCATCGGCGGTGCTGTGCCTCCCCTGATTTTTGGTGTTGCGTTCGGTAATTTATTGGAAGGGGTGCCATTTCAATTCGACAATTATATGGCGTCCACCTACTCAGGTACGTTCTGGCAATTACTCAATCCTTTTGCATTGCTGGCAGGTGTCGTAAGTAGCGCGATGATTACTATGCAAGGTGGTGCCTATTTGGCGCATAGAACTGAAGGTGCTGTCCAGCATCGCGCTGTTAAAGGAGCTGTTATCGCCTCGATCGTTATGGTGGTCGCCTTTATGGCAGCCGGATTTTGGTTGCAGGAAATTCCTGGCTATCGGATTACATCGGTCATTGACCCCGCAGCACTTGCAGACCCAATGGGCAAAACCGTTGTTCGCGAATCTGGCGCTTGGATGAATAATTATCGCCTTCAACCTATGTTGTGGATTCTTCCGTTGTTAGCTACCACGGCAGCACTATTGACTGCTGCATTACTTTTTGCGAGGCGCACATTGATCGCATTTGTAACGTCTTCCCTAGCTTTAGTTGGTGTGATAGGTACGGCGGGGGCATCCATGTTTCCATTTTTAATGCCATCTTCAAGTATGCCAAATGCAAGCTTAACTGTTTGGGATAGTGTTTCAAGTCATCTTACGCTTGGTATCATGTTTTGGGCAACGCTGATTTTTATGCCGCTTATTATTTTTTATACGTCATGGGCATATCGGGTTATGCGTGGGAAAGTAACGATCGAGCAAATTGAGGCGAACGAACATAGCGCCTACTAATACTGATTAACGGAAACTAAAGAGTAGTTTAATTAAGGGGAATCAATATGTGGTATTTCGCTTGGATTCTAGGAGTTGGGTTCGCACTCCTATTAGCAATTATGAATGCGATGTGGGGTGAAAATGAAGAGGCACGAATTCAATCTGGCCAAGATGAGTGATCATCATGAAAGCATTAAAACATCCTAATTGGGACCGTCTGACCCAATTGTCGTGTCTGGCGATGGCGATTGTAATTATGTTGGCAGGCACGGCCTACCCGCTAGTTATGGTTAATTCTTCCGGTAAGGTTGATCATCGTTTTGCTTCTATACTCTTTTTAGCAATGAGTATCGGTTTTGTACGAGGTGTCGGCTTCATTCCGTCGATGAGGATACTGCGCTGGCTGCTGTCTGGTTGGACTTGTTTTTTTGTGATTGTCTTAGCGATCTTCTTAAAGATTTATACGTAAATTATGTATTTTCGCGTTTTTCATGATCAAGTATCGGGTCATACCAGCTATTTATTAGGCGATCTGGCTAATAGCGAGGCTATTCTTATTGATCCTAAAATCGATGATGTCGCGGTCACTGCCGCGATATTGAACGACCAACGATTACGCTTGAAGTCAATTCTTTTTACACATGAACATGAAGCAGCTAATGAGCCGAACGAGCGTGTTTTAATTGCGTACAGCTATCTCTATAACATAGCAGGTACACTTTTTTTGCCAGAAAATAGTGATGTTATAAAGTTCGGTAATGAGTATCTTCAACTTCTAAACACGCCTGGACATACCCTTAACTGTAAAAGTTTTCTCTGGCGTGATCGATTGTTTTGCGGTGATGTGTTGACTGTTGACGCTTGTCCTCATCAACCGCGCCCTGTTTCACCCAGTGACTTGTGGAATAGCGCCACAAAAAAAATATTTATGCTTCCAGCGGAAATTTTCTTGTTCAGTGGACATGCGAAGAGAGCGCAGTTTCTAAGCACTGTTCTGCAACAACGCCTGTGGCACCCTTGGTTTTCTGGGGCTACAAGAGACGCCTTTTTTGCTCGTATTGCAGCACCAACGAATGCTGTAGAACAAAGAAATAAATAGCTAAATACTGGTATGAATAGTAGATCATAAGACTTTAGGTGGCGAGCCTAAAATAAAAAATGAACCGCTCGGATCTTGTAGACGAATATCAAACCGCTATTTTCTCGCAACGGACACATGGTCTTTTCAGTACTCTCTGTTTCAGCTACCTAAACATCAGTTCGTTAGATAGTATGCAAATATGTGGCATCAATTCTGCAAAGAAAACACTCTTGGAGTGTGCCTTAGAGACTTACGTGCTTTTAATTATCTCGAAAAAGATCTATCGCTAGCGTAGTTATGTTACTCCGCCCACAAAGCTTTGGTTTATCTCCCGCTAGCTCCAAGATACCAGCTCTTTTAGTTAGTTTATCAAAACGGTAACCAACAATATCAAGTTACCTCATGTCATCACAGTAAATTAATCTGAAAATACACAAACATACTTTTTGTGCTGCATCACAATTTAACGGCTATGTGTAGATGAATTGTTGTTTAAATGTAGTGTAACGTTAGCTAGCTAATTCGCGTTAGATACTAGGTGCTAAGATGTAGCAAGAAGTGAATCAAAAGACCTTTGAGGATCTGAATTTAGCTTATTTTGCATTACGGAAAAATGAAAGGTCATCAGTGACGATTCTTTCATGGACTTTCATTATATAAAACGTAGTTGAATGAGATATTAAAGATGAGAAAAATATTTATAAACATGTTTAACTCGGCAATTTTTCGTCTCTGTGCGGAATTGATGTCCCAATTAAAATTCCCATTAAAAATTGTTCTTATTTTTACCTCGTTTTTAATACCGATAGGGTGGCTCTTTTGCACTTATTTAAGCACTGCAAATGAAAATATTGAATTTGTAAAAAAAGAGCGATTGGGAGTTCAATATGCACAATCTATTTTTCCAGCACTCGAACTTGCTGGTGTGTGGAGATACAAGACGCAAAATAAAGCTTTGGATGGTAACGGAACAGAGGTCGATGAATTACGTTCTGCATTCGAAAATTCGTTAAAAAAAATCGAGGAAGAAAATAGTAGGTCCGGTACTGAATTTGGGACTTCCGAGGCCATTAACAAAGTTCGAATTGCACTACAAAATGTAAAAACCTCTCAAGGAACTGCTGACGACATTTTTAAAACATTCTCGGAGTTGTCGCAATCTTTGGTGGACCTGTTAGGGAAGGTCGCGGATGGATCTGATCTTGTATTAGACCCAGAGCTACCTTCCTATTATTTGATGAGCGCGACACTAATTCGCGAGCCACAAATTATTTTAAATATTGCAGATTTGAGAGGATTAGGTAATCGAGGACTAAAACTCGGTACCACTACACCTGAGTTATCCCAAGGAATTCAACAACGGATAGCGGTCGTTCAGCACGAGATACGACTAAAGAAAAAGGAGCTTGGAAAAGTTATGGAAGCAAATAGTCCCTATTCAAAATTCATAACGATTATTCCAGAAAATGAAAATAATAAATTTTTTGACTTGATTAAACAAACTTTTCCTACTGGTCAATCAAACATCGTTGGGGATTCTGCGTTGTACATGGAAGTGGCAAATCACACACTCCAGGTTCACTTTTCCCAAGTTGAAAAAAATCTGCACGTCTTAGATCAAATTTTAGCTGATCGATATTCTTCTTTAAAACAAGGATTGTGGGTCGCAACATTAATCTCAATACTTAGTATCTGCGTTGCTGTTTGTTTGTTTGTTGGATTTTATAACTCAATGGCAGTCAGTTTTAAAAGACTAAGATCTCAGCTTATTAATATTTCAATGGGAGATTTGCGTGCTGAAATCGCAATTTCTGGAAACGATGAAATGACTAGTCTTTTAAAAGAAGTCAATAATATGCAGTTATCCCTTCGTGATACTGTTCGACAGGTTCAATCAGCAAGTGATCACGTCGTAAAATCAAGCGCTGAAATAGCAAAGGGGACAAAAGACCTTTCTGCAAGAACAGAGTCAGCGGCTTCGTCATTAGAGGAATCGTCTGCTGCACTTGAACAAACAACATCTACAGTGCAGATGACTGCAGATTCTGTTAAGCAGGCATCATTAATTGCAGTCGATAATGCTGTAACTGCAACGCGAGGTGGGGAAATAATGTCAAACGTGGTAAAGACAATGGAGAGCATTCAAGAAGCATCAAAAAAAATTAGCGATATTACCGGAGTCATTGACGGCATTGCCTTTCAGACAAACATTTTAGCTTTAAATGCTGCTGTCGAGGCCGCGCGAGCAGGTGAACAAGGGCGAGGGTTTGCAGTTGTTGCTTCAGAAGTAAGATCCCTGGCAGGACGGAGTGCTGAAGCTGCAAAAGAAATTAAACATTTAATTACTAGTAGCACTGAAAAGATTATCTCAGGTACTTTAATAGTTAAAAATGCTGGCGAAACCATGTCTGAAATTGTTACCAACGCAGATAAAATTAAGCACTTGCTAGATGAGGTTGCTACAGGAGCTCGCGAGCAAAGCTTGGGTGTTTCGCAGATTGGGGAGGCTATAAGTGAACTTGATAGGAATACACAGGATAATGCTGTACTGGTCGAAGAAACAGCCGATGCAGCTAATTCTCAGCAAAATATCGCGATTCGCCTAGCTGCACAAGTTGATGAATTCCGATTACCGGGTAATAAGTCCTCCGCTATGGTTGAAGGTATCGATATTGACGCGATCATAGATGGACATCGACAATGGAAAGTTAAGTTGCGTGACTCTATTGAGCTCCGTGAACAAGTTGATGTAAAAACATTATGCCGAGACGATTGTTGTTCATTAGGAAAATGGCTTTATTCTGATGGGCAAAGATTAAGTGGCCGTCAAAGTTTTAAAGCACTCGTTGAAAAGCACGCATATTTTCATCAAACTGCTGGTCAAATTGGAGCATTAATTAATGAGGGATCATATGATCTTGCGGAAGAACAACTTCGACACGGAACTCCTTTTTCGCAAGCCACCAGTGCGGTAGTTTTAATCTTGTCTGGTATAAAAAGGTTAGGTTTTGAGTGATGTAAATTTCTAGCTATCAGATCAATTGCAGCTAGCTCGGAGTTGGAGGAAAAATTTGAAGAGAAAAGCTAGTTGAAGAAAGTCGCCGATTTATTTTGAAGATCCTAGTTTGATGTTCAAAATCAGTAATTCAACGACTCGAGATAAATTTTAGCGCATGAATGTTGCATTAACATGGCTTATACGGTTATTCGATCCACTATATCAATTTATATAATCTGCACTTAGATTAATAACTAAAGTGCGTATCTCAGTTCAGGTCTAATTTGATTTTGTGGAATGTGAATGAACTAATGGCTAGCTTACTGCGATGGTCGATGATGGGGGCAACAGTGTTAGTAGCCGAAATTTGCCTCTATTTATACAAGATTGATCAAATCAACTGCAAATCGAAAATATGAGCGTATCTATATTTTGTTTTGAATGATTTAATAAAAAAGAGGTTTTCACAACAAAGTGAAAACCTCTTTTTTTGCGCGTTTATCTCTTAATCAGGAGAATTACCGTGAGAAATTCAAATTTTATTACCTCAAATCACTAAAAACTTTGCATAGGGATTTTGAATTTTCAATTACCAAACAGCTTTACCAGAACCGTCTTTGATTTGTGCTTTCCAAGATTTTTCGATCAGGTCAACAACGCTGGATGGCATTGGGATGTAATCGAGTTCAGTGGCCATGGCTGTACCATTTTTGTAGGACCAGTCAATGAACTTCAATGTTTCTTTGACTTTAGCTGCATCTGGTTGTGTTTTGTGAACCAAAACAAATGTTGCACCAGTGATTGGCCAGCTTGCTTTACCTGGTTGATCTGTCGATACGACAGCGAAGCCTGGTGTTTTATCCCATGCAGCACCTGCAGCAGCAGATTTGAATGTATCAGCGTCTGGAGAAACGAACTGACCTTCACGGTTTTTCAACTGTGTGTAGGCGAGGTTGTTTTTCTTCGCATAAGCAAATTCAACGTAACCGATGGAACCATTGATACGCTGCACGTTGGCTGCAACACCTTCATTCCCTTTGCCGCCCAAACCAGCTGGCCATTTCACAGCAGTGCTGGAGCCGACCACTTTTTTGAATTCTGCATTGACTTTGGACAGATAGTCAGAGAACAGGAATGTCGTGCCAGAAGCGTCTGAACGGTGAACAACGGTGATATCTTCTGTTGGCAGTTTAACGCCTGGATTGATTGCAACGATCTCTGCATCAGTCCATTTTGTTACTTTACCCATGTAGATGTCAGCGATGACTTGGCCAGTCAATTTCAATTGGCCTGGTTTGACGCCGTCGATGTGAACAACAGGAACAACGCCACCCATGACGACTGGGAACTGCAGTAAGTCTTCTTTGTCCAGCTCTTCCACAGTCAATGGCATATCGGATGCGCCAAAATCAACGGTGTTTGCTTTAATTTGTTTGATGCCACCGCCGGAGCCGATGGACTGATAGTTCAGGCTATTGCCAGTCGCTTTTTTATAGGCTTCAGCCCATTTGGATGCGATTGGGTACACAAAGCTCGATCCTGCGCCAGTGATTTCAGCAGCCATTGCAGAAGAAAATGTGAACAGGGTTGCAGCAGTAACGAGTGTGGTTTTCAAAAAGAATTTCATTGTTAAGTATCCTTAAACTCCAAACGTGGAGCCCCGAACCTTACAGAGGATTTATTACAAAACGATGACATAAAATGATAAATGAAAAATTATACATATTTAGGTGAAGAACAGATTTTTGTTGCTAGTTCTTGTCGAGGCAACAAATAGTTAGTAATTCCGACATATTATCAATGCTAAGAGCTAAAATTTTGATTAGATAAACTGTCGCGAAAAAATATGAAAATTCTGTTGGTTGAAGACGATGTGATGATTGGAGAAAATATCCAGATTGCGTTGGAAAGTGAATCTAATTTTGTTGATTGGCTCGATAACGGTATTGAGGCAGAAAAGTTGTTACTAAAGCATAGTTACGACGTTGTACTGTTGGACTTAAGCTTACCCCAGCGTGACGGAATTGAAATTTTAAATTCCTTGAGAAAGCGAGGGGATACCGTGCCAGTTCTGATTATGACTGCACGCGACACAGTGCCAGAAAGAGTGTCTGCTCTTTATGCAGGTGCTGATGATTATCTAGTGAAGCCATTTGATCTCGATGAATTGATCGCACGTATGCATGCTTTGGTTCGACGTTCATTCGGGCGCATTGATGCTTTGTATTGTGCTGGCGATGTGATTATCAATTCTGCCACTAGACAAGTGAGTAAAAAGCAAGAGCAAGTTATTTTGTCTTCAAGAGAATGGGCTATTTTAGATGCCCTAATTTCTAGACCGGGTGCGATTTTGTCACGAAGCCGATTGGAGGAAAAGGTCTTTGGTGACCTGACCGATATAGACAGCAACGCTATCGAAGTTTATATCCACGGATTACGGAAAAAGCTGGGGCAAAAATTTATAGTAAATGTGCGTGGTGTGGGCTATATGGTTGAGAAACAAGCATGAAATCTTTGCGGGTAAAGATTGTTTTAATGTTTGGCTTTGCTATTCTGCTTGCTGCAGCTTTGCAATTCACTACCTCCGTTAACGCCACTATTCATGAAGCAAATAAATTATTTGATTACCACATGCAACAGATGGCATTGGCATTGCAAGATAGCGATTTTAAACAACTTGACTCTAGAACTGTTTTAGGAATCGAAAGTAATAATTTTGATTTAGTAGTTCAAATTTGGGGAGCTGATGGTGAGCGGGTTTATCAATCCCGTCAATATAGATCGCTACCTAAGCAGGCTGAACTTGGATATTCGACAGTAACATTGACTAACGGTGAATGGCGCATATATGCCGTGAAGGCGCATGACAGAGTGATTCAGGTTGCGCAGAAAATGAACACACGGAGTCGCAGGGCGATAGCGATTGCTTTGAGTACATTATGGCCGGTGATACCAGTTTCGCTATTACTGTTTTGTGCTGCATGGTGGAGTATCAGTTCAGCGTTATCGCCACTCAATCGGATTGGTAAACAGTTAGCCGAACGCAAGGCTAACTCGACTGACACGGTTTCAGATGAGGGTGTTCCTCAAGAAGTATCTGCATTAGTTTTCGAATTGAATTCTCTATTGTTGCGAATAGCGCACGCAATGCAGTCCCAGCAGCGCTTTGTTGCCGATGCGGCTCACGAACTAAGGTCTCCAATTACCGCATTGCGACTGCAGGTTCAAAACTTATCCCGCGCTCGCGATGAGACTATGCATGAAAAAGCGATAGATCGTCTTCTTGGTGGTGTAGACCGCGCTTCACATCTCGTGGAGCAATTATTGATGATGGCGCGACAGGATCACAATTATCGAGGGGCGATTGTAATGCAGAAGGTTTCAATTATATCCGTGTTAAACCTCGCGTTTAATGACGTGCATATTTTCGCCCAAAGGAAAAATATTAGTTTGATACAAAATGGCGTTACTGGCTGTTTTGTATTTGGAGACCCGGAAAATTTGAGAGTAATGATACGCAATTTGTTGGATAACGCGATCAGATATATACCGGATTGGGGCACTGTAGAGATTTTTTGCGGTCAACAAGACAATGAAATCCTACTAAGTATTGATGATTCAGGTGATGGCATTCCAGAATCGGAAAGAAATCGAATTTTCGATCGGTTTTATCGTATTCCGGGCACCAGTAAAAATGGCAGTGGCCTTGGGCTCGCTATAGTAAAAGCGATCGTAGACATGCACAACGCAAGTATTAAATTGACTTCCTCTAAGTTAGGAGGGCTTAAAGTAGAAGTGATATTTCCTTCTGCACCGGGCAACGAATAACGTTAATATTTTTCGGCTTCGAGCCGTTTGTTCCTGAACATCGTCTATCGTAATTTTTTGTTAATAAGGGAAAGTGTTGACAAAAAATGCATAAGTTAATTTTTTTTAGCTAAGTGGCAGCTAAGTAAGATTCTGCATACTCTGGATTGCGCAACTACCTGCGTTCTTTTTGGAGAAGCACTATGAATCGCTACAGCAAATTTTCTCTCCTAGCCGCAGCCATCGCTGCTGGGTGCTCCATTGCCTACGCTGCCCAAGGCGGCATAGAAAATGATGTCATGTCAATTACTAAGGCTAAAATCCCGATGATTCAGGCAATCATGACTGCCGAGCAACATGCTAACGGAAAGGCTTTACACGCCGAGTACGAGAACTCTAAGCAGGGTTGGGTCTACGATGTAGAGGTCGTCAGTGATACCAAAGTCTTCGATGTGAGGGTCGATGCCGAGAAAGGTACGATTATTTACTCTGTGGAAGACAAAGCAGATCAAGATGACGACCATGACAAACAAGACTGACTAGACGCCATAAGGCCGAGTCGCTCCAGTTTTGTGACTCGGCACCGGAGACAACATGGAAGACAACAATCATGCACTATTTCTCTGGCTTAATGCACCAGAGCACCCAAGCACAATGCCGCTGGCTTTCGCTATTTTTTTCGCTGAGTATGCCATCTTAGCGCTTCCAGCCATCATCGGTTTCGGTTGGCTACGCGGAAGCGAACACACTCGCAAAGTTTTGCTCGAAGCGACCGCATCCGGTCTTGCAGGCTTGCTCATTAACCAGATTATCGGACTGGTTTGGCAACATCCACGTCCTTTCATGATCGGTCTGGGGCACACCCTGATTCCCCATGCGGCTGATTCTTCGTTTCCGAGCGACCATCTGACGCTCCTGTGGGCCGTCGCCTTTAGTTTCTTGATGTACCGCAGCCCGCGTATGGCTGGCCTAGCACTGGCACTATTGGGGCTGCCTGTTGCTTGGTCGCGCATTTATCTCGGCGTTCATTTTCCGCTAGATATGGTTGGCGCGTTCTTGGTCGCCGTATTGAGTACTTGGCTTGCATTTCGCGCGTTAGGCTTCTATATGCCTGTCACTTATATTCTTGCGATCCGCACTCATCGAGTCCTTTTTAGAAAGCTTATTCAAATTGGATTGGTCCGCAAATAATATGCCTAAGGCTGGCCTAAGTTTGGTCAGTCAAACTCGCTCCATAAATAACTAGTCTTTGTAGGAAAGAACTCAATGGATATCCTGAACACGCCTTCCGCATCAAACTGGCTCAATAAAGTCCCAGAAGTGACTTTTTCGTTCTGGGTTATCAAGATTATGTCTACGACTGTCGGAGAAACTGGTGCCGACTTTCTGGCTGTTAATGCAGGCTTCGGTCAAATCGCGACTTGTACCGTGACGGGCGCGCTACTGGCTGTTGCATTATTTATGCAATTGCGTACACCGCGCTACACGCCGTGGATTTACTGGCTTATGGTCGTGCTGGTCAGTGTAGTCGGCACCCAGATTACCGACCTACTCACTGATGGGCTAGGCGTGAGTCTGTATGTAAGCACGTCGGCATTTGCCGTAGCGCTAGCAGCGATTTTTGTGGTTTGGTTTTGGGTGGAACGTAGCTTTTCCATCCATGAGATTTTCACGCGACGTAGAGAGTTGTTTTACTGGTCGGCCATTCTCTGCACATTTGCATTGGGTACCGCGGCAGGTGACTTGGCGACTGAAGCGCTTGGCTTGGGTTTCACATGGGGAGCGGTGTCGTTCGGCACACTGATCGCTATCACCTATGCGGTATTCCGCCTAGGCGGTAACGCCGTACTGACTTTTTGGATTGGCTACGTCCTGACTCGCCCCTTCGGTGCCGCGCTCGGTGACCTGCTGACCCAGGCCAAAACTTATGGCGGCCTTGGCATGGGTGCCATGTGGACCAGCGCATTGTTCCTGACAGTGATTGTGATGTTGGTCGCCGTTGCGCAGTTCAGCATTGGCCGCCGCATGAATGCACAAGCCGCCGAATAACCTCTACCTAATAATTCAAGGAAAAATCATGCGTCATTTGAATTTGCTAACCCGTCCTATTGTTGCACTATCGGCTATCGCTCTCTTGGCCCTTGCGGCTGGATGCTCAAAATCCACCGACATCGGTACCGCAGGCCCTGCCGTAATAGCGACAAGTCAGACCACTTCCGCGCCGCAGGCAAAGCAGGCGTCCAAATTGGGGGACTTGTCTGCATTTCGGAACATTGCCGCAGACGTTGCCACCATAGTGGATAAGGGCGATCTAGCAGCGGCAAAGGCACGGATCAAGGACTTGGAGGTCGCATGGGACTCGGCGGAGGCAGGCTTGAAGCCTCGCGCAGCGGATGATTGGCACAGGCTCGACAAAGCCATTGATCCCGCCCTTAGCGCACTGCGTGCAGATGCCCCCAATCAAACCGACTGCAAAAAGGCTATAGCTGACCTGTTAGCCACTTTTGACTCGTTACAAGCGAAGCTCTGAATAGAGAAAACGAATCAATATGAATATTTCAACAGAAAAAGCCCTGAGCAAAGTTCCAGAGGTTACTCTCGTTTTCTGGATCATCAAGATTGCGGCCACCACGCTCGGTGAAACAGGTGGCGACGCCGTTTCAATGTCGATGAATTTGGGCTACCTGATTGGTACGTTTATTTTTTCAGCCGTATTTTTGGCTGCGGTCGTTGCTCAAATCAAGACTAATAACTTTCAACCCCTCCTTTACTGGACAACGATCATTGCAACCACCACAGTCGGAACGACGCTGGCTGATTTTGTAGACCGATCCCTCGGCATTGGGTATGCTGGTGGCTCGACCTTACTTATGGCTTTGTTGTTCGGTTCACTATTTGCATGGCATCGAACGCTAGGCTCAGTTTCGGTTAGCGCTGTAAGTTTGCCCAAGGCCGAAATGTTCTATTGGGTAACCATCATGTTCTCCCAGACTCTCGGGACGACGCTGGGCGATTGGACTGCGGATACGGCAGGATTGGGTTATACCGGCGGTGCCATTGTGTTTAGTGGGCTTTTGGTCTTGGTCGTTGCAGCTTACTATTGGACAAATGTGTCGCGAACCGTGCTTTTCTGGGCAGCATTTATTTTGACCCGGCCTCTTGGGGCCGTGGTGGGGGACTTTTTGGATAAGCCGCTAAGTTCAGGCGGGTTGGCCCTTAGTCGTTATTCAGCATCAGCAGCGCTTTTTGCTTTCATGCTCACTGTCATCTTGTTGTTCAAGCAACGTGCTGCTAGAACTGCGCATTGAGTATGCGGACTACAAATAGCCATTACAACCTTCAAATCCAGTCAAACATGAAAAATAACGTTTTTGTCCAATACGATAAACTGAGTAAAGCCTTCCATTGGGTTACCGCAATCATTGTTGTCATTGCATTCGTTCTGGGGCCCGGTGACTTTGGTCATTTGCTGCGTGAAGGTATTGACCCTGGCACAAGAATTGACATCGTATGGCACGAGTCTTTGGGCATCGCTGTATTTACGCTAACATTTCTGCGCTTGTTATGGATTGCAGTGCGTCCTGCTGCACCAAATGTTCAGATGCAGCCATGGATGCATCTACTCGGCCGACTAATGCACATTGCATTGTGGGGATTGCTTTTTTCCTTGCCGTTGACTGCGCTGTTGGCATTGGGAAGTGAGTCCAATCCTCTGACTTTGTTGGGCGGGTTTCGTATTGAAAAGCTGCCCTTGATCGCAGGCTCGCATTTGGCAAATCTTGCAGACTGGGGAGATGTACACAAGCTACTTGGCGATACCATCCTCTGGTTGGCTGGAATTCATGCATTGGCCGCACTGTTTCACCAATTTAAACTGAAGGATGGAGTCTTGTCCTCAATGTTGCCTTGGCAGATGAAGAGCAAATAAATCGGGCATCCAGTAATAGCATAAGGAGTTAGAGTGAGAGTATTGCTTATCGAAGACGACACCATGATTGGCGAAGCGATCCAAGGAGTACTGAAAGATGCTTCGTATGCTGCCGACTGGATAATGAACGGCCAAATTGCCCTCGGTACACTCGCTTGTCAGCACTATGACATGGTGCTACTTGACCTTGGACTACCCGGTAAGGACGGATTGGAGGTGCTAATGAACATTCGTGCCAAAGATTATCCGGTTCCATTGCTCATTATCACCGCTCGCGACGGCCTCGATGATCGACTGCGCGGCCTAGATGGCGGGGCCGATGATTATTTGCTCAAACCTTTTGAAATGGCCGAACTACTTGCCCGCATGCGGGCGGTGCTGCGACGTAAGGGAGGAAGCGCGACTCCCGTGCTCAGTAACGGTGTCGTGTCGCTCGATACGTCGACACGTGAGGCGGTGGTCAACAGCAGTGCCCCTGTGCAACTATCTAATCGTGAGTTCGCCTTGTTGCAAGCCTTGCTGGTACGCCCTGGTGCCATTCTTTCTCGTAGTGATTTAGAAGATCGAATCTACGGATGGGGTGAAGAGGTCGAGAGCAACGCTGTCGAATTCCTGATCCATGCACTGCGGCGCAAGTTGGGCGGTGAAGTCATTAAGAATGTCAGGGGGGTTGGATGGATGGTTTCAAAAAACGTTTGAACGAATCGGTTCAGCTCAAGCTATCATTTTCGTTATCGTTAGCCATTTTGCTCATTGCGGTGGTGGCGGGCATTTTCTCCTTCGTATCTGCATTCGACGAAGCTCACGAACTGCAAGACGATATGCTGCGCCAAGTTGCAGCGCTTTTTGATCGGCACCACCTGCCGCTTGTCCATTTTGGAGACGATGGCCGCGCCAAAGACAGCTATGAAGAGTCCCGCGTTATCGTCCAATATCTTGCGGATAGCGTCAATGTAGCCGGAAATAGAGATACGGGAGCACCTCTGACACTACCGATCACGCTATCCGATGGTCTGCATACGCTTGATGTCAGTGGTGAACCGTTCCGAGTGCTTGTCAAAACAACGTCTAGTGGCGAGCGGGTCGCCGTGGCACAAGAAACGGGTATTCGTGATGAAATTGCACGCGACAGTGCCTTGCGTACTTTGATGCCGTTTCTGATTTTGGTTCCCATCCTGCTTTTGATCGTGGCTGACCTTGTGCGCAAGATGTTTCGGCCCATCGATTCTTTGTCGGTAGAAATCGATCAACGCGCTGAACAAGAACTACATCCCATTGATGAGAACCATCTTCCCGCCGAAGTTCGCCCATTCGTGGTGGCGATCAACCGTTTGCTTGCCCGTGTTGACCATTCAATGGAAGTCCAGCGAAGGTTTGTCGCGGATGCTGCGCACGAGCTTCGATCACCTTTAACCGCCTTGTCACTGCAGGCGGAGCGACTGGATCAGGCGGACATGTCTGACCTCGCGCGTGAACGTCTCATGAAACTGCGCCGAGGTATAGAGCGTAGTCGAAACCTGCTGTCTCAACTTCTCACGTTGGCCAGGGCTCAGTCGGCGCTCGACCGACCCAAGTCGTCTGTATCGGTGCAGAGAGTTTATCGACGCGTGCTGGAAGACCTTATGCCTCTGGCAGAGTACAAGCACGTCGACGTAGGCGTCGAGGGAGAACAAGACGCCCAACTCTGGGTGAACGAACAGGACCTAGTTGCTATAGTAATGAACTTAGTCGATAACGCCATTCGCTACACTCCGGATGGAGGGAGGGTTGATCTCTCGGTCACCACGGGGGAACTTCACGCAGTAATACGAATTCAAGACTCAGGGCCAGGTATTCAAGCAACAGAACGAGAGCGGGTGTTCGACCCGTTCTATCGCACTGTTGGTAGCGATCAAGTCGGATCGGGTCTGGGTCTTTCCATCGTCAAGGCAGTCGCAGATCGGATTGGCGCTGAAATTCAACTAGAGTTCTCAGACAATGTAAGTCATTCTGGTCTCTTTGTGTCTGTGTCCGTCCCAATCTCTAATGCAAGGAACTAAGTTTTAACGTTAGAGCTTTAGCACTCTTGGATTATAAATTTAGGTATTTTCTTGTAATGAAATGTGTTCTTGTGATCATTTATAGATTAGGTGTCTCGCGGTTATTTCAAAATTTTATTTTTTATTACTTTAGATTGTTCTGAGTTACCTTGAATGTTAACTACTGATCGAGGATCAGACTAACGTCAAGTAAATTAAGAATAGTTGATGGTTTTTCTCTTGTGATTTGAAACTTTAAGATTCATCTAAGTTTACTAATGCAAACTAGGAAAGTCTTAAAGTGTACTATTTCCCAAAAACATTCAAATTACTTAAATTATCTTTTTATTAAAAGTATTCTAGAGGAAATTTCATTGCGTGCCGTTACCCAGCTCTTCATTTTTGCATCCGCTTCTGTCTTGTTAGCAGCTTGCAGCTCCCCAGTTAAAGTTGCTGAAACGCCTGCACCAGAAACACCTGTTGCAAAAGCACCTGTTGCTGATAATCGTGCAATTGCAACTGTCGTTACGCCATTCGTTGATCCACTTAATGACCCAAAAAATATTTTATCAAAGCGCAGCGTATATTTTGATTTCGACAAGTATGTAATTAAATCTGAATTCAATCCGGTGCTTGAAGCCTACGGAAAATACTTGACTGCCAATAAGACAAAAAAATCTTAATTCAAGGGAATACTGATGAGCGTGGTGGTAGTGAATACAATTTGGCATTAGGACAAAAACGTGCTGAAGCTGTCCGTAAATCTCTTGCATTGCTAGGTACGCCAGAGTCACAAATGGAAGCTGTATCACTCGGTAAAGAAAAACCAAAAGCAACTGGTAATGATGAAGCTTCATGGGCTGAAAATCGTCGTGCAGACATTATCTATTCAGGTAAATAATTCCTAGAGCATTGTGATTAGGAGTGCGCAGTGAAAATGAACCGTGCGCTCCATCGTCAGTTTGCTATCCCTGGTATGGAATTTGTGAGGATCATCGGTTGAGCGAAGCTAACTTAGAAAGCGTGATAAATGCTTTCGATGAACTAGCTACTCAGCATTACTGTTGATCTTATCTGGATACCAATAATGTTAAAACACTTAATTGGCTTTTGTTTGGTATTGCACATAAGTGGCGTTTCGGCAGTACAGTTAAATTCGCAACATGCAATTGTTGTTGAGGACGGCACTGGTAAAATTTTGTTAGAAAAGAATGCAACTGAGATCGCACCCATCGCATCGTTAACGAAACTAATGACAGCAATGGTTGTTCTCGACAGCAAACCTAATATGGATGAAATGATCTCCATAGAAAAAGCTGATCTCGATACCTTAAAACACAGTCTATCTCATGTGCCCATTGGTACCACCTTATCAAGAAGAGATGTTTTGCAATTAGCCTTGATGTCTTCTGACAATCGCGCGGCTGCGGCGTTGGCTCGCACTTATCCTGGAGGCAACTTAGCCTTTCAAAAAGCGGTTATCATCAAAGTAAAAGCCTTGGGTATGACAAATACCGTCATTAAAGAGCCAACTGGCTTATCTCCGGAAAATACCTCGACTGCTGCTGATTTAGTCAAAATGGCGTTCGCAGCATCACACTATCCAGACATATCTAACATCACAACTGATAGTGACGATACGATTGCTATCAAAGGACGCAAACGTCTATTTCACAATACTAATCGACTTGTAGGGAGAAAAGACTGGGATATTTTGCTATCGAAGACAGGTTTTACGAATGAAGCGGGAAATTGCCTTATCATGAAAATAAAGCTTGCACAGAAAAAAGCAACTTTAGTATTACTGAACGCGCGTACCAGTTCTTTACGTTTTGTAGATGCAATGAATATTTCGCGGTTGATAAGGAATAGCGGTGCTGCCTCGGTAATTCATGCTTCACTCAATCGCCATTCCGGTTCGGATAAGATTTAAGTAAACGGTTTGGGTTAGCTGCTCTGCTTCTAGATTAATTGCGTCAAGGCAAAAGAGAAAGCGAATCCTGTAAAAAATGATTAGATGGCATATACAAGAGTGACTTCAAAATTCGCAATCTTGGGTCAATTTTTATTCCTTGGCTAACGGTATGTTGAGATAACCTATTAATTTCTTCGAATAAACCGGTCGCCGTCAGCGTAGTGTTTATGTCGAAACAAAAGAAAATTTTAGATGTGTCGATGACTTGATCTAAATTTTCTACTGGAGGCATCAGGCGTAAATACGCATTTTTTATCCTCATTATTATTCCATGTTCATGTTGGGCTATAGGTTTTGGCAATTTTCATGGCCGTAATACAAAAAACGAAACTGTGATTCTTGAGATTGTTGAACGAGTTATTAATGAATATTCGTTGAGTGACCATTGAGCTTCCCTCGATAATTAGTTCACCATCAGGTGAATGTCATGCAGCGAGATTCTCTTGATTTTGTTTCTTCATCCAGTCTTCCAGATATTGAACGGGAGAGCGGTAACCTAATGTCGAATGCTGC